>JAHHQM010000020.1 GCA_020026395.1 Alistipes sp. | reverse complement strand
GAATGAGAATCGGGGGAAATCTTGGGCGAGGAGGGGTGGGAAAATCTTAAGACGGGCATTGTAGAGGAGTGTGGTATAGAAACGGGTGGTGTAAAGACGGGCGGTATTTGGTAGTGCGGAGGAGGGGCGTGTCGAGGGAAGCGCGGAAGAGGGTGCGGAAGAGGGGTAACCCTTTGGAATCCATTGGGGTGGAGGTGAAGTGTGGGGCAAAGGCGGAAGGTCGGAGCAGAGACGAAGGGTGTGGTAGAGGCGGACGGTTGTGGAAGGAACGGAAGGTCGGGACAAAAGCTGAAAACCCTTTGGAAAAGATCGGGTTGGGGCGGTTCGGAATGAAAATATCCTTAAAAAGAATAAAGGACGATCACGGGCGGAAATTTAGGCGGAGGAGTGGAAAAATTCGTTTAGTTTTGACGTGTGATTTTTGGATGAGTGCAAGGTTGGATGTTAGATGAGTAAAATGGATGCCGGAGGGCTGATGTGCCCTCCAAAAACTTGCCCGGGGGCAAGATACATAAAAGAAAAAAGAATTCAATGCGGAAAATATTCCGCTGCGGGTGAGCGTTTGACCCGCACGAGAATCCTTTTCGACGGTGGTGCAGTCCGAACGAGAATGTGCTTGGGGGCATATCTCAAAACGGGACTGGTCGCCTTATGTATTTATTATGTGCTGGTTACACGCGTTAAAACCGTCTCCGAATTTGCAAACTCTGAATATTTTCCGTATATTTGTTGTCCACATATTACCCTTTTGCAAACCAAACCGACTGATGGTTCGGAGTATCTTAGAATAATGCTGCAAACAATTGATTATCAAACAAAAGAGAAATGAGTTAGATTGTTTCTCGTAAATTTGCAGCCTCTGTTCTGAACCCTTTCTGGAGCGTAAATTGCAAGGAGGTGGAAACGGAAGAAGTATTTGAGGGTGTAATTTCCGACAACCCGAATTTGTCGGGTGGGGAGATTTCCCATAGTAAAGATATAATAAAACATTCAATAAACTTTTTTTTTAAACCAATTTCTATGAAAAATTTACATCTTTTTCGATTGTTGTTCGTGTCAATGATCGTGACGGCCTTCGCGGCGTTTACGGGTTGTTCGGACGACGATGATGTCAATTTTGACATCCCGACCTTGGAGATCAAGGCCGAGTCGGGTGCGGATCTGGAACAGGGTCTGGTCTTCGACGAGAACGGCGGAGACCAGAGCATTCAGATCATTACCAACGGCAACTGGAAAATTTCAGGTGCCGACCAGGAGTGGCTGGCCGTGTCGCCCGCTTTGGAGGGTCGCGGTAACCAGACGGTAAAGTTGGGCGTCGCTGCGCTTAACGAAAATGAGCACGGCCGTAACGCCGAACTCAAGATTTCCGTTTCGACGGTCGTCTATGGCAAGGACAAGGTTGTCGCAACCAAGTCGATTAAGATTTCGCAAACCAAGGGTGGTGAGATCATCTCCGAGGAGCTGATCTACGGCAACAACTTCGACAAGGAGATCGCCCAGAAGGTGAACGACCGCTGGCCGTTCCTCGATCAGAGCGACGCTTGGAAGAACCAGGAAGGTTCGGGTGCCGAAACCGTAACTTACGAGCAGAAAGGTTGCTCGGTTCGTACTTCGGGTGCGAGCGGCGGTTACGAAGGTGCTTCGGGCAACAACAAGGTATTCTTCGGTTCGGAGTTCGTCATCAAGGACATCACGCTGCCCGAGGGTAAGACCAATTTCAGCATCAAGTTCGGAGGTAACTACTTCGAGTATTCGTCGAAGGACAACCACTTCGATCCCGCCAAGTTCCTGGTAACGCTGGGTAACGGTACGGGTTGGTCGGAGAGCGTCACCTACAAGCAGATTGGCGGTGACGAGACGCAGCGCCCCAACTGGGTACTCTTCGAGGCTCAGTTCTCGCTGAAGGAGCCGATCGAGAAATTGTCGATCAAATTCAACGCCAAAGTTTCGTCGTGCTTCTCGATCGATGACGTGAAACTCGTCGAGGGCGTAGGCGGTCAGGAGATTTCGTTCGAGGGCGGCTCGGTTGATCCCGAACCCCAGCCCGAGGGTGATGCCATCTACAAGAACGACTTCGATAAGGCTGACGCCGTGAAGGGCGACAAGGGTTGGCCCTATCTGGATCAGAGCGACGTATGGATGAACCACACCGGTTCGGGTGCTACGGGTGTTACCTACGCATCGCAGAGCGCTTCGGTTCGCCAGTCGGGTAAGTTGAGCGGCAACTACGGGGGGGCTTCGGCTCGCAACAAGATCTTCTTCGGTTCGACGCCCGCAACTTTCGAGATCGAGGGTATCGAGCTGCCCGCCGGAAAGCGTAACTTCCGCCTGACGTTCGGTGGTAACTACTATAACTACAACGAGAAGAGCAACACGTTCGACGTGAACAAGTTCCCCGTCGTATTGGGTAACGGTACGGCTCTTTCGTCGAAGATCGAGTACAAGAAGATCGCCGGAGACGATTCGACGGATCCCTATTGGACTCAGTTCGCAGCCGACTTCACGCTGCCCGAGGGTACGACGTCGCTGACGATCAAATTCGAGGCTTTGGAGGCATCGGTATTTGCAATCGATGACGTGGTGCTGACCGAGGGTCAGGGTGGTCAGGAGATCTCCTTCGAGGGTGGTTCGGTTGATCCCGAGCCCGAACCCCAGCCCAGCGGTGATGCCGTTTACAAGAACGACTTCGATAAGGCTGACGCTGCCCAACAGGGTGGCAAATGGCCGTATCTGGATCAGAGCGATGTGTGGATCAACCATACGGGTACGGGTGCTGCCAATGTAACCTACGAGAGCAAGTCGATGTCGGCTCGCCAGTCGGGTAAGCTGAGCGGTAACTACGAAGGCGCTTCGGCTCGCAACAAGATCTTCTTCGGCTCGCTGCCCGCACAGTTCTCGATCAAGGGTATCGAGCTGCCCGCAGGTAAGCGCAACTTCCGCCTGACGTTTGGTGGTAACTACTACAACTACAACTCGAAGAGCAATGCATTCGACATGGCCAAGTTCCCCATCGTATTGGGTAACGGTACGGCTCTTTCGTCGAAGATCGAGTATAAGAAAATCGCCGGAGATGATTCGGTAGATCCTTACTGGACTCAGTTCGCAGCCGACTTCACGCTGCCCGAAGGCACCAAGACACTGACGATCATGTTCGAGGCTCTGGAGGCATCGGTATTCGCAATTGATGACATTGTTTTGACCGAGGGTCAGGGAGGGCCGCAGATCACCTTCGACGGCGGTTCGGTTGATCCCGAGCCCCAGCCCGGCCAGAGCATGACGATCGCCGAAGTGATTGCCGCAGGTCAGAACCAGCAGGTAACCGTAGAGGCACAGCTGATTGCCAAGCACGAGCGTGGTTTCATCATCGAGGACAAGACGGGTAAGCTGTATGTTTACACGCCGACCGAAGCCAAGGTGGGTGCCACGGTAAAGGTTGAAGGTACGACGGGTGCTTACAACGACATGTTCCAGGTCAGCAAGGCTACGGTAACGCTTGTCAAGGAAGGCACTTACACTTATCCCGCTGCCGAGAAGTGGACGGGCGCTCAGATCGAGAGCTACGCACACGGCAAGGACTATACGATCACCTACATCGAGTATGAAGGTCAGTTGGACATCACGCCCAACCCCAAATACCCCGACAGCTTCTACTACAACATCATCCTCGACGGTACGACCGTTAAGGGCAGTCTGGTAAATCCGCTTGCAGGTGTGGTTGATCAGGCTTTGAACGGTAAGAAAGTATCGGTTAAGGGTTACACGATCGGTGCAGCCGGAAAGACGCGCGACTTCTTCAACACCATGGCCGTAGAGGTTAAGGAAGCAGGCGGTTCGACGCCCGAGCCCCAGCCCGGTCAGAGCATGACGATCGCCGAGGTGATCGCCACAGGTCAGAACCAGCAGGTTGCCGTCGAGGGTCAGATCATCGGTAAGCACGAGCGTGGTTTCGTGATCGAGGATAAGACCGGAAAGTTGTATGTTTACACGCCGACCGAGGCCAAGGTGGGTGACACCGTGAAGGTCGAGGGTACGACGGGTGCTTACAACGACATGTTCCAGGTCAGCAAGGCTACGGTAACGCTTGTCAAGGAAGGCACTTACACTTATCCCGCTGCCGAGAAGTGGACGGGCGCTCAGATCGAGAGCTACGCACACGGCAAGGACTATACGATCACCTACATCGAGTATGAAGGTCAGTTGGACATCACGCCCAACCCCAAATACCCCGACAGCTTCTACTACAACATCATCCTCGACGGTACGACCGTTAAGGGCAGTCTGGTAAATCCGCTTGCAGGTGTGGTTGATCAGGCTTTGAACGGCAAGAAGGTATCGGTTAAGGGTTACACGATCGGTGCATCGGGTAAGACCCGCGACTTCTTCAACACGCTGGCCGTAGAGGTTAAGGAGATCGGTGGCGGAACGCCCACTCCCGAACCCGGCAAGCCCGTTGTAGAGATCACCTCGAAGTTCAACACCGCCGAGAACGCTTTGCAGTTCACCGTTGAGTGTACTTCGAAGAACGCCGAGAACGGTAAATATGTCTGCGAGGAGACCGCACAGATCAAAGAGATCCTGGCTTCGGTAGGCGATATGCCGCTGGAGACGGTTTACGATATGATCGTTGAGCAGCTGGGGCGACCGATGGACGCTCAGGCTCTGAATGGCGCAGGTCATGTGATTACGCGCAGCAACAAGACCGTAGGTACGATGTTTACCTGCATCGTGGCCGTTTCGAATGCACAGGGTAAGACCTTGCAGTCGGCAGAGGCCAAGTTCGAGGGTGGTTCGACGCCCGAACCCCAGCCCGGTCAGGGCAAGACGCTCGTTGTCGATATGGCAACGCTCGGCGGCACGGACCTCGATGTTACGATGCTCGATCAGTTCGCTCCCCTGCACATCGTATGCGAGCAGGGTGTCGGTAACAATGCGCCCAAGTACTATGCAAACGGTACTTCGGTACGTCTGTATGCCGAGAATACGATGACGATTTCGGGTGCGAAGATCACCAAGATCGAGTTCACCTATTCGGGTGGCCGCAACGATTTCGAGGCTCCCACCGAGGGTTCGTTCTCGGCTGACAATGCCGTTTGGACGGGTGCTTCTTCGAACCTCGTATTGAAGGTTATGGCACACAACGCCTCGGGCAAGTCGGGTCAGGCTCGTATTGCCAAGATGGTCGTAACCTATGAATAATCGCCAAGAACGATATTTAATCTTTTAGCAGCCCATTCCCTTAAACCCGCCCCTCTTACGAGGGGCAGGGCTTGGGGGAATGGATTGCTATTTTTAAAAACAATTTTTCCAAAAACATTTAATCCATGTTCCAACCCAAATATATCTGGTTATATTTCAAGATGTTACTCCTGTCACTGCTGGTGGCTGCTCTGACGTCCTGCTCCGATGAGGAAGAAACTGACGGATATTGGGATAGGGTTTCGGTCTCTTTCCTGAGAGAGACGGTCAGTGGTACGACGCAGAACAATCGCCTGAAGATTGAAGCGCCTGTCCGGTTGTCTTACAAGGCCACACTCGAATCCGAGGGCGACTGGTGTTCGTTTGCACCGCGCGAAAAACAACTCGCAAAAGAGGGGGTTGCGCCTGATGATCTGTTCGTTTATTTCGACATGAATAAGTCGGGTGAAGCCCGTCAGGTGGTGGTTCGTGTGGAATTTACGGACTCTAAAATTTTCGAGGCCCGTTTTACGCAGGAGGCCTACACCGCCGAATCGGCCTATAACCGCGAGTGGGGCGAACAACCCGCCAAGACGGATAATCCCGATTACGTTTATAAAACCTACTTCACGGAGCTTTCCAAACCCGAGATCCGTGTCCGAAATTATTCGATCTGCTACGATACGAAACGCCATGTGTCGCATTGGGTGGCTTATCCGTTGCACCATATCTATGTGTCGCCGAGCGTACATCGTACCGACCGCTGGGCTTACGATCCGAACAATCAGATGCCCGTAATCCCGGAATCGCAGCAACAATATATCATCGAATCCTACAAGACGGGTTACGTCCGCGGCCATCAGATCGCCTCGGCCGACCGTTACAACAATACCGCAACCAACGAGATGACCTTCTACGCCACGAACATGATGCCGCAGGACTATGATTTCAACGGTGGCATCTGGGCAACGCTCGAGGGTAAGGTGCGTGCCAACATCGTCAGCGATACGCTGTTCGTGGTGACGGGTACCTATTTCGCCGACGGACGCACGATGCGCGACCGCAAGGGTACCGTGATTGCCGTGCCGTCGCACTGCTGGAAGGTGCTGCTGCGTACCAAATCGGGTACGACGCGCAAGGCCGTCCGCAATTGTACGGCCGACGAATTGCAGGGCATCGGCTTCTGGTTCGAGAACAAGAGCTATGCGAACACCTCGGCGGTGTTGAAGGAGCATGCGGTGAGCATCTCCGAGATTGAGAAACGGACGGGTTTCAGATTCTTCCGCGAATTGAGCGACGAGGTTGCCTCAAAAGTCAAGGCACAGAAAAATCCGTCGGCTTGGCAGATACATTAATATTTAAACAACATAACCTATGAAAAGATTATTCATGTGCGGATTGTTCATCGCCTTGCTGGCGGGCGCCTTTGCGCAGCGTCAGAATCACAAGGTGATGTTCTACAATTTCGAGAACCTCTTCGACACGATTCGTGATCCGGAGATTTTCGATGAGGAGTTCACGCCTCAGGGTGGCAAGAAATGGAACTCGGCAAAGTACCAGAAGAAAATGGCGAACCTCGAGAAGGTGTTGTTCGACATTGCCGCCATCGACCGCAACTATCCCGCGGTGATCGGTGTCTCGGAGATCGAGAACCGCAACGTGCTGGAAGATGTGATCGCACAGCCGAAACTCCGTCCTGCAAACTATCACATCGTGCATTACGATTCGCCCGACCGTCGTGGTGTGGACGTGGCGTTCTTCTATCGTCCCGATGTCTTCAAGTTGGAGGGTAGCGCGACGCTGCCTTATCACCTGGAGTCGAAGCCTAATTTCCGTACCCGTGACGTGGTGACGATGTGGGGTAAGATCGACGGCGAGCCGTTCTACTTTATGGTTGCCCACTGGCCTTCGCGTCTGGGCGGTAAGGGTCAGTCGTCGGGTATGCGTGAGCATGCCGCCGCCATCATGCGTCGTGCCGCCGACTCGGTGCGCAAGGCAAATCCCGCCGTCAAGGTGGTCATGATGGGTGACTTCAACGATGACGCTACCGACCGCAGTGTCGCCGAGGTATTGGGCGGCAAGGGGAACATCAAGAAGCTCTCCGAGGGTGATTATTTCAACCCCTTCGTCGAGATGCTGAACGACGGCATCGGTACGCTGGCTTACCGCGATGCGTGGAACCTGTTCGACAACATCGTCATCTCGGAAAATCTGGCTACGGGTTCGACCGGAAAGCTGAAGATCAAGAAATCGTCGCCCAAGGCACACTACTACGGCTCGATTTTCAAACAGCCCTACATGATCAACAAAGAGGGTCAGTTCAAGGGGTATCCCAAACGTACGTATGTGGGTGACAACTTCCAGGGCGGTTTCAGCGACCACTTCCCCGTGTATATCTACATCGGCAAATAGACAATTCGTTAAATAAATAGTATATGAAGATTAAAATTTTACTTCTATCGTTACTTAGCCTCCTGTCGTTGAGCGCATTCGCCCAAAACGGAGGTTTCAAGGGGCAGGTCGTTTCCCGCGAGGGTCGCGAGGTTCTGGGTAATGTAAAGGTGACCGTCGAGAAGTTGGGTCTGCACACCCAGACCGACGAGAACGGCCGCTTTATCGTGAAGAACCTTGAGAAAGGCGACTATGAGGTGTTGTTCGAGACACCCGAGTTCGAGCCGCTGACGATCGTCGTTCGTGTGGATCAGCTGATCAAGGATCTGCGTCAGGTCGTGATGGTACCCGATGCACAAAACATGATGGACGATTCGGTATTTGCCGAATTTGACACCGATTTGGAGTCCGATACGCAGTCGGTTCCCTCGTCGCTGACTTCGATGAAGGACCTTTTCAGCCGTACCGCCTCGTACAAATTCAGCGAGATGCGTTTCAACATGCGTGGTTACGACTCGCAGTATCAGGACATCTACCTGAACGGCATCCGCTTCAACGATGCCTTGACCGGCTTCGGCCCCTGGTCGTTGTGGACGGGTCTGAACGACGCGACGCGTAACCAGGAGACGGTTTCGGGTCTGGCTTCGTCGGATTTCGGTCTGGGCGGCATCGGCGGTATGACCAATATCAACGCCCGCGCCTCGCAGATGCGTAAGGGATGGCGTTTCAGCCTGGTCAATGCCAACTCGATGTATCGTTTCCGCGGTATGGTGTCGTATGCTTCGGGTGAGCAGGACAACGGTTTGTCGTATGCTTTCTCGTTCTCGACGCGTCAGGGCGGTAATTCCTATGTCGACGGTGTTTACTACAATACGTATGCCTACTTCCTGTCGGTGGAGAAGCGTATGGGCTTCAACCGCAACCACAATCTGGGCTTGACGGTGATGGCTGCTCCCGCCGAGCGTGCCGCACAGCAGGCTTCGACAGAGGAGGCTTACCAATTGTTCGGTGACCACTACTACAACCCCAATGCCGGTTACCACAACGGCAAGATGCGTAACGCCCGTGTGCGCGATACCCACGAGCCGATCGTGATGCTGACCTACAACTGGGACATCACCGACCGTACCCGTTTGTCGGCTGCCACGTCGTTGCGTTTCGGTTACAACGGTTACTCGGCACTGACGTGGAAGGATGGTGCCGACCCGCGTCCCGATTACTACCGTAACCTGCCCTCGTACTACCTCTTCAAGCTGGCACAGGGCGAGACCCCCGAAGGCGACATGACCTGGTTGGAGGCTGCCGAGCAGGCGCGCCGCAACTGGACGGGGCGCATGGATTGGGATCGTTTCTATCAGGAGAACTACGTCAATACGCCCGACCCCACGACCGAGGAGGGACGTTATGCGGGTAACCGCCGTCCGTCGAACGTGATGGTCGAGGAGCGTCACACCGATCAGTTGGACTACAACTTCGTGGCCAATATCAACCACACGTTCCGCAACGGATCGCGTCTGATGGGTGGTGTCAAGCTGCGTGTGAACCGCACGGAGTACTACGATGAGGTGAAGGATCTGCTGGGTGGCGATTACTGGTACGATATCGACAAGTTCGCCCTGCGCGACATGGGTTCGAGCGTGCTGGCTTACCAGAACGATGCCGATTACTATATGGCCAACGGTCACGCCCGTTTTGCCGAGAAGGGTGACAAGATTTCGTATGACTACTACGCACACCTGCGCGAGACGAATGCCTGGGCACAGTACTGCGGCAAGTGGGGTATCTTCTCGATGGATCTCGGTGCACAGGCCGGTTACACGGCCATGTGGCGAGAGGGTCGCTGGAGAAAGGGTCTGTTTATGAACAACTCGTACGGCGATTCGGAGCTGCTCGATTACTTCACGTATCGTGCAAAGTTGCGTTTCGGCTTGCAACTGTCGCGTGCACACTCGTTGTCGGTAAGTGCAACGGCCATGCAGGATGCTCCGACGTTCCGTTCGGCATTTGTTTCGGCTCGTACGCGTAATCAGGTGACTCCCGGTCTGAAGGCCGAGAAGATCTACGGCACCGAGCTGACCTACAACATGGATCTTCCCTTCCTGAAGATGCGCCTGTCGGGATTCTACACCGAGATGCAGGATCTCTCGAAGGTCATCTCGTTCTACAACGACGTGGAGAGCACGTTTGTCAACTTCGCCATGAGCGGCATCGACAAGCGTCACTACGGTATGGAGCTGGGTCTGGAGATTCCCCTCTATCAGGGCTTGTCGTTGAACGGTGCACTGAGCTGGGGCAACTATACCTATACGTCGAATCCCGATTTCATCAGTCTGGCCGATAACCGCGCCGAGGTGATGGTTCAGGATAAGGTGTTCTGGAAGGGCTACAACGTGGAGAGCGCTCCCCAGTTGGCTGCCAACATCGGTCTGAACCTCCGCAGCCGTCACAACTGGTTCGTTTCGTTGGATTGCAACATGTACGACGGTTTGTACCTGTCGATGAACCCCTTCTATCGCACCAAGTCGGCTGCGTTGTCCTACCTGAACAACAATGCCGGTGCCGAAGACCTGATGGCCATCCGCGACATCCGTCGTCAGAAGCGTTCGGGTGTGGATGCCGTCATGAATGCAAGCGTCGGTAAGAACTGGTATATCCAGCGTAAGTATACGCTCGGTTTCAGCTTCGAGGTGAAGAACATCCTCAATGATCAGGATATTCGCACGGGCGGTTACGAGCAGATGCGTATGCAGAGGGGGCGTCTGCCCCAGAACAACGGTCAGCCCGCCGTAACGCACTACTACCGTTTCCCCGAGAAGTATTTCTACATGTTGGGAACGAGCTATTATCTGAATGTTTACTTCCGTTTCTAATTCACGAAACCGAATCAATAGATTATGACTATGAAAAAAATACAAATCGTTTTGATGATTGTGGCAGCCGCCTTGTTCACGTCCTGCTACAATGATTTCGATACCGTGGAGCCTGAAAAGATCTGGACGGATTCCGACTTCAAGGATTGCGAGCTGATCTCGATCAACGACCTGAAGAAGGAGTTTTTCATGGATAAGTTCGGCGGTCTGAGCAACACCGGAAGCAACGGCAGCTGGAGTGACACCAAATCTTATCAGATCGACCGCGATGTTTATATCAAGGGTAAGGTCATCTCGAACGACCGCGAAGGCAATATCTTCAAGTCGCTGTTCCTGCAGGATGAGAGTGGTGCCATCGAGATTCGTCTGACGAACGGCAACTTCCTGCGTTACCACATGGGGATCTACAACGAAGCCCGCACCGAGATCCCCTCGCAGTGGGTTTATGTAAAACTGAAAGGTCTTTACATCGGTAACTACCGCATGATGTTGAGCATCGGTAACGGCCCTTCGGAGTCGTACAACGCGGTTGGCGAGCACAAGTTCTACGCCAACTCGAACATCGAGCAGGCTGCGCAGATCAAGGCGCATGTCTTCCCCGGTGAACCTGCAACGCTGGTTGTCGGCAAAGACATCAAGGTGATCACGCCCGAGAACTATCTGGAGGCTTTGAAATGTCCCGAGGACTTCGGTCGTCTGATCCGTTTCGAGCGCATCAAGTGTCACTATGCCGGTGTGAAAAATCAGGACGGCGTACAGAAAGCTCCGTTGAAGAACGGTCAGTATGATCAGATCTATCCGAGCTGGATTTACACCGACATCCGTCCCATTGTAAACAAGGCTTGGTATCGTATGGCATACAGCCACCACAGCGTGAACTTGTTCGGATCGGTTTGCTTCACCTACAACGAGGATGCCCAGTACACTTCGGACAAGGGTGTATACATGGTTCGTACGAGCGGTTATTCGCGTTTCTCGGATAAACCCGTCGTAAAGGATGGTCGTGTGGGTAACATCACGGGTATCTACGGCATCTATTCGAAGCGCAGCGATTTCACGGGCGGTTCGTATGACTTCGCCACCTATCAGTTGTCGATCAGCCACTTTATGGATCTCGAATTTGAGGCCGATGATTTCCTGACCGATGCCGAGGTTGAGGCCATGACTCCCGCCGATTCGTATGAGACTCCCAATGTGAACGAGTTGGACTAATTTGATTTTCTAAAGGGCAGGCCGTTCGTCCTGCTCTTTTCTGGACGGGCATCCCGACGGGGTGTCCGTCTTTTTTTTGTGGGCGGTCGTGAGAAGTGGGGTGGGGCGGAATACTTATTATATATAGGAGGCGGAAGAACGGTTGTTTTGGGGAGGTCGGGCGCGGTAAATAGAAATCCGACGTTGGTGGTGAGGATTACCTTGTGTAGGAGGCGGATGATTTTGGTCTGATTGGGAGGAGGCTGTTTTTGAATTGGAGCATAAAAAAATCCCCACCTTGTATAAGGCGGGGATTCTGATTATAAAAAGGCTTTTCCTTGTCCTTATTTTGCGTACGAAACAGCACGGGTTTCGCGGATTACCGTAATCTTGACCTGACCGGGATACGTCATTTCGTCCTGGATACGTTTTGCAATATCGTGCGACAGTGCCTCCGATTCCTGATCGGTGAGCTTGTCGGCTCCGACGATTACACGCAGCTCGCGACCTGCCTGGATGGCGTAGGTCTTGACAACTCCGGGGTACGAAAGGGCGATGTCCTCCATCTCCTTGAGTCGTTTGATGTAGCTCTCGACTACTTCGCGGCGTGCACCGGGACGTGCACCCGAAATGGCATCGCAGACCTGAATAATGGGGGCGATGAGTGACGTCATCTCGATCTCGTCGTGGTGAGCACCGATGGCGTTGCAAACCTCGGGACGCTCCTTGTATTTCTCGGCGAGCTCCATACCGATAATTGCGTGCGGCAATTCGGGCTCGTCATCGGGCACCTTGCCAATATCGTGCAACAGACCTGCACGGCGTGCGATCTTCGGGTTCAGACCCAGCTCCGATGCCATGATACCGGCCAGATTGGCGGTCTCGCGGGCGTGCTGCAACAGGTTCTGACCGTAGGACGAACGATATTTCATCTTACCGATCAAACGGATCATTTCGGGGTGCAGACCGTGGATACCCAAATCGATGGCGGTACGCTTACCGACCTCGACGATCTCCTCTTCGATCTGACGCTGTACCTTGGCAACAACCTCCTCGATACGTGCGGGGTGGATACGGCCGTCGGTAACCAGCTGGTGCAAAGCCAGACGGGCGATCTCACGACGAACAGGATCAAAACCCGAAAGAATGATGGCCTCGGGCGTATCGTCCACGATGATCTCGATACCCGTGGCTGCCTCCAGGGCGCGGATGTTACGACCCTCACGGCCGATGATACGACCTTTGACCTCGTCGCTCTCGATGTTGAATACCGTGACGGCATTCTCGATGGCGGTTTCGGTCGCTACACGCTGAATCGAGGTGATGATGATGCGCTTGGCTTCTTTGGTAGCCGTCAGTTTGGCCTCCTCGACCGTCTCGTTGATATAAGCGGCGGCTTCGGTCTTGGCCTCGGCCTTCATGTTCTCGATCAGCACGTTCTTGGCCTCCTCGGAGCTCATGCCCGAAATCTGCTCCAGACGCGAGTTCTGCTCCTTCTGCAACAGATCCATCTCCTCCTGCTTGCGCTCAACGACCTGCAATTTACTGGTCAGCTGCTCCTTGAGCTGGGTCGTCTCGCGTACCTTCTTCTCGAGTTTGCGCTGCTGCGCCTGAAGATCCTGCTCGAAGAGTTTCGCCTTCTGCTTCTCCTGAGCCAGTTTCTGGTTCTGCTCGTTGACCATGCGCTCGTGGTCGCTCTTGAGCTGCACGAACTGCTCCTTGGCCTGAAGGATCTTCTCCTTCTTGATCATTTCGCCTTCGGCCTCGGCCTCCTTGATGATGGCCTGACTGCGTTGCTTGGCATTGTTCCGCGTGATGCGGGTGGTGACGAACTCATACACCACGATACCAACGACCGCCGAGACTACTGCACATAAAATAAAAAGAATATTCATTTAATTTTCAATCGTTTGTGTTAATAATTTATGTTATTTTTTTAGGTTTCACAATATGTCCGTACAAAAAAAACCGCATAGAATTCCTTATCCTCGTTTGACGAATCCTGCTAGAATTGTCATGTGTGGGGACTCCGAAAATCGCAATCTTCCAACGGTACGCCGCAGCGTACACCGCCCGAAGGTGGTTAAGGCCTGATTTTGATACAACGCGAGTTTGCCCAATGTAAAAAGTGTTCAGGGTCGCAAAGCTTTAAGGAATCTATGCGGGTAGATTTTATCCTATGTATGTAAAAGAACCAATCTTTTCGGGAAAACCTTTTTTGAGGAAAAATTTCGGCCTTCCTCCAAAGGCGTTTCCCGTTGTTTGTTGTTGCCCTTACTCTTGCAAGATGTGTGCCACACCTTATAAAATAAGGGACGGGTAAATATTTCTTCTTTTTTAAGAACCTTCGGGCGGGGCTACTCCTTGGTTTGAGGCAAGGTGTGCAGATAGGTGTCGATCTGATTGTCGATCTCCTCGAGACGGATCAGATCCTCACCCCCCACTTCGCGGTCTTGTCTTAACGACAGGTCGGCAATCGCAAATTTGAGTGCCACCATCGACAGGTAATCCTGCAAAGTCCAGTCCTTAAACTTTTTCTCCATGATCAGAGAGAGGTAGTTGTTGACCTCGCGTTCGGCCAAACGGTACATCTCCTCCTTCTCGCTTGCAATCGTAAGCGAATATTTCTTACCGGCGATGCGGAGGGTTATGGGTTGATGTGCCATTTATGCTGTGTGTATTTGGTTGTCCTTGTTGCTGGTTTGGTTTTCGTCGTCAAGTTTGCCGAGCAGGGCTATGCATTTGTCCACCTCCCGCATAAGACGGTTGACGCGCATTCTGGCCTTGTCCCGGTTTTGGCTCTCTCCCGAGAGACCTTCGGAAAGTTGCAGTCGGGCCACTTCGTCGTTCAGCTGCTTGATCTGCTCCTGCATTTTGCGCTTCTCGACCCGGAGCTCGTTGCATTGTTTGTCCAGTTCGACACAGAGTTTCGACAACCGTTGGTGATCGTCGATGAGTTGCTGTACGTGCAACCCGATATTTTTAATTACACTCTTGTCGGCCATAAACTTTTTGAGACTATTCCCAATTCTACACACCAAAGGTAGAAAAAAGAACCCGAAAAAACAAGTTATTCTCCGCGAACTCACCCTAAAATTAGAGGGTGAGCGGTGTAAAGGATACTTTTTTTCGGGATTTTCGGTTAGCGGATGTGCTCCAGAACTTCGGCGTAAAGGTCGTAATCGGCGGCCGAGGTGATGCGTGCCTTGTAGAAATGTCCCTTCATCAGGCGGCGCTGCTCGGCGGGGATCAGGATCTCTTCGTCGACATCGGGCGAATCGTACTGCGTGCGGCCGATGTAGAAATCGCCCTGACGCGAGTCGATGATCACCTGCTCGACATTGCCCACACGGCGGCGGTTGTTCTCGAGCGAGATTTCGCGCTGGAGGGTCATGATGCGTGCGGCGCGTTCGTCCTTGACATCCTGCGGAATATCGTCACTCAGCTCGCGTGCCGAGTAGGTGCCTTCCTCCTCCGAGTAGGTGAATACGCCGAGGCGGTCGAATTTCACGTCACGGACGAACTGCATCAGCTCCTCGAAATCGGCCTCCGTTTCTCCCGGATAACCCACCATGAGGGTGGTACGCAGGGCAAGGGCGGGAATGGCGCGGCGCAGACGCTCGATCAGCGCGTAGGCCTCGGCCTTCGTGTGACGGCGGCGCATCGCTTTGAGCTGCGAGTCGGAGATGTGTTGGAAGGGAATATCCAGATATTTGCAGATTTTGGGCTCTTCGGCCATCACCTGAATCACGTCGTCGGGGAATCCCGCGGGGTAGGCGTAGTGCAGGCGGATCCAGCGGATGCCCTCGATGCGGCACAAACGGCGCAACAATTCGCCGAGTTTGCGCTCACCGTAAAGATCCATGCCGTAGTAGGTCGAATCCTGTGCGATGACGATCAACTCGCGGACTCCGCGTTCGGCCAATTTGCGTGCCTCCTCCTCGATCTGCTCCATCGGCACCGAAACGTGGTGACCGCGGATCAGCGGAATGGCGCAATAACCGCACATCCAGTTGCAACCCTCGCCGATTTTCAGGTAGGCGTAGTGTTCGGGCGTGGTCAGACGGCGGTCGGTGATCAATTCGCTTTTGCCCTTGACGTTCAGACGTTCCAGAATGCCGTCCCACGAACGTGCACCGAAATATTCGTCCACTTCGGGGATCTCCTTGCGCAGGTCGTCGGCATAGCGTTGCGACAGGCAGCCGAAAACGAACAACTCCTCGATTTTGCCTGCTTTCTTGGCCTCGGCGGCACGGAGGATCATCTCAATGGACTCCTGCTTGGCGTCGGCAATAAATCCGCAGGTGTTGATGACCACCACCTGTGCGTCGGTACGGTCGCTGTCGTTTACGACTTCATATCCCGCAGCGGTCAGGCGAGCCATAATGTGTTCGCTGTCCACCGTATTCTTGGAACAGCCCAGTGTGATTACGTTAATTTTTCTCATCGCCAAACAGTGCATTTACAAATTCCTTGCGGTCGAACATACGCAGATGGTCGATACCCTCACCGATGCCGATATAGCGCACGGGAATGCGGAACTGGTCGCTGATGCCGATGACGACACCGCCCTTGGCCGTTCCGTCCAACTTGGTGATGGCCAGCGACGTTACCTGCGTGGCCTGCGTGAATTGCTTGGCCTGCTCGAAGGCGTTCTGTCCGGTCGAACCGTCCAAAACGAGCATCACTTCGTGCGGAGCTCCGGGAATGACCTTGTCCATCACGTTGCGGATTTTCTTCAGCTCGTTCATCAGGTTCACCTTGTTATGCAGACGGCCTGCCGTGTCGATCAGAACGACATCGGCGTTGTTGGCCTTGGCGGATTTCAGCGTGTCGAACGCTACCGAAGCGGGGTCGGAACCCATCTCCTGGTGGATCATCGTCGCACCCGCACGGTCGGCCCATACCTGCAGCTGGTCGATGGCGGCGGCACGGAACGTGTCGGCGGCACCGATCCATACTTTCTTCCCGGCACGGGTCAGTTTGGCGGCGAGTTTGCCGATGGTCGTGGTCTTTCCGGCGCCGTTCACGCCGACAACCATCACTACGTAGGGTTCACCCTCGCGGGCTTCCAGTCCGAAATTCTCCTGCGAGCCGTGCGCCTCTTCCATCAGCGATGCAATCTCTTCACGCAGAAGGTTTTGAAGCTCGGAGGTATTCATGTATTTGTCCTTGGCAACGCGCTTCTCGATGCGTTCGATGATCTTGACGGTCGTCTCGACACCCACATCCGAAGTGATCAGAACCTCCTCCAATTCGTCGAGTACGTCGGCATCGACCGTCGAACGGCCTGCCACGGCACGCGCCAACTTCGAGAAGAATCCCGTTTTGGTTTTGTTGAGTCCCTCGTTGAGTTCTTCCTGTTCCTTTACGGCTTCTTCGTGTTGTTGTGCGACCTCCTGCTCGGTGGGGGGAGTTGTCGGTTGCTTCTTTTTAAAAAAATCAAAAAATCCCATATTCTGAAGATGTTAATGGACGGGTGGGCGCGGGTGGCTTTCCCGTCAGAGGTATATAGTCGGACAAAGATACGAAGAATGGTGCAATTTGAGAAGCAAAAACCGAGAAATATTCTACTCCGATTTGATTGTGAATGGTTTACGGGCGGCCATCTGACCCCGCGGGGAAGGTGCGGAGGTGAAGACGGTGAGAATCACCCGCGGAGGGGATTCGGGAAAAGATTCTTCCCGATGTGAAAAACAAAAGATCGGAAAAAATCGTTATATTTGTCCGTCAAGAGAAAATGATGAGAACATGAAAAAACTGATGTTTATTTTTGCCGCGTTGGTGTGCGGTATTTTTTCGGCGATGGCGCAGGATCTGATCGTCAAGATCGATGCCACCGAAATCAAATCGAAGGTGCTGGAAATTGCGCCCGATGTGGTGAAATACAAGAAATTCTCGAACCTCGAAGGGCCGACTTACATCCTGCCTGTCAGTGAGATCGACCATATTGTTTTTGCCAACGGCGAAAAGGAGCAGTTCCGAAAAACGACTCCCGAAAAACCGATCCTTGCGATTTGTCCCTCGAAACCTTCTGATCCCGTGAAACCCGCCGAGGAAAAGGTTTCGCCTTCACCCGCCCCGAAGGAAGAAATTCCCGAAGGTTATGTACGCAAACGCTTCGAAGTGGGCGAGTTTTACGATCGTGGGGGAGTGCGCGGTGTGATTTGTTCGGTGACGGAAGACGGACAGCATGGACTGGTGGTTTCATTGCAGGAAACGACCCTCGCGTGGTGCAATAAAAACGTGCCCGCAACGCTGAAGGAAATCGGTCTGGACGATAAGCACGATGGCGAAAAAAATCTTGAGAAACTGAAGGTGTATGTAGCTGCGCAAAAAATTGATATTCATAACTTTCCGCCCTTTGTCTGGTGCGCGAAATTGGGCGACGGATGGTACCTTCCTTCGATCAACGAACTCTTGACGATTGCCGTGAATTTCAACGGCGGAAATCGTGCGGTTTTCAATCGTGAAGCCCGCAATAAATTCAACGATGTGTTGCGTGCACACGGTGGTGCAAAGTTGGATCGACTGATGTATTATTTTACCTCGACCGAGGGTGCGGAAGCTCGCGAAGTGCTGACGAGTCATATGGCACCCGAACCTCCCTACATCGTTCCTGTGAACAAAACCCAGAAATGGTTGGTGCGTGCCGTGCATAAGTTCTAAGTCGGACGCAATTGCATAAAAAAGGATCTTCCTTTGCGGGAAGGTCCTTTTTTATTTTGAGTTCGTGGCTATTCCATCGGACGGATGCGGATTTCGGTCAGCGAACCCACCTCGCGCTCCAGGCGTTCGAGGTCGGTCTTCTCCTCGACTTCGCCGTAGTGGTAGGGGTAGAAAATCTTCGGGCGCAGGTGACGGATTGCCTCCACGGCCTGATCTACGGTCATCGTATATGGTTGATTGACAGGCAGGAATGCAATGTCAATATCATGCAGCGAGCACATCTCCTCGGTCGGTTCGGAATCGCCCGAAATGTAGATGCGCGTACCGCCGATCGTCAGCACATAACCGCAATCCTCACGCGTCTTGGGGTGAAATTGCGTGTGGTCTTCGGAGGTGTTGTAGGCGGCGACGGCCTCGATCTTGAGGTAGGGGCGTGGCGAGAACTCCTCTCCGGGGCGCATGATGTGTGCCGTGACGGCCGATTCGCCCGTCGTGTGGTCGCAAACAAGGATGGTTTCGGAGGTCTGCGCCTTTTTGATCGCCTTCGGATCGAAATGATCGAAGTGCGAATGGGTCACCAGAATCACATCGGCCTTCGGCAGATGCGCATAATCGGCATATTCGCCCACGGGATCCACGTAAATATGGTGCGTCGCATCGAACGTAATGGCCAGCGAGGCGTGCTTGATGAAGGTGATTTCGAGCGTATGACCGTCGCGGGTCGTGAGTTTATCGGTGGGGAAGGAGTGCTTTTGCGTGCAGATCTTCCCGAAAATGGAACGTGATGACATATCGTGTGTGTTTTAATGGGGTTTTCTGGTTAAAGATAAGATTTTTTGGGCGGTTTTCAAAGCCCCTTCCGATAATTCTTCTACGGCTGTGAACAGTATACCTATATATATTATAGGGCAAAACGCCTCCCGTGATTTACCCCGCTCGGAA
>JAHHQM010000002.1 GCA_020026395.1 Alistipes sp. | reverse complement strand
CATTAATTAACGTGTTTATTTTCAACGGATTAGTTACAAATTTAACGAAGTATTAATATTAAATATCACGAATAAAATAAAGTTTTCTGGTCATTAATCACTCGCTGAACTTTTAGCATTCTTCATAATCACACCATTTTAGCATAAACATTATTATACAAGCTGAAAAAGATCTTTCAAAATGTTTGTCTTGAAATATTTATAATTATCTTTGTGTGAATAATATTTTATTTGTTGTATATGTAATGACAAGCTTATGAATAATATAATATCGTTTAATTTATCAACCCCAAGTGATATAGCAAAACAAATTGCCACAAGAGTAAAGGTACGTAGATTAGAGTTAAACCTAACTCAAGAAGGCATAGCTACAAGAGCCGGTCTTAAGTTTGCTACTTACCGCAGGTTTGAACAGACTGGAGAAATATCATTGAAGGGGTTACTTCAAATAGGATTTGCCTTAAATACGTTATCTGAATTTGACGCTCTTTTTGCGCAGAAGCAATATCAATCCTTAGATGATGTATTGAATGAACAAAGTGTTGTCCGCAAACGAGGAAAGAAAAATGAATAGTCTAAAGCAGATAGAGGTATTATATAACAAGCAGCAGGTAGGACGTCTAGCTTTAACTAAGGAGGGATTATGTGCATTTGAGTATTCTGCCGAATGGATTGGCTCAGGTTTTTCCATATCACCCTTCGAATTACCCTTGCAAAGCGGTGTATTTATAGCTAAACCTCGTCCGTTTGATGGAGGATTCGGTGTTTTCGATGATTGTCTTCCTGATGGGTGGGGACTGCTTATTGTGGATAGATACTTGCAACAAAAAGGTATCAGCCCACGGACTTTAACTTTATTGGATCGTCTTGCATTGGTAGGCTCAACTGGACGCGGAGCATTAGAGTTCCGTCCGGATAATAGTGTTGTGACAGAACAAGATTATGTCGATTTCGAGAAGTTGGCATTGGAAGCAGAACAAATATTGGATAGTGATGATTATACGGGAGAAGGTATTGAAGAGTTTCAAAATCGAGGTGGTTCACCTGGAGGTGCACGACCTAAAATATTCGTTCGCTATGATAACAAGGAATGGTTGGTAAAGTTCCGTGCCAAACGAGATCCTAGAAATATAGGTATAGAAGAATATCGTTACTCGCTTCTTGCCAAACAATGCGGAATTGAAATGCCCGAAACACGTCTCTTTGAAGATAAATATTTTGGTGTGGAACGATTTGACCGGACACCAAACAGTAAGCTGCATGTGGTCAGTGTAGCTGGTCTTATCGGTGCCGATTATCGTTTACCCAGTATCGATTATACACATATATTTCAAGTTTGCTCCATACTAACGCATAGCGTAGCCGAGTTGTGGAAGGTCTACCGACTGATGGTATTCAACTATCTGATAGGTAACAAAGATGATCATGCCAAGAACTTTGCCTTCATTTATCGTGACGGGGATTGGCATCTTGCTCCGGCTTATGACTTGCTGCCAAGCGATGGCATAAACGGCTTTCGTACTACATCGATTAATGATAAGATCGAACCAACTGAAAAAGATATTATTGCTGTGGCGATTCAAGCTGGATTGAAAGAAGAGGAAGCAGTGGACAACATGGTGAACATACAAAATATTATTAGTGAATACATATAAGAATGACCTGTCAAAATACAACATTATGGAAAGTCTCTTTAACTAATCACAAGACGAATATGATGATCTAAAAAAGGAAAAACGACAAGATGTGACGACTGAATTTTGTTGACTGCTTGGAACTTTACACTTTCCCCAACGAATCAGCCTCCCCTCAAACAATTTCCATCAAATCATCCCCTTTACTTTACCCCCGTATTCCTATATACGTTCATTAAAGTAAAGTCAAAATAAGGGAAGAAAAGAAAGGGCTGCGCCATGACGAAATGGCTGACATCATTTTCTTCTATGGAACACAGATCGTTTCTGCCGCCATAGGCGGTGGAAACGATCTGTGTTCCAATCTGATTTCAATCAAGACAAAGGCTGGGATTTACTCTTTTGGCTGCAAAACTTATCAGGCACCCAACACCAACAGCGCAAAGACACCCCAAATCCCCACTCCGAACAAGCCACAAGACAACGGCCGACACCCCCGAAATATCCGCGAATCCACCCTCGATTTTACCACCCGTTTTGGCGAAATAAACCCCGACGTACCCTGTCTTCGCAGACGAGGCCTGTCGGGGCTCCAAAGAGCTGTTTTTGCTTATTTCCCCTCTGTTCGGGGTGAGTCGGCGAAAAAAACATAAAAATCTTGATTTTTTGCAAAAAAACAAGTAAATTTTAGAGGAGTCTACCTTTAAAATCCCAAACTACTGATAATCAATGGGAATATGATGGTGCATCGGAAATGATGAATATGTATATAACCATATTGATAATTAGCATTATATACTCTCAACAAAATTTCAACAATTCAAAAGAAAAGTTGAGAGGACAGCACCGACCGATTGTTGCTTTTTCTTTTGGTGAGTGCTTTGTTGAGAAGATGTTGAACAGATATAAGTCTGTATATAAAAGTGTTAGGCTATCCATTCGTCAAATCAACGGATTTTCATCAACATTAAAACCGTATGTAATATGACCACACAGGAAGCAAAACAAATCAGAATTGCAGACTATCTGCAAAGTTTGGGCTATACACCCATAAAGCAACAAGGCAACAGCCTTTGGTACAAATCACCGCTCAGGAAGGAAACCGATGCCTCGTTCAAGGTAAACACCGAACTCAACAGATGGTATGACTTCACCGCCAGATCCGTAAGGTCACAAAAAACAAGGGCGTATTTCCGTCTGATACAGCCCTTGAGAAACTGGTTTATCTTGCGTACCGCAATATACGGAAGAAGTGGACCATGCCACTGGCCAATTGGGCTACAATCTCACAACAACTGGCCATAAAGTTTGGAGTCCGGTTTAAATTATTGTAATTTTACGCTCGTCGGGATGGGGGGCTCGCTCCTTGGCGCTGACCGTTCCCCGACCGATCAGTTTCTACTGAGAAATAGTGCGTGACACAGTTTATTTTACACTACCTTCTTTGAATAGTAAAATTTAAGAGGGAGAATCGCGTGGTCCTCCCTCTTAAATTTTATCATGTTAAAATATTATAGCTATTCCTAGGAATACAAAAGTTATCTTAGTTCTTATTTTGCTCAAACAAAAATGAATCAAAAGCATTTCCTGCTTGAATTCCTATTTCCAAAGTTCTATTGTCATCACTACTATTCGATAGAATCGAAACAGTCATGGTGTTTCCATCATCTATTTTTATAGAGTACCATTCTCTTTCTATTTTTTCATCTTCATTATCTATTGGAAGAGACTCACCGCTTTCAGACAAGGCATAAATCCAAAAACTTTTATAATTCGTACATTTAATAATGTAAACGCCACCCTCATTGGGTACTTTTATCTTGTTTTTATTGATGTTTGATACATTGGTTTCCCATTTCATCGCTTCCCAATCTCCGTCTTTTCCCTCGCTTTCGCATGCGACAAATGTCGTTGCAAAGATTATTAATAAAAGAATTTTGAATAAATTTCCTGCTTTCATACCCTTAGTGGAATTAAATTGATAAAAGATTTATGTATAAAAAGTTATGTATACTTTTAATGGGCAAATATCATACACACAAACTATATGTAATATTCGCAAAATTTCTGAACATATGCCCAAAGCAACAGCATTACGAGCATGAAGAGGATCAGTCCGAATGTGCCGATATTCAACAGACTCGTGGCGATCAGCGTAACGATGAGTGCCAAAAAACCGAATGCGAAATAAACGAAGAAAATCGTCCATTTGCTGCCCATCGTCGCTTTATTGCTGGCCATGATGGCGTCCAGGGGGTTCTTGCCGGTGCTGAACATGATGAAGATCGAGAGCATCCACGACAAACCGAGAACAATACCCAGAATGAAGGCGAAACAAAAACCGAGGCAGACGGGCAGACCGAGCAACGCACTGCAGAGCATGTATTCGCCCATGTAGCGACGCCACTTTGCATCAAAATACAGGTCGGGTTGAAGGGCTTGTCTTTTGGGAGTTGCATGGGGAGCATCGCATAACCGATCATGGCACCCAGACCGAAGTAGGGAATCCAGAATGTCACGAGCAGCAGGCTGGCCAGGACAAGCGGAATAAGATTGACCGTTCCCAATTGGATCGCATCCGCAAAAGTTTGCTTGAAGTTAACTGTTTTTCTTTCCAGAATTAGATGAATTTGGTTTGTAGGTTCGTGTTAGGAAGCATCTAACGTGTTGGTGTTTGGGTGTATAAAGTTCGGAAATCCGTTTGAAAAAAGCAAGCAAAACGGACGAAAAAAAATCAGCTTGGAGTTGTGTGTCTCCAAACTGAGTTTAAATCGGGGTTTTCTGAGCTGCCGCTTTTAGAAGGGCAGGTCGTCGGCCTCGGCGTGCGAGGTGTAGGCGGGCTCTTCGGTGGCCATGGGCGCAAAGTCGGGCATGGGAGCGGGCTCGGGCATTTCGGGCTGGGCGGCCTGGACTCTCCATGCGGTGATGTCGGTGTACCAGCGGCCGTTGTACTCTCTCGAGCGGAGGTTGATCGACACCTTGTACGTCAGACCCTCCTTCAACTTGGCCACATCGTCGGGGCGGTTGAAGAACGTGACGCACAATTTGTTCGAGAACGATCCCTCGGGTACGTCGAATACGACGTCCTGACGCTGCCATGCACCGCGTGCCGAGGTGCCTTGCGTTACGGGTAATATTTTGAAAACGGTACCTTCAAATTCCATGTCTTTGTTGTTTTTTGGGTTTAAATAAAGACAAAGATACATATTTTTCGGGGAAAATACACGCCTTGGGGCACGGATTCTTTCCCTGAAAGTTGGAAACGGAGGGTTTCGGCGTGGAAATGACTCTCGGAAACTGTTTTTCGGGGGTGTTGGGTATCAGTGAATTAGTATTTTTTTTGAAAAATAATGCCGAAAAAATTTGGAGGGTGTGATTTTTCACCTATCTTTGCACTCACAATCACAGGAAGTGATTACCCCAATTCTGCGGAAATAGCTCAGTTGGTAGAGCACAACCTTGCCAAGGTTGGGGTCGCGAGTTCGAGTCTCGTTTTCCGCTCGTAAGAGCGAAACTGACAATCATACGGTTGTCAGTTTTTTTTTGCCCGTAACGGTCGGGTTTGTTTTTCCGACAAGAAAAATTTATATTTGTCTTGTCGGATGATTTTAGATTTTTGAGTATGAAGAAGATGATGACGTCAGTCTGCACGTTTGCAGCGGATGAAAATAACGGCGGCGGCTGCGAGAGTGCCCCCGAAAATATGCGTAAGGGTTTGCCCGAAACCACCGATTATTCGGAGGAGGATGCCCGCTTTATGGCCGAGGCGATCCGTTTGTCGGTGGAGAATGTGGCCAATGGCGGAGGTCCCTTCGGTGCGGTGATCGTGCGCGACGGGGAGATCCTGGCGACGGGTGTAAACCGCGTCGTGCCGAACAGCGACCCGACGGCTCATGCCGAGGTGCAGGCCATCCGTTCGGCGTGCGCCAAACTGGGCAACTTCAAATTGGAGGGTTGTACGATCTATTCGTCGTGCGAACCCTGCCCGATGTGCCTCAGCGCCCTGTATTGGGCAGGCGTGAAGCGCATCTGCTACGGCAATACGAAGCAGGATGCCAAGGATATCAATTTCGACGATTCGTTCATTTACGACCAGCTGGATCTGCCGTATGAGATGCGTTCGATCCGTTGCGATCACTTCATGCGTCGCGAGGCGCTGGCGGGATTCCGTGCATGGACCGAGAAAACCGATAAGGTCGAGTATTAATTTCCTTTATAATAGAAAAGACCGCGGAAGCATCCCTTCCGCGGTCTTTTTTTTGTGGGTTAATCTTCCTTTCGGATTTCGACCCCTTCGTCCACATCGAGAAAGAAATTCTCAAAGCCGTGTTTTGCCGTAGATCTAACGCCGAAAGACGGTTGCTGTCGCAGTAAAGGCGACGGAGCGCGGTGCTTTCCCCGAGCTCCAAATCCGTCAAATTGTTGTCGTAACAAACCAATTCCTCCAAGGCCGCAGGCAGCCCCTCCAAGCGATCAAGACGGCAGTTGTCGCATTGCAGATGGGTCAGTTTCGGGTTGTGGCTCAAATCCAATTCCTCCAAAGAGAAGTTATTCAGCCACAACTTCTCAAGATTCGGCATTTGTTCGATGCCTTTCAGCGATCTGATCTCGTGCGGATCGGGAAATTCGGTCGGAAAATACGCTTCGCCGGTTTCATCGATTGAGGCGAGAATGGAGGCGTGGTGACGGCGCAGGTCGATTTCCGTAATTGCGGCAGCTTCTTCGGCGGATATTTTCCCGTCGTGATCCGTGTCGAAATGTTTTAAAAGAAACTCCTCGAAGGCGGAATCGGGAATCGAAATAAAGCTTTTAGGGGTAGTTTTCATGGCATTTGAAATTTTCGGAAACTTACAATATCGGAAAAATATTCGGATTTTTCAAGTCGGCGCTAAAAAAACAGCCTCCGCCCGAACGTGGGCAGAGGCTGTAAATGTGGTTGTTGGTTGGTGTTTTACTCCCATTCGATCGTGGCAGGCGGTTTCGAGGAGATGTCGTACACTACGCGGTTCACGCCGCGTACTTTGTTGATGATCTCGTTCGAAAGATCGGCCAGGAATTCGTAGGGCAGGTGTACCCAGTCGGCGGTCATACCGTCCACCGAACTTACGGCACGCAGAGCCACGCAACGCTCGTAGGTGCGCTCGTCACCCATCACGCCGACGCTCTTCACGGGCAGCAGAATTGCGCCTGCCTGCCATACCTTGTCGTAAAGACCGGCCTTACGCAGGTTGTCGATATAGATCTTGTCCACGTCCTGAAGAATGGCCACCTTCTCGCGGGTGATTTCGCCCAGGATACGGATGGCAAGACCGGGACCGGGGAAGGGGTGACGGCCGATGAGCAGCTCGGAGATGCCCAGCGAACGACCCACACGGCGTACTTCGTCCTTAAAGAGCAGACGCAACGGCTCGACGATCTTCAGGTTCATCTCCTTGGGAAGACCGCCCACGTTGTGGTGCGATTTGATCGTGACCGAGGGGCCTGCAACGGCACTCGACTCGATGACGTCGGGGTAGATCGTACCCTGACCGAGCCATTTCACGTCCTCGATACGCTTGGCCTCTTCGTTGAAGACTTCGACGAAGTCGCGGCCGATGATCTTACGTTTGGTTTCGGGATCGCTGACACCCTCCAGGTCGCCCAGGAATTTGTCGGCTGCATGAACGCCCTTGACGTTCAGACCCATGTCCTTGTACGAGGCCAAAACCTCTTCGAATTCGTTTTTGCGCAACAGACCCGAATCCACGAAGATACAGTAGAGGTTCTCGCCGATGGCTTTGTGCAACAGCACGGCGGCCACGGTCGAATCGACACCTCCCGAAAGACCCAGCACGACGCGGTCGTTGCCGAGTTTTTGTTTCAGATCCTCGATGGTCGACTCTACGAAATGCTCCGAAGTCCACGACTGCGAGCAACCGCAAATGTCGACGATGAAGTTCTTGAGCATCTGCGTACCGTCGGTCGAGTGGTATACCTCGGGGTGGAACTGGATGCCCCAGGTTTTTTCGCCCTCGACGCGGAAGGCGGCCACGGGAACATCCTCGGTGCCTGCAATCAGACGGTAGTTTTCGGGAACGCGGATGATGGTATCGCCGTGCGACATCCATACCTGCGTCTCGTGGGGAAGGTGCTGCATCAGGGGGTCTTTCTCGTCGCCCACGGTCAGCATGGCGCGACCGTATTCGCGGCTGGGTGCGGGAGCAACCTCACCGCCGAATTTCGAGGCCAGCAGCTGGGCACCGTAGCAGATACCCAACAGCGGCAGACGACCCTTGAATGCCGAGAGATCGGGATTGGGAGCACCCGCATCGCGTACCGAGCAGGGACTTCCCGACAGAATCACGCCTCTTACCGAAGAGTCCATTTCGGGAATCTTGTTGAAGGGGTGGATCTCGCAATAAACCTGCAATTCGCGCACACGGCGTGCGA
Source organism: Alistipes sp. (assembly GCA_020026395.1). GTDB lineage: Bacteria > Bacteroidota > Bacteroidia > Bacteroidales > Rikenellaceae > Alistipes. Next base: position 191,598 of record JAHHQM010000002.1, on the reverse strand, counting down.
TGAGCTGCGTGTATTGCGATCCGAAGTCAAGAATTATGATTTTCTCCATTCTTTGATTAAAGGAATTTTGCTTTTTGTATGGCTATTCCCCGTTGTGGGGAACGGTTATGCTATTTTCTTTCGAGGCTGTAGTTGGGGGCTTCGCTCGTGATCGTGACGTCGTGGGGATGGCTCTCCATCATACCCGACGAAGTGATGCGGATGAAGCGTGCCGACTGCAGGGTCTTGATGTCTTTGGCGCCGCAGTAGAACATACCTGCACGGACACCGCCGATCAGCTGGAAGACCGTCTCGTTGAGCGTACCCTTGAACGGAACGCGAGCCACGATGCCTTCGGGAACGAGCTTCGAGAAGTTGGCCTCGCCACCCTTCTGGAAATAACGGTCGGCCGAACCTGCCTTCATGGCGTCGAGCGAACCCATACCGCGGTACGATTTGAACTTACGGCCGTTGAAGATGATCGTGTCGCCGGGAGCCTCTTCGGTACCTGCAAACATCGAGCCGATCATCACCGAGTCGCCACCTGCGGCCAGAGCCTTTACCAGGTCACCCGAGTAACGCAGACCACCGTCGGCAATGACGGGAACGCCCGTGCCCTTGAGTTCTTTCGATACTTCATAGATGGCCGTCAGCTGGGGAACACCCACACCGGCGATGATACGCGTCGTACAGATCGAACCGGGGCCGATGCCGACCTTCACGGCGTCTGCACCGTTATCGGCCAAGAAACGTGCGGCTTCAGCCGTTGCGACGTTACCTGCGATAACCTCCAGCGATGGATATGCTGCTTTGATTTCGTGGAGTTTGCGGGCGATGGCGGCCGAATGACCGTGTGCCGAGTCGAGTACGATGGCATCGACACCCTCGGCGTAGAGGGCGGCAACGCGCTCCAGCGCATCGGGCGTGATACCCACACCTGCGGCCACTCTCAGACGACCCTTTTCGTCCTTGCAGGCGTTGGGGTGATCCTGAATCTTGGTCAGGTCCTTGTAGGTGATCAGACCCATCAGATGGCCTTCCGAGTCCACGACGGGGAGTTTTTCGATTTTGTTGTTCAGCAACACATTCTTGGCATTTTCAAGATCGGTGCTGTGGGTGGTGACCAGACGGTCGCCGGGAGTCATGACCTCTGCGATCAGACGCGACATGTCGCTCTGGAAACGCAGGTCACGGTTGGTGACGATACCGATGAGCTTGTGGTCGGCATCCACAACGGGAATACCGCCGATCTTGTTCTCCTTCATCATCTGAAGGGCATCGCCGACGGTGTTGTCCTTGGAGATGGTGACCGGATCGTAAATCATACCGCTTTCGGCACGTTTCACGACGCGCACCTGAGCAGCCTGCTGCTCGATGGACATGTTTTTGTGGATTACGCCGATACCACCTTCACGAGCCAGAGCAATGGCCAGCGGGGCTTCGGTCACGGTGTCCATGGCGGCGGACACAATAGGGATGTTGAGTTTGATATTACGCGAGAAACGGGTTTCGAGCGAGACCTCTCGCGGCAACACTTCCGAGTAGGCGGGTACTAACAGCACGTCATCGAAGGTTAAACCTTCGGGCTGCACCCTTTCTTCGATAAACGACATAAGGAATTTGGATTTTGTTGCCTACAAAGATACGTATTTTTTTCTAAAACAAAACATTCAGCGCTTTTCCCCGCAAAATATTTATCAACATTTTATCAAACCGCCCCTTTTCGGGTAAAAAAAACCGTTCCCCGACTTCGGAGAACGGCTTTTTCGTATATTAATAAGGTATTTCCCTATTGCTTGTTGATCTTGGCCCACGAATCCTTCAGCGTGACGGTGCGGTTGAATACGGGGTGCTCCTTCGTCGAGTCGGTATCGGGGCAGAAGTAACCCACACGCTCGAACTGAACGGCCTGACCGATGGGAATCTCCATCAGCGAAGGCTCCAGGTAACCCTTCACCTTGACCATCGATTCGGGGTTGAGGTTGTCCTCCCAGGTCTGCCCCTCCTCGCAATCGTCGGGATTTTCCTTCGTGAAGAGCGGGTTGAACAGACGGATCTCCGACTCTACGGCGTGCTTGGCCGATACCCAGTGGATGACACCCTTCACGCGACGGCCGTCAGATGACGAACCGTTGCCCGACATCGGGTCGTAGGTACAGTGCAGCTCGGTGATGTTGCCCTCGGCGTCTTTGATGACCTCCTCACACTTGATCAGGTAGGAGTAACGCAGACGAACCTCGCCACCCGGACGCAGACGGAAGAACTTCTTGGGAGGCTCCTCCATGAAGTCGTTGCGTTCGATGTAGATCACCTTCGAGAAGGGAACCTGACGCGTTCCGGCCTCTTCGTTTTCGGGGTTGTTGATGGCGGTGAACAGCTCGGTCTTGTCGTCCTCGTAGTTGGTGATGACCACCTTCAGGGGATCGAGCACGGCCATACGACGCTCGGCAACCTTGTTCAGATCCTCACGGACGCAGTACTCCAGCTTACCCAGGTCGATCGTGTTGTCACGCTTGGCGACACCCACCATCTCTGCGAAGTTGCGTACCGATGCGGGCGTGTAACCCTTACGACGCAGGGCGCAGATGGTCGGCATACGGGGATCGTCCCAACCCATTACGGCACCTTCCTGAACGAGTTTCAGCAGCTTACGCTTCGACATCATCGTGTAGGTGAGGTTCAGACGGGCGAACTCGTACTGATGCGAGGGGAAAATATCCAGTGCCTTGATGAACCAGTCGTACAGGGGACGGTGTACGTCGAACTCCAGCGTACAGATCGAGTGCGTAATCTTCTCGATCGAGTCGCTCTGACCGTGGGCGTAGTCGTACATCGGGTAGATGCACCATTTGTTGCCCGTGCGGTGGTGCTCGGTGTGGAGGATACGGTACATGATCGGGTCGCGGAACAGCATGTTGGGGTGTGCCATGTCGATCTTGGCACGCAACACCTTCTCGCCGTCCTTGAATTCGCCCTTGCGCATACGCTCGAACAGATCGAGGTTCTCCTCGACGCTGCGGTCGCGCCACGGCGAAGGAGTACCCGGAACGGATACCGTACCGCGGTTCTCGCGGATCTGCTCCTGCGTCTGGTCATCGACGTAAGCCAGACCCTTTTTGATCATGACGATTGCCCACTCGTAGAGCTGATCGAAATAATCCGATGCGTAACGCTCCTGTGCCCAGTCGAAGCCCAGCCAGTGAATGTCGCGCTTGATCGAATCGACGTACTCGGTGTCCTCCTTGACTGGGTTCGTGTCGTCGAAACGCAGGTTGCACTTGCCGCCGTATTTCTTGGCCAGTCCGAAGTTGATGCAGATACTCTTGGCGTGGCCGATATGCAGATAGCCGTTGGGCTCGGGCGGGAAACGGGTCTGTACACGCGTTTCGCCCTTGGCGATTGACTCTTCGATAATTTCTTCCAGGAAGTTCAGCGAACGATCCTTTGTTTCGTTGGTTTCAGTTGCCATAATTTATTGCTGTTATATTCTTTGAATTCGTTGATTTAGATGTCTGCTTTCGAGCGGCCGCCGATGCGGAACAGGCGTTCGAGGCTGACCGAGAGTTTGACCTGCTGCGAGGTGCCGAGACCCGTGCCGTCGTAGTGGAACAGGATGCCCGCATCGACCGATACGGTGTTCTTGAAGAACGACTGCGTGTAGCCTAACCACGTACGGTTGTAGATGTGCTCGGTGGTCGAGTAGAAACGCTCTCCGGCATAGAGTCCCTCCTGACGGAACGTGGCGCCCGTATCGGGATTGCTCACAATGTCGAGGTAGGGTTGGAGGTTCTCGCCCAGGTAGAGTTCGTTTTCGAGTTTCAAGCCCCAGCGGCTGATCGAGAAGTCGATCTCCGCACCGCAAGGCGTCGCCCAACCGGGTTTGGCGGTACGGGCGCGTTGGGGAGCCATCAGGAAACGAGCCTTCAGGTCATATTCGAATTTGGTCTTGAACGTCCAACCGAGGTGGGCGTTGAGGATCATGTTGTCGGTGACGTTTTTGTTGTTGAGCGCTCCGGCAAAGTGGAGCATCGAAAATCCGTAACCGAAGTAGAATCCGCTTTCGAGCGTGTAGCGACCTGCGGTGACGATGCGGAATTTCTCGCGCGAATCGACGCCCTGCATGCCTTCCCAGTCGATGGCGGCCTCGACAAAGGTGTTGTCGCGCTCCGCGGAGATGTAACGTCCCATGAAACCTGCCAGACGGCTGTGGTAGAACGTGGTCGAATCGCTGAAAATGGCGTGTCCGTAATCGCCCATGAGCTGGTCACGGGTGAAGATACCCGCAGCGGCGTGTACCTTTCGGGTGCGGAACTGGTAGTACATGACGGGTTTTACATCGCTCAGGAATGCATCGCCTTCGCCCGTGTGCTGTCCGAAATGCTGCAACATCTCGACCCCTACGATCAAGCGGTTTTTCTGTTGCCATTCGATGCCGAGGTAGGGGGTGAGGCGGGCACTGAACAAGGTCTGCGACACATCGAATGTATTGCCCGAATATTCGCGGTTGTCGAATCTCGTGGCGAATTCGCCTCCTACGATCAACTCCTGTGCACGGAGTGTGCCCAGTGTGAAGAGAACGAGGAGAACGGGGAGTAATTTTTTAAGAGACATTCTGTGTAAATTATTTAAGTCTCAAAAGTAGGTAAAAATTTTTAAATTGACTACTTTTGACCTCAAAATCATACCATATAGATAGATTATGCGAAAGATTACCAACGAAGAACTGGGTCGTCCGACGGTTGAGGAGTATGCCTCGGTGGAGAAGATGCCGGTGGTTGTGGTGCTGGATAACGTGCGTTCGATGCAGAATGTGGGTGCGTTTTTCCGTACCTCGGATGCGTTTGCCGTGGAGCGTATTGCGCTGTGCGGCATCACGGCGACACCGCCCAACCGCGAGATCCACAAGACGGCATTGGGCGCGGAGATGAGCGTCGGCTGGGACTACTATAAACAAACCTCGGAATGCGTCGAGAAGTTGCGCGGGGAGGGCTACCGACTGCTGGCTGTCGAGCAGGTCGAGGGCGCGGTGATGTTCAACTGCCTGGAACCCGATCCCCATACCAAATATGCCCTCGTTTTCGGTAACGAAGTGCTGGGCGTGGATCAGGCGGTGGTCGATCAGTGCGACGGCGCAATCGAAATTCCGCAGGCCGGAACCAAACACTCGATCAACGTGTCGGTGTCGGGCGGCGTGGTGCTTTGGGAGTTCTTCAAGGCGTTTTTGAACCGATAGAGATGTTCTTCCGAATTCGAAAAAAAAAGCAGTCTCGAGGACTGCTTTTTTTTTATTTCAGACGAATTTGAAGATTCAGGCGGAAGGAAAGCGATCCGTCTTCCTCTTTCAAAATGGAGGCGTATTCGTGACGGGTGGTACTTGCCCGTTCCAGATAGGCGTTCGAAAACAAATAGTCTTCAAATCGGTTACGGTCGTAGAAGTGGTAGCAGAGGATGTCTCCGTCTTTTTTCACCACCAGATATCCGCCGTTTGCATCGAATTGTCCGTTCCACGGGGTGGCGGGCATCATACCCAGTGCGGTGGAGGTCAGCAGATGCTTGATTTTGTATTCGTAGAACGGTGATCCCTGCTCGGTGTCGTAGTGCATCGGGTTTTCCTTCGTGAGTTCTTCCGTAAGTGCTTTTAAAGTCGAAGAACCTGTTTCGAATTGCTTCAGAAGCAGATGGGCAATGATGGCCGGAAGATCTCCGTCCAGCATGATGAGGTTGTTTCGAAACGTGGGACTGAGTACGCGGTCGAAAACCAGTCTGCCACCCTTGCGTCGGATTGCATTCACCCGTTCGATGATTTTGTCCCGTTGTTGGTTTGAATTTATTTCACGGATCTCTCCGTCCGAAAGATTAACGCCTTCGATTTTGAAATTCCAATTGGTGGATTTGTTTGCATTCAACAATGTGGAATTATTGCCGAGTTGGGATTTTATGCTGAATCCCATTTCGGCGTTTAGTTTGGTGCGTCGGTCGTGCAGGATGATTCGAATGTCGGTCTTGTCCGAAGATTTTGCCTTCAGTGCATGACAACGGATGCGCTTCATGAAATCCTCGATGCGGGGTACCGAGAATGCTCCTTTGCCGTCTCTGATGGCTTGCAACAAATATTCGGCTTCCGTCAGAAATACCGATGCGGGAAGGCGTAACAACTCTTCGCCGTCGGGTGTCTGAATCGAAACTTCCCGTTCCTGTTCGTGGAATGCATTGTTGAGTGATTCCTCTTTTTCCTGCTGGAGAGTAAAAATGATCGGGTCGAGAAATCCCTGAATTTTATCGAAATTCCGTATAAGGAGATCGTGGAAATCTTGATGCATAATCCTATCGGTTTATATATTTCTCGTAATGAATCTGCAAGAGATTCCGATCGGGCATAAATTTGTCGGGCATTGTGATCTTTTCTCCATTTATGCCTTGGAGGTAGCTCTCGAAGCGATCGTTATGTACGTTTTGCAGTAATTCATCGGAGATCGAGATTTTTAGATCAGGTGAAATGGCAATGAGAAATTTGTCGTAGGCCTTATGGAAAAAAGGATTTAAGCAAAGTCCGTTTTTGGGGTTGGTTCTATTGGCGACATCTTCTGCCCAATCCACAATATGACACGCCTCTAATAGGGTCGGATTACCCACACCCGAAATACAGCACGTGTGATTGTAGGAACTTAATACTGCTTCACGAAAGAAGGATTGGTTGATTCTTTGTTTTACAACGACTTCACGCTCTTTGCCTTGGGGGAGCGTGTGTAAGTCTAATTGCAGGTTTTCTTCCACGGTTTTCCCGAGTAAATTTGCGATGATTTTTTCGCTTTCGTAGGCGAGAGCTTCTGGATGATCCGAAAATTCATTCCAAATTTCAACCTCCATTTTTGCGCCGTGGGTTAATCCTGTGATGCCTTGTTCGCGCAAATCGGGATCCAATCGTCCGATATTTCCAATTTTCATATTCAATGCGCTGGGTGTCCTCCCCAAAATTTTTGCGTATTGGATAATGGTCGGATGTGATTTACTGCTATTTTTAAACGGAATTTTGCAATATAAATTGAATGCAACGATTGTTTCTTCGCGAGTCCAAGGGGTCATAAGGCTTATTTAGTAGTAAAGTGGTCTTAATTACAAATATACATATTTTTATCCGAATGGAATTAATACTTTCTTCGAATTTTCCTCAATCCGAAATATATATTTATTAAGCATTGTAAATCAGTATTTTGTAAATAAAATATAATTCGAAAGGAGCGTATTGGGGGCTTGAAAACCGAAATACGGAAAAATGTTTTGCCGATGTTCTTTTGTTTTGCGAGTTTGTTTCAAAAATTTTTCGTAATTTTGTTAATCAAACTTAAAAACAAAAGAAAATGTCAGCAGTTGCAGGCGAGGTAAGAGCAGTGACTACTTACCGTCTTTCCGAGATGAAACAACGCGGCGAGAAAATCGCCATGCTCACCTCATATGATTATTCGATGGCGCAGATTGTCGATGGCGCAGGTATCGATATTATTTTGGTCGGTGACTCGGCCGCCAACGTCATGGCGGGTTACGAGACGACGCTGCCCATCACGCTCGATATGATGATCTACCACGCGCGTTCGGTCGTTCGCGGTGTGAAACGTGCCCTGGTGGTGGTCGATATGCCGTTCGGTACGTATCAGGGTAACTCGAAGATCGCCCTCGACTCGGCCATCCGCATCATGAAGGAGACGGGTGCCGATGCCGTGAAGCTGGAGGGTGGCGAAGAGGTGCTCGAATCGATCCAGCGCATTCTGGCCGCAGGTATTCCCGTCATGGGTCACCTCGGACTGACGCCCCAGTCGATCCACAAGTTCGGTACGTACGGCGTGCGTGCCAAGGAGAAGGCCGAGGCCGACAAACTCCTGCACGACGCCCGCCTTTTGGCCGATGCCGGATGCTTCGGTATCGTGCTGGAGAAGATCCCCGCCGCGCTGGCCGAGCTGGTTACCAAGAAAGTTCCCGTTCCCGTGATCGGTATCGGTGCCGGTAAGGGTACCGACGGTCAGGTGCTCGTGCTGCACGACATGCTGGGTATCACGCAGGGCTTCTCGCCCCGTTTCCTGCGTCGTTATGCCGACCTGCACACCGTGATGAACGATGCCATTTCGCACTATATTACGGATGTCAAGGAGGGTGATTTCCCCAACGAGAAGGAGCAGTATTAGTCTTTGCGCTTAAAAAAATTGCGGTGCATCGGGTTTCGATCCGATGCACCGCTTTTTTTATCCTTCAGAAGCGGACACGCTGTATGGCAAGTTTATACTTTTCGTCCTTTACCTCCTGCGGAGTATAAAGACAACGGGATGCGGAGCGGGTTTATTGTGCTCCTGACGGGGAAAATTTCTCCAAATCGGGAATAATGTTGTGGCGATTTTAAAATATTGTAGATAATTGTTAATTGTTGTGTAATATATTAAATATTTATAATTTGGAAAGTATTTACACGTGATCTTTAAAAAATAATTCGGGAAATATCTTGGATTCTCGGATTTTAATATTAAATTTACGGTAGAAATCATAAAAAAGTGCGGCTCTCGAAGAGGCGCAAAGAACCTTAAACCTTAAAATTTTTAGAGTCATGAGTAGTCATAAACCGCTGATTGTAGGGATTGGAGAGTTGTTATGGGATGTTTTTAAAAACGGGAAACGTATTGGCGGCGCACCTGTGAATTTGGTTTATAATGCGACCCAGTTGGGTGCCGAAGGATATGCGGTGACCGCGGTCGGAAACGATGAGGCGGGCAGCGAATTGCTCCGCGAATTGAAAAAGTCGCACATCGACAGTGAGCAGATCCAGTTTGTGGATTATGCGACGGGGCGTTCGATTGTGGACGATTCCGATCCGAACGATCCGACCTACAATCTGAACGATGGCGCGGCGTGGGATCATATCCCGACGACGGTCGAGTCGATCAATATGGCCAAGCAGGCCGATGCCTTGTGCTTCGGAACGCTGGCACTGCGCAACGAGGAGTCGCGCAACACGATTTTTACGTTGCTTTCGTATGCACGTAAGGATGCGATGTTGTTCTTCGATGTGAACCTGCGTCAGAATTTCTACTCGAAGGAGTTGATCGAGCGCCTGTTGCAGAAGGCCAACGTCTTCAAGATCAATAAGGAGGAGTTCAAGATCCTGTCGCGGATCTTCGGTGAGCAGGGCGACGAGGATGAGATCTGCCGTATGTTGCTCGGCAAGTACAATTTGAAGTACATCATCCTCACGGCAGGAGCGGATTACAGTAAGATTTACGGCAAGGACGAATTTTCGAAGATCGACACCCCGCAGACCAATGTGGTCGATACGGTGGGTGGCGGTGATGCCTTTGCCGGAGCATTTATCGTGGCAATGCTGAACGGTGCGTCGCTGAAGGATGCCCACCGTCGTGCCGTGATCCGTGCCAAGACCGTTTGCGAGGGCAGTGGTGCATGGATTCCCTGTTCGAAAGAAGAACTTCAGGCAATGGCTTAAAATAAGATAATATAGGGGGTAATATTTTTAGGTGGTCTGTCGGCGGGTGTTTCCTGCCGGCAGATTTTTTTTGCGGTTGTGATCGGTGTGCGGCCTTGTGTGATCGGGTAGGGGGTAAAGGGTTCGGTTTGGAGGGCTTGTAGATTGTCCGCCCGTTATTGCTTGGCTTCTGCCCGCCGAGCGCAAATCGCCGCCTTCAGCAGTCGTGACTGCATTTGTTTCGACTTTCGATCCGAGCCTGCTCTGCCTTCCGTGCTTGTCCAGCCTCCAGCCTCCGCACCTTTCCCGTGTCTGTTCAACTTCCAATACCCGCTCCCGCGTCTATTCCGTTCGGCCTTCGGCATCCGTATTCGCTCCACATCGTCCCCGCATCGCCATCCGGGCTGCCCTCACACCAGCATCAGCACCTTTTCCGCCTTCGCCCCGCCCCGCCCCAAAACACACAAAGGGCATCTTCTTGTGAAAGATGCCCTTTGTATTTTTAAGACGGACTTAAAAAATACGTTATTTCTTCTCAGCGAAGAAATCTTTGATTTTGTCGTTCGTGAGGACCTCCTCTTTGAACGCGTAAGCTCCGGTTTTCTCCGATTTGACCATCTTGATGCATTTGGTCATGCTTTTACCTGCGCCAGTTCTCAGCGTCGAGATTGCTTTCTTTGCCATGTCTATACTCTACTATTTAATTTCACGGTGAAGAGTAACCTTCTTCAGGAACGGATTGTATTTTTTACGCTCCAGACGTTCGGGGGTGTTCTTCTTGTTTTTGGTGGTGATGTAACGCGACATACCGGCTACGCCACTCTCTCTCTGTTCGGTGCACTCGAGGATGACCTGAACTCTGTTTCCTTTCTTTGCCATTTGTTTCTTCTCTTTTAGTAGATGGTCTTAGCGGCAACAGCTTCGCGCAGAGCGACAGCCAGACCCTTCTTGTTGATAATTTTCATACCGTGAGTCGAAACCTTGATGGTTACCCAACGGCCTTCTTCTTCCGACCAGAAGCGTTTGGTTTTCAAATTCGGGCAGAATTTGCGCTTGGTCTTGTGGTGCGAGTGCGATACGTTGTTACCAACAATCGCTACTTTACCCGTGATTTCACAAACTTTCATAATTGTAGTTAATTAACTTTCTTATAATTTCCCCATAAAAGGGAGTGCAAATATACGCTATTTTCCCAAAATCGGCAAGAGACTCCTCTTTTTTTTCATCCCGACCGCGAAAAATCACGGTTTTCGGAGCGGTTATTCCTTCCTCAGGAGGTCGCGCAGGAAGGTAATGGCGAAACTCGAGGCGCGATCGATGACCTGACCGCGGTCGGTACCGCACTGCTTGACTACGGCCGTCGTACCCTTGGCCGATGCTACGGCCATCCATACCGTACCGACGGGTTTTTCGGCGCAGCCTCCCGTGGGGCCCGCAATGCCCGTGGTGGAGATGGCGTAGTCGGCACCCGTGATGCGACGCACGCCTTCGGCCATCTGACGCGCAACCTGCTCGCTGACGGCACCGTAACGCTCTAAGTCGTCGTTGCTTACGCCCAAGATATTGTGCTTTGCCTCGTTGCTGTACGAAACGACACCCGCCAAAAGATAGGCCGATGCACCGGGCATGGCTGTGAAGCGTGAGGCGATTTTTCCGCCCGTGCAACTTTCGGCTACGGCAAGGGTCTTGCCGCGCTTGACGAGTTCGTCGTGTACCTGCTTTTCGAGCGAGGTATTGTCAAATCCGAGGATGTATTCGGGGATGATGCGCTTAAGGGCATCGAACTGCTCGTCGATCTCGCGACGCACCTCGCGTCCGTCCACATCGTAGGCCGACAGGCGCAGGCGTACCGCACCCGGATTGGGCAGATAGGCCAGATGGAGGTAGTCGGGCAGGGCATCCTCCCATGCGGCGATGCGCTCGGCCAACATCGACTCGGCCAGTCCCGCCGTGATCAGCGTGCGGTGGACGATTTCATGCAGGTGGAAACGCTCCCGAAGGCGCGGCATGACCTTGTCCTGCATCAGATGCTCCATTTCGAACGGCACACCCGGCAGCGAGACAATGATGCAGCCCTCCTCCTCGAACCACATGCCCGGAGCCGTACCGTGGTCGTTGAACAACACCTGGCAACACTCCGGAACGAGCGATTGTCCCTGATTGAGTGCGTTGTAGACGATGCCGCGCGAGGTGAGCATATGCTCCACGTGGCGGGCGACCTTTTCGTCGTTTACCAGACGCGAATGGAACATTTCGGCGAGTGTTTTCTTCGTGATGTCGTCCTTCGTGGGGCCAAGACCGCCCGTGATGATCACCAGATCCGTCGCGTGCATGGCACGCGACACACGGCTTATGATTTGCTCCCGATTGTCGCCGATCGAGGCCTTCTCCAAAATGGAGATGCCCGCCGAATTCAGGTGGCGGGCGATGGATGCGGTGTTGGTATCGGTGATTTGTCCGATAAGGATCTCATCGCCGATGGTCAGAATGGTTGCTTTCATGCTTGTATGTAGGTTACGGGCGAGTTGCCCCTACCACGGGTCTCTCCTTTGATTTATCTTCTTCGTTTGCGCGCCGCTTCCCGAACGTATTTGGTTTTCTCGGCCACTTCGGCGGCCTTGTCGGCAATGTCCTGCGCAAGGTCGATGGCGCGTGCCTCGCGGGCGGCCTCCTCGGTGGTGCGGCGGATGAGCTCCTCGCGTTCGCGTTCGGCCTGAAGAATGGCGGCGCGTTGGGCGTCCTCGACGAGTCCCGTGCAGACCTCCTTGATGAAGTGCGGACCGTGATAGATCAGTCCCGAATAGATTTGCACGAGGTCGGCACCCGCCTTGAGCATCTCGCGGACATCATCGACCGTCATCATGCCGCCGACACCGATGATCGGGTAGTTGCCGCCCGAACGCTCGTGAATGCGACGTACGATCTCGATCGAACGACGGGTCAGCGGTTTGCCGCTCAAGCGACCCGCACCGATCTTGTCCAGTGTCTCGACGGTCGTTTGCAGCCCGTCGCGACGATACGAACCCGTCGTGGCCACGATGCCGTCGAGCGGGGTCGAGAGCAGAATGTCGATGATGCGATCGACCTCTTCGTCGTTCAGATCGGGCGAAATCTTCAACAGGATGGGGCGGTACTGGTTCTGCCCGCGACGGAAGTCGAAGAGCGGTTCCAGAATGCGCATGATGTAGTCGGGGCGGTGCGAAATGGCCTCCGTGCAGGCGTTGTCGCAGCAGAGGTTCACCGCAAAATAATCCGCATACTGATAGAGGTTGCGGTATACTTTCAGATAGTCCTTCGGGGCATCTTCGGCCGAGGTGGAGATGTTTTTGCCGATGTTGCAGCCCACGATGGTGCCGCTGTGGGGACGGCGCAGGTTTTGGAGCGCACGTTTCAGACCGCGGTTGGCAAAACCGAGGCGGTTGATGATCGCTTCGTCGTTCGGCAGGCGAAACAAACGCGGACAGGGATTTCCGTTTTGGGGTTGGGGGGTGACGATACCCATCTCGACAAAGCCGAAACCCAGACTTCCCAATTCACTTACGACATCGCCGTTGTGGTCGAATCCCGCGGCAAGACCGATCGGATTCTGGAAATGAACGCCGAAGACCTCGCGTTCGAGCGACGGGTGGTGCACCGAGTAGCATTTGCTCAGGATCCAGCGGCCGCCCGGAATGAATCCGATGATTCTCAACAGGATGACAGCGAGGTGATGGGCTTGCTCGATGTTCAACGCAAAGAGAATGGGTTTGATGAAATAGCGATACATATATTTTCGGAAAACTCTTTTGAGTGCGGAAAGGTACTAAAAAAGAATGGATTGACAAAATCCGCGGCGGATTGATCCGCTCTTTTCATGCCTTTATTATATAGGTATGGGTAAAGAGCGGGCGCTTCCTTCGGAATTTGTCCGATTCCGTGAAAACCCGTTAGAAATACTCCTTGCGGTAGGGGTAGTGGTCGCGGATTTGCTCGAACTCTTCGGGGTGCTCCTTCAGATGTGTCGTTTCGCCCACTACATCGAAGCGGTCGAAGATCGTGCGGCGCAGATCGTCCCACGAAATCTCCCGGGGCGTTTGCTTGGCGGCCTCCTCGGGGTACCACTCCTTGAGCGGAAGGTCGAAATGACGCGCCACGGCCTGCACGGCCATCGAGGCGGCTTTGGCCTTGCCCTGCTCCGAATAACCCGCAATGTGGGAGGTGGCGATCAGCGCCCGATCCAAAAGTTCGGGGTCGATGTCGGGTTCGTGCTCCCATACGTCGAATACGCAGTCGTGCGTGTCCTCGCGCATCACCTCGGAATCGACCACCTCACCGCGCGAGGCGTTGATGAGGATGGCTTCGGGCTGAAGACGTTCCAAAAGGGCGGCATCGACCATATGGTAGGTCGTTTTGTCAAGCGGGGTGTGGAAGGTCAGGATGTCGGCCTTCTCGGCGACCTCCTCCAGCGGGAGGAATCCCAGGTGTTCCCGCTCCTCGCGCGGGGGATCGCAACAAAGAACGCGGAATCCCCACTTCTCGGCGTACTCCTTGATCAGACTTCCGACATGACCAACGCCGACAATGCCCAACGTGCGCTGACGGGGCTGCCATCCCTGCATCAGCGAAAGGCACGTCAGTACGCCGCCCATCCACTGCAATACCCCGCGGGCGTTGCAACCGGCTGCCGTGGCAACCTCGATTCCCTTCTCCCGACAATAGTTCAGATCGATGTGATCAAATCCGATGGTTGCCGTGGCGATCATCCTTACGGACGATCCTTCGAGCAGGTCGGCATTGCAACGGGTGCGCGTACGGATGATCAGTGCATCGGCATCCTTTACATCCTCATTGCAAATTTCCTTGCCGGGGAGATAGACGACGTCGGCCCATGGTTCTAAAATTCCCTTCACGAAGGGAATGGCTTTATCGACGATGATTTTCATGTTGTGTGGTTGTCTTGTTTTTTTGAAGAACAAATATAAGAAAATTTATGAACTTTTTTTTCCCGGCATTCGTTTTTCCCGATTGCCGTAAATGGATTTTCGCACAATTTTGGGCAATTCGGTAGGTTTTGCGATTATTGAAATTAATTAAAAACTCCGCAATATCCCCTTGAAAAGCATTGAGAGGCGGGTTTTTAGGCGGGAGTTAATTCTTAAAATTTATTATTAATTAAACCGATTGCCACTATCGGAAAATCGGTTTACCGATATTTTCACGGTGTAAAAAGCCCCTGTATCTTCGCGGCGTCAATAAAAAAATCAAAATTATTATGAGTCAGGTAGTAGTTCTTTGGATCGCTATTGTATTGCTTTTGATTGCGGCGCTTGTGCTGGAAGCCATCATGGAGTTCAGCGGCGGCAAGAAACATTTTTCGGTAGATTTCCTCCACGAGGATCAACTTTTGTTCTGCCCCGGCGATCACAAGGAGGGATCCGAAGGAGATTTTTAACCCATGAAACAAGCCCCAACCCCAATCCAACCCAAAAATCCCAATGCGCGGGAGGTGGCCCTCTTTCTGGCCGATTATGCTTCTTCTTTGTTAGGTTGCGGAGCGACGTGCATCCGCATCGAAAAAAACGTACTTCGTATGGCGGAGGCGTTCCACATGGAGATCGAACTGGCGATCATGCCGGCCAATGTCCATTTGTCGGTGAACGACCCCTTGCGCGACGAGCGCTATGCGACCATACGCAAGATCCGCAAAACGGGTATCAGCTTCGACATCAACACCCGACTCAGCAAACTCAGTTGGGATGTGGCTGATCATAAAATTACGTTCGACGAGGCCACTGCGCTGTTCGAACAAATCCTGCTTACGCCCCACGCCAATCAGTTGATGGTTCTGATTCTGGCTTCGGCGGCCAACATGTCCTTCTGCCGTCTTTTCGGCGGTGATCCGACGGCCATGTTGGTAGTTTTTCTGGCCACGTTGGTCGGCTACCGCTTGAAGCAGATTCTGCTCAAGATGAAAGTCGATATACGGGTGGTGTTCATCCTTTCGGCCTTTGCATCGTCGGTATTCGGTGCGGGCGCCCACATTTTCCACTGGGGAACGACACCCGAAATCGCCATCGGCACCAGCGTGCTTTATCTTATTCCGGGAATTCCCTACATAAACTCGATCAGCGATATGTTGGATGGGCATTATCTCTGCGCGTACGCCCGTTTCATGGATGCCATGTTGTTGACGGCGTCCCTGTCGCTGGGGCTGTGCGGAGGCATGTTGCTTATGGGGTTGCGCTGGTTGAGTTAGGGAATCCCCGTTTTTTATACGTTCTAAACTTATGATGATCAATATACTTCAAGACGGCTTTTTTGCCGCCGTTGCCGCCATCGGTTTCGCCTCGATCAGCAACCCCCCGCGTCGTGCCTATGGCTATTGTGCCCTGATTGCCGCCATCGGACATTCGATCCGTTATGTGTTGATGAACAATTCGCTGGTGGAGGTTCATATTATTCTGGCAAGTACGATTGCCGCGTTTTTCATCGGTGTGTCGGCCGTGTGGCTGGCGCCCAAGGCCAAGTGTCCGGCCGAGACGTGTTTCTTCCCGGCACTGCTGCCGATGATCCCCGGTATGTATGCCTACCGCACGATCGGAGCCCTGTTGTTGTGTCTTTACCACAATGAGGAGCAGTTGTTTTCGCACTACCTCTACCTTTTGACCTACAACGGTTTCACCTGCCTGTTTATCATTCTGGGGATGGTGATCGGTGCCACGTTGCCGATCTTTATCTTCAAAAAAGTATCCTTCGAGGCCACCCGATAGCGAGCCGACATCGGATTTTTTGTACCTTTGCACTAAGGATTGAACCGTAAATTAAATGGAACTCAGACAATTAAAATATTTCCTGAAGACGGCCGAGACGCTCTCTTTCTCGAAGGCCTCCAAACAGCTCTTCGTGTCGCAGAGCGCCCTCTCGCAGCAGATTCAGCAATTGGAGCAGGAGTTGAACATTCAGCTTTTCCAGCGCAACAGCCATTCGGTGCGCCTGACCGAAGCCGGAGAGGAGCTCCTTCCCCTGGCACGCCGCACGCTGCAAACGGCCGATGCGTGTTTTGACCGCATCCACGATTTGAGAAACCTTCTGACGGGTACGCTCAACATCGGCGTGACTTACTCGTTCAGCCCGATTCTGACCGAGACGTTGCTGGCCTTCATGCGCCGCTACCCGCAGGTCAAACTCAACGTATGGTATAAGTCGATGGAGGATCTGATGGAGGCACTCCACCACCGCGACCTGGATTTTGTGTTGGCCTTCAAGCCGACGGTGCGCTACGACGACATCGAGTCGCACGTGCTGTTCGACAACCAACTGGCCGCCATCGTCAGCGTGAATCATCCGCTGGCACAGCGCAAGAGCGTTTCGCTCGAGGAGCTGGGGCGTTACGACATCGCCCTTCCCGCCACGGGCACGCAGGCACGCAGCGCATTCGATCTGGTGCGTGCCAAATATTTGTGTAACCTGAACATCCGCATCGAGTTGAACGAGGTGAATATCCTCCTGAAGCTCGTCAAGCAGAGCCAACTGGTGACGATCCTTTCGGAATCGACCGTCCAGAACGAGGAGGGCGTCCGTGCCGTGCCGATCGACTCGCCGGACAACGAGATGACGGGTTGCGTACACATGCTTTCGAACGTCTACCGCAAACATTCGATGTGCGAATTCATCCGCATGTTGAGCGAATCGAATGCCGTTCGGGAGCGTTCTCACGACTGGCTGTAATGCACGAATAATAATAGTGAAAGAGGGGTGATCGGTGTTGCTTGGGGGATGGGGCTCGTGAAGCCTTATTGGAGCAGTTGGATTGGAGATCACCCCTCTTTTTTTGTGTGAAAATGTGTCCGCCATATACCTATTTAATGGGAATTTGGCGGATTTTTGTACGATTCGAAAAATTTTTAGTAATTTTGGCCGTTTTAAAAATGGCCGATATGGAACAGACGAATTTCGACCCCGACGGAGTGGGTGTTATGAACGGGGCATTCTTCGGATTGCCCTTTACGCTTGATGATGCACGACTGGTGTTGATCAGTGTGCCTTGGGACGTTACGGTATCCTACGGATCGGGCACGGTGCGTGGCCCCGAGGTGATTCTGGAAGCCTCCACGCAGCTCGATTTCTACGACCCGATTGCACCGGGTGTCTGGAAGCGGGGGATTGCGACCCTTCCCCTGAACAACGACCTTGCCGCCAAGTCGGAACTCTACCGCCACAAAGCCGAGCGTGTGATCGCTCATCTGGAGGCGGGCGGATCGGCGTCGGATCACGTCGTCGAGGAGGGCACCGGACGCATCAACGAGGCCTGCCGCGAAATGAACGGCTGGGTTTCGTGCGAAGTGGAACGCCTTTTGCAGGAGGGACATCTTGTCGGACTGGTCGGCGGAGACCACTCGACCCCCTACGGACTGATCCGCACGCTGGGTCGCCACCACGACAATTTCGGCATCCTCCATATCGACGCACATCGCGATCTGCGCATCGCCTACGAGGGTTTCGAGTATTCGCACGCCTCGATCATGTACAACGTCCTGAAGGATACCCCCCAGGTATCGCGCCTGGTGCAGGTCGGTGTCCGCGACTTTTGCGAACAGGAGGCCGAACTGGCACGCAGCGACGGGCGCATCCGCTCGTTCGAGGATCGCGAACTGGCCGAAGCCTCGTTCGAGGGGGTCACGTGGAAGGAGCAGTGCCGGAGGATTGTGGACACGCTCCCCGAAAAAGTATACGTAAGTTTTGATATAGACGGACTTTCTCCCGACAATTGCCCGCATACGGGTACTCCCGTTTCGGGCGGCCTTTCGTTCAACGAGGCCGTCATGCTGCTGAAAACAGTGGTCGATTCGGGACGCAGGATCATCGGTTTCGATGTCGTTGAGGTGGCTCCCGCAGCCGCCGAGGACGACCGTATCGATGCCATTACCGGAGCGCGTGTGTTGTGGAAGTTGGCCTGTCTTGCATTGAAGTCCGATGCAGAATGATGTGAATAAGTAAGACAATTAAAGTTTTTTAGACTATGCGACTGTTTTCTATGTATGGTTGGGTGCGTTCCCGTCACATGATGGGAATCCGCAGCAAAGGCCTGTTGAATGCTCCTTGGGCAGGAGGTGTGGTGTTGTTGATTTGTGTGGCCGTCGCCATGTTGCTGGCTAATTTACCGGCTACAAAACTTTATTACCATAGTTTGCTGGAGACCGATTTGTCGATGATGATCCACTCGCCGAACGGCTACATCAACTGGATCTTCCCCAAGGGAATGACCATCGAAAAGTTCGTCAATGACGGTCTGATGGTGATTTTCTTCTTCACGGTGGGACTGGAGATCAAACGTGAGGTCGTCTCGGGACAGCTCTCCTCGGTGCGTAAGGCCATTCTGCCTGTCATGGCAGCCGCCGGAGGTATGATGGCGCCCGCCCTGATCTATATGTTCGTAAATCACGGCACGATGGCCGCCAACGGATGGGGTATCCCCACGGCAACCGATATCGCCTTCGCCGTCGGTATCCTGTCGATGCTGGGTGACCGCGTCCCCGTTTCGCTGAAAATTTTCCTGACGGCACTGGCCATCGCCGATGACCTGGGTGCCATCATCGTCATCGCCCTGTTCTACGGTGGCGATATGGAGCTGATGTGTCTGCTGCTGGCCGCCATCATCATGTTCGGCGTCTACTTCCTGAACCGCATGGGCGAAAAACGTATGGCGTTCTACTTCGTGCCTGCGATTCTGGTGTGGGGTCTGTTCTACTATTCGGGTGTGCACTCGACCCTGTCGGGTGTGGCCATGGCCATGCTGATCCCGATGCGCCCGCGCTATAAGAAAGAGTACCTGTTTCACAAGATGCGTTGGTTGAAGAGCCACCTGCTCGACCCGAAATACATCGAGGAGTCGGACGACGAATTCCCCACGGCCGAGCAGCGTTTCTACCTGCGTCAGATGCGCCGTCTGGCTTCGGGTTCGATGGGTATGAGCTACCGTCTGGAGCACGCGCTTTCTCCCTATGTGACTTTCATCATCATGCCGATCTTCGCACTGGCCAATGCCGGTGTGGGCATCGATTCGATCCGCTATTTCAATATCTTCCAGTTCTCGCCCGAGATGGGTTCGGTCGGTATGGGCGTCTTCTTCGGCCTGTTGCTGGGTAAACCGCTCGGCATCACCGCCGCCAGCTGGCTGGCCGTCAAGACGGGTGTGGCCGTCATGCCCGAAAAGGCTTCGTGGAGCATGCTCTTCGCCGTGGCCTGCCTGGGCGGTATCGGTTTCACGATGTCGTTGTTTGTCGATTCGCTGGCCTTCGGCGATCAGGTCGATTTTGTAAATCGCGGTAAAATTGCTATCTTGATGGGCTCAATCGCGGCAGCCATCCTCGGAAGTATTCTGATCCTGCTGCTCGCGAAGAAGAAAACCAACTAAAACGGCCGATTTCACATGAAGAAAAATTTGCTGATCCTCCTGCTCGTTGTCGTGATGTTTGCGGGAGCCTGCTCGAAGAAAACTTCGAGTCCCAAAATGATCACCGATGCCGATTCCGTGGCTTATATCATCGGAATGAACATCGCGGCGAACCTCCAAAAGACGGATTCCACGCTCAACCTCGCCGCCGTGTGTGAGGGTATCCGCGACGTGGAGCGGGGCAAAACCCGCCTGACACAGGAGGAGGGACGAGCCTATTTCCTGCGCTACATGAATTACTTCTTGCCCGAGAAGGCACGCCGCTACGAGGAGGAGTTCTTGGAGGAATTTGCCAAGTCGAATCGTTCGTATGCCCGCACCAAGTCGGGTGTGACGTACGCCGTGGCCGAGATCGGCGATCAGGATCTGGTGCCGATGTCGGATCGAGACTCGGTGGTGATGCGTGTGGTGATCCGCACGGCCGACGACCACGAGATCTACTCGTCGTACGAGCGGGGTGATTCGCTGTGCAGCAAGATGTCGGATCTGGTCGGCGGATTGCGCGAGAGCCTGCGTCTGGTGGGCGAGGGCGGCCGCATTTCGACGTGGCTTCCCGCACGCGAGGCTTACGGCGCGGAGGGCGACGAAAAGCTGGGTGTCAAACCCAATGCGACCCTTTTCTACGAGATCGAACTCCTGCGTGTGGATAAGTTCTCGAATCGCAAAAAACGATAGAAAATTATCGGTTTTTCGGTGAAAATACATATCTTTGTATTTGCCGAAAAAGCAGTTAATTTTTAAACATTATAATCAACCATGAAAAAGAATTTATTTATCGCCGCCGGAGCGCTTGCTTTGCTGACCTCGTGCGGCGGTTCCAAGACCGGTATCACGAAGGGCAGCCTGTCGGAGTTTGACTCGTTGTCGTATGCCATGGGTGTCAACATCGGTGGCAGCCTTACCCAGCAGTTGCGCGATATCCCGATGGATGTTGACGTTGTTGTTGATGCCGTAGAGAAGGGTGCACTCAAGATGTCGAACAAGGAGTTGAAGGAGTCTTCGGATTATATCATGAACTTCATGTCGAAGGTACGTCCCGAGCGCAAGAAGGCCATCATGGAGCAGCGCCGAGTTGAGGACAGCACGCGTCTGGCCAATGGCGATACCACCAAGATGATTCGTCCGGAGGCTGATCCCGCCATGTTCGAGAACGACGCCGAGCGTAAGGAGTTCTGCGAGAAGCTGGGCTTCAACATGGGTGGCGGCCTGAAGCAGAGCAACCTCGAGATCCAGACCGTATGGGTCGGTGAGGCCATCCGCAATATGTGGAACAGGGAAGAGGTCAAGATGACGCCTCAGGAGGCAGGCGAGTACCTGCGTTACTATTTCATGGAGAAGCTTCCCAAACTGAACGCCGAGAAATCGGAGAAATGGTTGGAGAAGAAGGCTTCGCAGTCGAAGACCGTGAAGACCGAGTCGGGTCTGATCTATAAGGTCGTTGAGGAGGGTGATCTCTCGCAGACGGTCAAGAGCGATCGCGATACGATGAAGTTGCACTTCGTAGGTCGTTCGATGAACGGCAAGGTATTCGGTGCATCGCATTTCGCCGATCTTGACGAGCATGCACAGGAGATGGTCAAGATGTACAATCCCGACCACTTCGACGAGGACGAACCCATCGCCGTAACCCTCAAGGACGTATTCCCCGGTTGGGCCGAGGCCATGAAGTTTGTCGGTAAGGGTGGTAAGATCCATATGTGGATTCCCTCCAGTCTGGCATTCGGCGAGTATGGTAACCGCCGCGAGGTAGGCCCCAACGAGGCCATCGAGGTCGAGGCCGAGCTGGTTGATCTGGTTCCCTACGACTATGAGAACAGCCCCGAGTGCCTGAACGCCAAGGCTTCGAAAGAGTGGTTGGCCGAGATCGAGAAACAGGACGGTGTGCAGAAGACCGAGTCGGGTCTGCTTTACAAGGTTGAGCGTAAGGGCAGCAAGGTTTGCGCCACGAAAGATACGGATTGCGTACGTGTTCACTACGAAGGCACGTTGCGTTCGGGCAAGGTGTTCGACAGCAGCTATGAGCGTAAGGAGCCGATTACGTTTGGTCTGAACCAGGTGATTAAAGGCTGGACCGAGGGTATGAAACTCGTCGGCAAGGGCGGTAAGATCACGTTGTGGATTCCGTCGGAGCTGGCTTACGGCGAGCGTGGTGCCGGTGCTGACATCGGTCCGAACGAGGCTCTCAAGTTTACGGTTGAGCTGCTCGATGTAAACCCCGGTAAATAATCCATTCCATCATAATTTTTGCGGGAGTACGTTTTACGACGTATTCCCGTTTTTTTGTACCTTTGTTTCAAACCGAATAAACGATGAAAGCATATACCTATATCCGAAAGGGCTTGTTCGAGTTCCGCGAAAAACCCGTGCCCGTGATCCTCGATCCGCGCGATGCCGTGGTGGAGGTGATCTTGAGCAGTATTTGTACGAGTGACCTGCATATCAAGGAGGGTTTTGTACCCCGTGCTGTGCCGGGGGTGACCATCGGCCACGAAATGGTCGG
Source organism: Alistipes sp. (assembly GCA_020026395.1). Lineage (GTDB taxonomy): Bacteria > Bacteroidota > Bacteroidia > Bacteroidales > Rikenellaceae > Alistipes. Next base: position 169,227 of record JAHHQM010000002.1, on the reverse strand, counting down.
TCGGATTGTGGAGGTCGGATCGGCCGTGAAGCATCTTGCGGCGGGCGACCGCGTGTCGGTCAATGTCGAGACATTCTGCGGGGAGTGCTTCTTCTGCCGACACGGATTCGTGAACAACTGTACCGATCCCGACGGCGGATGGGCTTTGGGATGCCGAATCGACGGCGGACAGGCGCGTTATGTGCGCGTACCCCATGCCGAGCAGGGGCTGACGCGAATCCCCGATTCGGTGTCGGATTCCGAGGCGCTGTTCGTGGGCGATATCCTCGCCACGGGATTCTGGGCGACGCGAATTTCGGAAATCAGTGAAGAAGATACGGTGCTGATCATCGGCGCAGGGTCTACGGGACTTTGTACCCTTTTGTGCGTGATGCTGAAACACCCCGCACACATCATTGTCTGCGAAAAATCGGAGACACGTGCCCGATTTGTCCGCGAACATTACCCCGAAGTGGAGGTCGTCGCACCCGAGGAGTGCGTCGAATATGTCCGTAAACGGAGTGCACACGGCGGTGCGGATCGGGTCATCGAGGTGGCGGGGTCGGAAGCGACGTTCCGTATGGCTTGGGAGGCGGCACGCCCCAATGCCGTGGTGACGATCGTGGCGATGTACGACAAACCGCAAATGCTGCCCCTGCCCGATATGTACGGCAAGAACCTGACGTTTAAGACGGGCGGTGTGGACGGATGTGATGCACGGGAGATCCTCCGCCTGATCGAGGCGGGTAAGATCGACACGACACCCCTCATTACGCATCGCTTCCCGTTGGAGCGGATCGAGGAGGCCTACCGCCTTTTCGAAAGCCGCGCAGACGGAGTGATCAAAATCGCAATCGAATAGGTTATAGACGGCGTTTTACCGTGGAGGGATTCCCGGCGGCCAGCGAGTCGTCGGGGATGTCGCGCGTCACGACCGATCCCGCGGCAATGACGCAACGGTCGCCGATCTTCACGCCCGGGCAGACAATCACACCGCCTCCCAACCAACAATCCTCGCCGATCGTGATCGGGAGTTCGTATTCGTCCCCGCGGCGACGCTCCTCGACCTGTAGGGGGTGATGGGGCGTGTAGAGTTGGCAGTTCGGGCCGATGAAGGTGCGGTTGCCGATGCGGATTTCGCCCCCGTCCAGAAACGTGCAGTTGTAATTGATGAAAACCCCCTCGCCGAGGATGATGCCGTGGCCGTGATCGCAGAAAAACGGCGGGCAGATCATCGTGGAGGCGGGGATCGAGGGGATCAGCTCCTCGATCAGCGGGCGATACTCCTCGTCATAGATGTTGAGCGTCACAAGGCGTGAGCAGAGCCGCTTGGCGTGACGCATACTCTCCTGTATTTCGGGCGCACGGTAGGAGAACAACTCCTGCGAACGCATCTTTTCGAGTTCCGTTTTCATGGTTTTTCGGGTTGGTCGTTTACAAAATTACGAAAGTTGTGGCGTTTTTGCAATGCTTTTCCGGGGCGGATTCCTCCTCGAAAAGGAGCATATCCTCGGAATAATGCGTAATTTTGCGATGTTCGATTTCTTGATTTAAATCCATGCAGCAAACCCAATCCAAAATAGTCGGTGATCTGGAGTGGGACGGTTTGCGTCCCCCGCGCCTTTACGTGGCGATGGCGGCACTCTTGTGCGGCCTGTTTTTCTCGGTGCTGGACGGCACGGTGTGCAACGTGGCACTTCCCACGATCGCCGAACAACTTCACATCGTCCCTTCGGATTCGATCTGGATCGTCAATTCGTTCCAGCTGGTCATCGTCATGCTGCTGCTGCCGTTCGCCTCGCTCGGCGAACTGTACGGCTATCGGCGGATCTATCTTTCGGGATTGCTGCTCTTTACGTTCGGATCGCTGCTGTGTGCGCTGGCTTTGGGATTCGGATTCCTGGTGGTGGCACGCGTGGTGCAGGGCGTGGGCGCGGCAATGGTCATGAGCATCAGTACGTCGCTCATCCGCCTGATCTATCCCCGCCGCCACCTCGGCAAGGGAATCGGCCTGAATGCCACGGTTGTGGCCTTGGGACTGGTCTTCGGCCCCGTGTTTACGGGTGCGGTGCTGTCGGTGGCCGAGTGGCAGTGGCTGTTTGTGGTGAATGTGCCCTTCGGACTTGTGGCGTGGGTGCTGGCGCGACGCTCCCTGCCGGAAAACCCCACGCGGGTGATCGGACGACGGTTCGATCCGGGGGAGGCTGTGCTCAATGCCCTGACTTTCGGACTGTTTATCCTGGCGTTTGAGGCTTTCGGACACGAAGCCCCCGTGTGGCTCATCGCGCTCTTGAGCATCGGATTTGTGGGCGTGGCGGTGACCTATATCCGCCTGCAACGCCGCAAGGAGTTCCCGATGTTGCCCCTCGACCTGCTGCGGATTCCCATCTTTTCATTATCTATATTTACGAGCATCGTCTCGTTTGCGGCGCAGACGCTGGCCATGGTCGCCATGCCCTTTATGCTGGCGCATACGTTCGGTTATGATGCCGCACGGACGGGTCTGCTGATGACGGCCTATCCCGTGGTGATCCTTTTCGTGGCGCCCCTGTCGGGATTTCTCATAGGACGCATCAATCCCGAAATCCTGGGCAGTATCGGCCTTCTGATTTTGTGTGTGGGGAGTTTTTGTCTGGCTTTCCTGCCGTGGGATGCCTCGTTTTGGAATATTGCGTGGCGATTCGCGGTCTGCGGCTTGGGTTTCGGATTCTTCCAGACTCCCAACAACCAGCTCATCCTTACCTCCGCTCCCCAACACCGCACGGGCAGTGCCAGCGGAATGATGGCCTCGGCGCGACTGATCGGGCAGACGTTCGGTGCGGCTTTGGTGGCGCTGTTCTTCCACGCATTCGGCGATCGGGGGCCTGTGTCGGCTTTGTTCTGCGGCGGTGTGCTGTCCATAGCGGGAATGATCCTTTCGGTGTTGCGCTTAAGACACCGCTCCTAAAAAAAGAGCACCCTAAGAAATCGGATGCTCTTTGAATCTTATTTAAATAGCGAAGCATTACGCTGCGGGAAGGGTATCTGCGGGGAGACACTTCACGGAATCCCGATGAGGCAGGGTATCGACTTGAAGCGTATCCTGCCGGGGAAGCGAATCCGCGGCGGGCAGCAGCGTCGTGTCCGCCAATGCGGCCTCGGGGTGTGTCAGGTGGTGGGGCAGGAGCGTCTGGTGGTTGCCCGAATTGGCAATGACCACAACCAGCACAAACACGATGGCGGCCGAGGCCACAATTCCGATAATACGTTTAATCATTTTTACGGGTTTTGTTCAGTTCTTCAATGGCCGTGGTGATGACACGGTCGACGGGGTGGATCGAGGCGTAGAATCCGTTGTCCTCGAGGGGCGTGTTGCGGGCGATGTAGGCGCGGATCTGTGCCTCCATCAGGGCACGTGAGCGGGCGATGTCGCGGCGCACGGGGCGTACTCCCTCGCGGGCGGCATAGCGGACAAACTTGTCGAAAAGTTCGGGGTCGCGGTCGAAGAACGCCTTCAGATCTTCGACCGTGGAGATACGCTCCAATTCGTCGCGGTGACGGTCGGAATATTCGAGCGTATAGCGGTAAAGGATGTTACGACCCGACACCTGAAGGAAATACTTCGTCACGTCGGTCGTATCGGCCGGCACGAAAATATCGGGCATAATCCCGCCACCGCCGTACACGACCTTACCCTTGGGTGTGGTGCGTTTCAGCGAGTCGGCAAAATGGATGCTGTCGGCCGAGAAAAATTCGTTGTTCTTGTAGCGTTTCAAGAGGTCTTCGTCGTAGCTCTTCTCGTCGCCGATGGTGTAGGGTTTCTGGATCGAACGACCCGTCGGCGTATAGTAGCGGGCGGTCGTAAGACGCAGTGCCGATCCGTCCGAGAAGGGGATCTGCTGCTGCACAAGACCCTTGCCGAACGAGCGGCGGCCGATGATCGTACCGCGGTCGTTGTCCTGAAGAGCGCCTGCGAGGATCTCGCTCGACGAAGCGCTGCCCTCATCGATCAATACCACGACCTCCATATCCTGTGCCTTGCCCTTGCCGTCGGCATATTCGCGCACCTGACGGTGGTGGCGGTCTTCGGTGTAGACGATCAGCTGATCCTTGTGGAGGAATTCGTTGGCGATCAAAATGGCCTGATCCAGAAAACCTCCCGTATTGTTTCTCAAATCGAAAATCAGACGGTGAATGTCCTTCTTGCGGAAATCGTCGAGCGATTGTTCCAATTCCGTAAACGAGGTGCGGGCAAACTGCCCCAACTTCACATAACCGATGCCCTCGGCGATCTCGAACGAGGATTCGATGCTGCGGATGGGAATGGCGTCGCGCGTCACTTCGTGCGGAATGAGTTCCGTGATGCCGCGACGGGCGATGTCGAGCCGTACCTTCGATCCCCGCGGGCCGCGGAGCAGGGTCACCACATCGTTCATGTTCAACTTCTGACCCGCAATGAGCGAATCATTGACGCGGATGATGCGGTCGCCCGATTTAAGGCCTGCCTTGTCGCTGGGACCCTGTCGGATGACATTGAGGACGATGACCGTGTCGGTGGCCATGTTGAACATCACCCCGATGCCGTCGAATTCGCCCTCGAGCGATTCGTTCAGGGTGGCCATATCCTTCTGGGGAATGTATACCGAGTGGGGGTCGAGCTCGCGCACGAGCGTCGGGATGACCTTCTCGGCCAGGGAATCGGTCGAGATGGGATCGACATATTCGCGGTCGATCAGCGTGAGAATCTGCGTCAGTTTGTTGTTCATCTGGGGCATGGTGCGCAACATGCCCATGAACTGTGAGGTGGTCGAGTTACGGCCGAGATACTGCCCGAAAAGCAGTCCTGCCGCAACGCCTACGGCCAGCAACAGCGGAAAAAATATGGCGTGTTTTGAGTTCTTGTACATTTACATTATTTGTTTTTGAAAGTATAGGTCAGACCGACACTCAACAGCGTCTGGGTCTGAAGGTCGAGACTTTGTGCACGGTTATAGCACATCAGGAACGTGAAGGTGGTCGAAAGGTACTTCGTGGCGCGAATATCCACCGTATTCTCCCAACGGATCGTGGGGTGTACGGGGAGGTTCGGGCGCATACCTACGGGCGATCCGTCCGCAACCCATTTGTCGTAGGCGGCCGCATACTGACCGTAATCCTTGATTTTGTTGTCCATACCGATGTTCGTGATCCAACCGAAGAAGGAGTAGAACGTCGTGCGGTAGCGGAGGAATTTGTTACGGCCGAATTCGCGGTCGAAATCGATCTGGATCGAAGAACCGCCTTCGTATTTCGAGGTGCGGTCGGCGTTGGCCAAACCGTAAACCTCCCAACCGAACTTGCCGTCCCACTTGTTGTTGCGGATGGTGCTGCTCTCGACGAAGATGGCGCTCATGGCCAGAGGCGAGAGGTTGATCACGATGGGGAATTTCTCCTTGGGCGATTTCCATGTGATACCGAGCGAAAGATCGAGGTAACCCGGCGCCATGAAGGTGCTTTTGCGATCCTGTGCGCTCTGCTGCGAACGCGAGATGTAGGTGTTGGCGAACTGCGAACGGAACTTGAAGATGGCACCGTACGACCAGTTCTTCGACATCTTGAACGAGGGCGCAATCGAAATGGCAAATTCATCCATATTTTTGTACCACACGTTGTCGTGGGAGTAGAGTTTCGAACCGGTTTCGGGATCGACCATTTCGTTGCCGTCCTGATCGAGCATCAACTTCTCGGTCTTCATACGGTTGTAGCCGAATTTGGTGTTCACCTTCGTTTCGATGAAGAATTTGTTCTTGGTGAAGGTGTGGATCAGGTAGGCGTTGGCCAGTACGGCGATCGAGTTATCACCACCCGACACCTTGACCCACGAATCGTTGTAGGCGGCCAGGGCACCCTGCAAACCTCCGCCGATTTCGAGGTAGTTGCGTTCCTTGCGGATGGCGGCACGCTCGGCACGATAGAGCGGATCGCTGTAAAAAGTGGCCTGTACGGGGTCGTTTCTCAGTTTGTCTTTGAAAACCATGGGCTTACGGTTCACATCGACATTGTCGATCGAGAATTGGGCGTAGGCCGAACCCATCGTCAGAACAAGCGAAAGGGTAAGCACGAATCGTAAAAATCGGATCATAGTACGCAGGTGTTACAGGATTATAAGTGTCGCAAATTTATGAATTTTTTTAGAATAATCCGTATTTTTGCACCCGATAAATACCACGTCTTTACCTATGAAATATTTCGGTGCGCACGTAAGTGCTGCGGGCGGAGTGGGAAACGCCCCCTCCTTTGCTCACAAGATTGGTGCAACGGCATTTGCACTCTTCACGAAGAACCAGCGGCAATGGGTCGCAAAACCGCTCACGGAGGCGGACATCGCCTCCTTTGGGGAGGAGTGCCGCAAGTGGGGTTATACGCCCCGCCAGATCCTGCCGCACGATTCGTATCTGATCAATCTGGGACACCCCGATCCCGAAGCACTCCAAAAATCGCGCGAGGCTTTTTACGATGAGATACACCCTTGGGCGAGGGGCAGATCGGTATGGCGTGCTTTCGCTATATTGCCCGCGACAAACGCTTCGACGACATCCCGCTGATCCTCGAAACGCCCGACACCGAACGCTGGGCGGACGAGATTGCCCTCTTGAAATCGTTTGCCGAAGAATAAAAAAAACGCTGCTCCGTTGTGGAGCAGCGTTTTTTATGCTAGAGACGATCCAGGCACCGTAGGATGATGCGGGAACTCTCCTCGACCTCCTCCATGGAGATGGTCAGCGGGGGCGAGATGCGGAATGCCGTGTCGCAGAAGAGGAACCAGTCGCTCATGATGCCCTCTTCCTTGAAAAGCTCCATCAGACGGTACATCTTCTCCGAAGAACCGACCTCGACGGCCAGCAGCAGTCCCGAACGGCGGATCTCCTGCACCTGCGGATGATCTTTCAGAAGCTCCTCGTAGCGTTGTCCCTTGGCTTCGACCCCTTCGACGATGTGGTTGTCCAAAAGGTAGTTCAGCGCGGCAAGACCTGCGGCACAACATACGGGATGTCCGCCGAAAGTCGTGATGTGACCCAGCACGGGATTCGTCTGCAACGTATCCATAATCTCGTGGCTTGCGGCAAATCCGCCCAGGGGCATACCGCCGCCAAAAGCCTTCGCCAGACAGATGATGTCGGGCGTGACGCCGTATTTGAGCGAGGCGAACATTGCGCCCGTGCGTCCCATACCCGTCTGAATCTCATCGAAAATCAACAGGGCGCCCACTTCGTCGCAACGCTTTCTCAAGGCTTGGAGGTAGCCCTCTTTCGGGGGGCGTACGCCTGCTTCGCCCTGTACGGGTTCGGCGATGACGCAGGCTGTGTGCTCGTCAATTTTCTTCAGTTCGTCGAAATCGTTGAACTCGATCGACGATACCCCCGGCATCAGCGGACGGAAGGCGCTCTTCCACTCCTCGCCCTCGGGCGATCCCATCAGACACATCGCGCCGTGGGTCGAACCGTGATAGGCACGACGCATCGAGATGATGCGCGTACGGTGGGTGTAGCGCTTGGCCAGCTTGAGTGCGCCCTCGACGGCCTCGGCACCCGAATTGACAAAATAAATGCTCTCCAGCGGGGCGGGGAGAAGTGCCGTAAGACGGGTTGCATATTCGACTTGCGGGGTCTCGACCAACTCGCCATAAACCATCACGTGCATGTAACGTGCGGCCTGCTCCTGCACGGCCTTGACGACCGCGGGGTTGCCATGTCCGACATTGCTCACCGATACGCCGGCCACCAGATCGTAGTAGCGTTTGCCTTCGGGCGTGTAGAAAAACGAACCTTCGGCTTTGGCTACCTCGACCAGAAGGGGCGAGGGTGAGGTCTGGCCGACATGAGCCAGAAACTGTTTGCGTAATATATTCATTGGTCTTTTGTTATTTGACGTTTGTCTTTTTTTCTTCGATGGGATCTCCCAGCGTGCGGTTCAGGATGCCCGATGCGTCCTTGACCGAGCGGAAGATCCAGCTGTAGAGCATTTCGAGGAGCTCACTCGGGGTAAGCTGCCACGAGGGGATGTCCTGACGGATGCGCTGCGTGAGCGTGTAGATCAGGATGGCGGCCGAGGCCGACACGTTCAGGCTCTCGACCATGCCGCACATGGGGATCATCAGAAATTCGTCGGCCGCCGCGATCACCTCGTCGGAGATGCCCGCGTGTTCCGTACCGAAAATCAGCGCAAAACGCCCTTTCGTAACATCGAACGTGGCGGGCGTGGAGTCGTTGCGGTGGGGCGTGGTGGCCACAATGCGGTAGCCCTGCGCCTTCAATTCGGCCAGCGCTTCGGTCGTTGTTTTGTGGCGGTGGACATTGACCCACTGGTCGGTGCCGCGCACCACCGATGCACTCGGCTCGAACGGGCATACCGACTCGACGGTGTGCATGTCCTGCACGCCGAACGCCTCGCAATGGCGGATCAGTGCGGCGGCATTCTGTCCGTGAAACATATTTTCGGCCATGACGGTCATGTAGCGTGTGCGCATGGCGAGCGTCCGCTCGAGGATCGAGAATCGGTCTTCGGTCATAAATTCACGCAACAGGTCGATGCGCTGCCGATACCAGTCGTCGGGTCTATTTTCTATATTTGTCATCTTCATCAAGGATCTTCAGGTAACTTTCGTAACGCTCGTAGGCGATTTCGCCACTTTTGACGGCTTCGACCACGGCGCAACCGGGTTCATGGGTGTGGGTGCAGTTGTAGAAACGGCATCCCGATGCCAGACGCATCATTTCTGGGAAGTAGTGCCACAACTCGTCGTCGTCGATGTCGATCAGTCCGAAACCCTTGATTCCGGGGGTGTCGATGACCGCACCTCCGCCCGAAAGCGGATACATCGTCGAGAAGGTCGTCGTGTGACGGCCTTTGTGGTGGCTTTCGGAAATCTCGCCCGTACGGACTTCCAGCTCGGGATCGATCGTCTTGATAAGGGTCGATTTGCCGACTCCCGAATTTCCCGAAAGCAGGGTGATTTTATCTTTCAGGAGTTCTTTGACGGCCTCGATGCCGCGACCCTCGGGGGCGGAAAGCTCCATGACGGGATAACCCACGCGGGTGTAAATCTCCTTGAAACGAGTCACTTCCTCCGTGTCCTGCAAGTCGATTTTCGACAGGAGAATCGTCACGGGGACTTTGTACGCCTCGCACGTTACGAGGAAACGATCGACAAACTCCCAGGCCGTTTCGGGCTGTCGGAGCGTGACCATCAACACCGCCTGATCGATGTTGGCGGCGATGATGTGCGATTCGCGCGAGAGGTTCGAGGCGCGGCGGATGATGTAATTGCGGCGGGGGGTGATGTCGAGGATCGTGTAGTCGCCCGTCTCATCGCGGTCGCAACGTACCTCGTCGCCCACCACCACGGGATTCGTCGAGCGTATGCCCTTCAGGCGCAGTCGTCCGCGGATGCGACAACGGATCACTTCACCCTCGTGCAGCACTTCGTACCAACTGCCTGTTGCACGAATCACGATGCCTGTAAATTCTTTTTCCATAATTTTCGGGGGTTATTGCTTTTCTTCGGGGAGGATCTCTTCGGGGAGGCAGTCGCGTACCCAATCCACCGCGGGAAAAATCAGTTCGGAGAAATCTTTGATGGGGTGGAACGTGCGGGATTTGTCCAGCGTGCGTTGTTCGATGAAGTGATACTCGCGGTTGAGGTTGTCGATCGTGGCAAAAATGATGCTCAACACCATGAGGTATTTCACCATGCACAGCACGATACCCAGGATCTTGTCCAAGGCACCCAATCCCGCGAAATTAAACAATTTACGCAGCAGTCTTGCGCCGATGGCGAACAACAGAAAGGTCACCACAAAGACGATGGCGAATCCGCCGATCGAGGCGATGTCGGGATCGAGCGGCAGATGGTTGCCGATCGTGGGGCCGAACTTGAAAGCCAGCCATCCCGACAGGAACAATCCCGCAAGACCGATGATTTGGACGATGACGCCCTTGCTCCAGCCGTTCCAAAGGGCAAAAAGCAACGTGAGCAGGACAATCAGGTCGATAATTCCCATATTGATTACTTTTTAATTTCGGAGGTTATTCTGCGGACGGCCTTGCCGATCTTGTCGTAAAGCTCCTCAAGGTCGAGTCCCGCAATACGGCGGTTTTCGACGACGATGCGGCCGTCGATGATGACCGATTCCACATCGGCCGCCTTTCCGCAATAGACCAGATTCGAGACGATGTTGTGGACGGGTTGCAGGTGGGGTTTTCTCAGGTCAATGACGATTACATCGGCCAAAGCGCCCTCTTTTAATACGCCCAGCATGCCGCCCTCGTAACCCATGGCACGTGCACCGTTCGAGGTGATCATCTTCAGCGCCTCGTAGGCGGGCATCGCAAGGGGCGATCCCGTGGAGACCTTCTGAAGGAAGATCGCCGAACGCAACTCCTCGAATTGGTCGAGGTCGTTGTTCGAGCATACGCCGTCGGTGGCAACGGTTACCCGTGCACCCTTCTGGCGCATCTTCTCGATGGGGGCGATGCCGCTCGAGATCTTCATGTTGCTCTGCGGGTTGTGCGAAATGGTTACACCGCGACGAATCAGGGTGTCGATGTCCGAATCCGTCACGTGGATGCAGTGTGCGGCGACGGTGTGGTCGTCCAGGACGCCGATCTTGTCGAGGTATTCTACGGGACGCATGCTCCATTGATCTTGGATGATGCGCTCCTCGTCCTTCGTCTCGGCGGCGTGGATCTCGAACATCAGTCCGTATTTGCGGGCAAGCGCCTTACCGCGGACGATGTTCTCGCGCGAACAGGTATAGGGTGCGTGTGCCGCAAGGGCATAATGCACGCGGTCTTCGGGTGCGGAGGTTTCGGCCTCCAAAGCACGCTCCATCGTGGAGAGTACCTCGTCGGCATTGCGGTCGAAATACGTCGCACCGAGCAGGGCGCGGATGCCCATCTTCTCGACCAGCGGTTTACACTCGACCTCGTTGAAATACATATCGACAAACGAGGTTGTACCGCCCAACAACATCTCGGCAATACCGAGCTGCATACCGAGGCGCACGTCGTCGGCCGTCTGGTGGGCTTCGAACGGCCAGATGTAGTCGTTCAGCCACTCCATCAGGGCGATGTCGTCGGCATAGCTGCGCTGGAGGGTCATGGCCGTGTGGCAGTGACTGTTGATCAGACCGGGCATCAGCAGTTTGCCACTGCAATCAATGGTGCGCAGTGCTGGGTGTGCCCTTTCGAATGCTTCGATGGTATGCGGGTCGTCGCTCAGCATCGCAATGCGGTTGCCCGTGATGCCGAGTGCACCCTGACGCGTGAGGGGCTCGTCGCCCTTGGCCGTCATCGTGAGTAAAGTTCCGTTTTTGAATAATAAATCCATAATCAGTCCTTTCTTTTTTTTGAGGTGCGGTCTGCGTTGCGGCTCTTGTCGAGCGAATTGCCCTGAACGGTGAGCAGTTCGTTGCCGTCGGCCGAATTGGAATAGACACAGATCACCTTATTGAATACGCCCGGCTCGCTTTTGTGGGGTTCGTACGTGATGCGAAGAACGCCTTCGGAGTGGGGTGCGACGGGGCGTTTCGAGAAATTGCCCTTCAGGCACGAACAAGAGGTCACCACCTGGGTGATGAACAGCGGCGTGTCGCCCTCGTTGCGGAAGGTGAACTCGTGCACCAGATCGCCGCCCTTGCGTGCCACATCGCCGAAATTGTAATTCTGATGATCGAATTTCAGAAGGGCACCCTTATTACGGCGGGCAGTTGTCTTTTCGTTTTTCTGTTCTTTTCGCTCCTGACGGTCGCGCTGGCGTTCTTCGTTACGCTGTATACGCTCCTCGGCACGTTGTGCCCGACGTTTTTCGGGCGTCGTGGGTTGTTGTGCCGTGGCCGAGAGGCTCAAAAGCAGAGTCGCAAAAGTCAGTATCGTAATCAATTTTCTCATAAGTTCGTTTTTTATTCCATGCGGAATACATAGGTGATCACACCCGTTTGGATGGCGGCCTCACTGGCCGTGAAACGTGCCTTGCGGGCTGCCGTGATGGCGGCATCGATCAATGCGCCGTCATTGACGGTCGATCCCCGTTGTTCGAATGCGGCGCTGGTCACCGTGCCGTCGGCGCCCACCGTGACGCGGATTCTCACCTTACCGCTCTTATTGCCCGGGTAGTCGGGGCGGGGCAGCGAGCCGATCAAACCGCGTCCCTGAAGGCCGTGGTCCAGTCCCTCGATGCCTTCTCCGCGGTTGCCCTTACCCTTGCCGGCACTCTGCTCCTCGCCTTCGGGGGCATTTTGTTTGCCGACATCGGCGGGGATATCCTTACCGCTCTTCGACATATTGAACAGCGCCTTGGGGTTGGGCGTGCGGGTCTCCTCCTTACGTTCCACACCCGTCTCCTTTTGTTCGGGAGTGGGTGTGCCTTCGTTCGACACCGCCTTTTCGTGGGTGGGGGCTTTGACCCGATCGCCGCGCGAAGGTGCGGGGCGCGACTGTTGTTGGGGGACAAATTCCACCAAAATCGTGTCGTTGGTCTGAAGATCCTTGGGGCGTGTACTGAAATCCACGAACAAAAACGACACCAAGAGCACCAGAGCGTAGGCCAGTGCCGCCACGAAAGCCCACTTGCGGGGCTTCTGATCATTTTGGTCGTAGTAGTACATTTTGCGTGGTTCTTTTTTTTGTTTGTTTTAATTTGGTTTACCCGCTTACGGCTGCTGCTGCGCGAAATGTACTACAAAATGCATTTTGACATTCCCTCTAAATCTCCCTTTGGGAAAGGGAGACTTTGGGTGCAGCGCGTGATGCGGGTGCTCCTTTTTTTGTTTGGTTTACCCGCTTACGGCTGCTGCTGCGCGAAATGTACTACAAAATGCATTTTGACATTCCCTCTAAATCTCCCTTGGGGAAAGGGAGACTTTGGGTGCAGTGCGATAAGTTGTTGCTTCTGCTTTGGATGTACTCCAAAGTGCAGTGTGCGCACAAGCGGGTATCCCGATTCCGCGTCGGGCGGAATCTTTTCCTAAAAAATTATCGGGCGGGGCAATTCGCAAGAGAACTGCCTCCGCCGAAATGTGGCCGGGTTACCTATTTCGGGGTGGTGGCCAGGATCAGTTTGTAGTTGTTGTCCTTGGCGATATTCATCACCTTGACCACTTCGTCCACCGCCACCGTCTTGTCGCAGTGGAGCGATACGGTGGCCTCCTTCTGACCCTCCAGACGCTCATTCAGGGCGCGTTCGATGCCCTCGATCGAGCCGACCTCCTTCAACTCCACATAGTAGCGGTATTTGTTGCCCGCCTGCTGGATCGAAACGGTCGTCATGGCCTTGCCCTTGAGCTGGTTGGAGCTCTTCGGAAGCATCAGCTTCAGGGCGTTGGGGTTAATGAGCGTGGTGGCGATCAACAGGAACAGCAACAACAGGAACATCAGGTCGGTCATCGACGATGCCGAGAATGATTTGTCTACTTTTGAACCGTGTTTGATAGCCATGGTCTGTTATTTTTTAACGGGTTGATTCAGAATATCCATAAAGGCGATCGAGTTGGCCTCCATCTGGAAGACGAGTTTCTCGATGCGTGCCACCAGATAGTTGTAGCCGAAGTAGGCGGGAATACCGACCAGAAGACCCATGACGGTGGTCACCATTGCCACGTACATACCGCTCGACAGCAAACCCAGATCGACGGTACCTCCTGCGGCCGACATATCCATGAAGGTCTGCACCATACCGAGTACCGTACCCAGGAAACCGATCATCGGGGCACCACCGGCGATGGTGGCCAGGAACGGAAGACCGTTTTCGAGCTTCGAGACTTCGAGGTTGGCGACATTTTCGATGGCCGACTGCACGTCGCTCATCGGACGGCCGATACGCTCGATACCCTTCTCGACCATGCGGGCGATGGGGGTGTCGGTTTTCTTGCACAGGTTCACGGCAACGCCGATCTTACCTTCGGAGATGTAGTCGCGGATGCGGTTCATGAAATTCATATCCAGCACCGATGCCTTGCGGATGGCGAGGAATCGCTCGACGAAGATAAAGATGGTCACGCCGCCCAGGATCAGAAGCGGCCACATGAGCCATCCGCCTTGCGTGAAGAGAGACCATAAACCCATACGGGTCTGTTCGGTGGCGACTGCATCAGGTGCGGCAGTCAGAAAAAAGTTCATCATCATTGTTTAAGTATTTATTGTTTTTGTTTTCGTTGCTTCTCCTGCGAGGCCTTTTGTTTGTAATAACGGTTCGAAGTGCCTTCGGAGTCTTTCTCCGGCAGTTTTATTTCGGGTGCGGGTGCGGTTTTCAGGGCATCGCGCTCCGAGCGGCGCTCTTCACGCTCGGCCTGACGGCGCTCGGCGCGTGCTCGGCGACGCTCAAGACGTGCCTCCTTACGCTTCTTGTTGGTGAAACGCTCCTTGATGCGGCGGCGGAAATCCTTGAAGTTGTTGAAATCCTCCTTGAAGTAAAGTCCGATACCCGTCTCCTGCAAACCCTGGTTCTCGTCGAAACGGTCGATTGTCTGCGTGAAGGCCTTCAGTTTGAACGTACCCGCACGGTCGATCAGGTAGGTGATGTATGCCTCGCCCATGAAGTTCGACATCGACTTGTTCACGGCGTTCTTGTTGTCGAGCAGGTAGTTACCCTCGACCTCGACCAGAAGTCGGTTGTTGATCAGACTCTTCGACAATCCGAAATCGACCTCATCGTTGGCCATCTCGTTCTTCGAGCGGTAGTTGATGAAGATGTCGTATCCGGTCGACGAAAGCCAGCTGTTGAGCTGGTTGGTGAGGAACTCCAAGCCCGTGTTGTAGGAGACGGAGTTGCCCAGATTCTCCTGTGACGAGGTGTTGTTCTCGGCCATGAAACTCTTGAAGAGCAACAGGTAGAGGAACTGTTTGTTCTTCATTTCGGGGGTGTTCATCTGCGTCTGGATGAGCGCCTGCGTCTCGGGATCGGCTCCCGGCACATGCACATCGAACGTGATGTCGGGCTGCGTGAGCCAGTTTTGCAGGTTGATGATACACTCGACCGGAACGGAGCGGTCGCCCGCCTGACGGTCGGAGTTGTCGCCCAGGAGCGGTTGCAGCGAAGCCTTCAGTTTGTAGATGGCCTCGATGTCCATATCGGCTTTCATGGGCGATCCCGTCCAGCGGATCGTCGAACCGGGATTTACGATAAATTTACGCGTCAGCAGATTACGGAGCGAGAGGTTGAAACTACCGTCCGAAATCTCGTAGTCGCCGTACATGTTGAAGATCTTCATCGAGGGGTTGATCTGGATGTTGAACGTACCCTCGCCACGACCCTTCAGCGTGTTCTCCATCAGCGTGAGCTCCACCTCGACGTTGGGGCGCACGTTGAGCGTCATGTTGATGTTCATGCGGTTGGCCGCGCTCTCCTTCTTGGTGCGGCGGCGTTCGAGTGCCTGACGTTTGCGCTGGATGTGATCCACCGTGTCGATCAGAACGGGCGCTTTGAACTTCACGAAATTGGCATTCGAGATGTTCGACTTACTCGTCAGCGGCATATAGAACTTGGACTTGCCGTCCGAAGTGGCGTTGATGTTCATATCGACCGAACCCTTGTGACCCGTGATGCGGGCGGTACCCGACGCATAGATCTTGCCGTAGAAATAGTCGTTGTCGTGTTCGGTGGTGTTCAGCACGATCATCTTCTGGGGCAGTACCCTCAGATCGTAGGAGATGTTCGACAGGTGGCGCAGATCCAGTCCGAAATCCAGCAGACCCTGATTCTTTTCCGAGTCGTAGATCGGCACTTTCTTCGACGAGAAGCGGTTGCCCTTGACATCCACGACGCCGTGGGGCATGTGGTAGGTGACCTGCGTATAATCGACCGTGGTCTTCAGATCGCTCACGGTGATCTTACCCGAAAGATCGGCCTCGCGGCGCTGTCCCATCAGCTCGAGATCGACCTTGGCGGTACCTTCCGTCGAGGAGATCACGCCCGAAAGGATCGGGTCGAGGGCGCCCATGTTGAGCGAATCGATGGTGGCGCGGGCATAGTAACGCATCAGGTCGGGCTGGTACGTACCGCGGACGAGCGTATCGCGGTTGATGCGGTTCTGCACGACCATGCTGGCACGGTTTTCCATGAAATCCCAACGCGAACTCAGACGCAGGGGCGGCACTTCCATCTCATTGACCTTCATGCTGTCCACGCGGATGTCGGCCGAAAGACCGCCGCCACCGCCCAGGAGTCCCTTCACGACGGCCTGTCCGTTCGTTTCACCCGAGATGTGATAACCCATCAGGTTGATGATCTCGGAGAAGGGTGCAAGTTCGAAGTTGCGGAGTTTCATGACGAGCGAATCGGACTGATGGCGCGAGATGATGCCGTCGAGCCACAAATCCTGATCGCGGTTCATGACGTAGAGGTTCGAGATACGCGTGCGTGCCGTATCGATGCGGATGCCGTGGGCATAGACCTGCCACGACATCTTGTCCATCGTGAAGTGGGTCGGTAACAGGTGGATGTCGATGGCCGCGGGGATCGAGTCCGACGCGGGAATCAGCGATGCACGAGCCCCGAAACGAGCCGAAATCTTACGCTCCTTGTTGTTCATGCTCGACTGCACCTGAAGGTTGCCGTTTTTCGCACCGCCGTTGATCGTCAGGTTCGGCAGGTGCAGCGCCTTGCCCGCAAAAAGATCCTCGAAACTGCTGTATACCGACAACGAATCGCCACGGTTCGAGGCACGCATGTTCATGCGCAGAATCGTGAATTTGTCGTTCTCGATGTAGTTCGATTTGGCGTTGAATTGCAGGCGGTTGATCGCAGGGTTGAACCTCAGTCGCAATGACGATTCGGGCGCAACCTTCAGACCCGGTGCAATGGCATCGGCCACGGGATCGATGTCCTTGATTTCGACATCGAGCATCGAGTCTTCGTTGGGAATCGAATCGGCGGAGGCGTAGGGTTGCAGATCCTCGGGACGGCGGTCGAGCAGGGGCGCATATTTGCGTATGCTGCGCTTGAGGTACTCGAAAATCGTCTTGTAGCTGACCTTGCTGCGGAACGTGGCATCGGCAAAGTCGGATTCCAGCTCCACGTATTTGTTGTGGTCGGAGTTGCGGCCGCGGATCAGAACGCTGTCGGCCGTCAGCGTCTTTTGGTTGTAGCGATACGTGGTGTTGGCCAGAAGGATGCGTCCGTTGATGTCGTCGAGCGAACGTCCGCTGCCCCGTGCCGTGATCGAACTCGAAATCTGCGACAGCGAATCGCGGCGGTTGATGTTTACGGCACGCAGGTCGGCGTGGTGCAGGTGCATCACGAAATCGTAGCGGGGCACTTCGCGGTTGTAGTCCAGAAGGCCGATCAGATCCATATTGAAATTGCGGTCGCGTGCCGTGATGATGCCGTTGAACTGGCGGTTCTTGACACGGCCGTTGAATTGGAGCGAGTCGTAGCGGTATTGTTTGAATTCGAGGTGCGAAACCCGTGCGTCGATGTTGGCAAGGAGGGCATCTTTACCCACCTGACCGTCGATGCGAGCTTCGAACGAGGTCGTTCCCAGCAGATTTTTCTTGTGCAGCAGATCGCCCAGCGACACATCGAGTGCCGTCACCTGACCGTTGATCTGGTGCAGACCTTCGGGTTGGGGATTCATCGTCAGGTCGCCTTGCAGCCCGCCGATCGCCGACGAAAGTTCCAGTCGGGTCTTGAATTCGGTGAACGAACCGTTGAAGCGACCCTGTATATCGACCGTACCCGCATTCTCGAGCATGTGGACGAGGTTCTGGGGCAGCGGCTTGCGCGTGATGCTCTCGGCCAGCACGTTTGCCGCGGGAATCGTGGTCGAAAGACGGTTGATGTCGAGGTTGAAACGCGTGTCGCGGATGTCGGGAAGTCCCGTGATGGTACCCTTGGCCGTCAGACGGGTCGAGTCGTTGAGGCGGATGTTGTTGAGTTCGACGTTGAACTTATTGACCGTACCCTTGAAGTGCCCCTTCAGATCGCTGATCCGGATGCCCCAGTCGCGCAGACGCGGCGCAAAATAGCCCACATCGTCGGACGACACGAGCGAATTTTCGACCTCGGCCTCCAACTCGACGTTGTGTATGAAGTCGCTGTATTTCTGCCACGAACCGCCCTCGAGGTGCAGCATCGGGAGCGAGATGTAGCTGTTGGCGGTGGCCATCACGGCATCGCGGAAGTCGATCAGTCCGCCCGCCAGGAAGAATTTACCCGACAGGTGGTCGAGGTTGAATCCGCTGCGTTCGTGGGCGCTGAAGGTCTCGATGTCGGTCGAAATTTCGGGGCCCACCATCTGGAATTCGTTGATAAAACCGTGCATGTGGCTGATGTCCATATCGCCGTAGTCCACGCCGTACTCGGGGTTGCGGTGCTTCAGACGCTCGATCTTCAGGTGCATGTCGCGGATCGTGGCGCGGCTGATCGTCAGTCGGAACGGATTCTTTTTCTTCTTGTTCGGATTGGAGAGTTTGTCGATGACCTGCTTGATGTTCATCACGCCTTCGGGGGTCTCCTTCAGATACAGACGGGCACCGCGCATCTCGGCTCGCGTGAACGAAAGTCCGTGGCCGAACGGGTTCAGATAACCGTCCAGATAATCGACATAAAGGAGCGTGTCCTGCTGGAAATCTTCAACATAGAATTCCCTTACGCGCATCTTGCAGAAGATGCCCACATCGATGCGGCCGATCGACACCCGTGTACCCAGATGGTCGGCTGCGATTTTCAC
Organism: Alistipes sp.; assembly: GCA_020026395.1. Classification (GTDB taxonomy): domain Bacteria; phylum Bacteroidota; class Bacteroidia; order Bacteroidales; family Rikenellaceae; genus Alistipes. The sequence goes on along the minus strand of JAHHQM010000002.1, from coordinate 150,565 downwards.
GGCCTGATCGACCACGGCGTTCTGAATCGGGGCGATGTGGAGCAGCAAAAACAACAATATGGGCAACACCACGAATAACAATAGTGTTGCCGTGCACGCGATTCGTAATATTTTTATACCTTTGCGCATGAGTGTCTCCTTATAACTTGCAAAGTTAGATTTTTTTAGGGGATTTTCACTATTTTTAACCATGAAATTTGTCGCTTCGGGGGCGAGCCCCGGGCGCATAACCAATATTCAAAATATGGACATTACGATTTTAGGCATCGAGTCGTCGTGTGACGATACTTCGGCTGCCGTCCTGCACAACAACACTCTGCTTTCGAACTGCATCGCATCGCAGGCCGTGCACATCAAATATGGCGGTGTCATTCCCGAATTGGCATCGCGTGCTCACCAGCAGAACATCATCCCCGTGGTGGATACCGCACTGAAAGAGGCCGGTAAGACGCTCGACGACATCGACGCCATCGCCTTCACGCGTGGTCCCGGTCTGGTCGGATCGCTTCTGGTGGGTGTGTCGTTTACCAAGGGACTGGCCATTGCGGGCAACATCCCGATGGTCGAGGTGAACCACCTTCAAGGACACATCCTGTCGCATTTTATCGATCTGCCGGATCGCAAACTGCCGCATCCCGATTTCCCGTTCCTGTGCCTTCTGGTCAGCGGCGGACACACGCAGATCGTCAAGGTGTCGTCGCCCCTCGAATTCGAGATTGTCGGCACGACCATCGACGATGCCGCAGGTGAAGCCTTCGATAAGTGTGCCAAGGTGATGGGATTGCCTTATCCGGGCGGCCCCGTGATCGACAAATTGGCGCAGGAGGGTAATCCCAAGGCGTTTAATTTTGCCCACCCCCATGTGGACGGATACGACTATTCGTTCTCGGGTCTGAAGACCTCGTTCCTCTACACGTTGCGCGATGCCGTGAAGGAGGATCCCGATTTTGTCGAGAAGAACAAGGCCGATTTGTGCGCTTCGTTGCAGCATACGATCGTCGAGATTCTGATCAAGAATCTGCGCCGTGCGGCGAGGGATCTCGGCATCCGCGACATCGCCACGGGCGGTGGCGTGTCGGCCAACTCGGGCTTGAGAAACGGCCTGATCGAGGCCGGAAAGAAATACGGCTGGCGGGTGTTCCTTCCCGAATTCAAATTTACGACCGATAATGCCGCCATGATCGCCATGGCGGGTTACTTCCGTTACCGCAACGGGGAGTTCTCGTCGCTCGACGTGTCGCCCGTTGCCCGTATGGAGGAGATGCAGCATTAGTGTGATGCGCAGGTGGTTGTGTGTGGCGTTTGCGCTGATGGTGTGTGGCTTTGCCGCGGCACAGGGGCGTGCGGGAACGCGCGTCGATCTGTCTAAAGTCGCCGAAACGGGCATCGACCGCTACTTTATGGCGGAGGAGCTCTCCGATGAGGTGTTTGCCCGAATCGACGGGCGGAGCTTCAAGCGGGGCGGTCGGATTCGTCGCGAGGAGTTGCGCTATGTGCGCGTGTTGCACCATACGCCTTCGGGAGAGGTGCACTACGGCGAATTGATCTGCAATCGGCGAATTGCCCGAGACCTGGTGGAAATTTTCCGTGCGCTGTACGACGAGAAGTACCCCATCGAACGGATGGTGTTGATCGACGAATACGACGCGCTGGACAAACCCTCGATGGAGGCGAACAACACCTCGGCATTCAACTACCGCGAAATCCGCAATACGGGTAAATTGTCGAATCACAGCTACGGAATGGCGGTGGATGTCAATCCGTTGTATAATCCCTGCGTGATTCGCCGCAAGAACGGTACGCTGTCGGTCGATCCCGAAAAGGGGCGTCCCTATGCCGACCGCACGAAATCCTTCCCGATGAAGATCACGCGGGAGGATGCCTGCTATCGCGAATTTATCAAACACGGATTCGAGTGGGGTGGTGCTTGGCGTTCGCTCAAGGACTACCAGCATTTCGAGAAGAAATTGTAAAGTAGATATATTAGAAAACATCGACACTCTTTAAAGGGTGTCGATGTTTTTTTATTTAATATACAAAATGCTCTTATATCTAGATTTATTATTGAATTTATTTTATATCTAACCAGTTAAGAGCAACATCTGTTAGATTTAGATACCATTTATTTGAGTCTGTTGAATTTAATGCAAGTCTCTCAGCTTCTTTACATAGTGCTTCTATTTGTGAGGCATTAGGAGTATATGTTGCTTTGTATGAGTCTTCTATCATTTTTTGAAACACTTTAAGGGAAATAGGTAAAATAGAGCAAGTCCCTCCGTATAAAGGAATCGGTGCTCTATAAAGTGTCCAAATATATGCTATACAATTTTCATTAATTTGCGGAGCAATAAAAAAACAATATGTTTGTTTATTAACATTTTTTTTGTGTTTACCAAGGTGGCGCATTATAGATTCTCCTTCCATTTCAAATTGTTTCGCACCGGAAGCCGTTGTAACCTCTACAATGAGATCAAATGTACCATAATCACAAACAATATCAGCCATATTTCCTTGTGCTATTGATAGGGGCATTCCATAATCATCAAATTTAAGGTTTCCTTTGATGTTGCCTCCGTCAATCATAGTCATGGCACGCCATGTATTCCATTCTAAAAATAAGGAGGAATCATACGTCTCTTTTAAATTACTAAAGATATTTTGAATATCATCATAGAATTTGTAATCTTTAATTTCTGTTATTTGTTGTGAAATTATATTTTCTTTTCGTTGGGTGGTTTTATCTATGAAGAATTCTTTTAATTCTGTTGCACTTTTATTTTTGTTCGCATCAATGTTAAATTCTGCTTTTATTTTTTGTACTAACAGATCTTTATTATCTGTCAATAATCTTGGGGTCGTTGAGTCGTATAGAAGTTTTGTGTACTGTTGTTCGTCATCTATAAAAGAAGGATTTCTATCTATATGCTCTAAGAAATAATTTACATCTGAATGTGCTTCTTTTGAAATAGACATACTTCTTCCTTGACTTATTGTCACAATTCCTGTGGCACGTATATATCTAAGACAAGCATCTGCATAATCTCGCATATTGCGTCCTTTGGTTCTAAGGAAATTCGTAATACTATTGTCGGAACTTTCTCTTGTATTAGTTTTACCGTTGATAATTTCATCGGCATATATTTCCTTTAATTCAGAGTATAAGTATTCTTCTCTAAATTTTTTATAGTTGCCTCTGTTCTTTACTTTATCCTTTCTGAATTTATCTATCTTATTTACAATGAGATCAAATTTTCTGTAGTCAATTAATTGCATTCCAAATAACCATAATTCATCAAATTTTAAGGAGCCAAAATGGTTTATTAAACGGAATATTTCAAGATATGGTTTTATCCAAAATTTGGCTGCTTTATCACTTGGCTTATGAAATGGTGACGGTATTTGAAATTTCAGTAATTGGCGAAGAAAAATTTCATTTGTATATCTTGAATTAATTAGTTTTTCTCCCGCATCAGTTAATTTTATACAGGGAGATAGTTGAATAAATCCTAATGCTTTAGGCGCACGATTTATTCTGTCTCTTGCTGAAAATGCAGGGTCATTTTCTCCTTTACCATAGAAGAAGTCTTCTGTGCGGAGAACATTCATAAATTCTTTTTGGGTATCTATATTCCACTTTTTCCCCTGAAAATTATGTTGTAAAAGATCAATCTCGGGAATCATCTTTTCAGGTGTTCGTGGAGATGTGATCATAAATAAAATTTTACTATCTATACGAGCCATAATGAATCTTAAAAGTTGGTTATTAAAATATGGGATGCTTCGGAATGGAATCGGTTTCGAATATTTACAGCATAACTTTTAGCATATTCTTCAACAATCATATCTCCATATAGTTCTTCTGTGAGAGGTGTTCTTCCAATTACCATTAAAACTCTACAATTCAATTTCTTTATATTTTTTGCAAGTAATCTATGAGCTTCTTCGTTAAATCCTTCCTTGTATTCTATATTTCCATAATCAGAAAAAACGCAATCATAGGGAGGGTCTAAGAAAATAAAATCATCAGATTTAGCAGAGGTAAAAATGTTTTGATAGTCTTCATTTCTTATCTCTGTGTTTCTTAATAATATAGAATGTTCTTTGGTTACTTTGTCAATGCCAAACTTTTTATATCTGCCGTAAGGAACATTAAATTCCCCTTTTGCATTAAAACGGATCATTCCTGAATAAGCCGTTTTATTAATAAAATAATATAAAAAGGCTTCTGAATATTTCGGAGGAATGAGGCCGTTATACATATCTCTTATTTGATAGTATAATGCTTCATTTTTATCTTCAACTCTGTTTTGAGGACTTAATTTTTTTAGGGCATCAAAATCTTGACGATTTTTTGAGTATATATTTTCTACTTGTAATAATTCTTTTTGTAATAAATCAAAGTTATTGGCTACTCCTCGGTAAAATGATATTAGGCGTGTATTTATATCATTAATTATACCTCTGTGAGGCTCTAAATAAAAGAATAGTGCTCCTCCTCCAAAAAAAGGTTCTATATATCGCCCCGAGAACTTAGGTATATGTTTTAAGAAGTGAGAAATTTCTTTAGATTTACCGCCTCTATATTTTATTATTGGCTTCATAGGTCTTTATTTGTTAATTGTAGAAACTAATAATTCTCTTACATCTATTTTTAGAATTTCGGCAATTTGATATAAGACAGGAATTGGAGGTTGCACTTTATTTGTCGCATATAGATTAATCATATTAAAACTTTTTCCTAAGCGATGTGCTAAATCTGTTTGACTTATTCCTTTCTTTTCTAAATAAAATTTAATTCTATTCATGTTAGAAGAACTTTGTATGATTGCAAAGTTACATAATTTTATTTGGTAGGGCAAAATTGATTTTAATTGTTTTTCGTGTCAGGGAGTGTTCATAGTGTTGATGGAGTGTTAATAACTTTCGCGTAAAATGTTAATAACTTTTCCAAATTGTTCATAACTCCAAACCCCGAAAAAGACTTAATCCGTTTTCGTTCAATACGATAAATAAAAATTCCCCTCGTCCGTCGGGACAAGGGGAATTTAAAGAAATCGGGTCTATCCGGGATTATTTCTCCTCGGCAGCGGGAACTTCCTCTACGGCAACTTCGGCTTCAACCTCGCCGTCGGCGCTCTCCTGAGCAGCGGCCTCTACGACCTCCTCCTCGGCGGGCTCCATCTTCGACTGCATCTTGAAGGTAGCCAGCGTTTTGCCTTTACCCGTCAGGGTCAGCTCGTCGCCGTTGATCTCGTAGTTGTCCACCAGCGAGAACATAGCCATATAAGCGGCTTCCTGCTCCATGTTGGGGCACATCTTACGGGTTGCGGCCAGCTCCTCGAACGTCAGACCTTTGTCGTTGAGCGTATATTCGCCGAAGAAATTGTTGCAGTTCGAACGACCCGATGCAATCGTCTCATCCGCATCAAACTGAAGCGTGAAGAAATCGGGTTTTGCCTGAACGGCCTCGGCGGGAATGCCTTCCATCTTGGTGAGTTTCCAAACGTAACCCTCCAAAGTAAGATTCTCCTGAGTGCTGCACGATGCCATCGCAAAGAGCATCATGGCGAAGATAAAAATCTTTTTCATAGTTTTCGGTATTTAAATGACAATGCAAAATTAATATTTAAATCGTCATACGCAAAAATGAAGCCATACGGAGTATTTCGCATGGCTTCATTCCTTAAATTTATGAATAGTGTGCGTTTACTATTTCTTCTGCAGGAGGAGTTTCAGTTTGAACTCGCTCACGTTGTTGAAGAGCAGATCCATCGTATCCGACAGTTTGATCATACCCATTACCGGGGGTACGTTTGCAACGGCCATCTTGATCAGCGGCAGGTACGACTGCATCATCTCGAGATCTACGTAGAGGGTCAGAAGACCGTTGGCCTCGAACGTGTATTTCAAGGGAATGGCGAAGTACTTCTCGGTCGACTGGATGTCCAGCTTGAACGACGTGATGGAGGTCTCGATCATACCAACCAGGTCGGTCGGCTGCTCCATCTTCTCACCAACCATCTTCAGGAAATCCTTGCTGATGGTGAAGAAGAACTTGTCGGCGTTGTCCTCGGTGTAGTAACCCAGAGCGGTTGCGGAAAGAACGGCCTCGGTCTCCGACGAGGGGAACTCCTTCACAACATCACCGAACTTGGGCTCGATCAGCGCACCCATAATGGCCGACATATCGGCGTTTTCGGGCAGGATCAGATCCTTGTATTTTGCCGAGAACGAACCGTTGTCCTTCAGGTCGAGTTCTACGAAACCACCCTTAACGATGTTCGATACTATACCCTGCATGATACCCAGAACCTGGGGCATGGGCAGGAAACCGCCGACCATCAGCGTTGCGGGATCAACACCCTCTTTCCAGGTGGGCTCTACGATAAAGTAGTAATCCTGAGCGGCCTCGGCCATCGGGAGTTTGTAGTTGATGAAGGTGGGGTTGTAGGTACCGATCAGCTCCGACTCGAATTGGGGCTGGGGTGCTACGTTGTCATCGTCATCGTCACACGAAACAAACGATGCAGCCATCAGAGGCATTGCCAGGAAGAGGACTGCTTTAAAGAAAAAGTTTTTCATACGAAGTTATAATTAATAGTTAAATTTTTTTCGTCGGCAAATTTAGGCTTTGACGACGCAACAACCAAATAAATTCATCCGAGTATGGGGTATTCATCACGAACACCCGCTTTTTCATCACGAATGCTTTTGAAAAAGTCGGAAAAAATCACGAAAACGGAGGTTTTCCCGTCCTTTTTTACCGCGAATACCTTCTCGGATAGCGCAGGATGATGGCCGCAAGGGTAATTGCCCCCATGGTGAATTGGCGGATGCGCTCCTCAAGTTTGAGGCCGGGCGTCAGACAAACGGCGTAGGCCGATGCAAAAACAAAGGCCACGGTGATGGGTACCTTATAAAAATCATTGACGATGAGCGAAGTCACCAGATCCAGATAAAGCCCCAAAAATACAAACAGCGGGCTGAGTGCCACCCATCCCGACGGTCGGTGGGGATTGAGCGGTTTGGTCGGATTGTTTTGATCCATACGAAAATAGGTGTTTGGTGTGTGCCGCCCGCAAAAGGGCGAAAAGGCAAATATAATAAAAATTTTTAATAACAAAAACCTCCGCGGGTTTCCTACCGATCATAAAAAAGGGGTGTCCGACCAATCGGACACCCCTTTCGCGTGTATTTTGTACTTTAGATTAGTACTCCATCGTAGACAAACGGCGGTAGTTGTTGTAACGCCATTTTGCATTCTCCTCGGCAGCCCGGAAGAGTTCGTTGGCCTCGGCCGGGAACATCTTCTTCAGCGAGGTGTAACGTACCTCCTTCGAGAGGAACTCCTGGAACTTCGACCAGTCGGGCTCCTTCGAGTCGAGTACGAACGGGTTCTTGCCCTGTGCCTCCAACTCGGGGTTGAAGTGCCACAAGTGCCAGTAACCGCAAGCTACAGCCTCCTTGCCGACGGTCTGCGTGCGGCTCATACCGCCCTTGATACCGTGGTTGATACAGGGAGCGTAAGCGATTACGAGCGAAGGACCGTTGTAAGCCTCAGCCTCCTTCAATACCTTGAAGAGCTGCTGCTGCGATGCGCCGATCGAAACCTGAGCCACGTAAACATAGCCGTAGGTCATGGCCATTGCACCGAGGTCTTTCTTGCGGATGCGCTTACCGGCCGAAGCGAACTTGGCAACGGCACCCACGGGAGTAGCCTTCGACGACTGACCACCGGTGTTCGAGTAAACCTCCGTATCGATAACGAGGATGTTGACATCCTGACCCGAAGCCAGTACATGGTCAACGCCACCGTAACCGATATCGTAGCCCCAACCGTCACCACCGAAGATCCACTGGCTCTTCTTAACCAACCAGTCTTTCAGTTCGAGAATCTTCTTGCACGAATCGCAACCGCAAGCCTTCATCAGGGGGATCAGACGCTCCGAGATCTCGCGGGTCTTGGCAGCCGACTGACGGTTTTCGATCCATTCCTTCATGACGCCCTTCAGCTCGTCGGAGCAAGCCGTGCACTCGGCGATGGCAGCCTCCATGATGTGCTGGATACGGTCGCGCATCTTCTCGACACCGACGTGCATACCCAGACCGAACTCGGCGTTATCCTCGAACAGCGAGTTAGCCCAGGCGGGACCCTGACCTGCGGCGTTGGTGCAGTAGGGAGTCGAGGGAGCCGAACCCGAGTAAATCGAGGTACAACCCGTAGCGTTGGCAACCATCATGTGATCGCCGAACAGCTGCGAAATAGCTTTGATATAGGGAGTCTCACCACAACCGGCGCAGGCACCCGAGAACTCGAACAGAGGCTGTGCGAACTGCAGGTTCTTCACCGATTTGGTCTTATCGACGGCATTCTTGTAACCGATCTTGTTGTGGATGAAATCCCAGTTGTCGGCCTGCTTGAGCTGGCTTTCGAGGGGTTTCATAACCAGAGCCTTCTCCTTGGCGGGGCAGACATCCACACAGTTGTTGCAACCCGTACAGTCGAGCACCGAAACCTGAATACGGAACTTGTAGGCTTTCGTTTCGCCCATACCCTGCTTCCAGTCGGTACCCGAAGCGGCGGCCTCCTCGTCGGTTGCCAGGAACGGACGGATGGCTGCGTGGGGGCAGACATAAGCACACTGGTTACACTGGATACAGTTGTCGATCTGCCATTCGGGAACCATTACGGCAACACCACGCTTCTCGTAAGCGGCCGTGCCGTTGTCCCAGGTACCGTCCTCGCGGCCGTTGAATGCCGATACGGGGAGCTGGTCACCCTTCAGAGCGTTGATCGGGTCGCAGATGTCGCGCAGGAATGCGGGACGCGATGCATCGACGGTGTGGGCGGCAGCCTTCACCTCGATGTTGGCCCACTCGGCGGGAACCTCGATCTTCTCGACCGACTTGCCACCGGCATCAACTGCGGCGTAGTTCATATTGACGATATCCTCGCCCTTCTTTCCGTAGGACTTCAGGATGGCCTTCTTCATCTCCTCGACAGCCTTGTCGAAGGGGATCACGTTGGCGATCTTGAAGAATGCCGACTGCATGATGGTGTTCGTACGCGAACCCAGACCCAGCTCGGCGGCGATCTTCGTGGCGTTGATGATGTAGAACGAGATGTTGTTCTTGGCCAAGTATACCTTCATGTGGTCGGGCAGCGTTGCGCAGGTGGTTTCGGCATCGTGAACCGAGTTCAACAGGAACGAACCGCCTTTCTTCAGACCCTTCAGAACGTCGTACTTGTCTACGTACGAAGGTACGTGGCAGGCTACGAAGTCGGGGGTGGTTACCAGGTAGGGCGAAGTGATGGGCAGATCACCGAAACGCAAGTGCGACGAGGTGTAACCACCCGATTTCTTCGAGTCGTATGCGAAGTAAGCCTGGCAATATTTGTTGGTCGAACCACCGATGATCTTGATCGAGTTCTTGTTGGCACCTACCGTACCGTCGGCACCCAGACCGAAGAACAAAGCCTCGAACGTACCGGGTTTGGCCAGCGAGATCTCCTCGCCTACGGGCAGCGAACGGAACGTCACATCGTCGTTGATACCGACGGTGAACTGGTCCTTCGGCTCGTTCTGACGCATGTTGGCAAATACGGCCAGCATCTGTGCGGGAGTGGTATCCTTCGACGAAAGACCGTAGCGGCCGCCGATGATCAGCGGTTTGTGCTCGATCGACGACTTGTGGATTGCCTCTACGACATCCAGGTACAGCGGATCGCCGTTTGCACCGGGCTCCTTCGTACGGTCGAGTACGCAGACGCGCTTAACCGAAGCGGGCAGTACGTTCAACAAATATTTGGTCGAGAAGGGACGATACAGGTGAACGGTGATGACACCGACTTTCTCGCCCTGCTTTCTCAGGTAATCAACCGTCTCCTTGATGGTCTCGGTAACCGAACCCATGGCCACGATGATGTTCTCGGCATCCTCGGCACCGTAGTAGGTGAAGGGTTTGTACTCGCGACCCGTGATTTCGGAGATCTGCTTCATGGTCTCGGCAACCATATCGGGTACAGCCTCGTAGAATTTGTTCGAAGCCTCACGCGTCTGGAAGTAGATATCGGGGTTCTGTGCCGTACCGCGGGTTACGGGGTGCTCGGGGTTGAGGGCACGCTGACGGAAAGCCTTCAGGGCGTCACGGTCGAGCAGTGCGGTCAGACGAGCCTCGTCGATCAACTCGATCTTCTGGATCTCGTGCGAAGTACGGAAACCGTCGAAGAAGTGCATGAACGGAATGCGAGCCTTGAGTGCCACGATGTGGGCAACACCGGCCAGATCCATCACTTCCTGTACCGACGAAGTGGCCAACATGGCGAAACCTGTCTGACGGGTAGCCATCACGTCCTGGTGGTCGCCGAAGATCGACAACGACTGTGCGGCCAGGGCACGGGCCGATACATGGAATACACCGGGGAGCAACTCACCGGCGATCTTATACATATTGGGAATCATCAACAGCAGACCCTGCGACGCTGTGAAGGTTGATGTGAGCGCTCCACTCTGCAACGATCCGTGCACGGCGCCGGCTGCACCGGCCTCCGATTGCATCTCTACTACTTTAACGGTCTCACCGAAGATGTTTTTGCGTCCTTGGGCGGCCCACTCATCGACGAGTTCTGCCATCGTCGATGACGGTGTGATGGGGTAGATTGCGGCAACCTCGGAGAACATGTATGCTACATGGGCTGCGGCGTAGTTACCATCACAAGTGATAAATTTCTTTTCTGCCATTTTTGATAATATTAAGAAAAATAGTTAATGTGTTCGAATAAAAAGTGTGTGTGCATCGAGAATTGTGCTGCAAAGATAATAATTTTGAAAGAATTTTCGTAACTTATGGCGATAAAACTCCCAATTTTTCCGCTGTTTTGGGGATTTTCCAACTGTTATATTTTTCACAATAACTTTTTCTGCATCATTGAGTTGCGTTTGCCGCAAGTGGGGCTGAAGTGGTGTTTTCGGCCTTACACACACCTGCGTGGTACATTGCGGGAAAAGTCTTGGCGGCGGGGACTGCGATTTCGAAATTCTTTTTTGTACCTTTGTCCCGATGATCACTTATCTTAGAAAAATTTTGGCAAACGGATTGACCGTAGCGGTCAACCGCGACCGACGCTCCAGGTTGGCGGCGGTCAATATACTTTATAAGGTGGGGGCGCGTAACGAGAACCCCGAGCGCACGGGATTTGCCCACTTGTTCGAGCATCTGATGTTCCGCGGAACACGGCGTGTGCCCGACTACGATCTTCCCGTGCAGATGGCTTCGGGCGACAACAACGCCTTCACCAACAACGATTATACGGACTTCTACCTGACCCTTCCGGTGGATAACCTCGAGACGGCCTTGTGGCTGGAGAGCGACCGCATGGCCGGTCTGGACATCACGCCCGCGAAACTCGAGGCCGAGAAAAAGGTGGTGATCGAGGAGTTCCGCCAGCGCTACCTGAATCAGCCCTACGGCGATCAGATGATGCTGATGCGCGATCTGGCCTATAAGGAGCACCCCTACCGCTGGGCGACCATCGGCCGCAAGACCGATCACATCGCCACGGCCACCCTCGAGGAGGTGTCGGAGTTCCACCGCCGTCATTACCACCCCTCGAATGCCGTGCTTTCGATCTCGGCCGATATGGACGAAGAGGAGATGATCGCCTTGGCGGAGAAATGGTTCGGCGACATTCCCGACAACGGACTCAAAGCCGATCCGCTGCCCGTGGAACCCGCACAAACCGCACCGCGCCGTCTGGAAGTGGAGCGCGATGTGCCCGCCACGACCTTCACGATGGCCTTCCACATGGGTGCCCGCTGTTCGTCGGATTTCTACGTGGCCGACATGGTGTCGGATCTGCTGTCGAGCGGCGATTCGTCGCGCCTGTACCAGCGTCTGGTCAAGGAGGAGCGCCTGTTGGCATCGGTCAATGCCTACATCACGGGCGATCTGGATCCGGGACTGTTCATCTTTACGGGACAACTCCTGCCCGACACCACGCCCGAAAAGGCCGAGGCGGCCGTTTGGCGCGAAATCGAGCTCTTGAAACAGGCCGAGGCCGATCCCCGCGAAATCGAAAAGGTCAAAAACAAATTTGAGGCCAATACGCTTTTCGGCGAATTGAATGTGATGAACAAGGCGATGAACCTCGGATTCTACGAGATGACGGGCGATCTGTCGCTGATCAACCGCGAAGTGGAGATCTACCGCGGAATTTCGGCCGAGGCGATCCGTGAGTTTGCCCGAAAGGCATTTGTTCCGGAAAATTGTTCCACCCTTATTTATAAAGCACGATGATTAAAGAACAACCCGTCATAGCTCCCGTTTCGGCCGAGGTTGCCGAAGCGCACCGCGAGACCCTTGCGAACGGAGTGGATCTTTATACGCTGGCGGCCGACGAATTCGGCGTGCTGCGCGTGTCGTTTGTGTTCCGTGCGGGATCGTCGGTGCAGAAACGCTTTTTCTCGGCTTCGGCCGTGGCGAATCTTCTGGCGGAGGGTACCGCCAATCATTCGGCACGCGAACTGGCCGAAGAACTGGATTTCTACGGATCGTGGTTCGATGTGACGATCGACCGCGATTACGCCTATATTTCGTTTTGCATGCTCTCGAGATTCGTGCCCGAGACGCTGGCCGTGGCCGAGGAGATCATCCTGCATCCCACCTTCCCCGAGGAGGAGATCTCGGGCTACTGCCTCAAACGCAAGCAACGTCTCAAGGTCGAGCGCCAAAAGGTCGATAACAAGGCACGCGAACTCTTCTCGGTGGCTTTGTTCGGCAAGGATCACCCCTATGGCGTCGTGGCCGACGAGGAGGAGTACGACAACCTGACGCGCGAATGCCTTGTGGAGTTCTACCGCACGCACTACACGGCCGAAAATTGTTTTGTGGTGTGCAGCGGCCGCATCGGGGAGGAGGAGCTTACCCGCGTACGTGCCATCGCATCGCAACTGCCTTCGGGCGGGGGGAAGATCACGGCCGATCTGCCCGAACCCGTTGTGACGCACCGCATATTCCGCCGTCACGAGGGGGCGGTGCAGTCTTCGATCCGCATCGGACGGCTGTTGTTCCCGCGTCAGCATCCCGACTTTACGGGCATGCAGGTCGTGGCAACGGCTTTGGGTGGATATTTCGGTTCGCGTCTGATGCAGAACCTGCGTGCCGAACACGGATTCACCTACGGCGTGATGGCCGCCATGGTCAATTTCGAACGTGCGGGTTATTTTGCCGTGGCGACACAGGTCGGATCGGACTCGACGCGTGAAGCGTTGGTGGAGATCGACCGCGAAATCGAACGCCTGCGTCGGGAAGAGATGTCGGAGGAGGAGCTGGATCTGGTGAAGAATATGATGATCGGCGAGATGATGCGTATTTTGGACGGGCCTTTCGGCGTGGCGGATGTCACGATCGAAAACATCCTGTGCGGTACGGACAACGGCGCGATTGCGCGTCAGGTGGCCGAGATTCGTCGCATGACGCCCCGCGATGTGCGCCTTTTGGCCGAGAAATACCTGCGAAGGGAGGATCTGATCACCGTTGTGGTGGGCGAGGAAGATCCGTTCGCCTAAAGAATAGAGTTCAACAAAAAAGCGACCCCGAAAAGGGTCGCTTTTTTGTTTTTATTTTCGGTGGGCATCGACCCACAAGGTCAGTTCCACGAAATCGGCAACGGAAAGCTGCTCGGCGCGTTTCGAGAAGAAGGGGTGCTCCTCACCTCCGAAATCGAAGGCCGCACGCAGCGAGTTGCGGATCATTTTGCGGCGTTGTCCGAACGAGGCCTTCACCACGCGGATAAACAGCGCTTCGTCGCATCCCAGCTCTTTGGTTTCGTTACGCTTTAAGCGGATGACGGCACTTTTGACCTTGGGGGGCGGCGAGAATACCGTTTCGTTCACGGTGAAGAGGTACTCGATGTCGTACCACGCCTGCAACAACACCGAAAGGATGCCGTAATCCTTCGTGCCGGGTTTCTCGGCCAGACGGACGGCCACCTCTTTCTGGATCATGCCGACGCATTCGGGGACGAGGTCGCGGTTCTCCAATACCTTGAAAAAGATCTGCGACGAGATGTTGTAGGGGAAATTGCCGATGATGCGCACGCCCTCGGGGAACAGTGCGTGAAGATCCATCTTCAGAAAATCGCCCTCCATCAGGCGGGGCGTAAATTCGGGATAATGCACGTGGAGGTAATCGACGCTCTCGGTATCGATCTCTGCGCCGTAGGTTTCGATGTCGTCGCGCTGCAACAAAAAACGCGTCAATACGCCCATGCCGCAACCCACTTCCAGCACCTTGCGCGGGGGGGTACCCTCCTCGAGCGCGTAAGCGATCTTACGCGCGATGTTCAGATCGGTCAGAAAATGCTGACCCAATGCTTTTTTAGCCCTTACTTCCGTCATAGATTGCAAAGATATGTATTTTTCTTTTACCGCCCGCATCGCCCCCTCGTTTTTCTCTTTCCGCGCGGGCGATCCTATTATATTATAGGATATCCGCCGCCGCATAACCCGCACTCCGCCGACCTCTCCTCGCGTCCTGCACTCCGCATCCCGCAAAAAAAGCCGACCCACGAACGGATCGGCTTTTAGATTATAGCGTGTGGATTAGTTACCCTGCTCGCACATAAACTTGATACGTACCAGACGGATCTCCTCCTCGGTGTAGTCGCCACCCAGCTCTTCGACCGCTTCGTCCAGCGAATCGCTCTGGGCATCCTCCTTGAAGTATTCGTAGATGTCTTCGGCCTTGTCCTCGTCCATGTATTCGTTGATGTAGTAGGAGATGTCGAGTTTCGTACCCGAATTGACGATGCTTTCGATCTCGGTGAGCAGCTCGTCGAAATCCAGATTCTTGGCGTTGGCGATGTCCTCGAAATCCAAACCGCGGTCGATCGACTGGATGATGAAAATCTTGTTGCCCGAACGTGAAGCCACCGATTTGACGACCATATCCTGCGGACGGATGATCTCCTTCTCCTCGACATAGGTCTTGATCAGCCGGATGAACTCCAGACCGAACTTGTGTGCCTTACCCGCACCGACACCCGTGATGTTCTGCATCTCCTCCAGGGTGATGGGATACTGGATGGACATATCCTCCAGCGAGGGATCCTGGAAAATGACGAACGGAGGCAGGTTGTGCTTCTTGGCCACCTTCTTGCGCAGATCCTTCAACATGGCAAACAGCTCCTCGTCGGCCGCACCGCCTCGTCCCATCGGGGCAACGGCTTCGGCTTCGAGGTCTTTCTGCTCCTCGTCGTAGTTGTGATCCAACGTAATATAAACGGGCGCAGGGGCAATGATGTAGGCCTCGCCCTTTTTATTGATCGAGATCAGACCGTAGTTTTCGATGTTTTTGTCGATAAGTCCCATGATCAGACCTTGACGGATGACAGCTCCCCAGAACCGTGCGTCGTGATCCGCACCGATGCCGAACCATTTCGATTTGTTCTGTCCGTAGCTCTTCACCATCGAGGTGTTTTTGCCGATCAGCACATCCACAAGGAATTCCGCCTTGAACTTGTTGCCGATGTCACGCAAAGCCTCCAGCACCGTTTGCAGAAGCGCCTTGACCTCGATTTTCGGCTTCTGGTTGCGGCAGTTGTCGCAGTTGCCGCAATTCTCCTCGGGATACTCCTCGCCGAAGTAGTGCAACAGGGTCTTACGACGGCAGATCGAACTCTCGGCATAGGAAACCGTCTCCTGAAGGAGCAATTTGCCGATCTCCTGCTCGGCAACGGGCTTGCCCTGCATGAATTTCTCGAGTTTCTGAATATCCTTGTAGCTGTAGAATGCCAGACAATGACCCTCGCCGCCGTCACGACCCGCACGACCCGTCTCCTGGTAGTAGCCTTCCAGTGATTTGGGCATGTCGTAGTGGATCACGTAACGTACGTCGGGTTTGTCGATACCCATACCGAAGGCGATCGTGGCGACGATCACCTCGACGCGCTCCATCAGGAAATCGTCCTGATTCTGGGCACGGGTGGCGGCATCCATACCTGCATGATAGGCACGGACGCGGATGCCGTTGGCCGCCAGCAGTTCGGTGAGTTCCTCGACCTTCTTGCGGCTCAGGCAATATACGATACCGCTCTTTCCCTCGTTCTGCTTGATGAACTTGATGATTTCGCGGTCGATGTCGAATTTGGGACGGATTTCGTAGAAGAGGTTCGGACGGTTGAACGACGATTTGAATACGGCGGCATCGCTCATGCCGAGGTTCTTCTGGATGTCCATCTGCACCTTGGGCGTTGCCGTGGCCGTGAGGGCGATCAGCGGGGCGTTGCCGATCTCGTTGATGATCGGGCGGATACGGCGGTACTCGGGACGGAAGTCATGACCCCACTCCGAAATACAGTGTGCCTCGTCGATGGCGTAGAACGAAATCTTGATTTTACGAAGGAAGGCCACGTTGTCCTCCTTCGTGAGGGACTCGGGCGCGAAGTAGAGCAGTTTGGTTTTTCCCGCCAGAACGTCGTTTCGTACCTGCATCACCGCAGTTTTGTTGAGTGATGAATTGAGGAAATGGGCGATGCCCGGTTCATCGGCGTAGGTACGCATGGCATCGACCTGATTCTTCATCAGTGCGATGAGCGGCGAGATGACGATGGCCACCCCGTCCATCAGAAGGGCGGGGAGCTGGTAACAAAGCGATTTGCCGCCGCCGGTGGGCATCAGCACAAAGGTGTCGCGGCCTGCCAGCACATTTTTGATTACGGCTTCCTGGTTTCCCTTGAACGATGAAAAGCCAAAATATTCTTTCAATTTTTCGTGCAAAAGGGATGATTCGTTTTGTTTCATTTCGACGTGATCTACTTCTTAAATTCCAAAAATCATTGTAAAGATAAAAAACTTTTCGGAAAAAAGCATAACTTTGTGAAAATTTAATTGAGCAACCATGAGACTCTACACAAGTGAACTCGTCAAGAAATATAAGGCCCGCACGGTCGTGAATCATGTGTCGATCGACGTCAAGCAGGGCGAGATCGTCGGCTTGCTGGGCCCCAACGGTGCCGGTAAGACCACCACGTTCTACATGATCGTGGGACTGATCAAACCCAATGAGGGGCGTATCTTTTTGGAGGACGACGAGAAAAACGTGTCGGAACTCACCGGACTGCCCGTCTATAAGCGTGCGCAGCTGGGTGTGGGTTATCTGGCACAGGAGGCTTCGGTGTTCCGTCGCCTGACCGTCGAGGAGAACATCCGTTCGGTGTTGGAGATGACCTCCTACTCGAAGGAGTACCAGCGCGAACGTGTGGAGTCGCTCATCGAGGAGTTCCGCCTTCAGAAGGTGCGCAAGAGTCTGGGTATCCAGCTTTCGGGTGGCGAGCGACGCCGTACCGAGATTGCGCGTGCCGTGGCGATCAACCCCTCGTTCATTCTGCTCGATGAGCCGTTTGCGGGTGTCGATCCCATCGCCGTGGAGGATATCCAGTCGATTGTGGCGACCCTGAAACACAAAAATATCGGCGTGATCATCACCGACCACAACGTCGATGAGACGCTGGCCATCACCGACCGTACCTATTTGTTGTACGAGGGCAAGATCCTCAAGACGGGTACTGCCGAGGAGTTGGCGGCCGACCCGATGGTGCGTAAGGTTTATCTGGGACAGCACTTCGAGCTGAAGAAGAGCCACCAGATCACGCAGGAGATGATGAAAAACAATCCCAACGCTCAAAAAACTTCCGACAGCGACGTGACGCCCGAATCGATCGGGAAAAACGACGCCGAGGAACACCACGTCGAGTGATGAGGAATTTTAAAATAGTGATCATTTGAGAGAAGGGATGGTGCATTCCCCGTGCGGGGTGTGTGCTGTCCCTCCTCTTTATTCTTGAAATATGGAGAAAACCATTAGTCGGGGGGCGATTCGGGGGCGACTGACACCCCCCTGTTCGAAGAGTTACGCACAGCGGGCGCTGGCCGCATCACTCTTGGCCGAGGGGCGTTCGACGTTGCGCAACATCGAATTTTGCGATGATACGCTTTCGGCCGTGCGTTGTATTGAGACGCTCGGTGCGCGGGTGAGCCGGGTGGACGACCACACGCTCATCGTGGACGGCGGCTTGAACCCCACGGCTTCGTGCCTGAATGTGGGCGAGTCGGGACTTTCGTCGCGCCTGTTTACGCCGATTGCCGCCCTGTGTCGGGAGTCGATCCGCATTGAGGGTCGCGGCACACTGCTCGAGCGGCCGATGTCGATGATGATCGACCCGCTGCGGGAGCTGGGTGCGGAGGTGCATTCCGACAACGGCTATCTGCCGATCGACGTACGCGGCCCCTTGAAGGGCGGTGAAATCGAGATCGACGGATCGGTCTCCTCGCAATTCATCACGGGACTTTTGATCGCCCTGCCGCGCACCGACCACGAAACCATCCTTCATGTGTCGCATGCCGTGTCGCGTCCCTATCTGGATATGACCATCGATGCGGTGGATCGTTTCGGGGTGGGCATCGAACAACGCGACTATCGCGAATTTTACATCGAGGGCGGTCAGTCCTACATGCCGATCGACTACGCCATCGAGGGCGATTGGAGTGCGGCGGCCATGATGCTTGTGGCGGGTGCCGTGAGCGGGGAGGTGGCCATCGAGAACATCGAGATGCTCTCCAAACAGGCCGATACGGCGGTGATCAGTGCCCTGCTGCGTGCGGGATGTATGATCATCGACGAACCGCGTCGCGTGACGGCCGTGCACCGTCCCTTGAGCGGCTTTGAATTCGATGCCACGGACTGCCCCGACCTGTTCCCCGCGCTGGCTGCGCTGGCTGCATCGGCCGAGGGGGTGACGCGTCTGGTGGGTACCTCGCGTCTGGAGCATAAGGAGTGCAACCGTGCCGAGGCCATTCAGGAGGAGTTCGGAAAGCTGGGCATCGAGGTCGATCTGGAGGAGGAGAACGTGATGAAGATCCGTGGCGGCAAGATCCGCGGCGGCAGGGTGTCGAGCCACCACGACCACCGCATGGCCATGGCTTTGGCCGTTGCCGCGCTGAATTGCGATTCGGAGGTGACGATCGAGGATGCGGAGTGTGTGGCGAAGAGCTACCCGCGGTTCTTTGAAGATTTGGAATCCATTAAAACCACAAAATAATGAACGGATACGGACATCGTTTCCGCCTTTCGGTGTGGGGCGAATCCCACGGCGGGGAGGTCGGAATTACATTGGACGGCGTTCGGGAGGGTATTGCCCTTTCGGAGGCGGATTTCGAAGAGGATCTTGCGCGCCGTCGGAGCGGACGGGAGGGGACAACCCCGCGCTCGGAGAAGGATCTGCCGCACATCCGTTCGGGTGTGTACTGCGGATTTACGACGGGTGCACCGCTTACGATTACGTTCGACAACGGTGACTGCCATTCGCGCGATTACGCCGAATTCCGTACGCACTGCCGTCCGTCGCATGCCGACTGGGTGGCGGGCGAGCGTTTTCGCGGCTATAACGATCCGCGCGGAGGCGGCCATTTTTCGGGACGGCTCACCGTGCTTCTGACGGCAGCGGGAGTTGTGGCGAAAAAGATGCTGCCCGAGGGGATCCGATTCCATACCACGATCGACGAGATCGGCGGGGAGCGCGATCCGCAAAAACAACAGGAGCTGCTCCGCGAGTGCCTCAAGGAAGGCGATTCGCTGGGCGGGGTCATTACCTGCCGTGCGGAGGGTATTCCCGCGGGATGGGGCGAGCCGTTTTTCGATTCGGTGGAGAGCGTCGTGGCGCACCTGCTTTTCTCGATTCCCGGCATAAAGGGGGTGGAGTTCGGCGACGGATTTGCGGCGGCTCAAATGCGCGGATCGGAACACAACGACCCCATTGTCGATGCCGAAGGACACACCGCGACCAATCATGCGGGCGGTATTGTGGGCGGTCTGACCAACTCCAATCCGCTGGTGGTGCGTGTCGGGGTGAAACCCACGGCTTCGATTGCCCGCGAACAAATGACTTTTGACAAGGCGACCAACCGCATCGAACCCCTCCGTATCGGAGGAAGGCACGATGTCTGCATCGCGTTGCGTGCGGCGGTGGTCGTTGAGGCGGTGGTGGCTGTTGCTTTGGCCGATTTACAGCGTTAGTTATGGCATCCCGAAAAGAGATTTTAAAACAAATTGCCGATCCGCTGACG
This sequence comes from Alistipes sp., assembly GCA_020026395.1. GTDB lineage: Bacteria > Bacteroidota > Bacteroidia > Bacteroidales > Rikenellaceae > Alistipes. The sequence continues at coordinate 130,442 of JAHHQM010000002.1, read as the reverse complement.
GCGCTCTACGGCGAACGCGAGGCGCACAGCATTGCGCTCATCGTCGCAACGGAGCTCTCGGGCATCGGCCGCAGTACATTTCTGGTTGATCCCGATTCGGAACTTGAGATCGAGGGGCTGGATGCAGTCATCGAACGCCTCAAAAAGGGCGAACCCGTGCAGTATGTGACGGGGCGGACGGAGTTCTTCGGACGGGAGTTCGAGGTGGGGGCGGGTGTCCTGATCCCGCGCCCCGAAACCGAGGAATTGGTCGATTGGATCGTCCGTCGGGAGGCTTCGAAAGCCTGCTCACTACTCGATGTCGGTACGGGAAGCGGCTGCATTGCGGCATCGCTCAAATTGGAGATGCCCTCGGCAAGAGTCTTTGCCGTCGATCTGTCGGACGATGCGCTGAGGATTGCGCATCGGAATTTCGAGCGGTTGGAGGCCGACGTGGAACTGCGTCGGGGCGATGCGCTCGGCGATCTGGGGGCAGTCGTCCGCGAACCACTGGATGTCATCGTGTCGAATCCGCCGTATGTGCCCGCGGCCGATTTGGAGGGGATGGATCGCAACGTGCGCGATTTCGAACCCCACATGGCGTTGTTCGTACCCGACAACGACCCGCTGTTGTTCTACCGTGCCATTGCGCGGGCGGGACAGGGAATGTTGCGCGAGGGGGGACGCCTTTATTTTGAGATCTACCACGCCTTTGCCGAAGAGATGCAGCAGATGCTCCTTGGTGAGGGCTACTGCGAGGTGGAGGTTCGTGAGGATCTCTTTGGAAAACCGAGAATGATATGTTGTCGAAAAAAATAACACCCCGCACGGGAGTACGCGAACGCAAAACCAAAACTGCCGAACAGGCTCTGTCGCAGATGATGCGTCTGGCGGCACGTGCCGAGAAATGCGAGGGGGATGCCCGCCGTCTGATGCGCGGGTGGGGCGTACCGTCGGCCGATGCCGAGCGGGTGCTCCGAAAATTGGTGGCGGATCGGTTTATCGACAACCGCCGCTATGCCGAGGCTTTCGTCCGCGAAAAGGTGCGGTTGAGCGGCTGGGGCGAGTTCAAGATCCGTCAGGCGTTGCAGCGTAAGGAGATCCTGCGTGAGGTGATTGACGAGGCGCTGGGTGAAATCGACCGCGACCGTCTGAACGACCGCCTGAAGGACAAACTCCAACACAAGGCAAAAACAATCCGTGCGGCCACGCCCGCGGATTTCCGTGCAAAACTCATGCGCTACGGGCTTTCGCTCGGATTCGATTTCGAGACGGTGCGCGAGGCGGTGGCAGAACAACTTAAAAACGAAGAGGATTTATGCGAAGAATTTTGACGCTGATCATGGCCTTGGCGGTGATTGGCGCAACGGCGCAAAATAAGGATTATGTTTATCCCCTGGTCGATGTCCAGGGAAATTGTGTGGCCAATTTCGGCGAGATCCGCCCGGGACACTTCCATGCGGGGGTGGACATCCGTACGGACGGCGTCGAGGGCAAACGCGTGGTGGCGGTGGCCGACGGTTATGTGTCGCGCATCGTCATTCAGGGCAACGGCTACGGAATCGGCCTTTATCTGACGATGAAGGATGGTTCGGTGGCGGTGTACGGCCACCTGCAACGCTTCCGCGACGACATCGAGAAGTTCGCCCAAAAGGAGCGTTTCCGCAGGGAGTCCAACACGTTGGATTGCTCGTTCGACGAGACGCGCTGGCCTGTTAAGCAGGGCGACCTGCTGGCCTACTCGGGAAATACGGGTTCGTCGTTCGGCCCGCACCTTCATTTCGAGATCCGCACCCCGCAGGAAGAGGTGCGTCTGAATCTGGTGAAGGAGGGGATCATCCGCGTCAATGACAATCTTCCGCCGAAAATCCTGCGCCTGCGCTATGTCGAGGCCGATACGCTTTCGAACGGGGTTTGTGCCCGCTCGGCGATGGCCAATTACGACGTACTGCGCCGTCCGGACGGCTATCACTTGGCCAAGGGGGATACCATTTCGGTCGGTCGTAAGGGCTATTTCGTGCTGGAGGTATCGGATCGCCGCAACGGGGTGAACAACCGCTTCGGCATCTGGCGGCTGACGGCCAAAAAAGACGGCGTGCCCTACTTCGAATACCGCATGAACGGATTCAACTATAACCAGGGACGCATGAGCGATGCCGTGTCGTGCTATCCGCTGCAAATCAAGGCGCGTTGTGAGGTGATCCGCATTGCGCAACTCGAAAAAGCGCCCGACCTGTTCTACGCAACGATGGTGGAGCGCGGTTTGGTGCGTTGCGACGAGGGTGCGATGCACCGTATTGATTTTGAGGTGGAGGACGATTCGGGCAATATTTCCGAATTGAGCGTGGCGATCCGCGGACGCAAAGCCTCGTTCCAAACCGAGGACGAGGAGTGCGAGGTGTTGGATCCCGTACGTGGCGGGGAGTTCCGCGCGGGTGATTGGGCGTCGGTGGTGATTCCGCCGCACTCGGTCTACGAGAAAACCCCGATCACGGTGCGTTCGAAGAGCGTGCCCCAAACTAAAAGTGCGGGGTTGAAGATCCTGTCCGATGCGGTGTGCTTTGTGGATGAGCGCGTGCCGATGCTCTACGGGGCAACCTACCGCTTGAAACATCCCGTACCGCAGAATCTGGAGGCGCATACGGTCTTGGGTCGCTGGGCGGACGGCCGTTTACGCTATGTCGGAGGCCACTACCGCGACGGCGAAGTGAAGACGTCGAGCCGTTCGGGCGGATGGATGCTTCTGGTGGCCGATACCGAAGCCCCGAAGGTCTATCCGCGTTATCCGAAGGCGCGGGTGTCGGGTGTGGCGGATCTGCGCCGACAAAGCCGCATTGTCTTCCGTATCACGGATAATTTCTCGGGCGTCTCGTCCTACACGATGCATATCGACGGGGGGTGGGTACCCACCGATCGCCAACCCATCAAGGGCGAATACTCCTACCGCTTTGTGGTGCCCCCTTCGGGCAAGATGCACAACGTGGTGCTCAAGGTACGGGACGGTGCGGGAAACACCAAGACGTATCAGGGTAAGTTCTTCAGATAACGAAAAAGGTCTTCCGACTGTCGGAAGACCTTTTTTTGTTAATAGTGGGTAAAACCATGCCAGTCCAAATCGACCGGCTCGCCATCCTGCATCCAGCGGAGTTTTTCGCCGCGGACAATGCGTCCCAAGGGATGGATCGGGCGGTGGAAATGGTTTTCAAAATCAGCCTGAAGCTCTTCGGCTCGGTCGGGGGATGCGGTAAAGAGCAGTTTGTAGTCTTCGCCTCCCGTGGCGGCCGTCTTCAGATCGACGCCCTCGGCTACGGGAATGCGTCTTAGGTCGAGTTCTGCGCCGACGTGCGACTGCTCCATGATGTGGCAGATGTCGGAGGCCAGACCGTCCGAAATATCCATCATGGCGTGCACCTCTTCGCGGTCGGCCAGCCAGAGTCCCTCCTTGATCTGGGGTTCGGGACGGCGGTGCAGGTCGGCAAGGCGGGTGTCTGCGTGACCGTGGAGAATGTCGTTCAAGCCTCCGCCCGATGCACCCAGCACATCGCCCGCAAAGATCACGTCGCCCTCACGGGCGGCACTGCGGCGTTTGATTTTAGAAGTCTCCATGCGTCCGATGGCCGTCACGTTGATTGTGATGCGCGAGGCCGATCGCGTGGTGTCGCCTCCGATGAGCGCCACGCCGTAGCGTTTGCTCAGGGCATGGTAGCCGCGCATAAATTCCGCAGCCCATTCTTCGGTGGCATCCTCGGGAAGGGATACCGAAAGCAGCGTGGCAACGGGGCGTGCTCCCATGGCGGCCACATCGCTCAAATTGACCGCCAGCGACTTGTAACCCACATCGAAGGGCGATGAGGCCGAGCGCAGGAAATGCACATCCTCACACACGAGGTCGGCCGTGAACAGAAGCGATTCCCCGCCTCCGATTTCGATTACGGCGCAGTCGTCGCCGATGCCCTCAAACGAATTGAGCGGCAGATCGCCGCACAGGGCGGCTATATGGTCGATGAATCCAAATTCAGTCATAAGTATCGGTTATTCGGGATCACAAAATTAATAAAAATTTAAATTGCCGATAGTCAGTCCCTTGCCGAAAAAGCATTATTTTTGCAACTCGTTTTTCGAAAGTCGGGAATTCGGGGCAATATTTGCGAAGAATGATTATCTTTGTAAACGAAACATTCTGCGCAAAAATTCAGACTTATGAAATTGCTCATTCTCAACGGCCCGAACCTCAATTTGCAGGGACGGCGCGATACGGATATTTACGGTGTGAAGACCTTCGAGGAGTTCCTGGAGGAGCTTCGGGGGGAGTATCCGCTTTTGGAATTCGAATATTTCCAGTCGAACATCGAGGGCGAACTCATCGACCGCCTGCACCGTTGTGACCGTGAGGGTTGCGACGGCGTGATCCTGAACGCGGGGGGGTATACCCACACGTCCGTGGCACTGCGCGACGCCGTGTCGGCCATTCGTACGCCTGTTGTCGAGGTACACATCTCCTCGATCATGGCGCGGGAGGAGTTCCGCCATGTGTCGCTTCTGGCGGGTGTCGTCCGCGGATCGATCATGGGATTCGGACTGGATTCGTACCGCCTCGGGGTGGAGTACTTCAGATTGAATAACAATTTATAACCGATAAAAAATATGACACAGTTCAGAAACAAAAAGACTAAGGTCGTGGCAACGATGTCAGACTTCCGTTGCACCGAGGAATTCGTGCGAGAGCTCTACAATGCAGGTATGGACGTAGTGCGCGTCAATTCGGCACACGTAACCGATGAGGGAGCCACCAAAATCGTCGAGACGGTTCACAAGGTTAATCCCGCAATTCCGATCATGATCGACACGAAGGGTCCCGAGATCCGTGTGACCACGATTGCCGAGGAGTACGGCAACTCGATCATCTTCCATGCAGGCGAACGTGTCAAGGTGAAGGGTTGCGACGGATCGGAGCTGACGACCCGCACGACCATCTTCATGAACGTGCCGAACATCGTACGCGACATCCCCGTGGGTGCGCACATGCTGATTTCGGACGGCGAACTGGAGATCGTCGTTGTGGACAAGAACGACGAGGAACTCTTCTGCGAATTTGTCCTGGGCGGTACGCTCCGTTCGCGTAAGAGCGTCAACGTGCCGGGTGTGAGTGTCGATCTTCCGTCGGTGACCGAGAAGGATCGTCGTTTCATCCTGTGGGCCATCAAGAACGATGTCGATTTCATCGCCCACTCGTTCGTGCGTTCGGCACGTGACGTGAAGGCCGTGCAGGATATCCTCGACGAGCACAACAGCCCCATCAAGATCATCTCGAAGATCGAGAACCAGGAGGGTCTGGACAACATCGACGAGATCATCGAGGCTTCGTACGGTGTGATGGTTGCCCGTGGTGACCTGGGTGTGGAACTTCCCGCCGAGATGATCCCCAACGCACAGCGCCGCATCGTCGAGAAGTGTATTTCGGCCAAACGACCCGTGATCATCGCCACGCAGATGCTCTATTCGATGGTCAATTCTCCGCGTCCGACCCGTGCCGAGGTGAGCGACGTGGCCAGTGCCATCTACGAGCGTGTCGATGCCGTCATGTTGAGCGACGAAACGGCCATGGGCAAATACCCGACCGAGGCCGTCGAGACCATGGCGCGAGTGGCTCTGGAGATCGAACACGACGACAACCACTTCAAGCCGATGGTCGATCTGGATATGGTGTCGGTCAATCACGAAATTACGGCACAGCTGGCTCGTTCGGCCGTGCGTGCTTCGACCAACCTGCCCGTGAAATTTGTCGTGCTGGATACCAAGACGGGTCGTACGGGGCGTTATCTGGCTGCATTCCGCGGTCAGAAACCCGTCATCGCCGTCTGCTACACGCGTCACGCACAGCGCATCCTCGCCCTGTCGTACGGCGTCGTGCCCATTCTGCGCGATCGTCAGCTGCACGACCGTTACCACTTCCTGGCCGATGCCGTGGAGTATCTGGTCGAGCGTCACGAACTTCAGGACGATGACCTGATGGCCATCATCGGCGGCAGCTTTGATTCGGATCAGGGTGCTTCGTATATCGAATTTGCCAATGCACGCAACATCCGTACCCGTTGTTTGGAACTCAACGGCAACGATTGCCCGCTGATCAAGGAATAAAGGTCGGGTGATGCAGGAAGAGCCCAAACAACCCCGCACGGATCTTCGCCAACGGGTAGTCGGCGGTGTGGCATGGTCGATGGCCGAGAAGATCGGTTCGACCCTGTTGCAGATTGTCGTCAGTCTGACGATTCTGAGCCTTCTTCGACGGGAGGATCTGGGCATTATGGCTCTTTTGACCGCCGTGTCGGCCGTGGCGATCGTCCTGGCCGACAGTGGCTTCTCGCAGACGCTGATCCGACGAAAAGACCCCTCGCAGGGCGATTTCAAGGCGGTGTTCCTGTTTAACGTGTCGGTCGCCGTGGCGTTGTACCTGCTTTTTGTGGGGCTTTCGCCCGTGGCGGCACGCTACTACAACATGCCCGAACTCAAGGAGCTTGCACCCGTATTTTTCCTGATCCTGCCGGCCAATGCGCTGTGCACGGTGCAGAATACGCTGCTGGTGCGTGCCTTTCGGTTTGCGCTCATCTCCAAAATCACGTTTGCGGCATCGCTCGTCAGCGGAGTGGTGGCCATCGGTTTGGCGTGGGGCGGATTCGGCGTGTGGAGCATCGTCTTGCAACGACTCATCTACTATGTGATCCGTGCCGCGCTGTTGTGGGGCTACGGAGCATGGAGTCCCCGCGGGCGGAGCGATTTCCGTTCGCTGTGGGGAATGGCGTCGTACAGCTTTTCGCTGATGGGTACCGAACTGATCACCACCTTTTATAATAAGATCCCGCAATTCTTCCTGGGACGCCTCTATGCGGCCGATACGTTGGGCGCATTCGACCAGGCGGTAAAACTCAAGGACCAACCCGTCACCTCGGCGGTGCAGGCCGTGCAGGGCGTCACGTTCCCCGCGTTGTCGAAAATTGCCGACGATCGGGAGCGTTTCTCGGAGGGGTATCGTCAGGTGGTCATGATCATGACCTTCGTGCTCTGCCCCATGATGCTCGGCCTGTCGGCCGTGGCGCATGACCTGTTCGCGGCGATTCTGGGTGAGGAGTGGATGTCGACGGTGCCTTACCTGGAGGTGGTGGCGCTGGCGGGTATCTTCTACCCGATCGGCATGATCGCCTTCAACGTGCTGAAGGTCAAGAGCGGGGGAGGGCTTCTCATCCGCATCGAGATTCTCAAGAAGGTGCTGATGACCGTGATCTTCTGTATCACGATCCCGTGGTCGGTCGATGCGGTGGTGTGGGGACTGGTGGCCATTGCGTTCTGCGAAATGGCGGTGAACTGGTTCGCGGCACAACGCTACGTGACGCTCTCGCTGCGAAAGTGGGGACGGACGATCCTTCCGATCCTTTTGGTGTCGGGGGTGATGTATGCGGGGGTACGGCTGATCGGAGGAGAGCTGGAGGCTACGCCGATGGCTAAACTCGTGGTCGAAGTGGCGGCGGGTGCGGTGATCTATGTGGTCGTGGCCGCCCTGTTCCGTATGGAGGCCTTCCGCGAAGTCTACTCGTTGGTAGAGCGTCAGTTGCACAAATAAGCGATTCCCGATAACATAAAAAAGCCTTTGATCCCTGAGTGGATCAAAGGCTTTTTTCTATTATAAGGTGGGGTTTATTCGTAGATCTTGGCTTCGAGTTGGTGGTTGAGCACCATCATGGCATTCAAGGCCAGCGAGCGGAGCTCGTTTTCGCCCGGATAGACATGGATCGGGGCGATGAATCCGCAACGCTCGCGGATGTAATCCACCACGCGCTTCGAGTGGGCAATACCGCCCGTCAGCACGATGGCATCGATCTTGCCCGAGGTGGCCACGGTCGTGGCGCAGATCTGCTTGGCGATGGTGTAGCACATGGCGCGGAGTACCGTTTCGGCCTTCTTGTCGCCGTTGTCGATGCGCTCCTCGATCTCTTGCACGGAGGTCGTGCCGAGGTAGGCCACCAGACCGCCGTGGGTCGAAATGCGCTGGATCATCTCCTTCTCGGTGTATTTGCCCGAGTAGCAGACGCGGATCAGCTCGCTCGAGGGAATCGAACCCGCACGATCCAAGGCGATGGGGCCGTCACCGTCGAGGGCGTTGTTCACATCGAGGATCAGTCCGTGGGAGTGTGCCGCCACCGAGATTCCGCCGCCCATGTGAACGACAATCAGATTGACATCTTCGTAGCGGACACCCATCTTCTGGCAGTGAAGACGAGCCGTGGCGCGGTGGTTCAGGGCGTGGAACACCGAACGGCGGCGGCATTCGGGCAGTCCCGTGAAATGTGCTTCCTCGCTCATCTCATCCACCACGGGCGGATCGGCAATATAAGCCTTGACGCCGACATCACCCGCGATTTTGCGTGCCAGCATCGCACCGATGTTGCAGACGTGTTTCTTCTCGGCATGCACCAGATCGTCGCACATCTTGTCGTTCACCTCATAAACGCCGCCCTGTATCGGGTGCACCAGACCTCCGCGACCGATCACGGCCGAAAGCGTCTTCAAATCGAAATTTTCTTTCTTCAATGCGTCGAGGATGACATCGTGACGCCAATCCAGCTGATCGACCACATCCCGAAAACGGGTCACCTCTTCGTGTGTGTGGCGGATGACCAATTCCAAGATCGGGGTTTGCTCTTCGTAGATCGCCAGTTTGGTGGTGGTCGATCCCGGATTTATTGCCAGTACTTTATATCCCATAATGCGTATGTTCTTTTTTAATGGTTGCTTTCCTGAAAAAAAAGCGCTGCAAAAATACGCAAAAAATCCCATTATTTTCGACCTATAGTACATAAAAACGCGTAAATGTAGGATTTATTGGTACAAAAAAGGCACATTCGGGAAGAATGTGCCTTTTTTTTGAGTATCTGAAGCCGATTATTTGGCAGCCAGACAAGCCAGAGCGATCGAGTAGAGTTTCGTCTTGGCCGAGTCTCCGCGCGAAGTCAACACGCAGGGAACTTTCGTACCCATAACCATGGCAGCCAGCTCACCGCCGCAGAGGTGGGTGGTGCACTTGAAGAATACGTTGGCCGACTCGAGGTTCGGGAAGAGCAGACAGTCGGGATCACCTGCAACGAGCGAACCCTTCACCTTCTTGTGCTCGGCAACCTCCTTGAAGAGGGCTACGTCCAGCGACAGAGGACCGTCAACGACAACCTTACCCAGCTGACCGCGGTCACCCATCTTAGCCAGCAGTGCACCTTCGGTCGACGAAATCACCGAGGGGAGCAGCTGCTCCGAGGGAGCGATGCAGGCGATCTTCGGGCACTCGATACCCAGCAGGTTTGCGGTTTGCTTCAGGTAACCGATGATCTTGATCTTTTGCTTGAAGTCGGGCAGCGGAATAACGGCAACGTCCGACATGATGATCAACTTGTTGTAGATCGGCATCTCCGAGATCGAGACGTGGCTCAACACGCCCTTCGGGGGGAACAGGCCGGCCTCCTTGTTGAGGATACCGCGCATGTACTTGTCGGTCGAAACCAGACCCTTCATCAGCACGTCGGCCTCTCCGGAAACGACAGCCTGAACGGCCTTCTGAACACACTTCGTATCGACTTTCTCGTCTACGATCTGGAAAACGGACATGTCGATGCCGAGCTCCTTGCAGGCAGCCTCGATCACCTCTTTGTCACCGTAAAGCGTCGGCTCTACCAAACCCTCCTTGTAGGCGTCGTAAACAGCCTGGATGGTGTGTGTGTCCTGACCGTAGGCAACGGCCAAACGTTTTTTGCCTTTCTTTCTCGCCTCATCGACGATTTCACTAAGATGCTGAATCATGATGCTATTAATAGTTTAAATGTTGTACCTTTTTCTGAATTACAAAGCCTTGACGATATTGTAGGTATCGGTGGCGATCACCAGCTCCTCGTTGGTCGAGATCATGGCAACCTTCACCTTCGAATCGGCCGTCGAGAGGATCTTGTCGACACCGCGGGCACCCTTGTTGGCTGCCTCGTCGAACTTCAGACCCATGAACTCCATGTCCTGGCAGACGGCTGCACGCATCTCGTCCGAGTTCTCGCCGACACCGCCCGTGAAGACGATCAGATCGACACCGCCCATCTCGGCAGCATACTGGCCGATGAACTTCTTGATACGCGTGAAGTACATGTCGCGGGCGATGATGGCCTTCTCGTTTCCGGCCTCGCAGGCGGCCTCGATGTCACGCATGTCGCTCGACACGCCCGACAGACCCTGAACACCCGATTTCTTGTTGAGCATGTTGCTCATGTCGCTCCAGGTCATGTGCTCTTTTTCACCGATGAAGGTTACGGCGCTGGCGTCGATCAGTCCCGAACGCGTACCCATCACCAGACCGTCCAGCGGCGAGAACCCCATCGAGGTATCCAGCGATTTGCCGTTCTCGACGGCCGTAATCGAGGCACCGTTACCGATGTGGCAGGTGATGATCTTGGAGTTGTTGATGTCGATACCTGCAAGTTTGGCACCTACGTTGGCGACGAACTTGTGGCTGGTTCCGTGGAAACCGTATTTACGCACGCGGTACTTGTCGTAGTACTCGGTGGGGATGGCGAACAGATAGTTCTTGGCGGGGATCGTCTGGTGGAACGAAGTATCGAAGACGGTCACCTGGGGAACACCCGGCAATACCTTCTCGATGGCCTCGATACCCTGCATGCTGGCGGGGTTGTGCAACGGGGCGATCTCAAACAGGGACGAGATCTTCTGCTTGGCGTCCTCGTCCACGAGGCAGCTCTTGGGGAAGAATTCGCCACCGTGAGCCACACGGTGGCCGACGGCTTTCACTTCGTCGAGCGACGAGATCACGCCGTGCTCGGGGTTGATCAGAGCCTGCATCACGAGGCTGATACCGGTTGTGTGGTCGGGAATGGGCTGGTGCAATTCAAATTTATCTTTGCCGACAGGCTTGTGGGTCAAGTCACCTTCGGGCAGGCCGATTCTTTCGACGAGACCTTTTGCGAGCAGTTTGCTCGATGCGTCCTGCATGTCGATCACCTGATATTTGATGGATGACGAGCCGCAGTTGAGTACCAAAATTACCATGTTCTTATGCTGTTAGTTTAGTTATAGTTGTTCCGATCCAGATGCCGATGAGCGTTGCCAGGGCGCAAACCACGACACTGAGCATGATGTAGAGTGCCGCAGTGCTCCAGTCTCCGACTTTGAGCAGTTTTACGGCATCGGCCGAAAACGTCGAGAAGGTGGTGAATCCTCCGCAGAAGCCTACCATGAGCATCATCTGAAGGAATGACCCACCGCGGGTGAGTGCCAAGACAACACCGATCAGAAGCGAGCCTGCGATGTTTACCGAAAAAGTGCCCAGCGGGAAGCCCCATACGAGCCAACCTCTCATCAGACGTGTCGAGAGTGCATATCTCAACATGCTGCCTGCCGCACCGCCCATTCCGACGGCTAAAAGATCACGAATCATCTGATTAAGATATGAATTTTTTTAGATTTTCGCAAAATTACGCAAAAAAAGAATAATTTCCGCGTTTTTTGGTCGCGAAATTCGCTCGCGGGCGCGGAAATACCTTTTATTTAAAGGCGTAATCACTTTTCGTACAGCGTGTAGCGCGGGTCTCGGGGCTATTCCTCGAAACGGTAGCCGACGCCCTTGACGGTGACGATGTGTTCCTCGCCGATTTTCTGACGCAACTTGCGGATGTGGACGTCGATCGTACGGTCGCCGACCACCACTTTTTCGCCCCAGATCTTGTCGTAGATCTCTTCGCGCGTGATGAGCTTTCCGGGCGACGAAGCCAGGAGATGAAGCAGCGAAAATTCCTTGCGGGGAAGGGTGATTTGCTCGCCGTTGCAGATCACGGTATGGCTCTCGGTGTCGATCACAACGCCCGATTGCGGAACGGCGGGTGCCGCGGTGGCGGGGTCGGGATCAATACGCTTGAGGAGTGCCTGCACGCGGCTGACGAGCAGTTTCATCTTGATGGGTTTCGTCAGGTAGTCGTCCGCGCCGACATCGAACCCTTTGAGTTGCTGTTCCTCTTCGCCCAGGGCCGACAGGAACACGACCATCGTGTCCTTCAATTCGGGATTCTGGCGGATGGCGCGGCACGTCTGGATTCCGCCCATGACGGGCATCATCATATCGAGCAGAATCAGGTGGGGTTTCTGCTTTTGGGCGATTTCGAGTGCCACCTTGCCGTTTTCGGCCGTGTAGACCTCGTACCCCTCGCGGGTGAGGTTGTAGCGGATGAATTCGAGGATGTCCGGTTCGTCGTCGACTAATAGGATGCGGTGTTTCATAGGTCGTTTTTTGTGGTGTAATCCTTGAAATTATGCAAATTACACGCGAAGATAGTAATTTTTTCGATGAAAATAGATATTTTATCGTACCTTTGCGACTTAATTTTTTTTACTTAAAAGCACAAAGCGGAGCCGACGGCTTCCCCTTGGGGAAAGGCCGAGGTTTGATTTAAGGTCGGCTCCACGGAAAAACGTCTATCAATGACCAACGAAATCAACGAAGTAACATTTGCCGATCTGGGACTCTCCGACGAAATGCTCGCCGCCGTCCACGCCAAGGGTTTTGAAACCCCCACTGCCATTCAGAAACTCACCATCCCGTTGCTGCTCGAGGGCACTTCGGACATCATCGCCCAGTCGCAGACGGGTACGGGCAAGACCGCCGCATTCGGACTGCCCATCCTCCAATGCCTGGAAGCGGGGCGGGGCTCGGTACAGGCCATCGTGCTGGTGCCGACGCGCGAATTGGCTCTGCAAGCCGCCGAGGAGCTTCAGTCGCTCAACGCCGACCGTCACCTGTCGATCACGGCCATCTATGGAGGTGCGGCCATTTCGGAGCAGTTGCGCCGTCTGAAACGCGGAGTGGATGTGGTGGTCGGTACGCCGGGTCGCGTCCTGGATCACATCCGTCGCGGTACATTGGTTTTGGACAACGTGAAATATCTGGTCTTGGACGAGGCCGACGAGATGCTCAACATGGGTTTTGTGGAGGATGTCGAGGAGATCATGTCGCACACGGGCGAGGATCGTCGCGTGTTGCTGTTCTCGGCCACCATGCCCGAGCGCATAGTCCGTCTGGCCGAACAGTATATGCATGATACGCAGCAGGTAAGGGTCGAGTCGCAGAACATGACGGCCGACCTGACGAACCAGATCTACTTCGAGGTGCGCGAGTCGGACAAGTTCGACGCGCTGACCCGTATCATTGATGTCGAACCCGATTTCTACGGCATCGTGTTCTGCCGTACGAAGATCGATTGCGATGCGCTGGCCACCCGTCTGGCACAGCGCGGTTATTCGGCCGAAGGCCTCCACGGCGATGTGTCGCAGGCCATGCGCGAGAAGATCCTCCGCAAGTTCCGCGAAAAGGTCGTGAACATCCTGGTGGCCACCGATGTGGCTGCCCGCGGTATCGATGTGAGCAACCTGTCGCACGTCATCAACTACGCCCTTCCGCAGGACACCGAGAGCTACGTCCACCGCATCGGCCGTACGGGTCGTGCCGGGCGTGAGGGTACGGCCATCACGTTCATCTCCTCGTCGGAGTACCGCCGTTTCAACGGCATGATGCGCGATATCCAGGCCGATGTGCGCAAGGAGCAACTCCCTTCGCCTCAGGATATTGTGGCGATGAAACGCGCCCGCATCAGCGAAGATCTGCGCGAGATCATGCAGCAGGAGATGCCCGCCGCCTACGACGACATGGCCGACGAGATTCTGGCCGAGCACGATCCGCGAAAGGCTCTCAGCGCCCTGCTTCGTCTGGCGTTCCGTTCGGAGCTGGACGAGAGTTCCTATCCCGAAATCCGCTCCTTCTCGGTCGATCGCAAGGGCAAGGCTCGCCTGTTCCTCGCCATCGGTACGAAGGACGGTTATTCGCCCCGTAAGATTGTCGATCTGCTGAAGCACAAATGCGGCCTCCGCGACAAAAATATCGACGACCTCTGCGTACGCGATACCTTCTCGTTCGTGAGCGTTCCGTTTGCCGATGCCGAGGCGGTGATCGGCAAGATCAACCGTCAGTCGCGCGGCCGTAAGATCGCCCGCATGGCCGACCCCGAAAAGAACGATCAGAAAGCTCCGCGAAAAGCACCCCGCAAGGAGACTTCCGAGGCTGAAATGCAGCAGGTTGCCTCGCAGATGGACGAAGCGATGGAGTTTATGGAGCGTGCGATGACTGATCGGCGTGATGAGGGAAAATCCCGCCGAAAACGCGAAGACTGGAATGACGAACCGCGCCGCAAACAACCCCGCCGCCTTTCGGACGAACCTCATTTCGATGAGGCGTTGAAGGAGGAGGGCGAATCGCGGGGCGGATTCAACTGGGATGCCTTCCGCAAGTTCGAGGACGAACTGGTCTGGGAGCGTCAATCCTCGTCGAAACGCGCCGGGAAGAAACGCGCCGCCACCCGCTCGGTACGCAAAGGCTCGTCGCCCCTGCGTACGGGACGCGCCGCCGCCGCAAAACGCATCGCCCGAAAAGGCCGAAAATAACAAAATGCCGTCTGAAGGATCGAAAATCGTTTCAGACGGCATTTTTCGTGGATTTCGGGGCGAATCTTTTGGCGGTAAAACTTCCGAAATCCATATAATATGGTTATATTTGCGAGATTTATATGCTGTCGTGTATGAATCGGAATCAAAAAGACTACTAAGATGGCTACTGAAAAACCAACACTTTCTGCTCCCGAAGAGCAAGTCAGCGTCCCTGCTGAAGATGTTCAGAGAACTTCCCCGGCCGTGAATCGTGCCGACCAACCCCAATCATCCGCCCGGACGGAATCCCAAAACGTGCCCGATGCGGCGTGCGACAACGATGAAGTGAGCACGCAGTCGGCCGAAGAGGTCGATTTCTCGAACGAGGATGCCGCACTTGCCGCGCGTGAGGCGGGTCTGGAGGAGGACGACGAGATCGAAGTGGGCGAGGCCGACACCGACAAATTTGCCGGTAAGAGCAAGGAGGAGATCCTCGAGATGTTCCGCCGTATGCTCGAGGAGCAGCCCGTGCAGTCGTTGCGCCGCGAAGTGGAGGCTTTGAAGATTGCCTTTTACCGTTTGCGCCGTCAGGAGGTCGAGGCCCAGCGCCGCGCCTACCTCGAAAGCGGAGCTCCCGCCGAGGAGTTCACCCCGCAGGTCGATGGCGCCGAAATCAAACTCAAGGAGTATTTCCGCGAGTATCGTCGCCTCCGGGACGAATTCATGGCAGGCCTCGAGGCCGAGAAGGAGGAGAACCTCCGCATCAAACTCGGCATCATCGAGGAACTGAAGGAATTGGTCAATTCCGACGAGACGCTCAATCATACGTTCAACAAGTTCCGCGAATTGCAGCAGCGCTGGAAGGATACGGGACTGGTTCCCGCCCAAAACGTGAAGGATTTGTGGGAGACCTACAACCTCCACGTCGAGAACTTCTATTCGTTCATCAAGATCAACAAGGAACTGCGCGATCTTGACTTGAAGAAGAACTACGAGCAGAAAGTCCAGTTGTGTGAGGCTGCCGAAGCCCTTCTGATGGAGGATTCGGTGGTGGAGGCCTTCCACAAGTTGCAGCGCCTGCACGACGAATGGCGCGAGACGGGGCCCGTGGCCAACGAATTCAAGGAGTCGTTGTGGGAGCGTTTCAAGGCTGCTTCGAGCCGCATCAACAAACGCCATCAGGAGCATTTCGAGCAGCTGAAGAACGAGCAGTTGAAGAACCTCGAACTCAAGACAGGCCTGTGCGAGGCCGCCGAGGAGCTCTCCGCACAGCCGCTTACCTCGCGCAAGGAGTGGAACAAGGCCAGCGACCGTTTGCTGGAGATCCAGAAAACGTGGAAAACCATCGGCTTTGCCCCCAAGAAAAACAACAACCGCATTTACGAACGCTTCCGCATGGCGTGCGACAAGTTCTTTGAACTCAAACGCAACTTCTACGCAGGCGTGAAGGTCGAAATGGAACATAACCTCCAGCTCAAGAACGAGATCTGCGAAGCCGCCGAATCGCTCGCAAACAGCGAGGAATGGAAGAAGGCTACGGAGGATCTGATTGCCCTTCAGGCACGCTGGAAGAAGATCGGTGCCGTGTCGCGCCGTCATTCGGATGCCTTGTGGAAACGCTTCCGCGCCGCATGCGACAAATTCTTCGAGCGTAAGGCCGCCCACTTCTCGAGCATGGATGCCGAGCACGAAGAGAACCTGCGTCGCAAGCAGGAACTGCTCGACGAGATGGCTTCGGCCGATGTCAAGGCCGGAGGCTACGAAGTGATCCGTGCGTTCCAGCGCCGCTGGGGTGAGATCGGTTTCGTGCCCATCAAGCAGAAGGATGCCATCCAGAAACGCTATAAGGCCGCCGTCGATGCCCTGTTCGATGCCCTGCGTTTGTCGGAGCGCGACCGTTCGATGAACCGTTTCCGCGACAAGGTGTCGTCGATGCGTCAGGGTGGAGAAAAACGCCTGCGTTCGGAGCGTGAACACCTCTACAACAAAGTGCGCCAGATGGAGCAGGAGATCGCCCTTCTGGAGAACAACATCGGTTTCTTCTCCAAGTCGAAGAACGCCGATTCGCTGGTGGCCGAGGTGCGCCAGAAGATCGAACGCATCCGTCAGGAGATCGCACAAGATATCGAGAAGGTCCGCATGATCGACTCGGAAGCACAGCAAAATTCGAAAGAAAACAACGATAAATAAAGAAGAAATGAAACTTTCCAAACCTAAGTACATTTTTGTTACGGGCGGTGTCGCTTCGTCGCTCGGTAAAGGAATTATTTCATCATCTATTGCCCGCCTGTTGCAGGCTCGCGGCTATTCGGTGACCATTCAGAAGCTCGATCCCTACATCAATGTGGATCCGGGAACGCTTAACCCCTACGAGCACGGCGAGTGCTACGTGACGGAGGACGGTACGGAAACCGACCTCGACCTGGGTCACTACGAGCGTTTCACGAACCATCCCACCTCGCGTGCCAACAACGTCACGACGGGTCGCATCTACAAGAGCGTCATCGAGAAGGAGCGTAAGGGCGAATATCTGGGTAAGACCGTGCAGGTCATTCCCCACATCACCGACGAGATCAAGCGCCGCATCCAGTTGCTCGGCCAGCAGAAGATCTACGACGTGATCATCACCGAGATCGGCGGTACGGTCGGCGATATCGAGTCGCTGCCGTTCATCGAGTCGGTGCGTCAGTTGCGCTACCAGTTGGGCGTGAAGAACACCTGTCTGGTTCACCTGACCCTGATCCCTTACCTGGCTGCTTCGGGCGAGTTGAAGACCAAACCCACGCAGCACTCGGTCAAGGCCTTGTTGGAGAACGGTTTGCAGCCCGACATCCTCGTACTGCGTACCGAGCATCCGCTGTCGGCCGACCTGAAACGTAAGGTTGCCCTGTTCTGCAACGTCGATGCCAACGCCGTAATGGAGTCGATCGACGTGCCGACCATCTACGAGGTACCTTTGAAGATGCACGAACAGCATCTGGATGAGGTGGTACTCTCGAAACTCGACATGCCCGCCGATCAGGAACCCGATATGGACGCATGGCGCGACTTCGTGGAGCGCGTGAAGAACCCGACGAAGGTCATCAAGATCGCTCTGGTCGGTAAATACACCGAGCTTCCCGATGCCTACAAGTCGATCAGCGAATCGTTCGTACATGCCGGTGCCGTGAACAAGTGCAAGGTGAAACTCTGCTACGTAAATTCCGAGAAACTGACCGAGGCCAATATCGAAGAGACGTTGGGCAGCATGAACGGTATTCTGGTGGCTCCCGGTTTCGGTAACCGCGGTATCGAGGGTAAGATCCTCGGCGTGAAGTTCGCCCGTGAGCACGACATTCCGTTCCTGGGTATCTGCCTGGGTATGCAGTGTGCCGTGATCGAGTTCGCCCGCAACGTGCTGGGTTGGGCCGATGCCAACTCGGTGGAGATGGAGACCAAGACGACGCACCCCGTAATCGATCTGATGGAAGAGCAGAAAGAGGTGACCGCCAAGGGCGGTACGATGCGTCTGGGTGCTTATCCCTGTACCTTGCGCAAGGGTTCGAAGGTTGCCGAGGCTTACGGCAAACTCAACATCTCGGAGCGTCACCGTCACCGCTATGAGTTCAACAGCGAGTACCGCGATCAGTTCGAGGCCGCAGGCATGAAGGCCGTCGGCACGAACCCCGAAACGGGTCTGGTGGAGGTTGTCGAGATTCCCGAACTCCGCTGGTTCATCGGTACGCAGTATCACCCCGAATACAAGAGTACGGTTCACAATCCCTCGCCCCTGTTCGTGGCATTTGTGAAGGCCGCTCTGGAGTATTCCGAAGAGAAGAAGTAACACGCAAGATCCGAACGGTGTCGCACCCCCTCGGGTGGGGTGTGATTTCCCGATCGGTGCTTCCGAAATCCTGTCAAATCCCCTCCGTTGAGGGGACTTGGCATCTGTTGGGGGACGATTGGGCGGAATCTTAAAAAATCAAGTAATACGTAACATGGATAAAAAGACAATTATTGGTATTGTTCTGATGGGCGTTCTGTTTTTCGGATTTGCCTATTTGAGCAATAAGGAGCAGGTCGAGAACCAGCGAGCCATGGCCGAGTGGCAGACACAGCAGGATTCGATTGCCGCCGCGAATGCCCCCGAACAACCCGTTGCCGCCGATTCGGCAAAGGTGGAGTTGCAGGCCGAAACCCGCACCCCCGAGGAGCTCGCCGCCGCCGCTTTGGAGAAGAGAATTGCCCGTGAGGGTGAGTATCTGGCCACTGCCCAGAGCCGTGAGGCCGAGGAGTTCGTGGTCGAGAACGATGAAATCAAGGTACGCTTTTCGACCCGCGGAGGTCAGATCACGGGCGTTACGCTGAAGAATTACACGAAATACGCCGCCGATAAGGCCGAGGGACAGTCCATCGAGCTGTTCGATCCGACGACGGCCGATTTCAACCTTTCGTTCTTCGTGAAGAACGGCCTGAACAACGTCCCCGTCAATACGCGCGACTATACATTCGAGGCTGATCCCGTCGTAAAGGACGCGGAGGGTAATTCGAAGGTGGTGATGCGTTTGGAATTTGCCGAGGAGTCGGCTCTGGAGTATCACTACACGATCCGTGGCGGTGAGAACGAGGCCGACAAGTTCCTGGTGGATTACGACGTGAAATGGGTGGGCATGGCACAGCTCATGGCCAACCAGTCGCTTCTGAACATCACGTGGGCAAATACCTCCTATCAGAACGAGAAGGGCTTCAAGAACGAGAACATGTACACGACGATCGCCTATCGTCTGCCGGGTGAGACCTCGATCGACGACATCGGCATGGCCGAGGCCTCGAAGGGTGAGGAACTTACCTCGCAGGTGAACTGGGTGGCTTTCAAGCAGCAGTATTTCTCGTCGGTGTTCATCGCCACGAAAAATCTGGGCTATGCCAACGTGAAGTTCGATACGGATCAGCCCGGTTCGGGATTCATCAAGCGTTTCTCGTCGGAGATGTCCGTACCGTTCGAGGGTGACGGCTCGCAGTTTGACTTTGGTTTCTACTTCGGCCCGAATAAATTCTCGATCCTGAAGAACGTGGCCGACGAAAGCGAACGCTACGGTGACCTCTATCTGGAGCGCCTCGTGCCGCTGGGTTGGGGTATCTTCGGATGGGTGAACCGCTACTGCGTGATCCCCGTATTCGACTTCCTGCGCCAGTACATCGCCAACTTCGGTATCATCATCTTCATCCTGGTACTGCTCGTCAAACTGGTGATTTCGCCGATGACCTACAAGAGCTACGTCTCGATGGCCAAGATGCGTCTGATCAAACCGCAGACCGAGGAGATCAACAAGAAATACCCCAAACCCGAAGACGCCATGAAGCGTCAGCAGGAGACCATGCAACTCTACCGCAAGGCAGGCATCAACCCCGCAGGCGGTTGCATCCCGATGCTCATTCAGTTGCCGATCCTCTACGCCATGTTCCGCTTCTTCCCCGCATCGATCGAGTTGCGCGGTCAGTCGTTCCTGTGGGCCGATGACCTCTCGTCGTACGACAGCATTCTTCAGTTGCCGTTCTCGATCCCGATGTATGGTGACCACATCAGTCTGTTTGCCCTGTTGATGGCCGTGTCGTTGTTCGGCTACTCGCTCTACAACTACAACCAGACTTCGGCATCGCAGCCCCAGATGGCCGGCATGAAGTTCATGATGGTTTATCTGATGCCGATCATGATGCTCCTGTGGTTCAACTCTTACTCGAGCGGTTTGTGCTACTACTACCTGTTGTCGAACCTCTTCACGATCGGTCAGACGCAGATCATCCGCCGCATCGTCGATGACACGAAGATTCAGGCCATCATGAATGCCAATGCCGCCAAGAAATCAAACGGCAAGAAATCGCGTTTCCAGGCTCGTTACGAGGAGCTGATGCGCGAGCAGGAGGCACGTATGAGAAACAACAAGAAATAAGCGGACAACAGATCCGTATACGAAAAAGGGTCGCACTTCTTAAGGTGCGACCCTTTTTTGTGGGTATAAAAACGGGCGGGAATCCTTGGTGGATCTCCCGCCCGTTTTGGTTTTGGATACGCCCGATTATTTCTTTTCGGGAGCGGGTTTTTCGCCCTTCACCTCGGCATTGACCTTCAGCGAACGGAAGGCCTCGATGAGGTGCAGGTCGGTGTTTTTCGAGGCATCGTAAACGATCGTCACTTCTTTGGTATCGACATTGACCTTGACGTCCTTGACGCCCTTGCCGAATATCGGTACGTTGTTCATGATCTTATTGACACAGCTGTGGCAGTGAATGTCGGTGGTGAAGACGGTCGTCTTGACGGATTTTTTGGCGGGTGCTTTGGCAACCGCAATCGTCAGGCTCATTACAAGAGCCAACGTCATTAAAATAATCTTTTTCATAGTTATCGGATGTTTTAAAGTTGTTATACCTTATTAATATAAATTAAAGCGCAGACCGAAGTAGAACTTGCGACCCATGAGCGGTCCCCACACGTTCATCGAGTTGAAGGCCGTCGAGAAGGGACGGTCGGCACCCATGATCGGATCCTCCTGGCGGTAGTCGGCGATGTTCTCGCAACCGAGGTAGAGGTCGAAACGACCCACCTTGCGGGTGATCTGTGCAAAGAACACGGGGTAGGCGGGCGAGTGGTAGGTATCGGCCAGAAGTCCCGTCTGCGAGGGGATGCGCGAACCGCCGTTGTACTGTGCCGTGGCATCGAACGTCCAGCGGCGGAACTTGGTGGCGTACTGGATGTTCAGAAGGGTCTTGTACTGGCTGACGAGCGGGCGCTCAACCTTGGCCGTCGTACCGTCGGGACGGTTGATCGTCATCGACGAATTGGTGTAGCGGAACGTGGCGAAGATATCCAGTCGTTCGACGGGCGTCCACGTGAAATCGACCTGATAGGTGTCGGTGTAGGAACGGCCGTCGGTGTTGTAGATCATGATCTCGGAGGGCGAATACTCCTGATCGACCACCACCGAGTTGTAGAACTCCGTGCGGAAGTAGTCGAGGCTCAGCGTGGCGTCGTCCTTTTTCACCAGGCCGAACGTCTGCGTGATGCTTCCGCCCAGGGTCAGTGCCTTCTCCATGCGGTCGAAGTCGTGGAATGCCTCGGGAAGGCGGATCTGACGACCCGTCGTGAGGATACCGATGTGGTCGGTGATGATGTTCGTCGAGCGGTAGCCCAGACCTGCCGACAGGCGCAGGGTGGTCGAACGGCTCGGATCCCACTTGATGTGGCCGCGCGGGGTGACAAAGAATCGGTCGTAATAGTGGTTGTAATCACCGCGGATACCCGCTACCAGCGACAATTTCTCCTTGATGGCGTAGGTGTACTCGGTGAAAAGACCGACCTCGCGCTCGTTGCGGTCGAGGTTATAGTGCATGGCGGGCGACTGGGCGATCCACGGGGTGTTGTTGTCCAGCTGCTCGTCGAAATACTGCAGGTGGAGCTGCGAACCGATGATCAGCGACGAACGGGTCGTGAAATAGTGGTTGTACATGAGGGTCGCGGCCAGCGAATTCTCGTTACCCGTGTAGTTGTTCAGACCGAAATAGGCATTCTCGTTGAAGTGGTCGAAGTCGGCCACAAATGCGATGTTCGAACGCAGTTCGTTTTCCTCGAAAAGGTCGTAAACCGATCGTCCGACGGGTTTTGCGGCCTTGATGTAGGCACCTGCATTGCGGTTGCGGATAAACGAGCCGTAGAGCGTTTCCTCGTCCTGCCATGCGGTGTGCATCCGTTCGCGCATATCGCGCTTGTAGTGGAGCTGTCCGCCGAGGCGTTCCTCCTGCGTATATTTCGCACCCCAACGCAACTGGAAGCCGCTCGGTGCGGTGTAGAGCCAGCGGTTGGCCACGTTGATCTGGTTCGAACGGGGCATGTCGCGGAAGCCGTCGTGGTTCTTGTCCATGTGGTGCATGCTGCGTGCCTCGGTGTCGGTCGAGCCGTGCAGCAAGAGGACGGTCGAGAGGCGGTCGTTGATCGGAATGGCCGACGAAATGTTGGCCTCGGGACGCAGCTCGTCATCGAGGTAGAGATTGACGAACAGGCGCTCCGAATCGGTCGGCTTGCGGTGTTCGAGGTTGATCTGTCCGGTGATGGCTTCGTGGCCTGCCGTCACGGACGATATGCCCTTGGAGACCTGGATCGAGTTGAGCCACATACCCGGCGTATAGCTCAGGCCGTAGGGGGCGCTCAGACCGCGCATGATGGGGCGGTTCTCGTCGAGAATCTGGGTGTAGGTTCCTGCCAGACCGAGCATCTTGATCTGACGCGCACCCGAAATGGCATCGCTGTAACCGACAGTCACCGAAGCCGAGTTCTCGAACGATTCGGCCAGGTTGCAGCATGCCATCTTGCACAAGCCTGCAAACGAGATCATCTCGGTTTTTACGGTGCCCATACGTTTGACGTAGTTGCCGCTCTGGTTGGAGTTGATGACGACGGTCTCAAGGCTCGTGCCCTCGGGTTTGAGGACGAAATCGGCAAGGCTGACGCCCTCCTTAACCTGGATGGTGTCGTTCAGATAACCCAGATACGAGGCCACGAGGCGGTCATAACCCTTGACGCGGTGCAGTTTGAAGCGTCCTTCGATATCGACGCTCGTACCTACGCGGGTGTCTGCCCAATAGACCGAAGCACCGACAAGTGCCTCTTTTTGTTCGTCGAAGACCGTGCCGTGGATTTCCTGGGCAGAAGCGGATAGAATGGTGGCGAGTCCGAAAAGACCCGTAAGAAGTATTTTGTTGAGTTTCATGATTTTGCAATGGTTTAAAAGTGATCTTTTGTGGGTGCGGTAACGATACGGCGTACCGGGGTTCGTCGCGTGGGACAAACCGAAAGGTCAGATTTTAAGCCAGTGCGGGAGGGCCGCGCAAGGGGCGCGGCGTGATGATGCGCGAATGGAGCGGAACGGAGCGCGGGGCGGGAATCCGTTCCAGAGTCTGCTCCTTGTATTCGGTGCGGATCTCCGTCGGAAGGAGGATCTGAAGAAGTTGTTGGGAGGGGGTGTGACTGCGGTCACGGTCGGAATCTACATAGAGATTCGTATTGTCGGCCAGGTAGTGGTGCAGACAACGGCACGAGGAATCCACACGGAACGAATCCACGCCTTCGCCCGGGGTGTGACTGCACGAGGTGTCACAGGCGTGCCGTTCGCCTCTTTCGTGCGAACAGATGCACGTGAGCGAAAGGTACGCCGAGAAGAGGGTCGTCAAAAGATAGACGACCATAAGCCCCAGCGATATGGATTTGCGGTGTTTCATGGGTTTCTGCCTGACCCGTACAATTATTTTGCCAATCCGCTTTCCACCAGTTTGCGACACCAGGCCTCGGCATCGCGAAGTGCGGTGGCCGCATCGACCTTGTAGTTCCCGGTCAGAAGCTGTGCGGCATCTTCGGCCGTAAATTCCCGGTCGTGCAGCTCGTTCCACAAGAACAATGAGGTGTCGTTGAGCGAGATGACGCGGGTCATATCGACCCCCAGACGACCCGGGCGGACGATGACGTGTTCGCCGGCCATTTCGCGGATTTGGTATTCGGAATTTATCTTCATGGTTTTCATCTTTTTCGGATCGTTGCAAAAATAGAATTTTTTTGTCGTTCTGCAAATATTTCTGTTCTTTCGGGGGCGGATTTACCTTATTTTGGGGATGGTACGGGGGAAATCTTTATGAAAATTCCTACCTTTGTACCTATGAATGTCGCCCAAGATAAAATCCACGAAGTCCTGAAACGCTTCTGGGGGTACGAAGAGTTCCGTCCCGTGCAGGAGGAGATCATCCGTTCGGTTATGGACGGACGCGATACGCTCGCCCTGATGCCTACGGGTGGCGGTAAATCGCTGACCTATCAGGTGCCCACCATGGCACGCGAGGGTTTGTGCATCGTCATCACCCCGCTGATCGCACTGATGAAGGATCAGGTCGATCAGTTGCGGCGTCGGCACATTCCGGCAGTGGCGGTGCATTCGGGGTTGTCGCCCCGTCAGATCGACATTGCGCTGGACAACTGCACCTATGGCGATGTCAAATTCCTCTACATCGCACCCGAACGCATCGCTTCGGAGCCGTTCCGCCTGAGGGTACAGCGCATGAAGGTGTCGCTGCTGGCCGTCGATGAGGCGCACTGCATTTCGCAGTGGGGTTACGACTTCCGTCCCGCCTATCTGCGCATCGCCCAACTGCGCGAAATGCTGCCCGATGTGCCCGTGTTGGCGCTGACGGCCTCGGCCACGGAGCTCGTGACGAAGGACATCATGGAGCGGTTGTCGTTCGGCGAGGAGCATATTCTTCGAAGCAGTTTCCTAAGAGCGAATCTTTCCTACAGCGTGCGCCACACGGACGACAAGAACGGGCAGATGTTGCGCATGATCCACGGCGTGCCGGGTACGGGCATTGTTTATATGCGGACGCGCGAGGGTACGGAGCAGATTGCCGAATTCCTGCGCAACGAGGGCATCTCGGCCGCGGCCTATCACGGCGGCATGGGTTATGCCGAGCGCAACCAACGCCAGGAGGAGTGGTTGTCGGGTCGCGTGCGGGTGATGGTCGCCACGAATGCCTTCGGTATGGGCATCGACAAACCCGATGTGCGGTTCGTGTTGCACTACTCGATGTGCGACTCGCTGGAGAGCTACTACCAGGAGGCGGGGCGTGCGGGGCGTGACGGAAAACGCGCCTATGCGCTTTTGTTGGTCGAAAAAGACGATGCCGAGCGCATTGCACGGCGGTTCGATCGGGAATTTCCGCCGATCGAGGAGATCAAGGATATTTACGACCGCGTATGTTCGTTCCTTCAGGTCGGATTCGGCGAAGGACAGGGCGCGTCGATGCTGTTCAACATCTTCGACTTCTGCGCCCGCGAACACCTCTATATCGGGAAGGTGCAGAGTGCGCTGAAACTCCTGCAACAAAACGGCTATCTGACCCTGACCGATGCGCAGGACAACCCCGCGCGGTTGATGTTCTGCGTGAGTCGCGACGACCTGTATAAGGTGCGCATCCGACGCGAGGAACTCGACCATTTCATCCGTACGATCCTGCGCCTGTACAACGGCGTGTTCACCGATTTCCGCCCCATCAACGAGAACGAACTGGCCACGTGGAGCGGCTACAAGATCGATCATGTGAAGGAGCTGCTCAAAAAGTTGTGGCAGTTGCGTCTGATCCGTTACATCCCCTCGAACCACGCGCCGATGATCTATTTCGACGAGGAGCGTCTGCCGCGGGAGGATCTCTACATTTCGCCCGACACCTATCAGCGGCGCAAAGCCCTGATGCACGAGCGTTTCGAGCATATGATTGCCTATGCCGAGAACGAGGATCGGTGTCGCAGTGCGGTGCTCGATGCCTACTTCGGCAGTAAGGACACTTCGGAGTGTGGCGTGTGTGATCTTTGTCTGGAAAGACGACGTCAAAGGAAGCGTCAGGCGGAGGATAACGAAGCGATTCGGAGCGAGATCCTTGCGCTGGTGGATCGTGGCGAAACCGACCCCGCACGGCTGTGTGCACAGCTTAAATGTGGGGTGGAACGCTCGGGCGAAGTGCTCCGCGGATTGATCGGCGAGGGCGTTTTGCGCACGCGCGAGGACGGACTGCTCGAAAAAATTCGGAAATAAACGGAAAAATGGTTACTTTTGTGAGAATTTTGCAACGTGATGAGCACAGAGAATCATTTTATCCCGAAAATCGGTAACGAACAAACGGCCGATTTGCCCGCCATCGAATTTCCCGGCACGATCCGCGTGATCGACCGCGAAGAGGATGTCGAGGCCGCCTGCAACGATCTGAAACAATATCCCGTCATCGGATTTGACACCGAAACACGCCCTTCGTTCCGTCCGGGTGTGTCGTATCGGGTCGCCCTGTTGCAGTTGTCGACCCCGTCGGTGTGCTACTTGTTCCGCTTGAATAAAATTCCCTTCTGCAAATCCATCCTGCAACTGCTCGAATCGAAATCGGTGCGGAAGATCGGTGCCGATGTGGCGGGCGATCTGCGTTCGCTGCGTAAGTTGAGGCACTTCCGCGACGGAGGATTCATCGATTTGCAGTCGCTCATGCCCGAGTGGGGCATCGAGGAGAAAAGCCTGCGCAAAATGTCGGCCATCGTACTCGGCAAACGCGTCTCGAAGGCGCAACGCCTGAGCAACTGGGAGGCCGCAAGCTTCACGCCGAGCCAACTGCTCTACGCCGCCACCGATGCGTGGGTGTGCATCCAGATCTACAACAAATTACAAGATACGCCCAAAATCAAAAAATAGAGTTTCATGAACCCGAGAATCGTGCTTAGACGCGGGAAGGAAGAGTCGCTCATGCGCCGCCACCCGTGGATTTTTTCAGGTGCTGTGGATCGTATCGAAGCCGAAAGCGACGACCAGATTCAGGAGGGCATCATCATTGACGTATATACCAGCCGCGGTGAGTTCATTGCCAAGGGTCACTATCAGATCGGTTCGATTGCCGTGCGCGTGCTTTCGTTCGAGGACGAGGTGATCGACCAGAAGTGGTGGAACAACCGCATCGCACGTGCCTATGAGGTGCGTTGCACATTGGGATACACCGATTGCGAAGATACCACGTGCTACCGTCTGATTCACGGTGAGGGCGATTCGCTGCCCGGATTGGTGGTCGATATCTACAATACGACGGCCGTCGTGCAGTGCCACTCGTGCGGTATGTTCCGCTCGCGTCGCGAGATCTGCGAGGCGATCCGTTCGGTCTACGGCGACAAGATCACGGCCGTATACGACAAATCGTCGCAGACCGTACCGCCGAAAGCCAACCTCGGTGCGGTGGACGGCTACCTGTGGGGACAGTCGAAACGCTCGTCGGAGGTCGTCCTGGAGCACGGCCAGAAATTCTTCGTCAATTGGGAGGAGGGTCAGAAAACGGGATTCTTCCTCGACCAGCGCGAGAACCGCGAACTCGTGAAGCGTTATGCCAAGGGTCGCACCGTGCTCAACACGTTCTGCTACACGGGCGGATTCTCGGTCTATGCCCTGGCGGGCGGTGCGAAGGAGGTCTGCTCGGTGGATTCTTCGGAGCGTGCCGTGGAGCTGGCGCGTGACAACATGGTCTTGAACTTCGGCGAAAATGCCCCCCACGAGGAGGTGGCGGCCGATGCGGTGACCTATCTGAAAGATATCGGTTCGAAATATGATCTGATTATCCTCGATCCTCCGGCTTTCGCCAAGCACCACCGCGTGTTGGGCAACGCCATGCAGGGGTACAAGCGACTGAATGCGCGTGCCCTGTCGCAGATCAAGCCGGGCGGCATCCTTTTCACGTTCTCCTGCTCGCAGGCCGTGTCGAAGGAGTTGTTCCGTACGACGGTTTTCTCGGCGGCAGCCATCGCAGGACGTAAGGTGCGCATCCTGCATCAGCTGACCCAGCCTGCCGATCACCCGATCAACATCTACCACCCCGAAGGCGAATACCTGAAGGGACTGGTGTTGTACGTGGAGTAGCCGTTTGGGTGAAAAAGATAGTTTAAGAGCATTGCCTTTTCGGGGGCGATGCTCTTTTTTTAAGGTCGGCCGATGAAAAAAACGGCGTAATGGTTTGAGAATCGTTTGCGTTTGATTACTTTCGTTCCGAACTTAGGACTAAAAATAAAACTCGATCCCTATGAAAAAACATTTACTCGTATTGCTGTGTGTGTTGGCTTCCTGCGTGACGGTACGCGCCCAGAATCCCGTGGTGGGGGATTGGCGCGGGGATGTGCGGTATATGCGCGAGGAACTGCCCAAACGACATTTCAACCTCTTTGCCGAGAAGAGCGAACGCGAATTCCGCAAGGAGATGAAGAGCGTGGCGAAGCATTGCCGCAAGGGTTCCAAATTCGAACTTGCCGTCCGTCTGCAACAGGTCCTGGCCGGAATGGGCGATTCGCATACGGCGATCAACATCGTGCCTTATCTGAGCCGTCAGCGGATTCTGCCGATCGGATTGGTGGGGTTCGGCAATGATTACGTGTTGCTCGCCACCAAACCCCAATATGCCCGTCTGCTGGGTTGGAATCTGGTGGAAATCAACGGTCAGCCGATCGAAGAAGTGGCCGCGAAGTTCTGCACGCTGCTGACGGTCGATAATGTGTCGAACGTACGGAATGTCGTCCCCAAATTGTTGGCTTACTGCGATCTGCATAATTTTCTGGGTACGGTGACGGGCGATGCCGCGCTGATGACCTTCGAAAGGGACGGCCGTCGCGAGTCGGTCGAGATGACGATCGGTACGTACGATGAGGAGTACGAAACGCTCAACCCCAAGAAAGTGGCGATGTGTCTGCGCAACGGACGTCAGTTGTTCACCGAATCGCTCATCGACAACGGTTCGATCTATTATGTGCAGTACAACAAATGCTGGAGTCGGGAGTTGGAGGCGCAGTATGGCAATCCGAAGGTGGCCGAGCAGCTGCCGTCGTTCCTTGAGTTTGCCGATCGGGTGCTTGAGACCATCCGAAAGGGCAAGATGCGCAAGGTGGTGTTCGATCTGCGTTACAATTCGGGCGGCAGTTCCGCTCAATTTACTGCGCTGGTCGAAAAACTCATCGCGGAACATCGTCAGCATCCCGATTTGAAGATTTACGGCGTCATCGGTCGTTCGACCTTCTCGTCGGGCATTCTCAATGCGCTGGATCTGAAGCAGAAATTGGGGGTATGCTTGTTGGGTGAGCAAACCGCCGGAAAGCCGAACCACTACGGTGAGGTGCGTTCGTTCAAGTTGCCCGAATCGGGAATTGAGGTTTGTTATTCGACCAAATATTTCAAGATGGTGGAGGAAGATATGCCGACTCTGGCGCCCGACGTGCTGTTGGAGATGTCGGTGGACGACTATGTAAACGGCATCGATCCCGTTTTGGAGTGGGTGCGTAAGCAGTAACCCGTTTCTTAAGCAAAATAAAACCCCGTCACTCATCGCCGAGTGACGGGGTTTATTATATAAAGAGGTATCGTTCTATACGAACGGCAGTTTTACGACCTCGGCCTTCAGAAGGCGGCCGCGGCACTCGACGGCGATCTCCGTGCCGATCTTCGAGTACTCCTTCTTGACGTAACCCATACCGATACCGATCTTCAGGCAGGGCGACATCGTACCCGAAGTCACGTGGCCGATCTCCTCGCCCTCCAGGGTGCAGAGCTTATAGCCGTGACGCGGAATACCACGGTCGATGAGCTTGAAGGCCACGAGTTTGCGCGTTACGCCCTCGGTTTTCTGACGCTCCAGATATTCGCGGTCGATGAAGTTCTTGCCCTCGGCAAACTTCGTGATCCAACCCAGACCTGCCTCGATGGGCGAAGTCGTATCGTCGATGTCGTTGCCGTAGAGGCAGAAGCCCTTCTCCAGACGCAGCGTGTCGCGTGCACCCAGACCGATATTCTTCAATCCGTACTCTTCTCCTGCCTCCCAGAGTGCTTTCCACAGCTGCTCGGCATCTTCGTTTGCGGCGTAGATCTCGCAACCGCCCGCACCCGTGTAACCCGTGATCGAAAGGATGACCTTCACGCCACCCACCTCGGTCTTCTTGAAGGTGTAGTACTCCATATCTTCGACCGGCTCCTGGCACATCTTCTGGATGATCTTCATGGCCTTGGGGCCTTGAACGGCCAGCTGGCAGATCTCGTCCGATGCGTTGTAGAGCTCTTTGCCGTGGCCTGCCTCCATACCGAACTCCTTGGCGGCCTCGAGGATGTGTTTCCAGTCCTTGTCGATGTTGGCGGCATTCGGCACGAGCATGTAGGTCTCGGCATCCACGCGGTAGATCAACAGGTCATCGACGATACCGCCGCGGCCGTTGGGCATGCACGAATACTGCACCTTGCCGTCCACGAGTTTCGACACGTCGTTCGACATCACCTTCTGCAACAGATCCAGCGCGTGCGGACCCTTAACCCAGAATTCGCCCATGTGGCTCACGTCGAAAACGCCCGCGCCGTTGCGGACGGTGAGGTGTTCGTCGTTGATTCCCGTGAATTCGATCGGCATGTTGTAGCCTGCAAATTCGGCCATCTTGGCGCCTGCGGCGATATGATGGTTTACAAATACGGTTGTTTTCATAGTTTAGATTATTAAAGTTTTAAGGTTTGTGCTCGTTTTTTTGTGCCCTCGGGTCGGGTGGTTGATCCGATTTCGGGGCAGGGGTGCTACTCCTGTCGTTTGACGCCCAGACGCGGACAGCGGTGGAACTCCTTCGTGCGGTCGAACAGGTAGCGGTAGGTGGTGTGTACCTTATGGCGCTCGGCGCACACGTAGCGCTCGACCATACGGTTCATCACGGGGTTGAAATCGCCGACCCACGCCAATTCCATCGTCTTGTAGGGGTTCTTTGCCTCCTCGATGTAGTGCCAGTACTTGACCATCATGGCCGACTCGACACCCTTGCCGTGGAATTCGGGCGTGATGCCGAAAATCAGCGCAAATGCACGGTCGCACGACTTGCGTACCTTGAGGTTCCACATCAGGTTGAGTTTCTGCCACAGGCCGAACTTGCCGTTGAACTTGCCGATCAGGCGGTTCAGGTCGGGAACGGTGATGAAAAAGCCGATCGGCTCGTCGTGGAAGTAGGCAAAGAAAATGATGTTGGGGTCGATGATGGGTTTCATCGTGCGCATCAGGTGCATGGCCTCCTCGTGCGAGATGGGTTTCACGCCCGAGAACAGCGACCAGGCTTTGTTGTAGATGATGCGGAAATTCTCGGCTTCCTCCTCCAGGTTGTTCATGTCGATGTGCTCGACGTGGTAACCCGGATTGGAGTAGAGGTGTTCGGCACGGGTGAAGATCAGTTTGTTGGCTTCGGTGCCGTTCACGCGCCAGATGTAGCTGTATTGGTTGAAATAGTTCTGAAAACCGTAGTTCTCGAAGAGTTCCTTGTAGTAGGGCGGGTTGTAGGGGTTGCGGTACAGGGGTTGGAATTCGAATCCCTCCACGAGGCATCCCCACCAGTCGCGGCGTTGGCCGAAGTTGATCGGGCCGTCCATGGCTTCCATGCCGCGTGCCGCAAGCCACAGGCGTGCAGCGTCAAACAAAAGGTTGGCAACCTGCTGGTCGTCGATCGATTCGAAAAATCCGCATCCGCCCGTGGGCTGTTCGTCGAGCATTGCTTTCTCGCGGTTGTAGAATGCGGCGATGCGGCCTACGATTTCGCCATCGGCGTTGAGGGCGATCCAGCGTGCGGCCTCACCCTCTTTGAAAAGTTCGTTCTTTTCGGGGTCGAACACCTCGCGGATGTCGTCATCCAGGGGGCAGACCCAGTTGCGGTTGTCTTTATAGAGTCGTTTCGGAAAGTTCAGCCACTCATCGACAAGCGCCGCTGAGGTGACTTCCTGTAAAGTGTATTTTGCAGAATTCATTATCGTGTGTCAAAAAATTCTTTTGATTCGAACAAAGATAACTTTTTTTTCCTAAAAATAGAATTTTGCTCTGCCGAATCTCACAAATTCATTTCGGGCGGGGCGTAGGCGGCTTCGTTTGTTTTATATAGGTGAGCGAAAAACGGCCTCGAAATTGTGAATTATTTTTGCGAAAAAGTTACAATCTATAAGAAATATGCTTATATTTGTAGAAAAAGAAACCTAACCTTAAAAAATAGAAATATGGAAGTTAAAAAAATCATGGCTGACCTGGAGCGCAAGCACCCCGGTGAAAGCGAATTCCTGCAGGCAGTACAGGAAGTTCTCGAGTCTATCGAACCTATCTATAATCAACACCCCGAATTCGAGGCCGCAAAGATCGTTGAGCGTATCGTTGAGCCTGACCGCGTGTTCACGTTCCGTGTAACATGGGTTGACGATAAAGGCGAAGTTCAGACCAACATCGGTTATCGTGTTCAATTCAATAGCGCTATCGGCCCGTACAAAGGCGGTATCCGTTTCCACAAGGCAGTTAACCTCTCGATGCTGAAGTTCCTCGGTTTCGAGCAGACTTTCAAGAACGCACTGACCACGTTGCCTATGGGTGGCGGTAAGGGCGGTTCGGATTTCGATCCCGTCGGCAAGTCGAACGGCGAAATCATGCGTTTCTGCCAGGCCTTCATGACCGAGTTGTGGAACAACATCGGTGTTGATACCGATATCCCCGCTGGTGACGTTGGTTGCGGTGGCCGTGAGATCGGTTACCTGAACGGTATGTACCAGAAACTCGCTCGCAAATACCACACTGGTGTGATGACGGGTAAGGGTATGACTTGGGGTGGTTCGATCCTCCGTCCCGAGGCTACCGGTTTCGGTGCTCTGTACTTCACGAATCTCGTTCTGAAGACCGCTGGTAAGGACATCAAGGGTAAGACTGTTGCCATCTCCGGTTTCGGTAACGTAGCTTGGGGTGCCGCAATGAAGGCTACCGAGCTCGGTGGTAAGGTGATCGCTATTTCGGGTCCCGATGGTGTTTGCCACATTCCCGCCGGTATCACCGCCGAGATGATCGACTACCTGCCCGTTATGCGTTCGTCGAACCGTAACAAGGTTCAGGACTTGGCCGACAAGTTCCCCTCGCTGGTTACGTTCGTTCCCGGTAAGAAGGCTTGGAGCATTAAGTGTGATATCGCACTGCCTTGCGCATTCCAGAATGAGCTGAACGGTGACGATGCCAAGGAGCTGATCGCTAACGGTACCTGGTGCTGCTGCGAGGTTTCGAACATGGGTTGTACCCCCGAAGCCATCCACGAGTTCCAGTCGAAGGGCGTTCTCTTCGCTCCGGGTAAGGCTGTAAACGCTGGTGGCGTTGCTACCTCGGGTCTGGAGATGACTCAGAACTGCATGCACATTTCGTGGACCGGAAAAGAGGTTGACGAGAGACTGCACCACATCATGGAGAGCATCCACGAGGCTTGCGTTACCTTCGGTACTCAGCCCGACGGTCACATCGACTACGTGAAGGGTGCTAACATCGCCGGCTTCATGAAGGTTGCCCAGGCTATGTTGGAGCAGGGTATCATCTAATCATAAAATCAGATTTTACCTCATATACGGCAGGGAGTTTATCGCTCCCTGCTTTTTTGTCCGTTCCCGATCGGGGGCGGACTTTTTTTTGTGGGGCGGGGAAGGAACGGCGGGCGGCAATTTTTGTTGGGGCGCGGGGAGCGGCTTCGGATAAGGGCGGATCGGCGGGGAAAAAGAGGGAAACGGCGTTTGGGAGCGGTTCTTTCGGAGCGGTTTTTTTTCGGAGCGAGTGAATCTGCGGGCGTTTGGGGTGCGAGTTTTTAGGGGCGGGTTGAGGCGGTCGCATAAAAAAGCCGCCCGAATATTCGGACGGCTTGAAAGGAATGGATCCGTGCGGATTACAGATTGCCGATCGGGGCGTGTACCCTGAAGAGGCGTTCGTACTCCTCGCGGAGCGACGAGATGACCTCCCTGACGCTTTGGATCTTTTCGGCACGCCAGGCATTGGCACCGCAGAAGGCGTAACCCTGCTGCATACGACCGCGGAAGGCGTTGTACAGGGCGAGCATGATGCAGTAGGGACTGTGTACCATGTCGCACGTGCGGATGCAGTCGAACGGGCAGGATTTCGGGATGGTCAATCCCTGTTTCACCCGATCGAGGAACGGTGTGTGCACCGCTCGTCCGGGCATCCCGACGGGACTCTGGATGATTTCGATGTCGTCTGCCGTGGCGTTCAGGTAACACTCCTTGAACTTGGGGTCGGCATCGCACTCCTCGGTCGTGACAAATCTCGTACCCATTTGCACGGCGTCGGCGCCTGATTCCATAATTCGGTAAATGTCTTTGCCCGTGTAGATGCCTCCGGCGGCAATCACGGGAATGTGGCACTCCTGTGCCGCTTCGATCTCGCGCACTTCGGCGAGCACTTCGGGAAGGGTGTGCTCCAGCGAAAACTCCTCCCGCTCGATCTGGTCGCGTTTGTAGCCGAGGTGACCGCCCGCCTTGGGGCCTTCGAGCACGAGGGCATCGGGCAGGTAGCGGAACTCGCTCCACCATTTGCGACAGATGAGTTTGGCGGCACGCGCCGACGAGACGATGGGCGCAAGTTTCGTCTTGGCGTTCGACGTAAGGAACGACGGCAGGTTCAGCGGAAGCCCTGCTCCCGAGAAGATGATGTCGGCCTTCTGCTCGATGGCCGTGCGCACCATGTCGGCGAAATTCGACATGGCCACCATGACATTCACGCCGATGATGCCGCGCGTTGCCTCGCGGGCTTTCTTCAGTTCGAGTTTCAACCCTTCGATCGAGGCTTCGCGATAATCGCGGCCGAGGGTCTTATGGATCACACCGAGACCGGCCGACGAGATGACGCCGATCCCTCCTTCGCGGGCCACTGCCGAGGCAAGACCCGAAAGCGATATCCCGACACCCATACCGCCCTGTACGATGGGCAGTGAGGCGCAGAGATCTCCGATTTTCAATTTTTTCATAGTTTTATAAGCTTTGTTTTGGGACAAAAGTCCGTCGCAAAGATAAAAAAAAAGAGCATCGGACGGATGCTCTTTGGATGAATTTTTGCGCCGTATAGGACAATATGACCGTTTGCGCGGGAGTGATTAGAGAAACCTTACTCCGCGCATACGTCCCGACGAGGGCGTCTCGGTTTCGCGTTCGATGATGCCCGTGACCACATCGGCGGCATCGTGCCAGCGGTTGGTGCGGAACACGCGGCGGTAGGTGGTCAGGTGGGTGTAGAGTTCCGGCCACAGGAGATGCCACCCGCGCGGAAAACGCAACAGGTGGATGACTGTGGCCGAGTTCGAGAGGATACGTGCCTCCTTGTTGTTTGACTGGTGGAACCATTCGACCTTGGTCATCGGGGCGAGGCGTTGGACGGCACGTGCAAATCCGCGTCCGCCGTTGTTGCTCTCGATGGCGGCAAGGCGGGTGTCGCTGCGACAGAACAGGTCGGCCACCAGCGGCTCGGTTACCTCCATCGTCTCGCGCGAATAAACCGCATCCGTAACGTAAATAATGCCGTCGGCATCGGTTACGTAGGAGATCGAACACAGGTAGTCGTCGCCCGTATCGGCCGTGTCGGTGTAGTTGGCGCGGCGCACGATTTCGTGGGGCAGCACCTCGTATTCCGGAAAGTTCGTGCCGTAAAGCAGCCCCTCCTTCGACGAGGGGTGACCCTGATACATCGCTTCGAACTGAAGCGGGTCGAGGCGGCGTTTTTCTTGCAGGAGCTTTACGCTGTGCTGTGCCTCCCATAAGGCTTCTCCCTCTCTGCGGGGGTCGATTTCGGACGGGGGCGAGGTCTTGACGGCCTCGAAATTCAGATGCAGCCATCGCTCGGGCGGGGTGTCGGTGAGCTGACGCCAGTTCAGGAGCGGATCGACGGGCTCTTTGGCAAGGATCTGACCGATGAGATCCTCCTCGTGCCAGCGCGTGAAGACGATCAGCTCGCGCGAGAGGTTGTGCATGCGGGTGCGCACCACCGAGGTGTACCACTCCCAGCAATTGGCGCGGATAAGGGGAGAATTGGCCTCGAGCGCATCCTTGTAGAGGTCGTCCAGAATGAAACAATCGACGCGGTTGCCCGTCAGCGAGCCTTCGCGTCCGACCGATAACAGGCCGCCGTGGTGGTCGATGATCTCCACCTCGTCGGCCGTGCGGATGTAGCTCGGCGGTTTGTTGCCCTGCTTGATGGTGGTGGCGGGGAAGAGTGCGCCGTATTCGCGCGAGGAGAGGATGCGCTGCACGCGGCGGTTGAATTTCGAGGCCAGCATCCCCGAATAGGAGGCAATGGCGGCGCGGCAGTCGGGATCAAGCCCCAGAATGTAGGCCGGAAGCAGGGTCGATGCCCCGACACTTTTGCCGTGTTGCGGGGGCATGGTGACAATCAGACGGCGGATCTGCCCGCGGGCAAATGCTTCCAGCACGCGGTAGTAGGCGCGGTGGAAGGGTTGGAGTTCGAGAAAGGGGTAAATGGCCAGAGCGAACTCCTCAAAGGTGCAAAAAACCTCAGCAGATTTACCTGCTGAGGTCGTTTTATGGGTTGAGTCCATAGGGTAAATGTAGGGAGGCGTTCGGCCTCCGATGCGGTTTTAAGGGGTTTTGCGCTTCCGACGGCCTTTGTGCGGCATCACGACGGGCGGTCGTCGGGAGTGCGAATGAAAGAAGAGCGACATCCGCAGGATCATGCCGGATCCGAAAAGAAGGGAGGCGGCGGATGTCCGAAGGAACAAAGTTGTCATCGGCAACTTTGTTGCAGGCGTTTGCGTACCTCGGAGAACGAGAAGTCGTTGAGCAGTTCCCGCTCCGGAGTCGTGGTGTGAAATTCCCACCACACGGGAACCGCATCGCACAGCAGGCGGCGTCGGCCTTCGGGAAAATCCACTTCCGTATAGTAGAGAAGCACCGAAAGGCTTAACCGACACGCCACATCCCCGTACTCGAAACCGAACGCGTCGGAGAGATATCCGCGACCGTCGGCTGCTTGGCAAATCAGCGCTGTTGCCTCATCATAAAGTTTAGATGAAACCGAATACATGTTTGATAATGATGCGTTTTTTCAAATTTTTTTTGCTTTGTAAGGGTAAATTGTTTAACTTTGTAGCGCAAAGATAAGTTCAAAATTTGAATTTAACGAATAAAAGAAATAGTTTTTATTCTAAATCTTTACAATATTTTATATGAATCAACGTGTAAAACTGATCCGTAAAGAACTCGGAATGACCCAAGAGCAACTGGCTCAGCACCTTGGAATCGGTAAGGCCGCCCTTTCGATGATCGAAACGGGCAAGGCGGGACTTTCGGCACGCAATCGAAATATATTGGTTCAAGAATTGAATGTGAATCCCGACTGGCTGGAGACGGGTCGGGGCAATATGTTCAATGCCGAACCCGACTTTACGGCTTACATGCACCGCACCGACAATTCGCTGCCCCTGCAGAGTGTGCCGTTGTATTCGATCGAGGGTACGGCGGGACTGGTGCCGCTGTTCACTGATCAACCCGACAACAAACCCATCAATTACATCCATATCCCCAATCTGCCCAAGTGTGACGGGGCGATCTACATTGTGGGCGATTCGATGTATCCGCTTTTGAAGAGTGGCGACATCGTACTCTATAAGCAGCTCAACGATATTGAGGATATTTTCTGGGGCGACATGTACCTGCTGTCGATCGACATGGAGGGCGAGGAGTATGTCACGGTGAAATACATTCAGAAATCCGAACGCAAGGGATTTGTCAAGCTGGTGAGTCAGAATCCGCACCACGCCGACAAGGATGTCGAGATCTCGCGCATCCGTGCGTTGGCCTTGGTCAAGGCGTCGATCCGTATGAATTCGATGCGTTAGCTGCGGGGCGGAAAATCGCTTGAAAAAAGACTTTCGGGAAAACCGAAGGTCTTTTTTTTTATATATAGGGTATGCTTTTGGGGGTGGGGTCGGACTTTTCGACGGAAGCCGAAATTCTTGATTTGAAAACCTAAATATATCATTGGGTTTTATCCGGGCTTTTGGGACAGTTTTTGGAGGATTTGTGCTGCGGGGGCTGAACGGGTGCTGAGGGAGAAGGGGGAGGGGCGTTTGTGGCAAAGGGATGGCGAAGGGCGATTTTCGGGGTGTCCGGTATTAAAAATTTTTATTAAAAGGGCGGAATCCGCGCCATAACCACATAGGGCGGAGGTGTTCATAGAATGTTCATTTTTTTTGATGGGAATAAATTTGTTTATCTTAAAACTATTCCTAATTTTGTTCCGCATCAAGGTTCTCCGATAACGTCAGTTGTCTCAGAGATCAAAAGGGAAGTCTGTGAAAATCAGCACTATACCCGTAGCTGTGAACTCCGTGTGGTATCGTGCACTCTTTATGCCACTGCTTTTATTGGGAGAAAGCGGGAAGGCGCATGATCGGGAGCGAGTCAGAAGACCTGCCTTGGATGTGCGGGGTGATTTTTGTCCGGGAGTAAGACACATTCGCCCTTCAATGGCGTGTTCTGGGAACAAAGTAAAAATAAAGGGAAAAATAGAACATTTTTCCTTGATTTGGGGCTGACAACGAGGACTTTTTTGAAGTTTTCGTTGCGGTGAGTGACAGGGTGCTCCTGCCTTCCGGGAAAATAGGAGCGGGGTGGTGGAAAACCAGAACGTAAATGTGAGTTTTTACTGAAATGTAATTTTTTTTTACTGAATTAAATTTAAAGAGATACTACTATGGGCAGTTCGGAAATTTACATCGTCAAGCGAGACGGCAAGCGGAAACCTTTCTCCATCGAAAAGATCCGTCGTGCCGTGTGCAAGGCCTTCCTGTCGGTGGGCGCTTACGCTTCGGACGATGATTTGATGGCGATTTTGAGCCGTGTGAGGGTGTCCGACGGCATGAACGTCGAGGAGATCCAGAATCAGGTTGAAGTGGCTTTGATGGCCGAGCGTTATTTTGCGGTGGCAAAGAGCTATATGCTTTATCGCCAGAAACATACTGAGGATCGCGAAGAACGCGAGAAACTCAACTTCCTGATGGACTACTGCGAGGCCAAAAACCCCGCAACGGGTTCCAAATACGACGCCAACGCCAACGTCGAGAACAAGAACATTGCGACGCTGATCGGTGAGCTGCCCAAGCAGAATTTCATTCGTCTGAACCGTCGTATCCTCACCGACCAGATCAAGGAGATGTTCGGTAAGGAGCTGTCCGACAAATACCTCTACCTGCTCAACAACCACTATATTTACAAGAACGACGAGACGTCGATGGCCAACTATTGCGCCTCGATCACGATGTATCCGTGGCTTTTGGGCGGTACGATTTCGGTGGGCGGTAACTCGAAGCGCCCGACCAACCTCAAGGCATTCTGCGGCGGTTTTGTCAATATGGTGTTCATCGTATCGTCGATGTTGTCCGGTGCGTGCGCCACGCCCGAATTCCTCATGTACATGAACTACTTCATCGAAATGGAGTACGGCAAGGACTACTATCTGAACGCCGACAAGGTGGTCGATCTTTCGACCAAGCAGCGCACCATCGACAAGATGATCACCGACTGCTTCGAGCAGATCGTCTACTCGATCAACCAGCCTACCGGTGCCCGTAACTTCCAGGCCGTGTTCTGGAACGTGGCTTACTACGACCGCTTCTATTTCGAGAGCCTGTTCGGCGAATTTCGTTTCCCCGACGGTTCGCGTCCCAACTGGGATTCGTTGTCGTGGTTGCAGAAGCGTTTCATGAAGTGGTTCAACAAGGAGCGCACGAAGACCGTGCTGACCTTCCCTGTGGAGACCATGGCGCTTTTGACCGAAAACGGCGATGTGAAGGATAAGGAGTGGGGCGATTTCACCGCCGAGATGTATGCGGAGGGTCACTCGTTCTTTACCTACCTGAGCGACAATGCTGATTCGCTGTCGTCGTGCTGCCGACTGAGAAACGAGATTCAGGACAACGGATTCAGCTATACGCTGGGTGCGGGCGGTGTTTCGACCGGATCGAAGAGCGTGCTGACCATCAACCTGAACCGTTGCGTGCAGCATGCCGAGAAGAACGGCGTGCATTATCTGACGTTTCTGGAGGATATTGTCGATCTGGTACACAAGGTGCAGATGGCCTACAACGAAAACCTGAAGAAATTGCAGGCCAAGGGTATGCTTCCGTTGTTTGATGCGGGTTACATCAACCTGTCGCGTCAGTATCTGACGATCGGCGTAAACGGCCTTGTCGAGGCTGCCGAGTCGCTGGGTATCGAGATCAACGACAATCCCCAATATGTCGAGTTCGTGCAGAACGTGCTGGGTCTGATCGAGCGTTACAACAAGAAGTATCGTTCGAAGGATCTGATGTTCAACTGCGAGATGATTCCCGCCGAGAATGTGGGTGTAAAACATGCCAAGTGGGATCGCGAGGACGGTTACAAGGTACCGCGCGAC
The DNA here is from genome assembly GCA_020026395.1 of Alistipes sp. Lineage (GTDB taxonomy): Bacteria > Bacteroidota > Bacteroidia > Bacteroidales > Rikenellaceae > Alistipes. The sequence goes on along the minus strand of JAHHQM010000002.1, from coordinate 90,161 downwards.
TGCTACAACTCCTATTTCTACATCGTGGAGGACGAGTCGCTCAACATCATCGACAAGTTCCGTCTGCACGGCCGCAAGTACATCGAGCATCTGACGGGTGGTTCGGCACTGCACATGAACCTGGAGAATCACCTTTCGAAGGAGCAGTACCGCCAGCTGTTGCGCGTGGCTGCCGACGAGGGTTGCAACTACTTTACATTCAATATTCCCAACACGATCTGCAACGATTGCGGATGCATCGACAAGCGTTACCTGAAGGAGTGTCCCAAGTGTCACTCGAAGAATGTCGATTATCTGACCCGTGTGATCGGTTACATGAAACGTGTCTCGAATTTCTCGGTGGCACGTCAGCAGGAAGCCGCACGCCGTTTCTATGCGCACGCCAATGCCAATGACGTGAAACTTGAAAAGGAGTGTTAGGGAATGACCGTAAAATATTACAATTTCGATATTGTTTTTGCTGAAATTCCCGATGAAACGACCCTCGCGTTAAACATCACCAACTGCCCGAACCGTTGCAAGGGGTGTCACAGCCTGCACTTGCAACAGGACATTGGCCATGTGCTCGATGAGGAGGCACTGATGGGGTTGTTGGGGTGTTACGGACGATCCGTCACCTGCATCTGCTTTATGGGCGGAGATGCCTCCCCTCTGGAGGTGGCGCGGCTGGCGCGATTTGTCAAGGAGCAGATGCCCCGCATGAAAACGGGCTGGTATTCGGGTTGCGACAAGCTGCCCGAAGGACTCGATCCCCGATCGTTCGACTACATCAAACTCGGACACTGGGATGCCGCTCACGGGCCGTTGTCATCGCCCTCGACCAACCAACATCTCTATCGGATTACGGAGGACGAGTGGGAAGATATCACGCATAAGTTCTGGAGAAAGTAAATTTTTCCCGAAACACAAAACGACCGAACCTTTTGGGGGTTCGGTCGTTTTGTGTTTGTGCGGGGCGTGGTGTGCGGTGTGGTTGGAGTGCGTGAGTCGCGGTGCGTGAGGAGTATGGTGCGCGGTGCGGGTGGCGCAGTGGGGAGGAAGTGTCCCTTTTGCGCGGTGCGGGTATCCCCTGCGCGGATTGTGTGGCGCGAAGAGTGGGGCAGGCGTCCCTTTTGCGTGGGGCGCGATGCGGATAGCTCCTTTTTTTTGTACAGGGTGGGTCGCGGGTATCCCTTACCCCCTTTGTGCGGGTGATACGGTGCGACTTTTAAACCGCCGCGCGTCTAATGATCAATCCCGTTACGGGAGAGGACGCCCTGCGTGTAGTAGTGCTTTACTTCGTGCATCTCGGTGACCAGATCGGCACGGTCGATCAGTTCCTGCGGGGCGTAGCGTCCCGTGATGACGACCTCCACGTGTTCGGCCTTTGCGTCGAGTGCCTCCAGAACCTCATCCGTCGCGAGCAGGCCGAAATAGAGGGCGATGCACAACTCATCGAGAATCACCACATCGAATGCCCCCGATTGAAGAATCTCACGGCAGTGCGCCAACCCTTCGTGCGCCATGCGGATGTCCTCCGCGTCGGGATCTTTGTGGATGAAGCAGCCGCGGCCGAGTTGCTCGATCCTCAGATCCGCGAACTTCTCTTCAAGACGCGTCTCGTTGTATTTCATCGATTTGACGAACTGACCGATATATACCTTCTGCCCGGCACACAGCGCACGAACCGCAAGTCCGAATGCCGCCGTGGTTTTGCCTTTGCCGTTTCCGGTGTAGAGTTGAATGTAGCCTTTGGTAAGCATAGCGCGAGGGTTTTAAATGAAAAAAGCGGTTTGAAATGCTTCAAACCGCTTTTAGAGTAGTGACGCCGACAGGACTCAAACCTGTAACCTTCTGATCCGTAGTCAGATGCTCTATTCAATTAAGCTACGGCGCCTTGTTGCGAATACAAATGTATGACAAATAAATTATTTCTGCAAATTATCGGTCGGATTTCGGGAGATTTTTTTGTTTTGCCATTGCCCCTCGAGCTCACCTTGCTTGCCCCCTCTTTACTCGACCCCTCCTTGCTCGCACCCGGAGGATTTGAGAAATAAAAAACCACTTACCGCTGTAAGTGGTCGAATCTTAAGAGTGACGCCGACAGGACTCAAACCTGTAACCTTCTGATCCGTAGTCAGATGCTCTATTCAATTAAGCTACGGCGCCTTATTTCTTGATTGCGAGTGCAAAGATAAGGCAAAATGTGTTACGCTCCAAATAAAAAGGGATTTATTTTTATGCAAAAAATGCCGATCCCGACCCCGCGCCAACCTTTATACGACTGATTGTCGGCGTGTTGCGCAGTTGTAAAAATTTTAAAGAAAAATTAAATTTCTTTCGGATCACTTCGTCGGATCTCCCGATCGGGATGCTCCGAGAGAAATTGCTCCCAACTTTTCGAGCCTTTTTTCGACAGCGTTTTTTGATTTCCGCCCAATCCCTTGACTTTCTCCTTGCCGAAGACGCCGTTCAGCGGATTGGAGGTCGTGAAGTGGTGACACAAGGCCACGGCCATGCCGTCGGTGGCATCGAGCCTCTTCAAGGGGTGTTCGACCATCAGCATGCGACATACGATGCCTGCCACCTGCTCCTTGGAGGCGGCACCCGTACCCGTGATCGTCTGCTTGATGCGCGTCGGGGCATACTCCGCAACGGGCAATCCGTGACTCAAAGCCGCCGCCATCGCCACGCCCTGGGCGCGTCCGAGTTTGAGCATCGATTGCACGTTCTGCCCGAAAAACGGCGATTCCAAAGCCACCTCGTCGGGTGTGTAATCTTCGATCAGACGCGTAACCCGCTCGAAAATATAACGCAACTTGGCGTAGGGGTCGTCCATTTTATGCAGATCGATATCGCCCAGCACCACCGAACGGATCGTGCGCCCCTCGATTTCGAGGACGCCGTAACCCATGTAGTTCGTGCCGGGGTCAATGCCCATGATGCGGTGTTTCGGTTTTGCGGGTGACATGATGCGGGATGGTTTGGTGGTGCAATATTCGGAAAATTCTGCGAGATCTCCAAGAATTCTGCCCGCGGGAAACAAATATCCGTGGCGGGGCGGCGATATTTCGGCCGCGGGCAAATAAAAAAGGCTCCCAAGAACGGAAGCCTTTTTCAGATCGCTTGAAGCGAAATTATTTCAGCAATTCGCCGAGTTGTTTTGCGAGGTCTTCACCGCGCAGGTTCTTGGCAACGATCTTGCCCGTTGCGCAGTCGATCAGGAAGTTGGCGGGGATCGACATTACGGCATACTGCTGTGCGCCCTCGTTCTTCCAAGCCTTCAGATCGCTGACGTTGATCCAGTTCATCTCCTTGTCGGTGATGACTTTCTGCCACGATTCGGCTTTCTCGTCGAGCGATACGCCGTAGATCTCGAAGCCCTTCTTGTGGAACTCCTTGTAGGTCTCTACCAGGTAGGGAATCTCGCCACGGCAGGGACCGCACCACGATGCCCAGAAGTCCAGAAGGACATATTTGTTACCCTCGGTTTCGATGACCGATTTCAGCGAAATCATCTTACCGTCCTTGTCGGGCTGTGCCATATCCATATAGGGCTGGCCGATCTCGCTCTTGAGCATCTTTTCGGCCGTCTCTTTGAGGCGGATCATGGTTGCCGACTGCTGGATTTCGGGCGTGAATTTCTTAATCTCGGCCAAAATATCCGTGGCGCTGTACTCGAGTGCCTCGTTCTGAAAAAGAACGACACCCAACAGGTTGTCGCGGTTCTCGTCGATGGCTTTTTTCTGGAGCTCATCGACCTTGGCAAGGATCTCCTCCTTCTGCTCGTCGGTCGTTTCGGGCTTCTGATAGTCCGTGTAGAGCTTGTTGATTTCGGCGCTTAAGGCGTTGCTCTTGTCGTTGGACTTGGTACCGCTTACCTGATAGGCGTCACCGACCTTCTCGAGGGTCATCGTACCCGGCTCGAAGAAGAACTGAGCCAGTACGTTCAACTGACGGCGATCCTGCGAATCGGTCAGGAAATAGACATCGTTCTCCTCGACAAGTCCCTTGAACTGGAACTGGCCATCCTTCACAACGGTCGAATCAATGGCTACGCCCTGATTCGTGAGGATGAAGAGTTTGCCGTCGGGATTTTCGACCGTACCCTTGAAGGTATAGGCATTGGGGGCGCCTGCACATCCGTAGAGCAGTGCGGCAACAGCGGCTGCAAAAATGATTTTTTTCATGGTTTATTTGTTTTTAAGGTCTTCAATTTCCTTTTTCAGCGCGCGGATCTCGCGAGCCATGTCGGGCAGATCCTTGAATACGGCGGCGGCACGGTGGTATTTGATACCTGCCAGTGCGGGATAACCGAAACGGATCTCGTCGTCGGGCACGTTCTTGTCGATACCCGACTTCGAACCGATCTTCACGCGATCGCCGATCGTCACGTGGTCGGCAATACCGACCTGACCCGCGAGGAAGCAGTTTGCACCGACCTTCGACGTGCCGGCGATACCCGTCTGTGCCGACGATACGGTGTTGGCACCGATCTGCACGTTGTGGCCGATCTGGATGAGGTTGTCGAGTTTCACGCCGTGGCGGATGATCGTCGAATCGGTCTTGGCGCGGTCGATACAGGTGTTGGCACCGATCTCGACGTTGTCCTCGATGATGACGTTACCCAGCTGGGGAATTTTGTCGAACGTACCGTCGGGTTTGGGCATGAAGCCGAAACCGTCGGCACCGATGACCATGCCTGCGTGGAGGATACAGTTGTTACCCACGTGGCAACCCTCGTAGATCTTCACGCCGGGGTAGATCGTGGTGTTCTCACCCACGGTAACGCCCTGTCCCAGGTAAACCTGCGGATAGATCTGGCAGTTCTTGCCGACCTTCACGCCGCGCTCGATGACCGTAAATTCGCCCACGTAGCAGTCTTCGCCCACTTCGGCCTCTTTTGAGATCGACGAAAGCTCCGAAATACCCTTGCGGCGGGGTTTTGCGGCGTTGTACATCTCGAGAAGTTTCAGGACGCACATGGCGGCATTCTCGACCTTGATCAGCGTGGTGTGCAGTTCCTCGGACGGGGTGAACGTCTTGTCGACCAGCACGATGCTTGCTCCGGTGGTGTAGATGAACGGTTCGTATTTGGGATTGGTCAGATAGCTCAGCGATCCTTCCTTGCCCTCTTCGATCGAGGACACGGTGTGTACTTTGGCTTGGGGATTACCGACGATCTCTCCTTCGAGAAATCCGGCAATCATTTCGGCGGTAAATTCCATCATAATCTTTCAAAATTGTTTTATGCAAGGCCTCCCGCAGGAGGTGCGTTTGGGTTTTACAAATAATTCTTCAAACTGATGCCTTCGGGCATGAACTCATCGACCTCGCGACCGAACGAAAGCACCTCGCGGACGGTCGACGACGCGATGTCGGCAACGGGGGCGGGGGTAAACAGCATGACGGTCGTAATCGAAGGGTAGATGCGGTGGTTGGTGGCTTCCATCGTGCGTTCGTACTCGAAGTCGGTGGTGTTGCGCACACCGCGGATGATGGCGCAGGCGCCGGTCTCCTCGGCAAAATCGCCCGTCAGTCCCGTGTAGATGCGGGCTTCGATGCGCGGGTTGTCGCGATAGACGTCGTTGATGAGTCGCTGACGGTTCTCGACCGAAAGAAGACCCTGTTTGGCGGTGTTGTTCCCGATGCCGATAATGACCCGATCGAAGAGGTTCAAAGCCTCCTCGACGAGGGCGGCGTGGCCTCGTGTGAAGGGATCAAACGATCCGGGGAATATTGCAATACGTTCCATAATGGACAAAGATAGCGATTTTTGTGAAAAACGGGACATGCTACTCCGTTTTTCTGCATCCAAACTGCTGATATTCGCCTTTTCGTGGAATTATTTGCCGAGTTTGAGGTATTCGGTGTAAACGATGCGGGTGTGGGGATTTGACGAGGTGATCTGCTGGCGGATGGCTTTCGTGCCCCAGCGGAAGAACAAAAAACGGCGCGGGACGCGGTGGACGATCTGGCGCAGGGTGTCGATACTCTCCACCGCGCAGAAGACCGAGTCGCGGTCGATCCGTCCGTCGATTCTGACCCACTGATCCCGCCAACGGAAAAAGCGGAGCGTGTCGCGGATGGTGTCGCGCAGAATGACGGTGTCGCGCAGGGGCGTTGCAGTCGCAACTTGGGTGCGGGTGGCACTTTGGGCAAGACTTTGGGCGCGGCGGAGCGAGATGCCCAATCGGCGGATGCGTTGCGCGTCGAGGTGGCGAAGACGGCGTAATTCGCGGTGCGAAAGGCGCAGTTGTTCGCACTCGGCCGCGGATTCGCCGAGGCGGTTGCGCGTGGTTCGAATTTCGCTCATCAGGGCGCGTCGGTTTTCCTTCAAACGGCGGTTTTCCGCGACTTGCTTTTCAAGACACAGGCACGCGACGGCCAGCAGCGCGAGCGCCACAATCAAAATTTTGGTTTTCATGATTCGAGAGATTTTTTTGTGAAACGAATCCTCGAATTTAGGGGCGGTGCGCAAGGAAAAGTTTCTCGGAAAATCCGAAAAAAATCTTCCTCCGTCCCACGGGGCGGAGGAAGAGGTGAAATTACGGACGGATGCGGTAGTAGATCCGTACCCCTTCGGTCTGAAGGGGTGGGGTGTTGTCGTCGGTGGTGAAACTGTCGAGTGCGGGTTGGAAGACGATGCGGTTCTTACGCCCCAGGGCATTGCCCTGCGCCGTGATCAGCGCCAGACCTTCGGCGTGAAGCGAGATTTCCCAGATGGCATCGGCGGCGCTGATCTTGTCGATCTCGAATCCGAACGGGATGTAGCCCTTGAAGATGCCCCGATTCGAAGAACTTGACCCCGCAAGGGGCGAAAGATCGGTCGTTTCGAAACGGATCTCGCCGCTTTGGGGATCGGTGTGTCCCGTGGCATAGGCGGGATCGGCGGGGTCGTTCCACAGGAAAGTCACTTCGTCGCCCTCGTTCCACTGTAAATCGCGCCTCGCGATGGTGGTGCGGGTCGCGGGATTGAGCGTGGCTGAGAAATTAAACCGAATCTTTTTTCGGAAGGGGTTGCGTCCTCCTCCTTTTGGCATGCCGTCAGTACCAACAAAACAAGCAATGCCACAAACTGAAATCGTTTTATGGTTTTGATTGTTTTTAAGGGTTATTCATGAGCACCGAGCGTCTCCTCGGAATCCCATACGAGGGGTTCGAGGCGGGTGTCGAGCGAACCTGCGAATCCGAGCTCGATGTTCAGCGTTTCAATCGGGGGGGGGGAAGATAGGGTTTTCGAATGGTGTCCATGGTCTTGATGTTTTAAGATGTGCCCATCCTGCATCAAGAACCTTGCCACATTACTCCTGGGCGAGCAACTCCATGGCGGCACTCAACTTCTCGGCCGTGAGGCTCATGAGCGGCAGTCCGTCGATGTGTCCCAGTGCGGTGATGCCGCGGTGATCCGCCCAAAGTACCTCCTCGAAGCGGGGCAGATCCCGACGCGAAAAATGCACCTCGGCAACGGTGAGGGCGAGGTGACGGGCGGCACGTAACATCAGGTCGCGCTCCACATTGCGGCGTGCGGGGGGCGCGATAAGTCGGTTTTGGTAAATGGCGGCAACGGGATGCCCCTCGATCGATCGGCAGTGGCCGTTGCGGTCGCAGCGCAGGGCGAGTTCCGCACCGCGGATGCGTGCCGCGTAGCGTGCTTCGGCCGTGACGGCTTCCGAGGCGGAGGTGGGCATGTCGTGCATCGGCAGTTTGTAGTCCACGGTGACGGCATCGGGATGAAGCGAACGCAGGGCGTAGCCCTCGTAGAGCGAACGACCCTCGGGCGTAAGCACAATGCGCCCCGATTCGTAACAGGCCATGCGGATAAACGAAGTGGCGGCGGAACGGTATTTTTCTTTCGTGACGATTTCGTCGATTTCGCGGCGGATTTTCTCTTCTGAGATCTGAATCGGACAATTGAACAGTTCACGGGCATCCTCATGCAGGAGGTTGAGGTGCTCCTTGAGAAACCGCGGATGGCCCGACCTCAGATGGAGTGTCTGATAAACATACATTTCCGTCATAGGAGGAAGATTTTCAACAGCAATTCGCGCAACAGCTCTCCGTCCGATGCGCCACCCGTATCGACACCTTTGCTCTTGGCGTCGTATTCGCGCATCAACCCCAGGATCTCGAAGACCTTGCGGTTCGGCCATGCGGGCGCGGCTTTTTTCAGCTGGTCGATGGCAAACGTGTTGCTTTTGTGGAGGATGCGCATCAGCTCCATATCCGACGGGAAGGGTTTCTGACGGTGACGCGTCATCCACATCAGATAGTTGATCACAAACAGATCCTTGAATTGCGAGAACAAGGCCATGATGGTCAGAAGCAGCGGGTTGTCCTTCGGATTGCGCGAGAAATGGTCGGCAATCATCAGGGCGCGTGCCGTGTCCCGGTTAAGGACGGCATTACAAAGCTCGAAGTTGTTGAAATCCTTCGAGATGCCGATGTTGCGCTCGATGTCCCGATCGGTGATCTGACGACGCCCATCGGGAAGCGATACGGTGAGCTTGCGCAATTCGTTTTCGATCTTCGAGAGGTCGGTTCCGAGGTGGTCGGTCAGCATGGCCATGGCTTTCTGGTCGATGGAGAAACCCGCCGTGCGGATGAACTCCTGCAACCACGCCGAAATCTCGTAATCGCGCGGACGCACCGACTCGAACACCACGCCCTTCTGCCGGCAGCTCTTGTAGAGTGCCGAACGCTTGTCCACGCTTTTGTCCTTGTGACACAACACCAGGATGGTCGTGGGGGAGGGTTGCTGGGTGTAGAGCGAAAGTTTGTCCAACTGACGCAGTTGCTGTGCCTCGCGGACAATGATCACCTGAAAACGTCCCATCATCGGGAGCTGTCGGCAGAGGTTGATCACCTGCCCCGCATCGGAATCCTTGCCGTAGACGGTCGTCTGGTTGAAGGCCTGCTCCTCGGCGGAAAGGACACTCGAAGCGAGCTGGTCGGAGAGACGGTCGATGAAGAAGCGTTCCTCGCCCATCAAAAGATAGACGGGCGCATATTCCTCCTGGGCGATCTTTGCGCGGAGTTGTTCGTAGGCTGTGACCGAGTCGCGGAAACGGAGTGTGGATTTTGCCATCGTCAGACGATTTCTTTGGTGATGCGCAATACGTTTTCGGTCTGCTTCGTCAGTCGGTAGCGGTCGTCGATGCGGCGGCCGACCAACCATACGATCTCATCGCCCGACAGGAGGACGAACTGGCGTTGTTTCTCGGCCATCGAGATTTTGTGGTCAATCAGATAGTCGCTCACCTTCTGCGAACCCTCCATTCCGAAGGGAACGAAGCGGTCGCCCTCACGCCAGCGGCGCAGGGTCAGGGGGTATTTCAACAAGTCGGCATCGACCTGGGCGATGTGCTCGGGTACGCCGAAATTCTTGATCGTATCAATGTCGCAATGCTCGTAGAAAAGCACCGAATTGCCGCAATAACTGCGGGCGGCACCGTGCTCGACCTTCACTTCGCAGGGGTCGTCGTCCGCAATGTCCGTGATGAGGATGTTGCCGCGGTCGATGTAGGCCACGTGTTCGCGCGAATAGAAACGGCGTCCCGTGGCTTCGTGCTCCAGCGCGTGACACAGCGAGTCGATTACGTCCCCCTTGAATCCGTACATCGAATTGAGCAACTCGTAGATGACGAATTCTTTCGGGAAATCGGGGTCGATGCGGTCGATGTGGATCGTGTCGATGCCGTCCTGACGCGTGACCGACTCCTGCATGATACGTTCGATGCCGTGGTTGATGAAGCGTTGGGCATCGGTCAGTCGGCCGATGTTGCGCGTCATGAGCGACGTGAATTTGGGATTGATCTCGCGGATGCGGGGAATGAGTCCCAGACGGATCTTGTTGCGCAGGTATTTCGTCGAGCGGTTTGACGAATCCTCACGGAAGGGAATATGATGCGAAAGGGCATAATCCGAAATCTCGTGGCGCGAGGCGAACATCAGGGGACGGATGATGTGTCCGACCTGGGTCGAGATGCCCGTCAGACCGCGCAATCCCGTACCGCGCAACAGGTTGATGAAAAACGTCTCGATCGAGTCGTCGGCATGATGCGCCACGGCCACCACCGTGTACCCCTCTTCGCGGCACAATTCGGCAAACCACGTGTAACGCAGACGGCGTGCGGCCATCTCCATCGATTCGCCCGTGCGTTCCATCTCGGCCTTCGTCTCGAAACGACGGTTGTAGAACGGCACGTGGTGCAGGGCGGCCTGCTGCTCGACGAGTACCTCGTCCTCTTCGCTCTCCTCGCCGCGCAATTGGAAATTACAGTGGGCGACACCCACCTGATAGCCGCAACGGCAGAACAGCGAGAGCATCACCATCGAATCGACACCTCCCGACACGGTCAGAAGGATCTTGTCGTCGTGGGTGGCGAGTTCGTTCTGGCGGATGTAGTCCTGAAACGATTCTTCTAAATTGAAAACCATGGTCTATATGATATTGACTTCGGTGTCGATTGCGATTCCGAAACGTGCTTTTACTTTTTTCTGGACGGAGTGCGCAAAGCGGATGACCTCGCCACCCGTCGCACCGCCCAAGTTGATCAGTACCAGTGCCTGACGGTGGTGTACGCCGACACGGCCTTCGTGATAACCCTTGAGTCCCGTCTGGTCGATCAGCCAGCCGGACGCCAGTTTGACCTGACCCTCAACAGGTGTCGGGTAAACGGGCATATCGGGGAATTGGCGCTTGAGCTCCTCGGCACGTGCTGCGCTTACGATCGGGTTCTTGAAGAAACTGCCCGCATTGCCCGTCGTGGCGGGATCGGGTAATTTCGAGTGACGGATCGCGCAGATCGCATCGCGGATGTTGCGCAGCGTCTCACCGCCGCGACTCTCGACCTCACGACGCACATCACCGTAGTCCAAATGGGGCGTGGGTGTGCGGTGCAGGGCGATTTCTATGGACGTGATGATTGCCCGTCCGCGCAATTCGTGCTTGAAGATGCTTTCGCGGTAACCGAAATGACACTTTTCGGCCTCAATTTCGACCATGCGGCATTCGTCCGTGAGGAACACACGCACGCGACGGATGACCTGTGCGGCCTCCGCGCCGTACGCACCGATGTTCTGCACGGGAGCGGCGCCCGCCTTGCCGGGGATGAGCGAAAGATTCTCCAAACCCCACAAATCGTGCGCTACGGCCCATTCGACCAGATCGTCCCACTCGACACCCGCATCGACCCTAAGGGTCACCTCTTCGCCCCGATCTTCCGCGATGTGGATTTCGCGGGCAACGGGCGTAAGGAGCAAGCCCTCGTAGTCGCGCGTAAAGAGGATGTTGTTTCCTCCGCTGAGAACCATCCACGGGGACGGCGCTCCGTTTTCGAAGATCTTCTGAAGATCCTCCTCCGAATCGAACTCGATGAGCCGATGAGCCGTCTGATCGACGCCGAAACTATTGCGCCGACTCAGATTGATGTTGTGAAATTCTCTGATCATGATAATGCAAAGTTAGAATAAATTTATTAACTTTGAATCGGTTGGCGGAATTATCTGCCCTTCGAGGCACACCGTCCCTCGGGTCGAATCCTTTGATCCGCACCCGACAAACCCCCTTTTGCGGCAACCAACCCCCGCCAAAGGTGCTAAAATCTGAACCTTAAAAAATAAAAGCCATGTTTTCCGAAAAGGATCTGCAACAGATCAAGCAGCACGGGCTGACGTTGCCCGAGGTCGAAACCCAACTTGAAAACTTCCGACGGGGATTCCCCGTGCTTCCGGTGGTGCGGGCGGCATCGCCCCGCGACGGCATCCGTATCCTTGATGCGGAGGAGCGCGACCGCCTGACATCGCTCTACGAAAAGAGTGCCGATCGGTTGAAAATCGTGAAATTCGTACCCGCATCGGGCGCTGCCACACGTATGTTCAAGGAGTTGTTCGCCTTCGTCAATGAGGGCGTGCGCGGAAAAGGTATTGACCGCCTGCTCGAAAATATCCGCAAATTCGCCTTCTATCCCGAACTCGAGAAACTCCTTCCGAAAGATGCCGACGACCGCACGATCGTCGAGTATATCGTCAGCCGCGGCTTGGCCTACGGCTCGAAACCCAAAGGCCTCGTGACCTTCCACGCCTATGAGGACGGAGCCCGCAAGGCCGTTGAGGAGCATCTGGTCGAGGGTGCGGCTTACGCATCGTCCGAGGGCGTTGTGCGCATCCATTTCACCGTGTCGCAGGAGCATATGGACGACTTCAAACGCCTGCTCGCGGAGAAGGTGCCCCACTACGAACAAAAATTCGGCGTGCGCTACGAGTTGTCGTTCTCGGTGCAGAAACCCGCCACCGACACCATCGCCGTCAATCCCGACAATACGCCCTTCCGTCAGGAGAACGGATCTTTGCTGTTCCGTCCCGCAGGTCACGGCGCACTGATCGCCAACCTCTCGGAGATCGATGCCGATGTGGTGTTCATCAAAAACATCGACAACGTGACGACCGATTCGCGCCGTGCCGATACCATACTTTATAAGAAACTCCTGGGCGGTGTACTGCTCGATTTGCAGCAGCAGACCTTTACCTATATTAAACAAATGGACGAGGGAAAGGCCGACCTTCAGGCCGTTGCCCGCTTTATCGGGGAGTCGCTCTGCGTGAAACTTCCCGAAAAATGGGACGAAGCCCTGTTGCGTTCGATCCTCGACCGCCCGATCCGCGTCTGCGGTATGGTGCGCAACGAGGGCGAACCGGGCGGAGGCCCCTTCTGGGTCGGAAACGACGACGGCACGGAATCGCTCCAGATTGCCGAGTCGAGCCAGATTGCGGAAAAGGATCTCCCGCTGATGAAATCCGCCACGCACTTCAACCCCGTCGATCTGGTGTGCGGCGTGCGTGATTACAAGGGACGCAAATTCGACCTGAAGAAATACGTCGATCCCCGCACGGGCTTTATTTCCCGGAAGTCGAGCGGTGGCCGCGACCTGCGTGCACAGGAGCTGCCCGGACTGTGGAACGGTGCGATGGCTTGTTGGACCACGATCTTTGTAGATGTGCCCATCACGACCTTCTCGCCCGTGAAAGTGGTGCAGGATCTGCTCCGCGAACAGCATCAGTAGAAAATCCCGAAGTGGACAAATAAGCGAAGAGCGTTCCGAAAAGGAACGCTCTTTGTATATCATTCGTAGAATAAAACCCCGCGACGGGGCGTTTTATCTTACTTCGGGGACGGAGCGGGGAAGAAGAAACGCCGCGAGGATACTTGGTTTTTAAAGGAATTTAAAAGATACCCCTCTCCGAAGAACGGAATACCGACTTATTCATCAAAAACGAAGAAAAAGTCATTGTATTATGCTATTTTTCGAGAAACTTTTATATATTTGTGTATGCAAGAATGAATCGTAATCAAAACTTATATAACTATGGAAAATAAACTTCAACAATTGACCCAAAAACTCTACGACGAGGGATTGGAAAAGGGTCGTGCCGAAGCCGAAACGCTTGTGGCTAATGCCAAAGAGGAGGCTCGCAGGATCGTGGCCGATGCACAGGCCGAAGCAGACGAGATTCTGCGCAAGGCCGAAGTCAAGGCCGAGGATGTGGCTAAAAACACCATGACCGAGATCGCGCTGGCCGGTAAACAGGCCGTAGCCAAAATCAAGTCGGAGATCGAGCAACTGATCGTTGCCCGCTCGACGGATAAGGGCGTCAAGGAAGCAGGTATGGATCCCCAGTTCATCAAGGAGATGCTCGTCAGCGTTGCCAAGAATTGGAACGGCGCCGATGCCGGTAAGGTCGAGTTGAAGGCGCTGTTGCCCGAAAAGGAACAGGATAAACTCAACGCCGAATTCCAGAAATGTGCCCAGGATCTGCTTGCAGCAGGTATCGAGGTCGGTTTCTCGAAGGAGGTTAAATCGGGCTTCAAGGTTGCTCCCAAGAACGGCGGTTACTACATCTCGTTCTCGGATGCCGATCTGGAGGCGCTCATGTGCGAGTATCTGCGTGAGCGCGTGGCCAAAATGTTGTTCAAGGACTAATCCCTAAGTCGGGTACGCCATGTTCGAAAACAATTATTACTGTCTGGTAGCCGGATTCCGCGAGTATGCACTCGACGGTGACACCAAGGGCTTCGATGTCGATGCCATCACGGAGGAGATCCTCGGTGAGGTATCGGATGCCGATGCCCGTCAGGTGCGCTTGCTGAAGGGCTATTACGACTGCGAAAATATCGCGGCGTTGCGTGCCGGTCGTACGGTGTGCAATCCGTTGGGTAATTTCAGCCGGGAGCAGTTGTCGGAGGAGCTGAAGAATCCGAAACATCTGGCCGAACCCATTGCCCGCGTAATCAGGGCTTTCCAGGATCCCGAAAGCGAGGAGGCCGAGCATATCGACGTAAACCATCGGTTTGAGGCGGAACTCTTTGCGGCCTACTACGGCCTGTGCCGTCAACAGGGCGGCCGTTTCCTGAAAGCATGGTCGGAATTCGACCGTACCCTGCGCAATGTGTCGGCGGCCGTCACGGCACGCACGATCAACCGCCCGATCGAGGAGATCACGGTGGGCGCGGGCGACGTTGTCGAGCAACTCAAACGCAGTTCGGCCGCGGACTTCGGTCTGAGGGGCGAACTTCCCTATATCGACGCTGTGATTGCAGCGGTCAATGACGAGGAGAATCTGGTCGAGAAGGAGCATAAGATCGACATGATCCGTTGGAACGAGGCTTCGGAACTCTCGACATTCGACTATTTCAACATCGACGCCATACTTTCGTATCTGGTGCGCATCCACATCGTGGCACGCTGGACGCAACTCGATGCGCGTCGCGGCCGCGAGATGTTCGACCGCCTTCTGGACGAACTCGACGGACGCAAGGCCATCGACCGCAATATGGAAGCCGAGGAGTAAACTTTAGGAAAAACGAAAAAAAACTAAATAGACTTAAATGAAAACTACAGGACGAGTAAATGGTATCATTTCCAACATCGTCATCGTAAAGACCGACGGTGCCGTGGGTCAGAACGAGATCTGTTACGTATATGCGGGAGATACCAAAATGATGGCCGAGGTCATCAAGGTCATAGGTGAGAATGCCTATGTCCAGGTTTTTGACAGTACCCGTGGTCTGAAGATCGGCGACAAGGTCGAGTTTGAGGGTCACATGCTGGAGGCCACGCTGGCCCCGGGTCTGCTGTCGCGCAACTACGACGGTCTGCAAAACGATCTGGAGAAGATGGACGGTTTGTTCATCGCCCGCGGTTCGATCACCGATCCGCTCGATTTCAACAAGGAATGGGACTTTACGCCGCTGGCCAAGGCCGGAGACAAGGTAAGCGCAGCTTCGTGGCTGGGTGAGGTCAAGGAACAGTGGGTTATGCACAAGATCATGGTTCCGTTCGTCATGACCGACAACTACGTCGTAAAGAGCGTTGCCAAGGCCGGTAAATATAAGGTGACCGACACCATCGCCGTCATTACGGATGCCGAGGGTAAGGATCACGACATCACGATGGTTCAGAAGTGGCCGGTAAAGCAGGCTATCCGCTGCTATACCGAGAAACCGCGTCCGGCACGTGTGCTGGAGACGGGTGTGCGCCCCATCGATACCTTCAACCCGATGGCCGAGGGTGGTACGGGATTTATCCCGGGCCCGTTCGGTGCCGGTAAGACGGTGCTTCAGCACGCCATTTCGAAACAGGCCGAGGCCGATGTGATCATCATCGTGGCGTGCGGTGAGCGTGCCAACGAGGTGGTGGAGATCTTCAAGGAGTTCCCCGAGTTGGTAGACCCGCGTACGGGACACAAACTGATGGAGCGTACGATCATCATCTGCAACACGTCGAACATGCCTGTTGCCGCTCGTGAGGCTTCGGTTTATACGGGTATGACCATCGGCGAGTACTATCGCTCGATGGGTCTGAAGGTGCTGGTTATGGCCGACTCGACGTCGCGTTGGGCACAGGCACTGCGAGAGATGTCGAACCGTCTGGAGGAGCTTCCCGGTCAGGATGCATTCCCGATGGACCTTTCGGCAATCATCTCGAACTTCTACGCACGTGCAGGTCTGGTAAAATTGTATAACGGACAGTCGGGTTCCGTCACGTTCCTCGGTACGGTATCGCCTGCGGGTGGTAACCTCAAGGAGCCTGTGACCGAATCGACGAAGAAGGCCGCACGTTGCTTCTATGCACTTTCGCAGGGTCGTGCCGACTCGAAGCGTTACCCCGCAATCGATCCGCTGGAGTCGTATTCGAAATATTTGGAGTACCCCGAAATCCGCGAATACCTCGACGAGCACGTCGAGAAGAACTGGGTGGATCTCGTGCTTCAGGGCAAGACCATCGTACAGCGCGGTAAGGAGGCCAACGACCAGATCAACATTCTGGGTGATGACGGTGTCCCCGTCGAGTACCACGAACGCTTCTGGAAATCGGAACTTCTGGACTTCGTTATTCTTCAGCAGGACGCCTTCGACGAGATCGATGCCAACTGCCCGATGGAGCGTCAGAAGATGATGTACAAGCGTGTGCTGGAGATCTGTAACATGGACTTCGAGTTCGCCGACTTCGAGCAGTGCTCGCAATTCTTCAAGGGTCTGATCAACTTGTTCCGTCAGATGAACTACACGGTTTATCAGTCCGAGGAGTTTGAGAACTACCGCAAGCAGATTGATGAGTATGTGAGTGAAAAATTGAAATAGAAGAAAAAAATGACAACACGAGCATTTCAAAAGATATATACGAAGATTGATAACATCACCAAGGCAACCGTCACGTTGCGTGCCCAGGGTGTCGGCAACGACGAACTGGCCACGGTCGGGGGCAAGCTGGCACAGGTGGTAAAGATCATGGGTGAGAACGTCACCCTTCAGGTATTCGCCGGTACGGAGGGTATTGCCACCGACTCGGAAGTGATTTTCCACGGCGAGCCTCCCAAATTGCGTGTTTCGGACAACCTCGCAGGCCGTTTCTTCAACGCATACGGCGAGCCGCTCGAGGGCGGTGAGATGATCGAGGGTGAGGCACGCGAGATCGGCGGTCCTACGGTGAACCCGTTCCGCCGTCTGCAACCTTCGGAGCTGATCGCTACGGGTATTGCAGGTATCGACTTGAACAACACCATCGTGACGGGTCAGAAGATTCCGTTCTTCGCCGACCCCGACCAGCCCTATAACGCCGTGATGGCCAACGTGGCACTGCGTGCCAAGGCCGACAAGATCATCCTGGGCGGTATGGGTCTGACGAACGATGACTTCCTCTACTTTAAATCGGTATTCGAGAATGCCGGTGCCCTGGACCGTATCGTATCGTTCGTGAACACGACCGAGAATCCTCCCGTGGAGCGACTGCTGGTTCCCGATATGGCACTGACCGCTGCCGAGTACTTCGCCGTGGATAAGGGCGAGAAGGTGCTGGTGCTGCTGACCGATATGACGCTGTATGCCGATGCCCTGGCCATCGTGTCGAACCGTATGGACCAGATCCCCTCGAAGGACTCGATGCCCGGTTCGCTCTATTCGGACTTGGCGAAGATCTACGAGAAGGCCGTGCAGTTGCCTAACGGCGGTTCGATCACCATCATCGCCGTGACGACGCTGTCGGGTGGTGATATTACGCACGCCATTCCCGATAATACGGGTTACATCACCGAGGGTCAGTTGTTCCTGCGTAACGACTCCGATACGGGTAAGGTCATCGTCGACCCGTTCCGTTCGCTGTCGCGTCTGAAACAGCTCGTAATCGGTAAGAAGACGCGTGAGGATCACCCGCAGGTGATGAACGCCTGCGTACGTCTGTACGCCGATGCCGCCAACGCCAAGACCAAGTTGGAGAACGGTTTCGATTTGTCGGATTACGACGAGCGCTGCCTGAAGTTTGCCCACGATTATTCGGAGAAACTGCTTGCGATCAATGTCAATATCGGCATCACCGAGATGTTGGATACGGCATGGACGCTCTTCGGCAAGTACTTCTCGAAGGAGGAGGTTGCCATCAAGGCAGAACTCATCAAGAAATACTGGAAAGCAGCATAAGGACTTATGGCAATCAAATTCCAATACAACAAGACTTCGCTCGGCGAACTCGGCAAACAGCTTAAGATGCGCCAGAAGGCACTCCCTACCATCAAGAGTAAGGAGTCGGCGTTGCGCTCCGAGGTGAAGAAGGCGAAGGACTCCGCAAACGACTTTGTGGAACGGCTCGGCCGTTTGAAGGCCGAGTACGACTACATGGTGTCGTTATGGGGAGAGTTTGATTGTGATCTGGTGCGCATTGCCGATGTCGAACTTTCGGTTCAAAAGATTGCGGGTGTCCGCACTCCGGTTCTGGAGGATGTGAAGTTCGATGAAAAGCCCTATGATCTCTTTTCCTCGCCGGTGTGGTTCGCCGACGGTGTCGATCTGTTGAAGCGTTTGGCACGCCTCGGGATCGAACATGCCGTCTACGAGCGCAAGATGGAACTCTTGGACCACGCCCGCCGAAAGACCACTCAGAAGGTGAACTTGTATGAAAAGGTTCAGATACCCGGATACGAGGACGCCATACGTAAAATCAAACGCTTCATGGAGGATGAGGAGAACCTTTCGAAATCCGCCCAGAAGATCGTTAAGACCAAACAACAGCAAGCCGGGGAGGGCGCAATGTTATGATAGCAAAGATGTCGAAATATGACTTTGTGCTGCTTCGTACACAAAGTGAGGATTTTATCGAGAAATTGCGTGAAATCGGCTTGGTGGACATCACGACGACGGGCTGGGAACCTTCGGAGGATGACCGACAGCTGCTGTTGGATATCGAAGCCCACACGAAAGCCGACGAACTGATCGCGTCGCTTCGCGAGGAGAATCGCCTGGATGCGAAGGCCGCACCCTACTCAACGGGTGAGGAGGCATTCGAAGCCTACCGTGATGCCGCTGCCGAAAGCACACGCCTGAATCAGGAGATCGCCCGTCTGGAGAAGACGGCCGACGAACTTCGTCCGTGGGGTGCGTTCGATCTGAATCGCGTGAAGGCTTTGCAGGACAAAGGTATTGTGCTGCGTTTCTTCTTCGCATCGCGCTCGGCCTACGACAAACTCGCAGGCGAGTGGGCTGCGCAATACACCCTTTCGGAGGTTGCCCGCAACACCGCCACCGTATGGTTCGTGGTTGTGGCTGCTCCGGGTGAGGAGGTGCCCATCGATGCCCAGGAGATGAAGGCTCCGCAGATGGATATCCGCGAGGGCGAGAAGCTGATCGCCGAAGCCCGCAAACAACTCGCCGGGCAGGATGCCGTTTTCTCGCGCGTAGCCGCTTCGGAGGAGCTGATGCACCGCCATGCCATTTCGCTCAAGGAGAAATTGCAGGGCGTGCGCGTGGAGGCTACGGCAACCGAGGCTGCCGACGGCCGTCTGCTCGTCATGGAAGGCTGGGCCGAAAAGGAGACCTCGTCGCAGGTGGATCAACTGCTCGAATCCTATCCCAATGTGGTATGGATCAAGGGTGACCCCTCGGAGGAGGACGAAACGCCCGTACTTTTGAAGAATAACTGGTTCGCCCATATTTTCGAACTGGTCGGCGATATGTACGCCCGTCCGAAATACGGCACGATGGACCTTACGCCGTTCTTCGCTCCGTTCTACATGCTCTTCTTCGGAATCTGTCTGAACGATGCCGGTTACGGTGCCATTCTGATGATGATGGGCGGTTGGCTGCTCCACAAGAACAAGCAGGAGGGTATGATGCGTCAGGCCGCGTGGTTCGCCACGATGTGCGGTGCTATGACTACCGCATTCGGTCTGTTCTGCGGATCGTTCTTCGGCCTTGCACTGAAGGATTACTTCCCCGGAATCCCGTTCTACGATTTCCAGGGTCAGTTCTTCTCCGTGTCGCTGGCCATCGGTATGGTACAGGTACTCTTCGGTATGCTGTTGAAGATCGTGCTCCTGTCGAGCACCGTTGGATTCAAGTATGCCCTCTCGACGTTGGGTTGGTGGTTGATCCTGCTCGGCGGAAGTATCGCCGGCGGTCTGCCGATCCTCAATGAGTCGTGGGTGATCCCGTTCTATACGACCGATTCGATCGCCTTCAAGGCTACGCTTGCAGTGGGTGCCATCCTCATGTTGTTCTTCAACTCGCCCGGTAAGAACCCGTTCGTGAATTTCGGTGCGGGCTTGTGGGAGACCTACAATAACCTGACGGGTATCCTCTCGGATATGCTTTCCTACATCCGTTTGTTCGCAATCGGTTTGTCGGGCGGTATCCTGGCAACGGTATTCAACTCGTTGGCCGATGGTTTCGTTCCCGAGGGTTCGGGTATCATCGTCCGCCTGTTGATCATGATCCCGATCCTGTTCATCGGTCACGGTATCAACCTCTTCATGTCGGTAATCTCGTCGTTCGTTCACCCGATGCGTCTGACGTTCGTCGAGTTCTACAAGAACGCAGGTTTCGAGATGGCTTCGCGCCTGTTCGACCCGCTGCGTAAATTGGACAAATAAATTTTAAAACAAAAAAGAAAATAATAATTAAATCAACTTAAAAACATTATGGAAACAACATCTGCAATTATTTTGGGCTACATCGGCGTAGCGTTGATGGTCGGTCTTTCGGGCGTGGCAAGTGCCATGGGTACTTCGTTGGCCGGTCAGGCTTCAATCGGTGCCATGAAGAAGAATGGCAATGCTTTCGGTAGCTACATGATCTTGTCGGCCGTTCCGGGTTCGCAGGGTCTCTACGGTTTCGTAGGTTACTTCATGATCAAAGGCTTCCTGACGGCTGAGATGACCATGCTTCAGGGTGCTGCAATCTTCGGTGCCGGTCTGCTGATGGGTCTGGTTTGCTTGTTCTCGTCGTACTACCAGGCTAAGGTTTGCGCCAACGGTATCGTCGCCATCGGTAACGGTCACAACGTAATGGGTAAGACGATGATCCTCGCCGCATTCCCTGAGTTGTATGCAATTTTGACGGTTGCTGCCGTATATTTGATCTCGAGCGTAATCTAATTCGATTCGGTCAAAATAGAAAGAGTGTGATCCCGTGTTCGGGGTCACACTCTTTTTTTGTGCCTGTAGGAACGCGAATTATTCGAGGCGAAAACTTACCCGCTCCGATAAAAAAATCGCCGCAAACGCCCGAAAAAGAGGTGCTGTGGCGATTCCGGTTCGCGGGAATGCCTTCCGCTTGGTTACGCGAAATAAAAAGATCGCCGCAAACACTCCGAAAAGGAAATGTTGTGGCGATCTTTATTTATGGGAACAGCCTTTTCGGCTATGACATCTGCTCGATGTTCCACACGAAGGCTCTTGATCCCTGCATGTGGGTCGTGGCGTCCAATTCGCGCAAGGCTTCGAGGACGGGCTCAACCTGCGCATCCTCGACGATGGCCAATACCGACGAATTCATCGACGGCCAGGCGTGCGTGCCGTAGTGGGGTTCGCCGTCCTGCGTACCGCGACCCTCGGTCAGCGCCCAACGCGTGAATCCGCGTACGTGCTGCTCGTCAAGAATCGCATTGATGCGGTCGGTCAGTGCCTGATTGTAGGAGATGAATATTGCTTTCATGGTTTTTTTATTGTTTTTTAAGGGCTTTGGCCTTGCGCTCCTGCTCCTTACGTTGCTGGCGGTTCACCAGGATGGAGTAAAGTACCGGAACGACAAACAGCGTCAGAATGGTCGAGAACGTCAGACCGCCGATTACGGAGATACCCATCGGCTGCCACGTTTCGGATCCTGCACCCGTACCGATGGCAAGGGGCAACATACCGAGGATGGTCGTAAACGAGGTCATCAGCACGGGACGCAGACGGCTCTTGCCGCCCGCGATCACGGCGTCAAACACACCCGAACCGCGCTCGATCAAAAGGTTCATGTAATCGACCATCACGATACCGTTCTTCGTCACGATACCCACCAGCATGATGGCACCGATCAGTGCGATCAGCGACAGCGGGGTGGAGGTGATCCACAGGGCGAGGAATACGCCCGTGAAGGCAAACGGGATGGTGAACATGATGATAAACGGGAATTTGAGCGATTCGAACTGCGTGGCCATCACGATGTAAACCAGGATGATGATCAGAATCAACAGCGTGAACAAATCGGAGAAGGCATCGCCCTGATCCTCGATCGTACCGCCCACCTCCAGATCGATTCCTTCGGGCAGGGGGTAATTCTCGATGAGCTTGCGGGCTTCGGCCACCACTTCACCCAGCGCAACACCCGCACCGAGTGACGACTGTACGGTGATCACTCGCTGACGGTTCTCGCGCTCGATCATCGGGGCGGCATACTCCTCGACGACCTTACCCACCTCGCTCAGGCGGATCATCTTGCCCTGCGGCGTGCGCAGCGTGATCTGCTCGATGTCCTCCAGACGGGTGCGGAATTTTTCGTCGTAACGCACCACGATGTCATACTCGTCGCCATCCTCGCGGTATTTCGAGGCGACCAGTCCGTCGATTCGGTTTCGGACGGCCAGCGACACATCGCGCGAATTCAATCCGTAATACGACAGGCGGTCGCGGTCGAAGACGACGTTGTATTCGGGACGCAGGTCGTCGCGCGAGAGCTCCACATCGCGCGTACCCTTGATTTTGGCCAATTTCGCTTTCAGATCGTTGGCAATGGCATTCGTCTGATCCATGTCGTAACCGAAGACCTTGATGTCGACGGTCGAACCGCCGCTCAGACTGCCGTGCTCGCCACCCGGGGCAATCGAGAACTGACGCACCTCGGGGATGCGGTTCAGCTCCTCACGCAGCAGGTCGGAGATCTCGTAAATCGAACGGTCGCGGTCGGCATAATCCGTCAGACGCATGTTGTAGTTGATGATGTGCGATCCGGTGGTCTGCATGGCGGCAAAGGCATCACCCGACGAGTTGGCACCCGACGAGGCCGATACCAGGACGACCTCGGGGAACTTGGCGTAGATCGTGCTGTCGATCTGACGTGCGATGCGTGCCGTGTATTCCACCGAAAGGTTTTGCTCGAGTTTCACCACGCCCGAAATACGGCCGTTGTCCGAGGGCGGGAAGAACTCCGTGGGGACGGTTTGCAGAAGACCCAGCGAGACGAAGAACACCGACATGAGCATCGCCAGCGTAATGCGGCGGTGACTGACGCACCAGTGCAGCGAACGGGCGTAGGCCTCGTCCTGCCACGAAAGGAAACGGTCGATCGGCTTGTAGATGAAGCCCAGACCCTTGTAATCGTGCACGCCGCCCTTGGCTTTCAACAGGAACGACGACATCATCGGCGTCAAACTCAACGCGGCGGTGGTCGATACCGAAACCACGATGGAGACGATCCATCCCAACTCGCGGAACAGGATACCCACCATACCCGGCACCATCGTCAGCGGCAGGAATACGGCGATGACCACCAGCGTGGTGGCAATAACCGACAACCACACCTCATTGGTGGCGTAGATGGCGGCCTCCTTGGGACTCGAACCGCGTTCGATGTGGGTGGTGATGTTCTCCAACACCACGATGGCATCATCGACCACCATACCGATGGCCAGTGACAGGGACGACAGTGAAATGATGTTCAGGGTCGATC
The DNA here is from genome assembly GCA_020026395.1 of Alistipes sp. Classification (GTDB taxonomy): domain Bacteria; phylum Bacteroidota; class Bacteroidia; order Bacteroidales; family Rikenellaceae; genus Alistipes. The sequence continues at coordinate 66,703 of JAHHQM010000002.1, read as the reverse complement.
CCGTGGCGAAGAGGTAGATGAACGAACAGATCAACGACACGGGAATGGTCATACAAATAATCATCGTCGCTCGCCAACGGCCAAGGAAGATCATGACGACCAGCACGACGAAGAAGAAGGCATAGAAAATGGTCTCGGTCAGCGAGTCGATGGCATCGGTGATCTCGCCCGAACCCTCGAAGATGAGTTCCGTCTTGACATCGCGCGGCAGCGATTTGATGATGGCGGGCAGACGCTCCTGAATCTTGTGGACGATGTTTACGGTGTTGGCGCCCGACTGCTTCTGGAAGATGACGCGCACACCGCGACGGCCGTTCACACGCTCATCCATCGTGAATTTCTCCAGCGTATCGCGGATGACGGCCACATCCGTCAGATGGACGGTGCGCCCCTCCTTGTTCGAGATGACGAGCTTGCGCAACTCGTCCGAAAGCTTGAATTCGCGGTCGGCCTTCACGTTGAACGTGTTGTTACCGATGTCGATCGTACCGCTCGGGATGTTGATGTTTTCGGCCTTGATGATGCGACCCAGATCCTCGACCGAAAGCCCGTAGGCGTCGAGTTTGTGGGGATCGACATGTACCTGCACCTCACGTTCGGGTGCACCGATGATCGTCACCGAACCCACGCCGTCGACGCGGTTCAAGACATTGACCATCTTGTCGTCCAGGATTTTGTTCAGTGCCGGATAACTCTCCTCGGCCGTGACGGCAAGCATCATGACCGGGATCATCGAGGTCGAGAACTTGAAGATGGTGGGGTATTCGATGCCCTCGGGCAGCAGCGACTGCACGCGCGAGACCACATCGCGGATTTCGTTCGCACCCTCATTCAGGTCGGATCCGTATTCGAATTCGACGGTGATCACCGACACGTTATCCTGCGATTTGGAGGTCAGTTTCTTAAGGTTGTTCACCGTGTTGAGGTTGTCCTCCAGAATACGTGTGATGTTGGTTTCGATGTCGGCTGCGTTGGCACCCGGATACATCGTGATGACCGAGATCTGCGGGATCTCGATTTCGGGATACTGGTCAATGGCCAAATTCTTCAGCGAGAAGAGACCGAAAACGATCACTCCGATGAAGATCAGCGTGGTTGAAATGGGTTTACGAACCGCACTCTCGTAAATTTTCATGGTTTGGTTCCGTTGTGTTTCCGCCTTTCGGGGGCGGGAACGGGGTTACTTTTCGATTCGGACTAAGGCTCCGTCGTAGAGTTTCGATAGCGACGTGACGGCGATCTGCTCGCCGGGGCGCACACCCGACAGAATGTCGAGGCGGTTATCGACCTGACGGCCCACCTCCACACGGCGTCGTTCGGCCGTCGAATCGGCCGTGATGACGTAGAGGTAACGCTCGGCCGATCCCGTCTGCTTGCGCACGGCCACATCCGAGACCATAATGCCCGGTTTCTGACCCATGTTGAACAGCGTGCGGGCATACATGCCGGGATGTAATTTGTGGGTGGGGTTCGGCACGCGCACTTCGACGGTGAAGGTACGGGTGGCGGGATCGAGTGCGGGGTGGATCAGCTCGACACGCCCCTCAAAACGATCCTCGGGGAAGATGTCCACCTCCAACGAAACGGGCATTCCGACCTTTACGTTGGGGAAATACTGCTCCGAAATATTGACGATGACCTTCAGCGGTTCGATCTGCATGATGTGCAGCACGGGTTTCTGGGCAAACAAATCGCCCGATTCGTAATTGCGAGCCGTCACGACACCCGTGATCGGCGAATGTACTTCGATGTTGCGTTTGAGGTTGGCCACCACTTCTTTCTGCATGTCGAGACGGGCTTTGGCCTGCGTAATCTGCTGGCTCGAGATGCCGCCCGCATCGAATACGGGTTTCAGACGGTTGTAGTCGTCCTCGATGGTGCGCAACTGTACGAGTTGTTGGTTATACATCGTCGGATCGAGTGTGACGATGAGTTGTCCCTTGCGGACGGGATCGCCCACATCGACCAGAATGCGCTCGATGTGTACGCCCGATGCGGCGGGGGTGATGTCGTTTTCACGCCACGGACGGATCTCCGAAGTGAATTGCTCGGTGAGCGATACGGTGGCCTCTTCGGCCGCCAGCGTTTTGACCGCAATGCGTTCGGGTTGTTCGGTCGCGGTTTGCTCGGTCGCGGCGTTGTGTCCGCAACTCCATCCCGTGAGGGCGATCAGAATTAGGAGGAGTGATTTTTTCATGGTTCTTGATGCTTGACTACGGGTTCGTATTCGTTACCGACCAGGCGGTCGTAATCGGCCTTGGCCGACAGGAAATCGAATATGGCCTGCGAAAAATTCAGTTGTGCCTGGGTTTGGGAGAGTTGTGCCGAGTTCAGCTCGAGGATCGTACCCGCACCCGCACGATAACGTGTGTCGGAAATCTTGTAGGCTTTGGTGGCCTGCTCGACGGTCAGTTCCTGCGCCGTCATGCGTTCGCGGGCGGTCAGCAGGTTGTTCAGCGCCGAATGCACCTCGACACGCAGCTGATCCTCGGTGTATTGGCGTTGGAGGCTGAGCTGCGAGATGCGGTTTTTGATCTCGCGCGATTTGTTCATCTTCGTAAGTCCCGAAAACAGGGGTACGGTCATTCGTACGCCCGCATAGAGCGGATGTTGCCAGTAGTAACCGTCCTGCACCACGTTCATGTCCTTCATGCTGAAGGTACCCATGTTGTTACCCATGAGCGTGAAGTTGCCGAACAGACCGATCATCGGCCAGCGCGATGCATTCGCCACACGCAACTGACGCGTCAGCAACTCTTCCTGCAAATCGAGTGAACGCAGGTCGCTGTTGGCCGAAAGGTCGTTCGAGAGTTCGAGGTTTTCGGTAAGGATTTGGTCGCGCATGTCGTCGAGGCGTCCCGTCACTTCGATCTCGACCTCTTCGGGTACCGACAACAGCATCTTGAGCATGCGTTTGGCGATGGTGATCGAATTTTCGGTCTGGAGGATCGTCGGACGGATGTTGCTCAACTGCACGCGGGCGGTCAGAAGGTCATACTCCGAGGCCAGACCGTGGTCGAACTGCACCTTCGTGTCATCGACGGTGCGTTGCATGGTTGCTTCGGAGGTGTGCAGCACTTCGAGCGACTGCTCGGCCAAAAGAATGTTATAAAAAGCCTTGCGCACCTCGGCCACAAGACCCAGTCGGGTGGCACGCGCCTGCTCGACGGCCGATTCCATCTGCGTACGGTTCATTTTGAGCGTACGGTAGACGGCGGGGGCGAACAGCGGCAGCGTGGCATCGACCGAAGCAGAAATATTCGTATACTGATCACCGCCCAGGGAAAATCCCTTCGACATGTTTTGTTTGATGAACGTGTGGTTTACCTGTCCGCCGAGGCTGACCTGCGGCAGAAGCTGACCCCATGTCTGGCGTTTGACATAGTCGTAGCGTGCGATCTCGGTCTGCGCAATGCGGATGGTGGGGTTCTCGCTCAGGGCGAGTTCCAGAGCCTGGTCGAGGGTCAAACGGATCTGTGCCGAAGCGAAGATCCATCCTACGAGCATAAGAAACGTCAAAAAAAACTTTTTCATCGCGTTTTCAGGTTAAGTTCCGCGGACGGTTCAAAGAGGTGAAGTGTTATTTCTCCTCTTTGAGATCCGACAGATATTTGTCGATGAGTTCGATGCCACGAATGGTCGAAATGCCACGTAAGAAATTACTGATCAGGTACAGGAAAATCTGATGCTGGGAAATACCCTTGAGGAGGATTTCCTGGCGGTGTTCGGTCATGGCGGCCGTCGTGTAGTAAAGCATCGTAATCACCAGATTAATGTCCAGTGAAGGCAGGAACAATCCTTGTGTCATACCGTCTTCGAGCATCTTGTAGAGGTTCTCGCGGTTAAGTTTTTGTTCGTGCTGGATTACTTTTTTGTGGATACGTGGGTAGTACTGCTGAAGCTCGTTGATCAGTCGGATGATTGCGGCTGAATTTTTCAGGTAATAGTTGGTTACCAGGAAAAGTGCTTCGAGGGAGTTAGTGGCTTGCTGACTTATTTTTGCCGAACGTGCCCGATACTGGTCGAAATAACAAGTGATCGCCAAATCCAATAACTCCTCCTTGTCGCTGAACAACTCATAGAGGGTTCTTTTCGACATTCCCAATTGATGCGCGATGTCGTCCATGCGGACCTGTTTAACACCTTGGGCGACAAACATACGCATACTCTGCTCAATGGTTCTCTCTTTTGAAATCATATAAAAGGTTGTTTGTTAAATACAAAGGTAACAAGAAAACTTTGAACCTGAAAGGAGGTGTTTATGGTTTTAACGGGTAAAATGATCCGAAAAGTACATTTTATCCGAAAATAAACAATAAAAACGTAGTTTAAACGCATTTGGGGGCGGGTCATATGGTGGGGTTTGTTCCCTGAATTCTGAATTCTTTCTGAAGATTTGCGTTTTGTCGGCGTTTTGAAGTTTTCTTTTTTGGGGCAGTTTGGGTAGAAATGGGAACGGATTACGGGGTGCGACGGTGCTGGGCGGGGCAGGCGGAAGAGGGGCGGAACGGGAACGTGGCGGAGATGCGGGCATATATGAGGGGGGCGGGGAGCATTCCTCCGCACATCACGTTTACCACGTATAATCCGCTTCCCGTGTACTACCGTCCTCCGCAAAACGACTCCCTGTGCAACGACATTTCCCATATATATCCCCGTTTTTTGCGTACCGCCTTCCGCACAACCTTGTCCCGCGCGCCACCATGCTCCCCACCTCCTGCCTTTTGCGCAAGACCGTCCATCTCACTTTCCAACACCGCTTTCCCGCCACCCCCTCCTCCCCACACGGCACAAAAAAAGAGGGTGACCGTGAAAGTCACCCTCTTTGTAAGCCCGATCCGAAAATCGGACAGCGTTTTTAGAATGCAGTTACATTCAACTCCTCGAGACCCTCGATGTTGTTCATGTTGAAGCTCTCGGCACCCTCAGCCTCGATGGTGATGGTGTGCTTCGAAGTATCCTTGTATTCGTGCGTTGCACCTGCCTTGTAGTCCTCGAACGTTGCCGAGTCACCCCAAAGGATCTTGGCTACAAGCTGCTCGCCGAACAGGGTCGGAATCGTGAACTTCTTGTTGTTGTGAACGATGATCAGGTTCTGTGCCATACCGCCCTCATACTTCTGGAGTACGGTCAGTACTTCGGTCTCGGTCTTGCCCTTGGCCTGGTACTCGAACTTGATCTCTGCAGTACGGATCTCCTGCTTGGTGTTGGCCTCTACGTGGAATACGTAGGTCGACGAAGAGTACGAACGGCTCTCCTTCTTCGACAACCAGTTGGCGTCGGTCGGCATGATCAGACGGTGCTCGACGTTGCTGCGTACCTCGACCGTGAAGTCCTGTGCCTTGTGATCCAGCGTGAACTGGCTCTGCGAGAGGATCACCTCTTCCTTGGCACCCGACTGATATACGGTGAAGGTCTCGGTCAGACCCGAAGCGGCCTTGAACGTGATCTTACCCTGACGTTTGTCAAAGCTGCCGTTCTCCTCGATGCGGAACTTGTAGGTCTTGGTCTCCAAAGCGCGGGTTGCAGACTCTTTGATCCAGCTCTGTGCGCTCTTCTCGATTTCGAAGGTTACCTCCTCGTTGGCTTTTACTTCAACGGTGATCTCCTCGGCGGCCGAACCAACCTCCACCTTGTTCGAGGTGAGCGTCAGGGCACCTTTCTGTTTCTGGGTTACGGTGAACTTCTTCTCGTAAGAGCGGTTCTTCAGTCGGAGAATGACCATCGAGTTACGCTCGTTGTACGAGTTGTTGGCGGGAACCGTGATGGTCAGCTGGTTCTGACCCTTCTCGCCGCTGCGGGGGTCGATACGGCACCACGACTGATCGGGTACTGCCTCCCACGCGCCGGTGGTCGTGAATTTCAGGATGTGCTCGCCACCTTCCATGGGGATGACGATGTTGCCTTCGTCTTCAATTACGATGGGACCGTCCGAAGGAGTAGGAGTGGGATCCGGGCCGGGATTCGGGTTGTTGGTATCGTCATCCGAGCAACCTGCCCACATCATAGGCATTGCAACAATGAGCAGTGCAAGTAAATATTTTTGAATCGTTTTCATTGGTTTTGCTTTTTTTTTAATCGGATACAACTTATTTGCCGGAACCTACCGTGTATTTGAATTCCTTGGTGATGTCACCGGCCTTCAGGCGGATCGTGTACGAACCAGCCGAAAGTTTCTTGCCGTCAATCTCGATGCGGGTACCGCTGACGGTTGCTGCAGTTGCGGTCATATCCTTACCCGTAGCATCCATAAGCTTCATCTCTACACCACGTTTAACCGAGAGGGTCAGTACGCGAGTTGCTTTCTCGTACTTAACTTTGGTGGTCTGCTCGATGTTCACGTCGGCGGGAGCATCCTCACCTACGACGATCTCGAAGTTACAGGGCTTGCCGTCGTCGGCGCGGTCGGTCGTACCGGAGATCAACTCCCACTGGCCGTCCTTCTCGTAGAATGCGCGAACGCGGTCACCCTTCTCGGGGTTCGACGTAAAGGTCAGCTCCAGGCTAGGAATCTGCACAGCCTCGCTCCAAGGGTTCATCGTACCTACGGTGAGCTCCTTGGCCTCGCGGTCGGTCTTCATGAGCATCTGCTCCTTGCGGTTACCGTTGCGGTCGCACAACCAGAACGAAAGTTTGAAGTTTACGGGCAGGTCACCTACGTTGAAGAAGATACCTGCTTCAGCCTTGAAGGGGTTACCCGGAGTGATGTTGTTGGTCAAAGCACGCAGACCGTACCACGTACGACCCTTCCAGTTGTAGTTGGCCAGATATTTGATCTCACCACCGACACGTTTGCCACCCTCATCGGGTTTCATATTGAAGGCAACACCCTGCATGATGTTGAAGTTACCGTTGTTACCACCGGCACCCTGATCCGTAGGAGCAAGAGCCGTGATCTTGTACCAACCGTCGCAATCGCCGCTCCAACCCCAGTTGGTGTGGAAGAAGTCGTTGTCTGTGTAACCGTCGAATACGAATGCGTGACCGCCCTTACCGGTATCATCGGCACCGGTGTAGAGGATCGGGCAACGATCCAGCTCCGATTTGATCATCTCCAACCAGGTCTCCAGACCGTAGTACTCACGGGGACGGTAAACGACCGATTTGTCGTATTTCATGTAGGTCATCAGGGCTGCGGGAACATCCTGAGGAATTGCACCCGTACCACCGTGCTGAGCCGTACCGTACTCGGCGCGGATCATCGAACCGAAGTCGGCCATTACGCGGGCAACGAGTTCACCCTCTTCTTTCGTGTACTGATTTTTTACATATTTCATCGGCATCTTCTCCCAGAAGTAGGGTTTGCCCAGAGGACGAGCAGGCATTTGTTTGCCAAGCTGCTGACAATAGTACGCAGGAACAGTACCTTTACCCTGATCAGGCCACTTGAAATAACGCATCAGGATACAGATCGAAGTGATCTGGCAACCCGAATAGGTCTTCTGGCCACGATATACGGGGCACTGATCCCAGAAAGGAGCGTCCTGATCCCACTTTGCGGTTTCGTACTGAACAAGGATGTTACCGTGAACATTCTTGTCGTAAGCCTCGCTGGCGCGGGTTACTTTGGAAGCCTCTTCCCAAGCCTGACGAACTTCGTCACAAGCTACGGCGTTCATCTGACGCAGACCGTTGATTTCCTTACGGTAGTCGTTCAGGTGACCGCGCATGGCCAACGGAATGTTGCGCTCGTTGAAACCGGTTTCGAACGAATAACCCAGAATAGGCATCGCACGATCATCGGCGGCAACGATCACAAATCCTTTTTGTCCGTTACCTTCGAGGTCGAACACATAGAATGCGGGCTCCTGCTGGCCGCGGGTTTCTCTGCTCTCACCGTCCCAAGCCATACGCAGCTGTGCGCTACGCGTCTGGGGAATTCCGCATGATTGCATGAATTTCATTGCCACATTCTGGGCTTTTTCCACCGAAATGTTGTCAGCGAACAACAATCCCGGCAGGATGCTGAAAAGCAATAAGAATAAACGTTTCATATTCACAATTTAAGGTTTGTATTCAGTTAATAATCCGTTTATGCAAATTTAAAACAAACATTGTCCGAAAAGTCGGTTTCGGGCGGAGCAGCTGAAAATCGGGTTTTCTTATTGCAGGCCTTCGACCCTCAAAATCGGTTCTTGTTTGGATATCGGGGTGCAAATTATCAAATAAAATCGGAATTACAAAAGGAAAATACTTTTTTCTACCGCGCGAAATGCACTTCTTGGATTTTTTTGGAAGGATCCGATTTTCTTAAAATTTTAAAATTCGGAGTATTTCAAATTTATTATTTTCGGGGGTATCCCAATTCAGATTCCTTAAAAACAGGAATCCGACCGTCGGTGTGATACTCTGGCGGTCGGTTTTCCCCGAATTGGTCGTTTTTTCGAAAAATTACAAGCCGAATTCCTTTTTGATGGCCTCGACGGCGTCGAGTTTCTCCCACGCAAAGAATTCGATCTCGCGCTCCTCTTCTTTACCGTCCACCCAGATTTTCTCGGTCTTGGTGTAGGGACGGTTGCCGAAGTGCCCGTACGATGCCGTGGCCTCGAAGATCGGGTTCTTCAGACCGAACTTCTTGACGATGGCAGCGGGGCGCAGGTCGAAGAGTTTGCCGATGCGGCGGGCGATTTCGCCGTCGGTCATGCCCTTGATGGCTGCGGGACGCTCCGAGCGGTAGGTATCCACGTAGATCGAAAGCGGCTCGGCGATACCGATGGCGTACGACAGCTCGACGAGAATTTCGTCGGCAACACCTGCGGCCACGAGGTTCTTGGCGATGTGGCGTGCGGCGTATGCGGCCGAACGATCCACCTTCGAGGAGTCCTTACCCGAGAAGGCACCGCCACCGTGGGCACCGCGGCCTCCGTACGTATCGACGATGATCTTGCGACCCGTCAGACCCGTATCTCCGTGAGGGCCGCCGATCACGAACTTGCCCGTGGGGTTCACGTGCAGAATGTAATCGTCGCCGATCAGGTCGGCCAGTTTGTCGTGGGCACGCTCCAGACGCGCCTTGACACGCGGGATGAGGATCGTGCGGACATCCTCGCGGATCTGCTCCTGCATCTTTCGCTCGGCTTCGGCCTCGGTCAGATGCTCGTTCGGGAGGATGAATTCGTCGTGCTGGGTCGATACGACAATCGTATGAACGCGCACGGGCTTGTTGGTCGTTTCGTCATATTCGATCGTCACCTGCGATTTCGAGTCGGGACGCAGGTAGGTCATCATCTTGCCTTCGCGGCGGATGACGGCCAGCTCCTTGAGGATGACGTGCGACAGGATGAGCGTTGCGGGCATCATTTCGCGCGTCTCGTTGCAGGCATAACCGAACATGATGCCCTGATCACCGGCACCCTGCTCCTCTTCCTCCTCGCGGACAACACCGCGGTTGATGTCCTTCGACTGTTCGTGGATGGCCGAAAGGATACCGCACGAGTTGCAGTCGAACTGATATTCGCTCTTGGTGTAGCCGATACGGCGGATTACGCGGCGTGCAACCTCCTGCACATCGACATAGGCCTCCGAGCGGACTTCGCCCGCAACGACAACAAGACCCGTCGTGCAAAGAGTTTCGCAAGCGACCTTCGATTCGCGGTCGCGGCGCAGGAATTCATCGAGAATGGCATCGGAAATCTGATCCGATACTTTGTCGGGGTGGCCTTCAGAGACCGACTCCGATGTAAACAAAAAACCCATAATATACAATTGTTGGGAAAGCGTTCGGGGTTTGCCCGTCCGTTTCCAGTTAAACGTATAAAATGGGAAAAATAGGCTGATAGAATAAAAAATGAGCTGTTTTAGCGATTTTTTATTGTGGTTGCAATCAGTCAAATCTTTCCACATTTCCCCTATTCGTTCGAATGGGAGGGCAAAGGTACGACATTTTTCGGAAAAACAAAAACTTACGCCCCCTGCATCGAAAAAAAAGGACGGCCTTCATTGAAAGCCGTCCCCGATTTATATATAAATAGGTAACACCTATTTGCCAAGGAGTTCCTTGACCTCTTTGGCCACTGTTTCGCCGTTGAAACCGAACTTCTCGTCGAGCACCTTGTAGGGAGCCGAGTAACCGAAATGATCCAGACCGTGGATCATGCCGTTTTCGCCGACCAGACCCTGAAGGTTTACGGGAAGACCCGACGTCAGACCGTAGCGGACGATACCCTGCGGGAGTACCGTGTTCTGATACGATTTGGGCTGATCGCGGAACAGACCCTCACTCGGGACGTTCACGACGCGGACACCGATGCCCTCTTTGGCGAGGATCTCGGCACCTTCGATCAGGGTCGAAACCTCCGAACCCGTGGCAACCAATACGGCGGCGGGTTTGGCGACATCCATCACCACGTAACCACCCTTCGAAACCTGAGCGGCCTCTTCGCGACGGCTGGTGCTCATGGCGGGCAGGGTCTTGATGTCCTGACGCGAGAGCAGCAGGGCAACGGGACGATGCTCCTCGAGGGCGAGTTTCCAGGCCATGACGCACTCGTCGCCATCGGCCGGACGCAGGACGACCATCGAGCGTTCGCCGCGGTGGTTGTGAACCTGCTCCATCAGACGGATCTGAGCCTCGTGCTCAATGGGCTGGTGCGTAGGACCGTCCTCACCGACGCGGAACGAGTCGTGCGACCAGATATAGATCACGTGCAGACGCATCAGTGCCGACAGACGTACGGCGGGTTTCATATAATCCGAGAATACGAAGAACGTACCGCAGGCCGGAATCACACCGCCGTGCAGTGCCATACCGTTCATCACGCAGGCCATCGTCAATTCCGATACACCTGCCTGGAAGAATTTGCCCGAGAAATCACCCTTCGTAAAGGCTTTGGTTTTCTTGAGGAATCCGTCCGTCTTGTCCGAGTTGGACAGGTCGGCCGAAGCAACGATCATATTTTCGATCTTCTCGCCATAGACACCCAGAACGGTGGCCGATGCGGCACGCGTGGCACCGTTGGCCTTCAGTTCGATCGACTTGTAGTCGATATCGGGCAACTTGCCCGAAAGGAAGCTGTCGAGTTTGAGTGCCAGATCGACATGCTCCGAACGCCACATGCTCTCGGTTTCGTGACGCTCCTCGATCCAGCGTTTCAGCTCCTCACGACGCTCGGCGAATACTTCCTGCGTTTCGGGGAACAGCTTGAACGGATCTTCGGGATCGCCGCCGAGGTTCATCAGCGTGGCGGGGATGTCGGCACCTGCCTTCGACAGGGGCTGTCCGTGGGTCGAAACCATATCTTCGAAACTCTCTCCCGAGGCCGTGCGTGCGCCCTTGGCCATGATCGTGTGACCGATGATCAGCGTCGGACGTTCCGTTTCGGAGTTGGCGGCAACCAGAGCCTGACGGATCTCGTTGATGTTGTGACCGTCGATGGTAAGTACGTGCCAGCCCCAAGCCTCGTATTTCATGGTGATGTTCTCGGCGTCCACCTCATCGACCTTGGTCGAGAGCTGTACGTTGTTGGCATCGTAGTACATGATCAGGTTGGCCAGTCCGAGGTGACCTGCCACACGGCCGACGCCCTGCGAGATCTCCTCCTCGACGGCACCGTCCGAGATGTAGGCATAGGTTTTGTGTGCCATCCATTCGCCGAAGCGGGCAACCATGAATCGCTCTGCAATCGCAGCACCAAGCGCCATGGCGTGACCCTGACCCAGCGGGCCCGAGGTGTTTTCCACGCCGCGCATCACATCGACTTCGGGGTGACCCGGAGTGACGCTGCCCCATTGGCGCAGGTTTTTCAGATCGTCGGTCGAGTAGTGACCGGCCATCGACAGCACCGAATAAAGCATCGGCGACATGTGTCCCGGATCGAGGAAAAGACGATCACGGAACGGATAAGCCATATTTTCGGGGTCGTAGCGCAGGAATTCGGCATAGAGCACCGCAATAAAATCCGCACCGCCCATGGCGCCTCCGGGGTGACCCGATTTAGCACGTTCGACCATGGCTGCCGACAGAATTCTGATGTTGTCGGCTACACGAGTGAGTTTGGAATTTGTTGACATATCTGTTTCGATAGGTTAGTTTTCGAGGGGGGTTGCCCTTCGGTTATCTATGCAAAGATAACTAAATATTCGAAATACTTCCTATTATTTGTAATTTAAACCGTTCGATTTCTCAAACTTTTTGGCGGCATAGTTGCGGGTGATGCGGAATTCCGTGATGTTTTGCGACGGAATTTCGAACATCGTGTCGATCATAACCGCCTCGCAGATCGATCTGAGGCCTCGTGCACCCAGTTTGAACTCGACGGCCTTGTCCACGATGAAGTCCAGGGCATCGTCGTCGAACGTGAGTTTCACGCCGTCCATCTCGAACAGACGCTCATACTGCTTGGTGATGGCGTTTTTCGGGTCGGTGAGGATCGAACGCAGGGCATCGCGGCCGAGCGGCTGCATGTAGGTCAGTACCGGAAGACGACCCACGAGCTCGGGAATCAGACCGAACGACTTGATGTCTTGCGGTGTGACGTACTGCATGATGTTGTTGCGGTCGATCTTGTCGGCGTTGTTGCGGCCGTAACCCACGGCGCGGGTGTTCAGACGCTGGGCGATCTTCTTCTCGATGCCGTCGAATGCACCGCCGCAGATGAACAGGATGTTGCGCGTGTTGATCTGCACGAACTTCTGCTCGGGGTGTTTGCGGCCACCCTGAGGGGGTACGTTCACGACGGTACCCTCGAGGATCTTCAGGAGTGCCTGCTGCACACCCTCGCCCGATACGTCGCGCGTGATCGAGGGGTTGTCGCCCTTGCGTGCGATCTTGTCGATCTCGTCGATGAAGATGATACCGCGCTCGGTCTGCTCGAGGTTGTAGTCGGCAGCCTGATACAGACGTGCCAGGATGCCCTCGACATCTTCACCCACGTAACCCGCCTCGGTGAGCACCGTGGCATCGACGATCGTGAAGGGGACTTTCAACAAACGCGCAATGGTGCGTGCCATGAGCGTCTTACCCGTACCCGTCGGGCCGACCAGCACGATGTTCGACTTGTCGATCTCCACATCGTTCTCTTTCGGGGCGTACATCAGTCGTTTGTAGTGGTTGTAGACCGCCACCGACATGTAACGCTTGGCATCGTCCTGACCGATGACATACTGGTCGAGGAATGCCTTGATCTCGGCGGGCTTCATCAGATCCTCCTTCGTGATGGGGGCTGCGGCCGCGGTTTTTCCCGATACGGCCTGTGCCTCCTCCACCAGGTGGTTGTCCGCCATGATGCGGAACCCGTTTTCGATACATTTGTTGCAGATGTTCGCGCCGTTGGCACCCTGGAACATCAGTTCCACCTCGTTGCGCGAAGCACCGCAGAAAGAACAGCGGCTTTCGTCGCCTCCCTTATGATTTTTGTTGGACATTTCTGTTATTTTTGACGTTTTGTGAACACCTCGTCGATCAGACCGTAGGCCTTGGCTTCGTCGGCCGTGAGCCAGTAGTCGCGATCGGCGTCTTTCTCGATCTTGCGGATCGAAGCACCCGAATGGTGGGCGAGGATCTCGTAGAGTTCGCGTTTGGTCTTGGCGATCTCGCGAGCCGTGATCTCGATGTCGGAGGCCTGACCCTGCGCACCGCCCAGCGGCTGGTGGATCATGATGCGCGAGTGGGGCAGTGCCGAACGCTTGCCCGCAGCACCTGCCGTCAAGAGCACGGCACCCATCGATGCGGCAAGACCCGTACAAATGGTGGCCACGTCGGGCGCAACCAGCTGCATCGTGTCGTAAATACCCAGACCTGCCGTGACGGATCCGCCCGGCGAATTGATGTAGAGCTGAATGTCCTTCTCGGGATCGGTCGTCTCGAGGAAGAGCAGCTGTGCCTGGATGATGTTGGCGGCATCGTCATAGATCGGTGCGCCGAGGAAGATGATACGATCCATCATCAGTCGCGAAAAGACATCCATCGTGGCAACGTTCAACTGACGCTCCTCGATGATCGTGGGCGATACGTATCCCTGGGCAACCGACTGGAAATCGTGCAGTTTCAGGGAGCTGATGCCGCAGTGCAGGCGTGCATATTTTTCAAATTCAGACATGATCTTCTTTGTTTTACGTGAAGCGGCACTCCTTGCGGGGGGGCCACATGATCAAAAAAGGACTTTGCAAACCGTTGAAAGCCTGCAAAGTCCAAAGATATAAATTGTATCTCTACTGATTAGAGTTCCTTAGCCAAAGCGGCGAACTCCTCGGTGGTGATCTGTTTCTCCGATACCTTGATCTTCGACTTCACATCCTCCACGACCTTCTTCTCGAAGAGTTTCTCGTAGATCTTCTGAGCCTGGTTCTTGTCCTCGAGGATCTTGGTCTTGAAGTTTTCGAGCATCTCCTGGGGTGCCGACGGCATACCGTACTGTGCGAACTGGGCAGCGGCGAAAGCCAAAGCCTCGGCGTCAACCTCTTCCTTCGAAACCTCCAGCTTGTCCTCCTTGATGAAGTGCTTCTGGATGTAGTTCCATGTGAACATCTTCAGGAACTGATCGAAATCCTTCTCGATCTCTTCCATCGTGAACTTGCCCTCGTTGATGGTGAACAACCAGCGCTTGAGGAATGCCTCGGGCATCTTCAGACCGGCCTTCTTGATCAGGAAGTCGCGTACCTGAAGCGTGAACATGTAGTCACACTCGTGACCCAGCTCCTCCTCGATACGGCTGTCGATGAACTTGTTCAGCTCCTCCTCGTTGGTTACGTTGCCCGAGGGGAAAGCCATCTTGAAGAACTCCTCGTTCATTTCGGGCTCGGCGAACTTGCGGATGTTGGTGATCTCCAACTCGAATTCGGGGTTGATGCCCTCCAGCTCGTTCTCCTTAACCTGAAGAATGGCGGCACGCTGTGCGGGGTTCTTGTACAGGTCGTTGATGTTTACCTTGGTCTTGAAACCGGTCTTCTGACCGATGAACGGCTTGCGCTCCTCCTCCGACATCGAAACCAGACCTACGTAAGCGTCCGATACGTTGATCTCGCCGTTGTCGAGCGTTACGTTCAGTGCCTCGTCAGCCACTACCTCGTCGGCATCAACCAGACGGCCGTAGCCACGCAGGAAGTTGGTGCGGTAGTCGTTGTGCATCTTCTCTTCGATCTTGATGCGGTTGTAGGTCAGCTCGTCCTTGTCCGACAGCTCCATGTTGATTTTGGGAGCCTCTGCGAACTCGAACATGAACTCGAACACGGTCTCGTTCTCGAAATCGAACTTACCCTGCTCGTCCGAGGGGATGATGTCGCCCAGGTAGTCGATGCCCTCTTTCTGGAGGTACTCGAATACGGCGTTCGAAGCCGTACGATACGACTGTTCGGCGGTAACGCCTGCTCCGTACATCTTCTTGATCATTCCCATGGGAACCATGCCGGGACGGAAACCGGGGATATTGGCCTTACGGCGGTATGCGCGCAGATCTTTCTCGACTGCCTCACGATAGTCGGCCTCTTCGACTGTAACTTTTACCAACGAAGTAAGTTCTTCGCGTTGTTCTCTTACGATCTTCATAATGAATGTATTGTGTTTGTTATTTTTCCGAATTGCTCGTTTTATTGGCTGGCAAATGTACGAAAATATTCCCGTGATGCCAAAATATTCTGCCAGAATAGTTTAATTTTATGCGGGGCGGTGCCGATTCGGCCTCTTTCGGGGGTGAAAGGACGTGTTTTTCCGACCGGAATTTGTCCCTTTGGTCGGAGAGGGGGCGTTTTGCGGGGGTGAAATTATGAAATTTCGCGGGGAATTTATATTTTTGTAAATTATTAAGATAAAAATGAAAGCATTTTTGACCATACTCCTTTCGGGGTTGTTGTTCGTAGCTTGCGGTGGAAATTCCGCAAAGACCGCCCCGAAAAACGACCGCCCGACGCCTGTCGCGGTGCAGAATTACTCCTATCGCATCAAGAATACCTATCCCCATTCGCGCACGGCCTATACCCAGGGACTCGAATTTTGCGAGGGCACGCTGTGGGAAGGCACGGGTCAGAACGGCGAATCGCGCCTTCAGACCATCGACATGGAGTCGGGTCGTGAACGGGTCTTTTGCGAACTCCCCGAATCGGAATTCGGCGAGGGCATCACGATCCTCGGCGATCGGATTTACCAGCTGACCTGGACGGATAACAAGGCCTATGTCTATGACCGCAAAACGGGCAAGGTGCTGAAGCAATTCCGCTATGCGGGCGAAGGCTGGGGACTTACGAACGACGGTCAATATCTTTATATGTCGGACGGTTCGGCCAACATCTTCCGCCTGAATCCCGAGACCTTCCGCCGTGAGAGTACCCTGACGGTGACCCTTCGTGGCGAACCCGTTCCGATGATCAACGAATTGGAGTGGATCGACGGTCGCATCTGGGCAAATATCTATTTGTCGAATGCCGTGGTGATCATCCGTCCCGAAACGGGCGTGGTGGAAGGCGTTGTCGACTTCGGCGGTCTGCTACGTGAGGAGGATCTGGAGGACGATACCGATGTCTTGAACGGCATCGCCTACGAGCCACAATCGAAACGCATCTTTGTCACGGGTAAAAACTGGCCGAAACTTTTCGAAATCGAACTTGTTAAACAGTAACAACAGCGACCTCGGGAGAGGGGCTTGAAACCTGTTTCCCGAAGTCGATTTAATCCATACGAAAATGAATCCTGTCGAATTCCGCCGCACCCTGCATCGTAACCCCGAACTCTCGTTTCGGGAGGAGCAGACGGCGGCTTTCATCTCGGAACAACTCACCCTGCTGGGCATTCCGCACCGACCCATTGCCGGTACGGGTGTCTTGGCGTGGATCGAGGGACACCGCAAAAACACCCATCAGTCGCTTCAGATCAACACGACCAACAGCGAGGCCTACCGGGGCCCTGCCATGGTGCTCCGTGCCGACATCGACGCCCTGCCGATCCACGAGCGTACCGGATTGGAATACGCTTCGCAAAACGAGGGCGTGATGCACGCCTGCGGACACGATATGCACGTCGCCGTCCTGTTCGGCGTTTTGCAGCAACTGGCTGCCGAACCCGATTTTTGTGGCACGCTTTTCGGATTGTTCCAACCCGGCGAGGAGTGTAATCCGGGCGGTGCGTCGAAGGTGCTCGCCGAGCGTCCGTTCGATGCCTATCAGATCCGTGCCGTGTTGGGCGAACACGTCGAACCGGGCATGGCGGTGGGTACGGTCGGTTTCCGTGCGGGAAAATATATGGCCGCCAACGACGAATTGCGTTTCAAGGTGCGCGGCGTGGGTGGTCACGGTGCCATGCGGGCGTTGTTGAAAGACCCCGTGGTGGCCGCCGCCGAACTCATCACGCGCCTGACACAGCTCAACGACGAGGAGTGCGTCCTGTCGCTTGGTCGTGTGATTGCCGACGGTGCGACGAACATCATCCCCGATGTGGTGTCGCTGGAGGGTACGCTGCGTACCTTCGACGAGCAACGCCGCGAGATCATCCACAGCCGCCTGAGAAACATCGCATCGGACATCGACAACCGACTTGGCGTGTCGATCGAGGTGGACATCAACCACGGTTATCCGTGTGTCGTAAATAACGAGGTGCTGGTACAGCAGGCCGTGATCCTGGCCAAGGAGTGCGGCCTTGAGGTCGAAATGTTGCCCCTGCGCACCACGGCCGAGGATTTCGGTTTCTACTGCAAGCAATATCCCTCGTTGTTTTACCGTTTGGGCGTTGGAACGGATACCGGACGCCTGCATACGGCCACCTTCGCCCCCGACGAGCGAGCCATCGCCACGGGTATTGAGTTTATGAAACGATTCGCCCTTCAAATATTGGAAAAATGATGAAGCAAACGAAGAAAAACAGAAGCGATCGCCGCAAGAGCGGTAAATCGGATCGCATGGGGTTGATTCTGACCCTTTTCCGTGAATTCCCGAACAATAAATTCTCGCTCAAGCAGTTGGCTTCCGCATCGGGCGGTGCCGACAAACAGGGGCGTCGCGAAACGCTCGCCATTCTGGACCGGCTCTACGAAGACGGGGTGGTCGAGGAGTGCTCGCGGGAGAAATACCGCCTGACCCACAACCACCTGCCCCATCTGGAGGGCACGGCCATGATGACCTCGCAGGGGTCGATCTACGTGCGCGTCGAGGGCGAGGAGAACGACATCTTCGTACACCAGCGCAACACGATGAAAGCCCTGGACGGCGACCGTGTTGAGGTGGTCATCGTCCACCGCAACCACAAGGGCGAGATGGAGGGCGAAGTTTCGCGCATTGTGGAACGCAGCCATAAGGTCTATGTCGGCATCGCCGAGGTGGGCGCACATCAGATTTTCGTGCGTCCCGATTCGCGCCGTATGCCCATGGACATCTATCTTTCGAAACGCGAGAACCCCGATATCCACGACGGCGAGAAGGTTGCCGTGCGCATTTCCGACTGGCCTGTGGGCAGCAAGAGCCCGCAGGGCGAACTGGTCGATGTGCTGGGTATGGCGGGGGAGAACGATGCCGAGATGCACGCCATTCTGGCCGAATACGAACTTCCGTATCACTTTGAGAAGGAGGTTCTGGATGCCGCCGAGGCACTCAACGGCGAGATCACCCAGAAGGAGATCGACTCGCGCCGCGACTTCCGCAACGTGACCACCTTCACGATCGACCCGGCCGATGCCAAGGACTTCGACGATGCGCTTTCGGTGCGCAAGATCAAGGACGGCGTGTGGGAGGTCGGCGTGCATATCGCCGATGTGACGCACTACGTGCGCCCGCATACGCCCATCGACGACGAGGCCGTCGAACGCGGTACGTCGGTTTATCTGGTCGATCGTACCGTGCCGATGCTGCCCGAACGCCTCTCCAACGAACTTTGCTCGCTGCGTCCCCACGAGGCCAGCCTCTGCTTCTCGGCCGTCATGACCCTGAACGAGGAGGGCGAGGTGCTCGACGAGTGGTTCGGCCGTACGGTGATCTATTCCGACCGCCGTTTCACGTATGCCGAGGCACAGGAGATCATCGAAACGGGCAAGGGCGATTATGCCGAGGAGGTGCTGACCCTGCACCGTCTGGCGCAGACCCTGCGTGCGAACCGTTTCAAGAACGGAGCCCTGCAATTCGACCGAGAGGAGATGAAATTCAAACTCGACGAGGCGGCACGCCCCATCGGCGTTTACTTCAAGGTGCAGAAGGAGTCGAACCAGCTCATCGAAGAGTTCATGCTGCTGGCCAACCGCCGTGTGGCCACGTTCTGCGGACACCGCCTGAGCGATAAGGGACGCCGCGTCCCGCGTACGATGGTCTATCGTGTCCACGACAAACCCAGCGACGAGAAGCTGGATCGTTTCCGTCAGTTCATCGTCCGCTTCGGCCATATGTTCAAGGCGCAGAAGGGTCGCGCCGTAGCCAAGGAGATGAACAAACTGCTCAAATCCGTCAAGGGACTTCCCGAGGAGAACGCCGTATCGACCATGGCGATCCGTTCGATGGCCAAGGCTTTCTATACGACCGACAACATCGGCCACTACGGTCTGGCGTTTGACGATTATACCCACTTTACGTCGCCCATCCGCCGTTATCCCGATATGATGGTGCACCGCCTCCTGGCGCGTTACCTCGAGGGTGGTCGGTCGGCCGATAAGGAGACGCTCGAATCGCTCTGCGAACATTCGTCCGAGCGTGAGGTGATCGCCGCCGAAGCCGAACGCGCCTCGATCAAATACAAGATGGTGGAGTTCATGAAGGAACACATCGGCGAGGAATTCGAGGGTCACATTTCGGGTATGACCGAATGGGGCATCTACGTCGAGCTGGAGGAGACCCACATCGAGGGTATGGCCTTCCTGCGCGATATTGCGGGCGATTATTTCGCGTTCGATCAGGAGAATTACGAGGTGGTCGGCCGTTCGACGGGTCGCCGTATGACGCTCGGCGACAAAGTGCGCATCCGCGTGCTGCGTGCCGATCTGCAACACCGACAGCTGGATTTCGAATTGCTGCTGCCGGATCTCGCCCCGCAAAAGCAGCGTACGAGCAGTTCGCGCCGCGGCATGAGTAAGATCAAGGTGTCGCGCTCGTCGCGCTCGAAACGAAAATAAATTTCGGAAAATTCTATAAAAAAGCGGTGGAGCAGACGATGCTCTACCGCTTTATGTTTTTCCGGATGCGCTCCAATCCGCTGCGCGTCATGGGTGATCCGCCCAATCTCTCCTGAAATTCCTCCTCGGTCATCGCGAGCCAATCGTCGGGCGACATCCGCGTGGGATCGATGATGGGATCGAAGGCGGGGTTACGGTGCTGGGGGGTATGGCGGTTGTAGGGACAGCACGCCTGACACATGTCGCACCCGAAGATCCAGCCGTGAAGATCGACCTCGAGTCGCGGTTCGCGCTCGATGGTGTGACACGAGATGCAACGGTTCGTGTCGATCATCCGCTCGGGCATGACGGCGTGGTTGGGGCACGCCTCGACACAGCGGTGACACGCCCCGCAATGTACCCCCTCCAGGGGCTGGTCGTAGCGGTCGGCCTCGTCGCACAGGATCACCTCGCCCAATAATACATAGGAGCCCAGTTGGGGTGTGACGAGCAGCGACTGCCGCCCGATCCATCCCAAACCTGCCTCGACGGCAAGTTGTTTCTCGGCCAGCGGGGCGGTATCGACAAAGCAACGCCCTTCGAGGTCGGGATACGCCTCCTTCAGACGGCGCGTCAGGTCTTTCAACATCTTTTTCAGCGTCTTGTGGTAGTCGCGGTTGCAGGCGTAGGAGGCCACCTTCGCCCGATGCCCCTCGGGATAACCGCCGCTGATGTGACTCTTGTAGGAAACGGCGCAAACTACGGCCGTTTTTGCATTTTCCACCAATTTCCGGGGGTCGAACCGTTTCTCGGTGTTTTCCTCCATGTAACTCAGGGACGACTGGTAGCCGTGATCCAACCAAAAGCGAAACCATGCCTCATTATCAGACAGATGACGACACGGCGCAAGCCCGCAAAGATCGAACCCGACCTCCGTGGCAAGTTGCTTTATATAGGTGTGTGAGAGCATGAAAATGCGATATTTGTCTCAAAAGTAGTATTTTCACACAAAAAATCGTACCTTTGAACCGAATATTCGCGTTTTTACTTTGCGATAATACCTACATACATGACAATTCAGACACTTTACGACTTGGCTCACAACAGCGTCAAAGAGTTCCCCTCGAAAATTGCATTTTCCATGGTGCATGGCGAGGACGTGACTTATGCAGAGGTGGGCAAACGTATCGAAAAGGTTCAGGAGATCCTCGTCAAGGCGGGTCTCAAGCCGGGCGATAAGGTCGCTCTGTTGAGTAGCAATATGCCGAACTGGGGTGTGTGCTATTTTGCAATCACCTCCGCGGGCATGATTGCGGTTCCGATTCTTCCCGATTTCTCGGGCGAAGAACTGGACATGATCATCAAACACTCCGAGGCAAAGGCTTTGTTTGTTTCGGACAGACTCTTCAGTAAAATTTCCAAGGAAACGGTATCCTCGCTCAACGTGGTGATGCGTACCAAAAATTTGGGTGTCATTTCGGAACATTCCACCGGAGAGGGTGCACTCGGTATCCCCAAGGCGGACGATGTGGCCGTGATCATCTATACTTCGGGCACGACCTCCAAACCCAAGGGTGTCATGCTGACCCACAAGGCACTGACGGCTCAGGTGAAGATCTCGGCCGCCATTTTCCCGCTGAATCCCGACGACATCTGCCTGTCGGTACTCCCCTTGTCGCACACCTACGAGTGTTCGATCGGTATGATCTATCCCTTCTCGATGGGAGCACGGGTGTCGTACCTGGATCGTCCGCCTACGGCATCGGCACTGATGCCCGCTCTGAAGGAGGTGCGTCCGTCGGTGATGCTGATCGTGCCGCTGGTCATCGAGAAGATCTACCGCCATCAGGTGCTCGCCCGCTTTACGGCCAACAAGATGTGGAGCACGATCTACAGCATCGGATTCATGCGTCGTTTTTTCCACCGTCTGGCCGGAAAGAAACTCCTCAAGATTTTCGGCGGCCGCCTGCGTTTCCTGGGCATCGGTGGTGCGAAACTCGACAAGGGTGCCGAGAAATTCCTCAATGAAGCCAAAATTCCCTATGCCATCGGTTACGGTCTGACGGAGACCGCTCCGCTTTTGGCCGGTGCATCGCCTTCGGGCACGCGCCTCGGTTCGACGGGTCCCGCCGTGCCGATGGTGAAACTGCGCCTCGAAAATATCAACCCCGAAACCCATCAGGGTGAGATCGTGGCACTCTCGCCGAGTACCATGGTCGGTTACTACAAGAACCCCGAAGCCACGGCCGAGGCCTTCACCAAGGACGGCTGGTTCCGTACGGGTGATCTGGGCGAATTCGACAAGGACGGCTACCTGTTCATCAAGGGTCGTCTGAAGAATATGATCATCGGCCCTGCCGGCGAGAACATCTACCCCGAGGACATCGAGTGTGTGCTCAATTCGCACGTCTGCATCGCCGATTCGCTCGTCACCGAGAAGGAGGGGCGTCTGGTGGCTCTGGTGCATTTCAATGCCGAGGAGCTGGAGCGCAAGTTCTACGACCTGAAGGAGGATTTGGAGAACAAGAAAGAGGAGTTGAAGAAGGACATTATGGACTTCGTCAATTCGAAGGTAAACCGCTTCTCGCGTATTTCGGAGGTGGTCGAGGAGAAGGAGGAGTTCGTGCGTACGCCGACCCATAAGATCCGCCGCTTCCTCTACAACAACAAGAAAAAAGACGACTCCGCGACGGAGCAGAACGACAAGAAGCAAAACAAATAGGGGCGCGGCGTGATGTTCGCGCATCCCAAAGGTGAAATAAAGAAGCAATAATGGATTCACTCAAAAAGTTATATAAGATCGGCAACGGACCGTCGAGCAGTCATACCATCGGCCCGAAGAAGGCGGCAACGCAGTTCCTGGAGCGTTGCCCCGAGGCGGATGCCTACCGTGTGACGCTTTACGGATCACTGGCCGCGACGGGTCGCGGTCACTTGACCGATGTTGCGATCCTCTCTGTGCTGGAGCCCAAAGCTCCGACCGAAATTATCTGGAAACCTTCGGTGGTGCTTCCGTTCCATCCCAACGGCATGATGTACGAGGGATTGAAAGGGGGCGAGGTGATCGATATGTGGACGATTTTCAGTGTCGGCGGCGGTTCGCTGGCCAACGAGACGACTCACGAGGCATTGCCCGACAGCATTTACCCGCTGACGACCATCGAAGAGATCAAAAAGTGGTGCTACCGCGAGGGACGTACTTTTTGGGAATATGTCGAGGAGTGCGAAGGCAAGGAGATCTGGGATTACATGGACGAGATTTGGACGGTGATGTGCGAAACCATCAAGAAGGGTCTGAATGTCGACGGAGGTGTACTTCCCGGTGGATTGAAGGTTGCCCGTAAGGCGGCCAACTACTGGATCCGTTCGCAGAGCTATTCGCCCTCGCTCAGTTCGCGTGCCAAGATCTATGCCTATGCGCTGGCCACCTCGGAGGAAAACGCCTCGGGTGGTCTGGTGGTGACGGCTCCGACGTGCGGTTCGAGCGGTGTCGTTCCTGCCGTGCTGTATCACTTGGCTTCGTCGCGCGAATTCTCGCGTCACCGCATTCTGAAGGCGCTGGCTACGGCCGGACTGTTCGGTAATGTGGCCAAGACCCATGCGTCGATTTCGGGTGCCGAGGTCGGTTGTCAGGGTGAGGTCGGTGTGGCTTGCGCCATGGCCGCCGCTGCTGCAAACCAGCTCTTCGGCGGTACACCCGCACAGATCGAGTATGCGGCCGAGATGGCTCTGGAGCATTTCCTGGGTCTGACGTGCGACCCCGTGTGCGGATTGGTACAGGTGCCCTGCATCGAGCGTAATGCGGTGGCTGCGGCTCGTGCCTTGGATGCCAACGCCTACGCCATGCTTTCGGACGGTACCCACATGGTAAGTTACGACAAGGTGGTTGAGGTGATGAACGAGACGGGTCACGACATCCCGAGTCTGTATCGTGAAACCTCGGAAGGCGGTCTTGCAAAACGCTATACGTGCGCTGTGCCGACCAAGTCCTAACGGTAAGAAGAAAATACGAAAACGCCCCGTTCCTTGTTTGGAACGGGGCATTTTTTTTATGCGGTGTGAATCGTGTATCCCGTGTAGAAAAGTCGGAATCGGTCGCCCAACACATCCTGAAGAATGGCGGCGGCATGTGCTCCCGTGCAGTGCCCCGAATAGACATAAAGACGGGGATGGGTGCTCTGGAGCATCTTGCCCATTTCGCGGATTTCGGCTTCGCTCTCGAAGTGGTGTGTGGGGTCGGAATCGACCAGATGCAGGCCGCCGATGTAAGTCGAAATCTCGCCTCGTGCAGTGGCCAGTGTATTGAACAGGCCGAGGTGCGAGCACGCCGACAGCATGATGCCGTGCGAGCCGTCACGGATCTCGACGGCCATCTCGTGGCTGAAATTATCCGGCTCCTCGTCGGCCATCAGCGTCGCATTGGCGCGAACCGTGGGGTAGCGGTGCGGAATGGGGGTGTGGATGTAGACCGAAGGCGTGACGGCAAGATCGGCGCAGAGGAACATAAAGCGGTCGCGGTGCTCGTCAATGAGCGAATAGTCGATCGAGATGTCGTGCGGCGCAGCGTGGCGCGTCGAGATGAAGCGCCGTCCGTCGATGTGTGACGAGAGGAAAATCCGAGCCTTGGTGTTGCGCTCCAAAAACGCACGAAGTCCGCCCGTATGGTCGGCATGGGCGTGCGAGAGGATCAGAAAATCGACCTCGGAAAGATCGATGCCCAGCTTTTCGGCATTGCGGGCGAAGAGATCCGATGCGCCGACATCCAGCAGCCAGCGTTTCCCGTCAATTTCAAAGTAGAGGCTCAACCCGTGTTCCGATTCGAGACGGTGTTCGGGATCGGGGGTGTTGTCGGCCAGTAACGTGAAGTCCATGCTTAATCGTTTTTTAAGAAAACGGTTGCCGTGCGCGATGTATTGTATATACGGATAAACGGATGTGAATTTCCTTCGTCGTCTTTCTTCTCAAAGGAGAAATGCTTGCCGTCGAGTGCCTGGCGTTCGCTGCCTCCGAAACGCTTCTCGTCGGTCGAGAGTATCGGGATGTAACGCCCGGCCGCCTTCACGGGAAGTTCGTAATCGGGAATCGATGCCGCGGGGTGCCAGTTGAACACGAATAGCAACTTGCCGTGGGCAAAGGCCATCGTTTTGTTCTGCTCGTCCATCTGCAAATTCCACGGGTAGCCGTCCTCCAGCACCTTATATTTCTTGACCAGTTCGATCATCGCCCGATCGAAATCGCCCAGCCACTTGTAGCGCAACAATCCGTCGTCGGCCAGTGACCACTGACGGCGTGCGTGGGCGTAGCTCCAATCGTTGCCCTCGCGCGGAAAGTCGATCCACTCGGGGTGACCGAATTCGTTGCCCATAAAGTTCAGGTAGGCCTGTCCGCCCGTCGAGATGGTCATCAGACGGATCATCTTGTGGAGTGCCATACCGCGGTCGATCACCAGATTCTGCGAGGCGCGATCCATGTGGAAATACATCTCCTTGTCCATCAGGCGGAAGGCGAGCGTCTTGTCGCCGACCAACGCCTGGTCGTGCGATTCGGCGTAGGCGACGGTCTTGACCGACGGCAGACGCGAGGTCATCACCGACCACATCTCCCAAATGTTCCAATCCTCGTCGGGAATGTCCTTCAAAAGGCGGATCCAGAAGTCGGGAATGGCCATACCGAGGCGGTAGTCGAATCCGATGCCGCCCTCGTCGATCGGGCAGCACATGCCCGGCATACCGCTCACATCCTCGGCGATGGTGACGGCCAGCGGACGGAACGTGTGGACGAGTTGGTTGGCAAGGGTCAGGTACGTGAGGGCATCCTCATTGACCCCTTCGTCGAAGAATTTCTCGCGGCAGTCGAACTCCGTGTGGCCGTGGTGATGGTAGATCATCGAGGTCACGCCGTCGAAGCGGAAACCGTCGAAATGGTATTCGTCGAGCCAGTATTTGATGTTCGAGAGCAGGAAATGTTCGACTTCGTGTTTGCCGTAGTCGAAGATTTTGGAATCCCAGTAGGGTTGGTCGCCCGCAGCACCCGGACGCGAATAAAGGTGGTCGGTGCCGTCGAGTTCGTTGATGCCCTCGTTGAGGTTTTTGACGTAGTGGGCGTGTACCAGATCCATGATGACGGCGATGCCCATCTTATGCGCCGTACGGATCAGTTCCTTGAGCTCCTCGGGCGTACCGAAACGCGACGAGGGGGCGAAGAAACTCGATACGTGGTAACCGAACGACCCGTAGTAGGGGTGTTCGGCAATGGCCATCAGCTGGACGGCGTTATAGCCGTCGCGTTTGATGCGCGGAAGGATGTTTTCGGTAAATTCGCGGTACGTGCCGACGCCCTCCTTCTCCTGCGCCATGCCCACGT
Organism: Alistipes sp.; assembly: GCA_020026395.1. Lineage (GTDB taxonomy): Bacteria > Bacteroidota > Bacteroidia > Bacteroidales > Rikenellaceae > Alistipes. The sequence goes on along the minus strand of JAHHQM010000002.1, from coordinate 40,349 downwards.
GCGCCTCGTAGATCAGAAGGCTGTGGTCGTCGAGCGTGAATTGGTCGCCCTGCCAGTCGAACGGACGGTCGGGCTGCCAGAATTGGGCGTTGTAGTTTTTCGTGTCGTCGTCCTGCACCACGCGCATGGCGTAGGCGGGAATACGGTCGTGCCAGCCGTTCGGGCCGTGCACGTGGATCTTATAGAGCGATCCGTGCGTGAGGCGGTCGCGGTACATGGCTGCGGGGAAAAATCCGCTCCATACGCCGTGCTCGTCCTTTTCGAGACGGATCTCGGTACGTTGCCAGTTGTTGAAATCGCCGAAGATGAAGACATCCTGCGCCCCCGGCAACCACTCGCGAAACCACCATCCGTCGAGTGTCGGATCCCACTGCCATCCGAAATAGAGATAGCCGTTGGCATAATCGAGCAGGGATCGGGACGAGGAGACGATTTCTGCGTAACGCTCCCGGGCGCGTTCGTGGCGTGCGGTGAGCTGCCCTTCGACCGGGCGAAGCCATTCGTCGTGAAGGACGATGGGCAAATGTTTCTCGTTTTTTGACATATAAAAATATGTTAATACACAAATATACGAAAAATTTTTCTATCTTTGTCTGCGATGCGAAAATAGGATTTTTAAAAGCGACAAATTATCGAAACAACAATACCAAACTAAAAAACTCAAATCAATCATGTTTAAAGGACATCCCAAAGGGTTGTGGATCCTTTCGTTGGCCAACACGGGCGAGCGTTTCGGATACTACACCATGCTTGCAATCTTTACGCTTTTCCTGCAGGCTAAATTCGGTTTCACGGCGGGTTTGACCTCCAACATCTTCGGAGGCTTCCTCGCGCTGGTTTATTTCCTGCCCGTATTGGGCGGTTACCTGGCCGACAAGTTCGGTTACGGTAAGATGGTGACCACCGGTATCGTGGTCATGTTCCTCGGTTATGTGGCTCTGGCCATCCCGACGGGTAACAACATCGCCGGTATCGCTGCCATGTTCGGTGCCCTGTTCCTCATCGCACTGGGTACGGGTCTTTTCAAGGGTAACCTCCAGGTAATGGTCGGTAACCTCTACGACGATCCGAAGTATTCGGCAAAGCGTGATACCGCATTCTCGATTTTCTACATGGCCATCAACATCGGTGCCCTGTTTGCTCCGACCGCTGCCGAGAAGATCACCGCCTGGTATATGAGCAAGGACGGTTTCTTCTACAACGGTGACATCCCCGCAATGGCACACAGCTTCCTCGACGGCAATCTCTCGGGTGAGGCTTTGAACAAGTTCACCGAGCTGGCTACGCAGCAGGGGGCACAGTATGCAACCGACCTGACGGCTTTCTCGAACGACTACATCAACTCGCTGGCCGGTTCTTATCACTGGGGCTTCGCCGTGGCTTGTGTATCGCTGATCCTTTCGATGGCCATCTACGTGTTGGGTAAGAAGACCTTCAAGCACGCCGACGTAAACACCAAGGAGGCCGCCGCAGGGGCCGTTCATGTCGATGATCTGACTCCCGAGCAGACCCGTTCGCGCGTGAAGGCTTTGTTGCTCGTATTCGCCGTTGTAATCTTCTTCTGGATGGCATTCCACCAGAACGGTCTGACGCTGACGTTCTTCGCCCGTGACTACACGGCCAAGTCGGCCGAGGGTCTGACCCGTATCGGTTTCGATGTATGGAACCTCGTACTGATCGTATTTGCCGTTTACGGTCTGGTAGGCTTCTTCCAGGGTAAAGGCAAAGAGCGTGGTATCTCGTGTGGTGTCGTAGTTGCCGCATTGGCACTCCTCGCCTGGAAATACTCGACGATGGACGCTTCGGTAGAGATCCTGCCCCAGAAATTCCAGCAGTTCAACCCCTTCTTCGTAGTTGCCCTGACACCTATCTCGATGGCAGTGTTCGGTGCTCTGGCTGCCAAAGGCAAAGAGCCGTCGGCTCCCCGTAAGATCGGTATCGGTATGGTCATCGCCGTACTCGGTTTCACGATCATGGCACTCGGTTCGATCGGTCTGCCTATTCCGAACGATCTGGCTGCAACGACGACCGATTACCGCGTAACCCCGAACCTCTTGATCTCGACTTACCTCGTACTGACGTTTGCCGAGCTGTTCCTCTCGCCGATGGGTATCTCGTTCGTGTCGAAGGTGGCTCCTCCCAAGTACAAGGGTCTGATGATGGGTGGCTGGTTCGCCGCTACCGCATTCGGTAACTACCTCGTTTCGATTATCGGTATGTTGTGGGGAAGCCTGCCCTTGTGGGTTCTGTGGTCGATCCTCATCGTACTGTGCTTGTTGTCGGCAACCTTCATCTTCTCGATCATGAAGAAGCTGGAGCATGTAACCGGTGACAACTAATCGAACGGTCGATTTAAAATAAAAAGAGGGTAAACCCGTCGGGGTTTGCCCTCTTTTTTTTGTGCATAGGGGTGCAGGCGCGAATCTTCGGGCGTGGAGGTGCGGGTTCTCGAACGCAGGCGTGCGGAAAGGTAGCGGTGGTGAGGCGTGCCCTTGAGCAGACTCTTAAGATCGGTGCTTGCGGATAAAAACGCCCCGTTTCAGCCCTCGAAACAACCTTCCGTATAAATCCCGTCCAAACCGAAAAGACCTAAAAAAATCCCGTCTTACACGACGTAAGACGGGATTCGTTTTTGGGGGGATCGGAATCTATTTTGCGACCTGTTTTTTCCAGCGGAGGTAACCGGCAAAGGCCAACACGGAATACAGGCAGTAGAGGCCTGCCGTGAGGGGGATTCCCTTGTAGAAGTAGAGTCCCACGGTCACCAGATCGACAAACAACCATACGAGCCACTGCTCGACGTGTTTGCGCGAAAGCATCCACATCGCCACGATCGAGAGTGCCGTGGTGAGGCTGTCCCAGAAGGGGACGGTGCTGTTCGTCAGTCGCGTCAGGAAGAAGTAAATGCCCACATGTGCTGCGGCATAAACTCCGATAAGGGCAGGAACGACCTTCAGGGGGGTATGAATAATCGGCATTTCCTGCTTCTTATCGTCGGTGTGCGTGGCGTGGCGGCGGTGCATCCAGACAAACAAACCGTAGAGGCCTGCCAGCACATAATAGACCTGCATCGAGGCGTCGGCATACAATCCTTTCGAGAAGTAGAGCGTACCATGCACCAAGGGCATGATCAGTCCCACGATCCACAATCGGATGTCGGCCTTGTATTCAAGCCACAGGTAGAGGAGGCCGAGCAGGACACCTGCGATTTGCAGCAGCAGTTTCCAATCCGTTTCCATAGCTTCGATTAGAACTTAACGGTGACGTTGGCCAGCACGTTGAGCGGAGCCTGCGGGAAGTAGAAGGCGTGGTACTTGATGTCGGTCTTTCCGGTCGTGGTGTTGGTGTCGGCCTCCGACCATCCGTAACCGTTACCCTCGTAGCGGGTATCGAATACGTTGTAGATCATCACACCGAAACGTACCGAGCGGGCCGAACGGGTCTTCATCGTGTAACCCAGGTTCAGATCCGATACGAAGAAGGCATCCAACTGCATTTCGGGGTTCTCGTAGTTGGTGAAGTACTGCTTCGACACGTATTTGTTGGTCAGGACGGCCTCAAATCCTTTGTAGTGGAAGTCGAGGTTTACGTTGGCGATGGTTTTCGGCGAGAAGGCCAGACGGGTCGTACCCATGTACTCCTCGACATAACCCGAATCCTCGACCGAGTAATCGTCGTTGTGGATGTACTCCGAGATGTAGTTCGTGTAGTTCTCGATGCGGTTCTGCGAGAAGGTGGCGTTGGCCGAAAGGGTGAACCAACGGGTGGCGTTCCAGGCAGCCGACAACTCGATACCGCGACGGTAGCTGTCCTTCACGTTGTCGTTCAGCGAGTCGTAACCGTCGTTGATACGGCCGATGGGAACCAGCTGGTTGTCGTACTTCATGTAGTAGAGGTTGATGCCTGCCGAGAAGTTCTCCGAGTGGAAGGTGTAACCCAATTCATAGTCGAAGAGTTTCTCCGAAGTGGGGTACTCCTTGATGTTGCCCTGTGCGAACTGGTAACGATCTGTGAAATCGCCACGGGTCGGCTCTTTCTGCTGGATGGCAAACGAGAAATAGACGTTGCTGTGCTTGCCGAAGTCGTAGCTGATACCGGCGTGCGGGTTGAAGAAGTGGTAGGTCTTGTCAACCGAGATGGGCTGCATCATGCCTTCGCCCTCCTCACCGGGAGCGGGTGTCTTCTCGATGTTGTTGTCGTTTACACCCCATGCGTTGTAGTTTACATAGCGGTACTGCATATCGGCGAACAGACGGAAGCCCTTGAAGATCTCCCAGTTGGCACGTGCAAAGAGGTTGGCATCGTGCTTCTCGACGTCGTTGTCGTACCAGCGGCCTGCATAATCCTTGGCCTCGAGACCGTCGACCCAGTCGAGGTTACCCCAGTGAGGGCAGGTGTAGTAGCTGTACGAACCGCCGAACGAAACATCCAGACCGCGCGTCGTGTAGTGTGCGGCGGCATTGATACCCGACAGGTGGTTCTCCATGAGTTTCTCGCGGATCAGGTCGGCACGAATCTTGTCGCCTTCGGGCGTGTAAACCTTGTCGGCGGGGATGTTGAGGTATTCGGCCAGTTTCTTACCACCCTTGTACTGCTTGTAGTAACCGTAGCCGTAGGTGTAGAAGGCCGTGGCGTTCATCTTCCACGAATCGTTGAATTTGTGGGTGAAAACCAACTGATTGTTCAACTGAAGGTAGTTGTCGGTGTGGTCGTCGTAGTAATTGACGTGGGTACCGTCGGCCAGCACATACGGGCCGTTGGCCGTCTCGTACTGACCACCCGTGTGGTAACGGCGGCCGTAGAGCGCCATATCCTCTTTCGTCACACCGTCGTAGGTGAGGTAGGTCGAAGCCTTACCGCCGAACGATACGAGCTTGAGCATCGTATTGCCCGAATAGTAACCGGCCTGGAACATGTAGGACTTCAGATCGGTCTTACCGCGATCGACAAAACCGTCCGATGCGATGTGCGACAGGCGGGCGTCGATCGTCCAGTGGTTGCCCAAAAGACCCGACGAGAGGTGAACCGACTGCTTGTTGGTGTTGTACGAACCGTACGAGAGCGAAGCCTCACCGCCGAATTCGGTGGTCAGGGCGTCGGTGGTCATGTTGATGGCACCGCCGAATGCACCCGTACCGTTGGTCGAAAGACCTGCACCGCGCTGTACCTGGATCGAACCTACGGCCGACAACAGGTCGGGCGTATCGTACCAGTACATGGCGTGCGAGTCGGGGTTGTTCATCGAAACGCCGTTGATCGTCACATTCAGACGGGTTGCGTCCGTACCTCTCAGACGCATCGAGGTGGCACCGATACCGATACCGGTCTCGTTGGTGGCGATCATCGAAGGCGTCAGAGCCAGCACCGTCGGAATGTCGAATCCGAAGCTGTTACGGGCAATGGTTGCTTTCGAGAGATTGCTGTGTGCCACAGGCATGGTCTTTGAAGCTCGTGTTGCGACGACTTCGACCTCCTGAAGGCGGAACATGCGCACGGAATCCTGATGTTTTTCGGATTTTTCCTGTGCCATGACATTGGCGGCCATGGAAAATACGGCCAAAGCAAGTAAAAACCTTTTCATAGTTAAATTAAATAATTAATAAAACTGAAAAGGGGTATGTGGTATTGATTACGCTGCATCCCGGTATCGGCATTATCCGTCTCCGGTACAATGGGTATAATCTCAGCCTGATAGTAAGGCACCCCTTTTGAACTGTCGCTGCAAAGATACGAAAAAGGGAGCAAAAGCGGTTACTTTTGTTCCCTTTTCTTTGGCTTTTACTTGTTATGGCCTTGTTATCAATAGGTTCCGGGGCGGAAAACTACCTTCTGACAGTAGAGTTCTCCCTTTTCGAGCAGGGGCGAGGGGAATTCGGGATGGTTTGCGGCATCGGGGAAATTCATCGCCCGAAGGCCTACGCCCGCATAATCTTCGTACGCTGCGCCCGATTTTCCCGCGGGACAACTGCCCTTCAGGGTGTTGGCCGTCGAGAGCGTAAGGGCGGGCTGCGAGGTCAGAAGTTGCAGGGTGCGTCCCGAGCGGGGATCGCGCAACGTGCCCGCCTCGCAAAGGATGTTTTTCTTCCAGTTGTCGATGGCAAGCGTATGGTCGTAACCGCCCAGATCGGCAATGTGGTTAAACGGCGAGTCGATGCCCTCCTTCAGACGGCGGAACGCGTGAAAATCCAGGGCGGTCGATGCGGTGTCCAACAGTACGCCCGTCGGGATCTCCATCGGGTCGATCTCCGCAACGCGCGAAGCGTGGAGTTGCAACTCGTGATCCAGCACCGAAGACGCCCCCGAAAGGTTGAACAACAGGTTGTGCGTCATATTGACGGGAGTTGCGGCCTCCGATTTGGCAAGGTAGGTGATTTCGAGTGTCCCTTCGTCGTCAAAGTCGAAAATCAGCTGGGCGTTCACCTCACCCGGATAACCCATGTCGCCGCTTTCCGACGCAAGAGCCATCGCCAGGCGGTTGTTCTCAACCCAGCTCTCCCACAAGTGTTCCGAAAATCCTTTCGCACCGCCGTCCTTGTGGTGGCGTCCCGCATTGCGGTCGAGCGTGTAGTCCGTATCGTCGATGTGGAGGCGACCCAGACGGGTGATGCCCGCCGTGCGTCCCACGACGCGACCCATTGCCGTCGTGTCCTTCAGGTAATCCGTAGCCGATGCATAACCCAAAACGATGTCGGCAAGTTTCCCGTTGCGGTCGGGCGTGGTGAAGCCGACGATGGCCGCGCCCAGATTGCTGACGCGCACCTCGGCTCCCGAATTGTTGCGGAGCGTATAGAGGATGACGGCCTCGCCCTCCTCGTTCATGCCCCACAGGCTTTGTTCGATCTCGATCATGGTTCCTTATATTAAAAGGAGGAAAACAAACGCTTCCTCCTTTTATTGAACTTCATATTGCGGGATTATTCGGCCGGAGTTACGTGCTCCAACAGATAGTCGATACGCTTCAGGCACTCTTCTTTTCCGATGAATGCCGTGATGTCGTACATGCCGGGGCCTTTGCCTGCGCCGACCAGAGCCAGACGCAACGTATTCATGACTTGCCCCATACCGTAGCCCTTCTCTTGGATCCAGGCGTGCACGATGCGCTCGGTGTTCTCCAACGAGAAATCGTCGATCGAGGCCAGCACCTCACGCACCTCACGGAGGATACGGGGGTTGTCACCCTTCCAATATTTCTTCTGCTGCTTGGCTTCGTATTCGGTCGGGGCGATGAAGAAGAACGACGTCAGATCCCACAAATCGGTGATCAGCTGTGCACGCTCCTTCATGATGCCTGCGGCCTTTCCGGCCAGCTCGTCCGATACCTCGATGCCGTGTGCCTTGAGAATCGGCTGGTAGATCTCGGCCAACTCGGCGTCGGTCTTGTGGTGCATGTATTGGGCATTGAACCATTTGGCCTTGTCGGGCTGGAAACGGGCTCCTGCCTTCGAAACGCGCTCCAGCGAGAACGAATCGATCAGCGCCTGCATCGAGAAAATCTCCTGCTCGGTACCGGGGTTCCAACCCAGGAGTGCCAACATATTGATGAAGGCCTCGGGGAAGTAACCGTCCTCGCGGTAGCCGTGGGCGGTGTCACCCGTGGGCGACTGCCAGAAGAGCGGGAATACGGGGAATCCCATCTTGTCGCCGTCACGCTTCGAGAGCTTGCCGCCGCCCGTAGGCTTCAGCAACAGGGGAAGGTGGGCGAATTGGGGCTGGGTGTCCTGCCATCCGAAAGCTTCGTACAACAGGTAGTGCAGCGGCAGCGAAGGCAGCCACTCCTCACCACGGATCACGTGCGAGATTTCCATCAGGTGGTCATCGACGATGTTGGCCAGGTGGTAGGTGGGCAGTGCGTCGGCCGACTTGTAGAGCACCTTGTCGTCGAGCGTCGAGGAATCGACCTCCACGTGACCACGGATCAGGTCGTCCATCTTGACGATATGACCCACGGGCATCTTGAAGCGGATGACCCACTGGTCACCGCGGTCGATGCGCTCGCGAACCTCCTCGGGCGAAAGACGCAGCGAGGTGGCCAGTTTTTCGCGGACGGTGTGGTCGTAGGCGAAGATGTGACCCTCCTTTTCGCCCTCGGCACGCAGGGCGTTGAGCTCCTCGGCCGTGTCGAAAGCGTAGTAAGCCCAACCCGACTCGACGAGTTGCAGGGCATACTTCAGGTAAATGTCACGACGCTCCGACTGACGGTAGGGGGCATGCGGGCCACCCACACCGACACCTTCGTCGATCTCGATACCGCACCAACGCAGCGAATCCATGATGTACTGCTCGGCACCCTCGACAAAACGCTGCGAGTCGGTGTCCTCGATGCGGAGAATCATCTTGCCGCCGTGCTGGCGGGCAAACAAGTAGTTATAAAGTGCCGTACGAACGCCACCGATGTGCAGGGGTCCCGTGGGACTCGGTGCGAAACGTACTCTGACTGCTCTTTCCATAGTATTTTCGTGTTTTTGTTATTGTCGTTATTTGACGCGGTACTCGATGCGTGTCGTGATCCGCGCCTTCTTCGTGCGGCTCGACGTGTTGAACGATCCGCCTGCCGTAAATTCTTCGTTGGTATTCGTACCCGTGATCTGGAACACGCCCAGGCGTGCCGACTTCACATCACCCAGCTTCGTGCCCGCATTTTCGGCGATCTTCTCGGCACGTTGGCGTGCGTTGGCCGAGGCTGTCTCTATGAGGCCGAGTTTCACGTCGTCCAGCCGCGTGTAGTAGTAGGCGGGTGCCGATGCTTCGATCGAAATGCCCTGCGAGATCAGCTCCGAGATGTCGCGCGAAACGGCCTCGATCTGATCGACATTTTGCGATTCGATCGAAAGTGTCTGGCTCAGGGCATAACCCGAAAAACGACGGCCTGCCCAATTGCCGTTGGGGGCGTAGTGGTCGGTGTACTCCTTATTGACCGACACGAACGAAAAGACGACCGTCCGGGGATCAACGCCGCGATCGGCGAGGAATTTCAGGGCGGCGGCCTTGTTGCGTTTGAGTTGGGCGTAGCCTTCGGTCACCTCGTGGGTTTCGACCTGAAGCGTGGCATTCCACACAATCAGATCCGAGTCGAATGTCGTTTCCCCCAATCCCGTGACAATGATGGTTTCTTGAGCTCGGTACTTGTACGTGTAGGCCTTGCCCAGGACAAAGCAACACACAATGGCTGCAACAGCCAGAATCCAATACTTCGGGTCTTCAAACTTTTTCATGGCTTTAGGTTTTTGGGGTTTATGTTTTTTTAGACGTTGAACAGGAAGTGCATGATGTCACCGTCCTGTACGACATAGTCCTTGCCTTCGATACCGATCTTACCCGCATCGCGGCAGGCCTTCTCGGAACCGAGCGTCGTGTAATCGTCGTATTTGATCACCTCGGCACGGATGAATCCCTTCTCGAAGTCGGTATGGATGATACCGGCCGTCTTGGGGGCTTTCATGCCGCGGACATACGTCCATGCGCGGGTTTCGTCGGCACCCGTCGTGAAGAACGTCTCGAGGTTCAGCAGTTTGTAGGCGGCCTTGATCAGACGCGCTACGCCCGACTCCTTCAGTCCGAGATCTTCGAGGAACATCTGACGCTCCTCGAACGACTCCAACTCGGCGATGTCGGCCTCGGTGGCGGCGGCCACGATCAGCATTTCGGCCTTCTCGTTGGCGATTGCCTTCTTGACGGCCTCGGTGTAGGCGTTGCCCGTGACGGCGCTCTTCTCATCGACGTTGCAAACATAAAGTACGGGTTTGTCGGTCAGCAGGTCGAGGTCGGCCACGAGTTTGCGATCCTCCTTCTCGAGCTCCACCGTGCGCACGCTTTCGCCGCGCTCCAGGGCGGCCTTGTACTGCAACATGATCTCCACGGCGCGTTTGGCGTTCTTGTCACCGCCCGACGTGGCCTGTTTCTGGGTCTTGCTCAAGCGGTTCTCGATGGTCTCCAAGTCCTTGATCTGGAGCTCCGTATCGATGATCTCCTTGTCGCGCACGGGATCGATCGATCCGTCGACGTGGGTGATGTTGTCGTTGTCGAAACAACGCAGTACATGGATGATGGCATTGGTGGTGCGGATGTTGGCCAGGAACTTGTTACCCAGACCTTCGCCCTTCGAGGCGCCCTTCACCAAACCCGCGATATCGACGATCTCGATGGTGGTGGGGATGACGCGTTTCGGGTGGTCGATTTCGGCCAGACGAACCAGACGCTCGTCGGGAACGGTGATCACACCCACGTTGGGTTCAATCGTACAAAAAGGAAAATTGGCTGCCTGTGCCTTGGCGTTGGACAGACAGTTGAAAAGTGTGGACTTACCGACGTTGGGAAGTCCCACGATACCGCATTGTAATGCCATTTCTTTATCTGAATTGAATTAATTTTGCTGCTTGTTGCGTTGCCCGATTTCCGGAATGGGGCGAATTTGAAGCAAAGATACGCATTTTCTTTGAGAATCTGCCTTATCGGATGCAATCCCGTGTTTATTTCTTCTGTTTTGGTCGGATTTCGCGGCGCGGGGGTGCGACGGGTGGAAAAATCAAACGGCGAAAAGACTTCGAAATCACAAAAAATTATTATATTTGTCGGTAAAATTCAGCGATTATGGATTTCAAAAAAATAGAGCGGGAAATGTCCCGATTCAAGGCGATTGTCGAGGGGTGGAGCAAACTCCCCGAGGACGGAATCGCACCCATGGAACGAGATTTGGCACTCGACCACCTCAAAACGATCTATGAGTTGGTGCGTTTTGCCGACGATGAGGCGTCTGAAGACGACTCCTCTTCGGTTGCGCCTGCGGTGACCGAGACGGCGGAATGCGAGGCCGAGGAAGAACCCTCGGAACGGGTACGCCCCGTGGTGTCGGCCGCGTCGATCGTGGCGCCGGAACTGGGCGCGGGGGCATCGGATCCGCTCGCGGAGGGGATTAATCTCGACGATCTGATGACCCTCGATATGGACGAGGAGGTCAGTCAGTCGGAGGAGACTTCGGCGGAAGAACCTGCTGAAGAACCCGTAACTGAAGAATCGGAGGCAGAGCCTGTCGAAGAGGAAACGGTTGCCGAGGAGGAACCTGTTGAGGCGACCGAAGAGGTCGTGGCGGAAGAATCCGCAGAGCCTATTGAAGAGGCCGTAGCGGAAGAACCCTCTACCGAGCCTGAAGAGGAGCCCGAATCCGAAGAGGAGCTGTCGATCGAAATCGCTTCAGTGGACGAGGCTTCCGAGGAGCAGCCCGTTGAGGAGTCCGAACCGCAAACGGAAGAAATTCCCGAACCCGTAGAAGAGACCAAGGACGAGGAAGAACCCGTAGAAGAGCCGATCGCAGAATCCGAAAATACGGAGGAAAGCTCGGAGGAGGACGAAGAGGTTTCGTTCCAGGAGGTAAGCCTTGAAGAGGCAACCGTCGAGGAGCAGACCCCGACGGACGAGCCCGCTGCCGAATCCGAGGAAGAAGTTGCTCCCGAAACGGAGCATATAGAACCTGCCACGGAGGAGAAATCCGCCGAGGAGGAGGAAGAGGAGGTTGAAGTGGTCGATGTTCCCGCAACCGAAGAAGTTGCCGGAACCCCCGAACCCGAAACCTCGGAGGAAGAAGTTCCCGCAGAGGAGACTCCCGCACCCGCTGAAGAGGAGAAGGTCGTGACCGAGCCCGAAACAAAACCCGAGCCCGAGTCCGAACCCGAGGAGGAGATCGAACCCGAACCCGAGAAAGCTCCCGAGGTAACCCCCGAACCCGTCCAAGCCGCCGAAACAGCTGCCGAGGCATCCGCCGAACCCGCTGCCGAACCCGAGCAAGAGACGTCGGAAGAGGATACGACGGAGGAGGACGAGGAGTTTATCCCCTTGCAGGTGAACCTGTTCGGCCAAAAGGAGTCGGCCGACGAACGCACACGCCGTCACCGCCATAAGCAACGGGTCATTATGTCGCTCTATGGTGAAGAAGAGCCGCGTCACGACGAACCCGCCAAGCAGGAGGATGATTTTGTGCTTGAGACGATTCCCGTAAAGGATGAAGAGGCGCACGACGAAACGCTCGAACCTAAACCCGCTACCAAAGAACCGCTCCCGAAAAAGGAGGATTTCGAATTTGTGGATCTGGATCTGGATGCGGTGGAAGAGGACGAAGACGAGGTGCAGATCGTCGTGCCGCAACGCGACTCGATCGGGGAATCGCTGGCCGAGGCGAGCGAGAAACCCGTCTTGGGTGAGGTGATCCGCCCGCATACCGAGACCCTCGGCGACAGCTTTGCGCCGCAACAGGGTCTGGGCGATATGCTCCGCCGCGAGGAGAAGGGCGTCGGATTGGAGGACGGCATCGGGGTCAATGACAAATTCCTGTTGATCCGCGACCTGTTCAACAACGATGTGGGCGCCTACAACCAAGTAATGCATATTTTAAACCAATTCGAGGCATTGGACGACTGTCTGATCTACATCGCCGAAAATTACACATGGAATCCCAATTCCGAGGGTGCAAAACTGCTGATGGATCTCCTCGAACGCAAATTTGACAAATAATGCCCATGGCAAAACTCTACATTGTGCCGACGCCGATCGGCAATTTGGATGATATAACCCTGCGTGCGATCAAGGTACTCAACGAGGTGGATTTCATTTTGTGCGAAGACACGCGCACCTCGTCCGTGCTGTTGAAACACCTCGGTATCGAGAAAAAACTCTATCCGCACCATAAATTCAACGAACACGGAACCGTGCGTCAGGTGGCCGAATGGATCACGGCGGGACGTTCCGCGGCGATGATTTCGGATGCGGGTACACCCGGTATTTCCGATCCGGGATTCCTGCTGGTGCGTACCTGCGTGGAGCAGGGTATCGAGGTCATTACACTGCCCGGTGCCACGGCTCTGATTCCCGCCCTGGTGCAGAGCGGATTCCCGTGTGACCGATTCTGCTTCGAGGGATTCCTTCCGCAAAAGAAGGGGCGCTCGAAACACCTGCAGGCGCTGGCTGACGAGACGCGTACGATGATTTTCTACGAATCGCCCTACCGCGTGGTGAAATGTCTGGAGCAGTTCCGCGAGGTGTTCGGTGGTGACCGTCCCGTGTCGGTGTCGCGCGAAATCACCAAAATCCACGAAGAAACCGTGCGCGGTACAATCGATGAAGTGCTCGAACACTTCCGCCAAACCCCGCCCAAAGGCGAATTTGTGCTGATCGTGGGCGGTAAACTCAAAGCCAACCGCGCAAACAACGAACCCGAAGAAGACGATAACGAAGCAATTTAATTTATACTGATATATAATAATATGGAACAAAACAACCGAATGGACAATACCCCCGATGCGGAAGCAAAACCCTCCGGACGGGGATTTTTGGAAACGGGGATGGTCGGCCTGCGCCACTTCCTCAAAGGCCGTTTTAGTTTGGATGAAGATAAGGCATCGCGCGAAGAGGTGGTGTCGGTAATTACCAAGGGCGTCGAATTTCGCGGCGTGAACCTTTGGGTGTTGATTTTTGCCACGCTGACCGCATCGCTCGGTCTGAACGTCAATTCGGCGGCCGTCATCATCGGTGCCATGTTGATCTCCCCGATCATGGGCCCGATCATGGGTGTCGGTTTCTCGCTGGGGGTCAATGACTTCGAACTGCTGAAAAAATCACTGCGCAACCTGACGCTGATGTTCGTGGTGGCCATCGTCACCTCGACCCTCTATTTCGCCCTGACCCCGCTTTCGGCCAACGGAAGCGAGCTTTTGGCGCGTACCACCCCGACGACCTACGATGTGCTGATCGCCTTTGTGGGCGGTCTGGCCGGTATCGTGGCGCAGACGCGTACGGATCGTACCTCGACCGTCATCCCGGGTGTGGCCATTGCCACCGCCCTGATCCCGCCCCTGTGTACGGCAGGTTCGGGTCTGGCTTCGGGCAACCTGAATCACTTCCTCGGTGCATTCTATCTGTTCTTCATCAACTCGGTATTTATCGCACTGGCTACGTATCTCGGTGTGCGCTTTCTGAAATACGAGAAGAAGGTCTTTATCGACAAGGTGCGCGAGCGTAACGTGAAACGACTGATGATGATCATCACGCTCGTGACGTTCATCCCGAGTGTGTTTGTCGGATTCCGCATGGTGCGCATCTCGATTTTCGAGGCCATGGCCGATAAATATGTCGCCAAGGTATTCAACAACGAGACATTCCGCGGTACGCGCGTGATCGACTATAAGAAGATGTGTGCCCACGGCGATCAGCCGTCGAAAATCGAACTGATCCTGGTCGGAGAACCGCTGGAGGAGGCACAGATCGAGAGCGTGAAGGCGCAGATGTCGTACTTCGGATTGGAGAACTGCGAGCTGGCCATCAGTCAGGACAACCGCAGCGACAAAATCGACGTTTTATCGTTGCAGGAGAGCTATACGGAACTTCTGGCCGAGAAAAACCGCCGCATTTCGGAGATGTCGACCCAACTCAAACGCTACCGCATGACCAATGTCGAGGTGGAGGATTTCTCGCGAGAGGTGGGTATGGTGATCCCCGGTGTACGCCGTATTTCGCTGATGAAGGGTCTTACGTTCGACGTAAAGGGTAATCCGCTGGATACGACCGTCGTATGTGTCGTCGTTCCTGAAACGAGCCAGACGCCGATCGACCGCGAGGTGATGATGAACTGGTTGCGGGTACGTACCAAGGTCAAGAACGTCAAGTTGTTTGTCGAGCGACAGGCCGCCCCTGTACAAAACACTCCGAAGGCCGAACCCGAGAAGAAGGAGGCGAAGTAGTTAATATTTTTACTGATGAACAATAAGCAACACCTTAATTTGCTCCAACGGGTGGGGCTGGAACTGTTGTGGGCTTTTGCGTGGACGTTTTCCGTCCTGCCCCATTGGTTCAAGTACCATGTGGTGGAGAATATCATTTTTTTTCTGCTTTATCACGTGTTGCATTACCGCCGCGGGGTGGTGATGACCAACCTTGAGAAATCGTTCCCCGAGAAGACGCCCGAGGAGCTTAAAAAGATCTGTCGCGGATTTTATCTCACGTTGGCCGAGATATTTGTCGATACGTTCAATGTGGCACACCTGCACGAACGTAAGGCTAAGAACCTGTTCCGCCTGAGCGAGGAGCGCATGCACGAATTCATTGAGAAGAACCGTGGCCGAGACTGGATCGGCATGACGGCGCATCTGGGTTGCTGGGAGTATTGTGCGTTTTGGGGTTATTACGACTCCTCGCGTACGGTGATGTCGGTTTATCACCCGCTGCACAGCCGCGTGATCGACGAATTTTACAAACGCCTGCGCAGATGGCCGAATACCGAGACCGTGCCCATGAAGGAGTGCATCCGTCACTATCTGCACAACCGCACGAAAGAGACCGAAGGACAGAAATATGCCATCGGACTGATTGCCGATCAGAATCCGCCGCTTCGTCCCGACAGCCATTGGTTCCAGTTCCTGAATCAGGACACCGTATTTTTCGACGGAGCCGAGAAATTGGCTTTGAAATGTCACCTGCCCGTCTATTTCATCTCGATGACCCGTGTTGAGCGAGGTTGCTACAATGTGGCCGTGGAGAAACTCTATGACGGTGTGGAGGAGGTCGCTCCTAATGAGATCACGGGACGCTATGTGCGCCGTCTGGAACGCGAAATCAGAGAGAATCCCGATTTGTGGCTGTGGTCGCACCGCCGTTGGAAACACAAACGCCCCCATGACACGCACTAAGATCGTCATACTCAATTGGAACGGTGAGAAGCACCTCCGTGCCTATCTTCCGAGTGTGCTGGACGCCCTGCCCGAAGATGCGGGTGTGGTGGTGGCCGACAACGGATCGACGGATGCTTCGATCGAGATGTTGCGTCGGGATTTCCCGCAGGTGGAACTCGTCCTGCTGGACAAAAACTACGGATTTGCAGGCGGTTACAACCTTGCGTTGGAGCAGATCGATGCGGAGTATTTCGTGTTGATCAATTCCGATGTGGAGACCCCTCGCGGATGGCTCGAACCGCTCGTTAAGGAGCTCGACGAGCATCCCGATGTGGCGGCCGTTGCCCCGAAACTGCACGCACTTTGCGAGCCCGGAAAATTCGAATATGCGGGTGCATCGGGCGGATACATCGACTACCTGGGCTATCCCTTCTGCCGAGGCCGCATTCTGCGCCGTACGGAGCAGGATCACGGTCAGTATGACGATGCACGGGATGTGTTCTGGGTGACGGGTGCGGCGTTTTGCTGCCGTAGCGAGGTGTTCCGCGCATTGGGCGGTTTCGATGCCGATTTCTTTGCCCACATGGAGGAGATCGACCTCTGCTGGCGGATGCAGCTGGCGGGATGGCGCGTGCGCATCGTGCCGCAAAGCGTCGTAAGGCACTTGGGCGGAGGTACGCTCAAGGTCGATTCGCCGGGAAAAATCTTCTTCAACCACCGCAACAATCTGGCGATGCTCTACAAATGCGCCTCGCCCGCGCAGCGTTGTGTGGTGGCCGTGGTGCGTCCCGCGTTGGATCTGCTGGCCGCCCTGTCGTATCTGGTGGCAGGTCACGGGGTAAATTTCTGCGCCGTGTTCCGTGCCTATCGCGATTTCATAAAGTGGCATCCGATGCTTGCGGAAAAACGACGGAAGATTCAGTCGGAACGCCGAAGCGATGCCCGTGAGCATATTTATCGGGGATCGGTCGTTCTGAGGTTCATGTTCGGACGCAAAACCTTCGATCACATGATGTAATGCCGCTCGCGGTGTGCCTTATATCGTGTAAATAGGTATAAATACTTACTTCCGCTCGACGGAAAACCTGTAATTTTGAATGTTTTAATCGGACCGGCTTCAACGGTCTGAATTTTTGATGTCTTTTAACTTTAAAATACAATAAAAAATGGTTGATATTTTTGATCGCCTCGAGAAGAATGCCGGAGGTCCCATCGGACAGTATATGTCTTATGCACACGGCTATTTTGCATTCCCAAAATTGGAGGGTGAACTCGGCCCCCACATGAAGTTCCGCGGTAAGGAGATGCTGAACTGGAGTTTGAACAACTACCTGGGTCTGGCTAATCACCCCGAAGTCCGCAAAGCTGACGCCGAGGGTGCCGCACAATTCGGTATGGCTGCCCCGATGGGTGCCCGTATGATGAGCGGTCAAACCAAATACCACGAACAGCTGGAGCGCGAACTGGCCGAGTTTGTCGGTAAGGAAGATGCCTTCCTGTTGAACTTCGGTTACCAGGGTATGATCTCGATCATCGACTGCCTGCTGACCCCCCGCGACGTAGTCGTTTACGATGCCGAGGCACACGCCTGCATCATCGACGGTCTGCGTATGCACAAGGGCAAGCGTTTCGTTTACGGCCACAACGACATGGAGTCGCTGCGTCTGCAGTTGCAGCACGCTACCGACCTGGCCGAGGAGCAGAAGGGTGGCGTTTTGGTCATCACCGAGGGTGTATTCGGTATGAAGGGCGACCTGGGTAAACTCGATGAGATCGTGGCTCTGAAGAAGGATTTCGATTTCCGTCTGTTGGTTGACGATGCCCACGGCTTCGGTACGATGGGTAAGGGCGGCCGCGGTACGGCTTCGCACTTCAATTGCGTTGATGGCGTTGACGTGCTGTTCAACACCTTCGCAAAGTCGATGGCCGGTATCGGTGCATTTGTCAGCGGTCCCCGTTGGTTGATCAACCTGTTCCGTTACAACATGCGTTCGCAGCTGTATGCAAAGTCGCTGCCCATGCCGATGGTAATGGGTGCACTGAAGCGTCTGGAGCTGATCCGCAACCACCCCGAATATCAGGAGAAGTTGTGGGAGATCGTTCGCGCTTTGCAGGGCGGTCTGAAGGAGAACGGTTTCGAGATCGGTGTCACCAACTCGCCCGTAACTCCCGTATTCATGAAGGGCGGTATTCCCGAGGCTACGAACCTGATCGTCGATCTGCGTGAGAACCACGGCGTATTCTGCTCGATCGTGATCTACCCCGTAATCCCGAAGGGCGAGATCATCCTGCGTGTCATCCCGACCGCTGCCCACACCCTGGAGGACGTGAAGTACACGATCGAGGCCTTCAAGTCGGTTCGTGCCAAGTTGGAGAACGGTACCTATGCCAAGATGCCGATCCCGCACTGCGCCGATGCCGATTTCAAAGTCCGCTAATTAAGGAGGGGGAGAGAAAGAAATAGAAAACTCTTTCCGATTCGATACGAAAAATCCGCAACCGAACTGCTCGGTTGCGGATTTTTTTTTATTGCTGGGAGAAATATCGGTGGAAAAATTCGAGGTGGCGGGGGATGGATCCGCGCCAATAGTCGGGATTGTGTGCACCGGGACGGGTCGTGTAGGTGTGGCGGATACCCCGTTGCAGGAGGGCGCGGTGAAGGGCGTTGTTCACCTCAAAGAAAAAGTCTTCCGTGCCGCAGTCGAAGATAAGTTGCGGGTGATCCTTCGAAAGAAGCGGTACAAGGTGGATGACGCTGTAACGCTCCCAATTGTCGGGATGTTCCCGTTGCGTACCCAGCATCTTATCCAGCTCCCATTTGCCGGGAAAGGGTCTTAAATCCACACCGCCGCTCATACTGCCCGCCGCACCGAACAGGTCGGGGTGGAGGATCGTCAGGTAGAGGGCGCCGTGACCGCCCATGCTGAGCCCCGTAATTGCCCGCGCGTGGCGGTCGTCAAGGGTCGGGTAGAGCGAGTCGATGTGGGGAACAAGTTCCCGCGTGATGAACTCCTCGTAACGGCTTCGGGGATCGACGGGACTGTCGATATACCAGCTGTTGCGGCCGTCGGGCATCACGAGGATCATTTGGTAACGATCCGCCAGAGCGAAAATTTCGGGAAAGCGGGTCGGGTAGGTGCGGTCGCTGCCGCTATAACCGTGCAGGAGATACACCGTCGGAAGGCATTTCCCTTCGGAATCATCGGGCGTAATGACACGACAGGCGACATCGCGTTGCATCGCCCGACTGAATACCCTTAGCGAATCGAGGCGGGCGGCGCGGAGCGTGAGGCTCGACAAAAGCCCCACTAATATAAATAGGTATCGAAGCATAGGACTTGAGTTTAAAAAACAAATGGTCGCTTTCCCACACCCGTGGCGGGGAAAACAACCATTCGTGTAAAGGGTTTTGCCGGGTTTAGAACGGCAGATCGTCGGGATCTTCCTGTGGCATGGTCGGCTGGGGCGCGGGCTGCTGCTGCGCGGGTTGCGCAAACGTGGGCTGCGTGAAACCGCCCTGCTGTTGGCCGTAGGGTTGCTGACCATAGGACTGGCTTGCGGCGGGATCCTGCGGTGTATTGATCGGCGCATCTCCGCGGCGACCCAGCATATTCATCGTGTCGGCCAGAATCTCGGTGGTGTAGCGTTTGTTGTTGTCCTTGTCCATCCATTCGCGGGTGCGGAGGCGACCCTCGATGTAGAGTTGCGAACCTTTATGCACGTATTTGTCCACCACGTCGGCCAAACCGCGCCACAGCGTGATCGTATGCCACTCGGTGTGTTCTTTCGTCTCGTTCGACTGACGGTCGAAAAGGCGCTCGGTCGTGGCCAGACGGATGCGTGCCACCTTCGTGCCGGTTTCCAGGGTGCGCACTTCGGGTTCCATACCCACGTTGCCCACCAGTATCACTTTGTTTACCATTGTTTTACAGGTTTTTAATCATTTCCTTGAACAATTTCTCCATGCGGATGCCGGCCTTGCGACCCTGCAACTGCACATCCTCGTGGTCACCCACCTCGTCCGAAAGGCCGCAGTTGGTGATCACCGACACGCCGAATACGGGAATCGACATGTGGCGTGCCACGATCACTTCGGGAACGGTCGACATACCCGCCGCATCACCGCCGATGGCGTGGTAGAAACGGTATTCGGCCTGCGTCTCGAACGTCGGACCCGTACCGCCCACATAAACACCGTACTGCAATTTGATGCCTTCCTTCTCGGCAATGGTGGTGGCTTTGGCAATCAGATCCTTGTCGTAGCAGTTGTGCATGTCGGGGAATCGCGGGCCGAGCTCTTCCATGTTGGGGCCGATCAGGGGATTGGGCAGCAGGTTGATGTGGTCGGTGATGATCATCAGATCGCCCGTGCGGAACGAGGTGTTCACTCCGCCCGATGCGTTCGATACGAACAGGTATTTGATGCCCAGCTGCTGCATGACGCGTACCGGGAAGGTGACCTGCGTCATGGCGTAGCCTTCGTAGTAGTGGAAACGACCCTGCATGGCCACCACGCGGCGACCCTCCACCTGACCGAAAATCAAACGACCCTTATGACCCTGTACGGTCGATACGGGGAATCCGGGAATATTCTTGTATTCGAGTATGTAATCAGCTTTGATGCTGTCGGCGAAACCGCCTAAACCCGTGCCGAGGATGACTCCGACCTCGGGTTTGTAATCGTTGGTCTGCGCCTTAATGAACGCAGCGCATTTCTTAATTTCCTCTAACATTATCTTCAAGTTTTTGGAGAAAGTCCGTGGCGGAATCTCCGATGAATGTAATATTTATGGGCTGGTAATACATCTTTTGTCTGAGCGTGGGGGGCACCTTGGCGCGGTTGGCGAACTTCACGGCGTCCTTTTCGGTTGTGATCACCACGGCGTCGGGGTGCTGTTTCAGGAGCGCCTCGAGGTGGTGCACATCGCGCATCTTGTAGACATGATGATCGTCCAGCGTGAGTTCCTCGATGACCTTGTAGCGGTCGTGGAGGGTTTTCAAGAACGGTTTGGGATTACCGATACCCGACAACGCGATGACCTTCAGGTCGGCCGTGAGGTTCTGCTTCGCTCCCTCCTTGGGGAATACCGGACGCGGGCCGAACGATTCGTAACGCGTGAAGTAGATGCTCTGGTAGGCAAATTGCACGAGCTGTTTCTTGAGGATCGAACGGTCGAGCGCCTGCATCGGATCGGGACATTTCGTTACGATGAAGTAGTGGGCGCGGTAGAGCTGTTCGGGAAGGTCGCGCAGGGTTCCCGCCGGAAGCATTTTGTCGTGTTGGACGGGACGCGTGGCGTCGATCATGATGATATTGACCTTCGGCTCGACGAAGCGGTGTTGGAAACCGTCGTCCATGATGATCAGATCGACCTCGGGATGTTCCTGCCGGATGCGGCGGATACCCTCGACGCGTTTTTCGCACACGACGACCGTCACATCGGGAAATTTGAGCTTGATCTGCAACGGCTCGTCGCCCACACTGCGGTAGTGCGAGTCGGTTTTGACCTCGAGATACCCCTTCGTCTTACGGCCGTATCCCCGCGAAAGCAGTGCCACCTTGTGGTGCTGGGTCATGTAGGAAATGACCATTTCGGCCATGGGGGTTTTGCCCGTGCCGCCCACGGTGATGTTGCCGATGCAGATGATCGGAATATTGAAATGCTCGCTCTTCAAAAACCCATGATCAAAGAGAAAGTGTCGAAAGGACACTCCCGTCTTGTAGAGGGATGCAAGAGGAGCCAACATGAATTTCC
This sequence comes from Alistipes sp., assembly GCA_020026395.1. Classification (GTDB taxonomy): domain Bacteria; phylum Bacteroidota; class Bacteroidia; order Bacteroidales; family Rikenellaceae; genus Alistipes. The sequence continues at coordinate 18,943 of JAHHQM010000002.1, read as the reverse complement.
ACATGCGAATTTCCGGTTTAGATTAGAGCAGGTTTTCGGTTAATACTATATATTTTCAAATATAGCAATTTTTTCCCGGAATACAAAACAAATTGGAATCTTTCTCCCGCGCGGGCAATATTCTCGGGTGTGAAATGCGGTTTTCTTGAAAATTATGCCTACATTTGCTATAACTATGAAAACACTGAATCGAGCCCTTCTGGCACTCCTGTTGCTCCTGGCGACGGCGTGCTCTTCAACGCAAACCGCAAGTGACGATTCGACCGAGCAGGAAGTCGAAACGCCCAAAAATCTCATGTTCGGCATCGACGCCGAACAATACGAAATACGCTGTGGCGAAATCGGTGACGGAGCAACCATGGGAGAGATCCTCTCCGGGTTCGGATTGTCGGCCGTGGAGGTCGATCGTCTGGATCGCGCAGCCGCCGAGGTGTTCCCCTTGAGAAACATCCGCGCAGGTCACCACTACACGGCATTTATGGGGCGCGATTCCGTGCAGGGAAAGCGTCTGTGTCACTTCGCCTATCAGCGTAATCCGATCGATTACGTGCGTTTTGACTTTATGGACGATTCGGTGGGCGTCATGCTTGGCGAAAAGCCCTGCAAAGTTACCCGCACCAAGAAATCGGCCGTGATCACCTCCTCGCTGTGGGGTGCGATCATGGAGCAGAATCTGCCTTACGGACTGGCCGCCGAGCTGGAGGATATTTACCAGTGGACGGTCGATTTCTTCGGCATTCAGGACGGCGACAGCTTCACGGTGATTTACGACGAGAAATTCATCGACGACACGGTGTCGGTGGGTATTTCGCGCGTGTGGGGCGCACAGTTCAACCACGGGGGCAGGGAGTATTACGCCATCCCCTACAAGCAGGACGGGAAACTCAAATATTGGGAGGCCGACGGCGCAAGTCTGCGTAAGATGATGCTGAAGGCTCCGCTCAAATATACGCGCATCAGTTCGAAATTCACCTATGCGCGTCGTCACCCCATTACCAAGCGCGTACGCCCCCACACGGGTGTCGATTACGCCGCACCGATGGGTACGCCCGTACACTCGGTGGCCGACGGCGTGGTGGTCTTCAAAGGCTGGGGTGGCGGTGGCGGTAATACGCTAAAGATCAAGCATGCGGGCGGATTCCGTACGGGATACCTGCACTTGAGCCGTTACGCCAAGGGCATTCATAAAGGTTCGCACGTGGTTCAGGGTCAGCTGATCGGTTATGTCGGTTCGACGGGTATGTCCACGGGACCGCACCTCGATTACCGCATCTGGAAAAACGGCAAGCCGATCAACCCGCTGAACGTACCGCAGGATCCTGCTGAACCCATCAGCAAGGAGCACCGCGAGCGTTTTGAGTATGTGCGCGATCACATCATCGCCGAATTGCACGGAGAGGTGGCCGAAGCCGATAAAATCAAACAGCTCGATTCGATCGTCATTCCCGCAAAAGTCGAACCTCAGGTCGAATCCGAAAACTAAAGCCGTTATGATCGAACAATCCGTCGGGGTAATCATCGTCGCAGGCGGCAGCGGAGTCCGTTGTGGCGGTTTCGTCCCCAAGCAATTCCGCATATTGGGTACCAAACCCGTCCTGGCGCATACGATTGAGCGGTTCCGCGAGGCGTTGCCCACGGCCGAAATCGTCGTGGTGTTGCCCGAGGAACATATCGATTTCTGGAAGGATCTTGCGGCTCGTTTTTCGCTGCCGAAGCACGAGGTGGTGGCGGGCGGCAAGGAGCGTTTCTTCTCGGTGAAAAATGGCTTGGCGGCTTTGCAGACCGATCCCGAATTGGTCGCCGTACAGGACGGGGTGCGTCCGTTGGTGTCGGAGGCGCTGATCGAACGGGTGTCGCTGGCGGCCGTAAAGTCGGGAGCGGCAATTCCCGTGGTGCGTCCTGCCGATTCGTTCCGTCGTTTGACCGAAGGCGGGTCGGAGATCGTCGATCGGAGTGCGTTGCGTGGGGTGCAGACCCCGCAAATCTTCCGTCAGGAGATCCTGCGCCGTGCCTATGGCGCGGAGTTTGATCCCTCGTTTACGGACGATGCATCGGTGGTGGAGCGTTCGGGTGTTGAGGTGGCGTTGGTCGAAGGCGAACGCACCAATCTGAAGATTACGACCCCCGAAGATTTCCTCCTGGCACGCGGTATTCAACTGGCGCGTGAAGAGGAGGCCGAGGCGGCGCAAGAAGAGAATCAATAGTTAAGTACGGGCGGAAAAAATGCCCGTAATCCGAATATGAATTCAGTATATCGTTACCATATGTCGCGCAAGACGATCTATTTGAGCGTCTTCGTGTTGTTGATCTTTATTCTGCTCGGCGTGGGGTTGTACGAACTCTACGAGGGCGGGTATTTGTCGGCGTGGTTCACGTCGTTTGTGGTGGCGCTGATCGCCCTGATGTCATTGTCGATCCCCCGCAAAATCATCCTTACGGACGAATTGGTGCAGATCGAGTGTCTGCTGGACATCACCGAGCTGCGTTGCGACGAGATCGCCTCGGTACGTGCCGTCCGCACCTCCGAAATGAAGTGGATGTTCCCGTTCTTCGGGGCATACGGATTTTTCGGCTACTACGGCCACTACTTCGATCTGAAGCACTTCGACCGCGTGCGTATCTATGCCTCCGAGTGGCGGAATATGGTGGAGATTACCGACATCTATGAGGACCGGCTCTATCTTTCGTGTCGGGATCGGGAACGCTTTATCGGCGAATTGCAGGCAAAAATTGAGGCGCTGCACCCGAAAAATCGGAATTCGGAAAAAGGAGAATAAAAAAGTAAACCGAATCCACGGATTCGGTTTACCGTAAAGCCGGATCGGAAACGCTCCCTTAAGGGGATTTCGGGTTTCCTCGTAGAAAAAGGAAGGGAGGTTTGCCCCAAGGGACGGCCTCCCGTTTTTAGATCAAATTTGCGGTATTGTTTTTACCCTACAACGGTTACATTGACAGCCTGCTCGCCCTTGGCGCCTTCGCCGATTTCGAATTCGACGGTTTGACCTTCGTTGAGAGACTTGAAGCCTTCTGCAACAATTCCCGAGAAGTGTACAAAGATCTCCTTGCCATTCTCTTCTGTAATGAATCCGTAGCCTTTCTTGCTATCGAACCATTTTACTTTGCCTGTCATAAAAATGAATATTTAGTTATTAATGTATTCACAAAGTAATATAAAATCGTTTGTCTTTCAAAACTTTTTATCCTTTATTTTCCCCCGGATCGGACTTATTTGTGTTTTATAAGGAGGAATCGAACTATTCAGATCCGAAAAATGATCGGAATACCCGAATCCGTTTCCGAGTTTGTCGTAAAAAATGTTCCGGGAAGTGCCATTTTAGAGCGCGAAATTTTACCGCGGAGCAGATCCCGAGATTCCGAATTTTGACAAATATTTCCGAGCAAATTTTTCGATTTCCAAGTAAATGTGTATATTTGTTTACTTGAAATAGAACGTATCCCTTAAAAGTTGTCGTTATGGATAGAAAATTAAAACTCGCAATCGTTGCTCTGCTCGGCCTTTCGACCGCCTGCTCGTCGGTCAAAGATGCTCCGAAGAAATCCAAGAAAGACAAAACGGAAACCATCGATAACCGTATGGTCGTGATGTACGGTGTGCGTCCTCCCAAGGCCGAGGTCAAGAAAGACGCTCCGAAAGAACGCATCTCCGAAGATCTGGATCCTGTTGTGGAGGATACGCAGGAGAAATAGAAGGGAGAACTGCCGATGCTTTTGTTCCGTCGTAAATTGAGCCCGCGTAAAAAGTGGGCTCTAAATATTTTTTCGGAGTTGTATGCCACGACCGTGGCCGAACACCGCCTTGATACGCTCTTTTGGGAGTGTACGTTGCGCTGCAATCTGGCGTGCCGTCACTGCGGCAGCGATTGCCGTGTCGATCCCGGAGTGAAGGATATGCCACTGGAGGATTTCCTTCGGGTGCTTGACACACAGATCACGCCCCACGTGAATCCCGAGGATGTGCTGATCATCTTTTCGGGCGGTGAGGTGCTGGTGCGTGAGGATCTGGAGGAGGCGGGTCGTGAGGTGATGCGCCGCGGTTATCCGTGGGGTATGGTCACCAACGGCATGGCGCTGACCCAGAAGCGGCTCGATGCGTTGGTTGATGCGGGATTGAAAACCGTATCGGTCAGTTTCGACGGTTTTGAGGAACAGCACAACTATATACGACGGAATCCGCTCAGCTACGAACGTGCGCTGAATGCCGTGCGGATGATTGTCCGCAAACCCGAACTCGAATACGACGTCATCACCTGTTGCACGGGTGCGATGTTGCCCCGCTTGAAGGAGTTCCGCGAGATGTTGATCCGCGAGGGGGTGAAGCATTGGCGTGTCTTCTCGATTTTCCCGATGGGTCGTGCCAAAAACGACGATTCGTTGCGCATGACCAACGAGCAGTTCCGCGAATTGCTGGAGTTTATCCGCCAGACCCGAAAGGAGGGGCGGATTGACGTAAGTTACGCCTGCGAGGGTTTTCTGGGCGGCTATGAGGCCGAGGTGCGCGATCAGTTCTATCAGTGTGCCGCGGGCGTGTCGGTCGCCTCGATCCGTGTCGACGGTTCGATTTCGGGATGTACGTCGATTCGCGGTAATTACCATCAGGGAAACATCTACAAGGATGATTTCTGGGACGTATGGCAGAACCGTTTCGAGCCGTTCCGCAACCGCGAATGGATGCGTAAGGACGAGTGCGGGGATTGCAAGATGTTCCGCTACTGCATGGGTGGCGGTATGCACCTGCGCGACGACGACGGCAACCTGTTGTACTGCCACTACAAGAAGTTGTAGGGGGCGTGTGCCGAAAAATAATACTAAAATAATTTGGTAAATTCCATGATTAGGATTATCTTTGTGCGCTCTTAAGGGTAAGAGACCAATAGTTCGGGGTGTAGCGCAGTCCGGTTAGCGCGCCAGCTTCGGGAGTTGGAGGTCGCTGGTTCGAATCCAGTCTCCCCGACATGGAAAAGAGGTAAGATGTTGATCGTCATACCTCTTTTATTTTTTTGTTGTAGCAAACAAACTGAATAAATGCCGTAACTCGTTTTATGTAGCGGGGTACGGCATTTTTTTATGGCGTTGCTTGCTTTGATTAATAAATAGGTGTTTTCGGGGAAATTCGTATCTTTGTAAGTAACAATAAAAAGCAAAATTCGCATGAAAACGATTCAAAAATCAATCCTCGGAGGAATGGGTGCCCTCCTGTTGTCGGCCTGTTCGCCTTCGGTTGAGGCGCCCGAGGCCGTCCTTCCCGTTCCCCAACCCAAACAGGTCGAGTGGCAGAAGATGGAGACTTATGCCTTTGTCCATTTCGGTCTGAACACGTTCAACGACCGCGAATGGGGCTATGGCGACAGCGACCCCAAGACCTTCGATCCGAAACGACTCGATTGCGAGCAGTGGGTCAAGACCTTCAAACAGGCCGGAATGAAGGGTGTGATTTTTACGGCCAAGCATCATGACGGATTTTGCCTTTGGCCGACCCATTTGACGGAATACTGCATCCGCAACACCCCCTACAAAGAGGGTAAGGGCGATGTGGTCGGTGAATTGGCCGCGGCGTGTCGCAAACACGGGCTGAAACTCGCCTTGTATCTCTCGCCGTGGGATCGTCACCACGCCGAGTATGCCACGCCCGCCTATGTCGATTATTTCCATGCCCAGTTGCGCGAACTGATGACCAACTACGGCGAGGTGTTCGAGGTGTGGTTCGACGGGGCGAACGGCGGTGACGGCTGGTATGGCGGTGCCAAGGATTCGCGTACGATCGACCGCAAGAACTACTATAATTATCCGAAAATTTACGAAATCCTGGACGAACTCCAGCCTCAGGCTGTGGTCTTCTCGGACGGCGGCCCCGGTTGCCGTTGGGTCGGCAATGAAAACGGCTATGCGGGGGCTACGAACTGGTCGTTCCTGCGTGAGGGCGAGGTTTATCCGGGGTATTCGAAGTACCGCGAATTGCAATACGGCCATGCCGACGGCAATCAGTGGACGGCGGCCGAGTGTGACGTCTCGATCCGTCCGGGATGGTTCTATCACGAGGATCAGGACGATAAGGTGAAGTCGGTGGATCATCTGGTCGATCTCTACTACCGCAGTGTGGGACACAATGCCACGTTGTTGCTCAATTTTCCCGTCAATCGTGACGGACTGATTCCCGCCGTCGATTCGATGCGTGCCGTTCAGTTCCATCGGGAGATTCAAAAGCAGCTGGGCGAGGATCTGCTCCGCGGTGTGCGTCCCGAAGCGTCATCCGAGCGTGGCGGACGGTTCACGGCCGAGGCGATGACCGACGGCGATTACGAGACCTACTGGGCAACGCCCGACAGTGTGGTGACGGCCGAAGTCGTGTTCCCGCTCGGTAAGACGACGAAGGTCAATCGCATGATGTTGCAGGAATATATTCCGCTGGGGCAGCGCGTGCGATCGTTTGTCGTGGAGTATGCCGCGGGCGGGGAGTGGCTGCCCGTGTCGCTCAATGAAGAGACCACGACGATCGGCTACAAGCGTCTGCTGCGTTTCGAGACCGTCGAGACCGACCGTCTGCGTGTGCGCTTTACGGATGCCCGCGGGGCGCTTACGATCAACAACGTAGAGGCTTTCTATGCGGGCGAAACGACTGATTTCAAACTGCCCGCCGAGACCGAATGTCTGACGGGATCTGCTTATTCGGTGGCGGGGATGGAGCCCTCGGAACTTGCCAAAATGGCGGATCAGAACCCCGCAACGACCGCAACCGTCGCGGGGGATCGGATCATGCTGGATTTGGGCGAGGAGAAGAGTATCTCTTCGTTGCATTACCTGCCCGATCAGAGCGAATATAACGAGGGTTTGATCAAGAATTACGAAATCTCGGTCGGTCGTACGCCCGAAGAGATGAAGGTGGTAAAATCGGGCGAATTTTCCAATATTCGCAACAACCCGATTCTTCAGTCGGTGTTCTTTACGCCCGTTACGGTGCGTTACTTCCAGCTGAAAGCCCTAAGGATGGTCACGGACGGCGAGAAGATGAAATTCGCGGAGCTGGTCATCCGATAAGATAAAACGAAAAAGGAGCGCACTTCCCGATGGGGGGCGCTCCTTTTTTGTGCTTATAAAAGCCACAATCGGAAGATCACGGAGGATCTCCCGATTGCGGCCTCAAAAAATTCTAATCAATTAAAAATTTATTTATACTTGGACAGGTGTCGCCCCTGTCATTTTGTTTTTTACAACAAAAACATGAAGAGGATGGGGATGAGAATACCGCACAAAAATTCGATGCCGCCACGTCCCCACATACCTTTCGGACCCTTGATGATCAGGAGTCCCGACAGGATGATGATGATCAGCGACGCCAGGAAAATGTCCGAGAAAATCGTCCACCATCGGCTCGGGTTATAGTGCAGGCGGTTCAGCGAGCTGAGGATCGGGCGTTTGTGAAGCGATTCGTATACGGCCGTCTTGGTTTGGGTGTCGATGGCAAGGGTACATCCGCGGCGGATGAATACCTTGATCTGACCCTCCTCGGGCTGGTACGACTTCAAAAACTCCGAACCCAAGTTCAACTCCTCCAGACTGCGTCGGATATCGGCATCGCTCCACGAATCGGAAGTCTCGGGATATTGTCCCTTCAGCCCGAAGTCCTGGCGCTCGATCGAATACGACGAGTTGAAGTCGCGTTTATGATTCAGCATGAATCCCGAAACGGCGTAGATCAACAAAACGCCTGCAAAGAAAAAGGAGAGGTCACGGTGAATTGACCTGCTCCATTTTCTGAGTTTGTTACCGGATTTTAAGTGTTCTTCCATCAATCTTTGTTATTTGAGAATCTCGTACGATACACCGTCCACGTGGTAGAACGAGAGGTATTCCTTACCCTCTTTCTCCTTACGCTCGGCGATACGTTTGCGGAAGCCGTCGATACGCTGCTGCATTGTGGCTGCCACAGCCTCACCACGGGCTTTCATCTCCGAGTCGCAACCTGCCTTGCCGTCGCCGTGTTTCGGGGCGGTCTGCTGGCTGAGCTGCTGCTCCCACTCCACAAGATAAGCCTCGTCGATGCGGTCCTCTTTCAAGGTACCCTTCACGCGAACCATGCTGTTGACGCACTCCTCGGTGAACGCACCCAACTCGTCGGTTGCCAGAATCTGCATAACCTTCTTGTCGGACGAACCCATCATGAAGAGTTTGCGGCCGCCGTGCTTGCAGATGTGGGTGCAGATACCCTCCACCTCGATCTGTTTGCCCGTCAGGGGCTGAGCCTCGGCCAAAAGCTGATCGACGCTCAATACGTTTTCCTGTGCAACTTCCTCCTGTGCTTCCGATTCTGCCGTGTTGTTCTGACGGTTGTTACCGCCACCGCAGGCCGTCATCAGAGCCATTGCGGAGCAGGTGATTAAAAGAAAAAATGTTTTTTTCATTTTATTAGCTGATTCTTTGTTTGTAACGGCAGTAGCGTTGGCACTGTCGTGCTATATCATATCCGAGCATCGCGCCCAAAATGAAATCCTCCTCGGCCGTGAGCTTGTTCAGGGGTTTGTGTATGAACGAACGTACCACATCCAGACAATACTCGTTGCCGAAGAACAGATTGACCTTCTCGGGAGTGATCTCCTGAATGACGTGCCCGATTCCCAACCGGTCGAGTCTTTCGCAGACCAACGTAGCACAGGTGGGGCACATCGTACACAGCACCAGGTTACGTACACCCTTTTGAAACTCGTATATGTTGTGCATATAGAGTTTCATGGAACTGTAACGGTTGAAATCCTCTACGCTCATAGTCCTTCGATTATTTCAAGGATTCGCACCATTTTGCAATGCGGGCGTCGGTGGCGTCGGGATCGCTCTCGTCGATGGCCAGACCGATGAATTTGCCCTCGTTGCATACCAGCGAGTTGGTTGCGCTGTAACCCTCGGGAACGAAATCGCCGACGAACGTGCAACCCGTACCCTGCAGTGCCTCGTACATTACGCCGATGGCGTCGCAGAACGTGTCGGGATATGAACCGGCATCACCGCAACCGAACAGAGCTACTTTCTTGCCCGAAAGATCTTTGGCCTTCAACGACTCGATGAAGGGATCCATGTCGTCCTGCAATTCGCCGCAGCCCCAGGTCGAGCAACCGATCAGAAGCATGTCGTACTGATCGACTTCGTTTACATCGGCATCAGCCACGTTGTGAATATCGTTGGCCGAAACGCCCAATTGATTCGCGATGTCCTGAGCAACCGACTCGGTCGTGCCCATGGTGCTACCATAAAAAATACCAGTCATAATATTGATTTTTTAAATTGTTTTTTGGTTCTTTTTTCAGTAATGCAAAGTAACGACTATATCTCAAACTGATCAATACCTATTTTTCGGTTAATTCCCCGGGGCTGGCATACCTATTTTTTGCGATTGACAGCCTCGGAGGACGATGTGCCCGAAGGGGAATTTTGGAGCCGATTTACGGGGCGGAAGAGGGCGTGGGGGCGATTCGCGTGGTTGCGACATCTCCAGGGACAATGGCAAGATATGGGGAGCGGTCGGAAAAATGGGGGAGCGGCAGAAGGACGGATTCCTCGGGGGTGTACTTTTTCGGGAAATTAGGTATCTTTGTCTATGCATCATTTTTAAGAAAACGGATCTATGAAAAACTTCACATTTTATAATCCGACCCGTTTGGTCTTCGGCAAAGGGTCGATCTCACGCCTCGGAAAGGAAATTCCTGCCTCGGCACGGCGTATTATGGTGACTTTCGGTGGGGGCAGTGTCCGCCGAAACGGCGTTTATGAGCAGGTCATCGGGGCGCTCGAGGGGTGCGATGTGGTTGAATTTTGGGGCATCGAACCCAATCCCGCGGTGGAGACTCTGCGTAAGGCCGTGGCGTTGGGTAAAGAGAAAGGAGTGGATTTCCTGTTGGCCGTGGGTGGCGGTTCGGTCATCGACGGTACGAAATTGATCGCCGCAGGCCTTAAGTCGGAGCGCGATCCCTGGGATTTGGTGTTGAGCCACCGCGCGACCGACACCGTGCCGATGGGTACGGTGCTGACCCTGCCTGCCACGGGATCGGAGATGAACAACGGAGCGGTCATTTCCCGCAGGGAAACGAACGAAAAACTCGACCTCTACTGCAATTATCCCGTATTCTCAATTCTCGATCCCGAGGTGACCTTCTCGCTGCCCGCACGACAGGTGGCCTGCGGATTGGCCGATACCTTTGTGCATATCATGGAGCAGTATATGACCACGCCCCATCAGTCGCGCATTATGGATGAATGGGCGGAAGGCCTGTTGAGAACCCTGATCGAGATTGCGCCCAAGATTCAGTCCGATCCGAAGAATTACGACCTGATGGCCGACTTTATGTTGTCGGCGACGATGGGTTTGAACGGATTCATCGCGATGGGCGTGACGGAGGATTGGGTGACCCACATGATCGGTCACGAGATTACGGCCTTGAACGGCATTACGCACGGTGCAACCCTTGCGATGGTACTTCCGGGTACGTTGCGTGTGTTGCGCGATCAGAAGGGCGATAAATTGCTCCAATACGGCGAACGCGTGTGGGGCATCCGTGAGGGCAGTCGTGAGGAGCGCATCGACCGCGCAATCGAGAAGACCGAAGGATTTTTCCGCTCTCTTGGGCTTTCGACCCGTCTGGAGGAGGAACAGGTCGGCGAGGAGACCATTGCCGAGATTGAGCGTCGCTTCAACGAGCGCGGTTACGCGTTGGGCGAGGCGGGCAATGTCACGGGAGCGGTTGCCCGCAAGATTTTGGAAAGCTGCAAATAGCGGTTGCCCGATAAAAAAAGAATTCCGTCATCCGGGTTAAGGGTGGCGGAATTTTTTTTGTGACGGGTATAAAACAAAAAAGTCTTGAAGGAAACTTCAAGACTTTTGAGCGGTGTGTAGGGGACTCGAACCCCTGACCCCGTGCGTGACAGGCACGTATTCTAACCAGCTGAACTAACACACCTTTTAGCCGGGCTCTCATTCGGGATTGTGTTTCCTTCTTGATTACGAGTGCAAAGATAAGGCAAAAAATTTAAACTCCAAACTTTTTTCTCACTTTTTGAAGAAAGAAAATTGCACGCTTCCGTAACTCCTTAATTGCCAGAACCACTCGTGCTCGGAAAAATCCATCTTTTTTGAGTGCTCGAAGATGAAGATGCCGCCTTCGCGCAACAGATCACCTCCCAAAACCTCCTCGACGACCTCTTCCGAACCCTCCATATCATAGGGTGCATCCGAAAAAATCACGTCAAATTGCTTGGGGCAGCTCTTCAGGTAGCGCAGCACATTGGCCTTGACGGGGTAGAATTTCTCGAATCCGAGCTCCTGTGCCGTGCGGCGGATGAAGTTATAGTGGACGGGATTGATCTCGACCGAGGTGACGCTCCGTGCTCCGCGCGAGGCAAATTCGTAGCTGATCGATCCCGTACCCGAGAACAGATCCAGCACGTCCGACTCCTCGAAGTCGATCAGGTTGCCCAGGACGTTGAACAGGTTTTCCTTGGCAAAGTCCGTCGTGGGGCGGGCTCTGAGGTTGCGGGGCGGCACGATGGTGCGACCCTTATATTTTCCGCTGATTATTCGCATATGGTTTTCTTGAATCGTTTCGAGAGTATGCCTTTAAGGTGGCGGGCATTGCTGCCGTGAATGTAAAGCGTATAGCGACGGGTGGGGAACTCGCGGTTCAGGTTTTCGAAGAAATAGTCGATGTCGGCTTCGCTCGGTGCCGACACCACTTCGCAGAGTTGCAGCTTGGCATCGTATACCTTTATATATAGCAGGGAGGCCGTGTGCTCGATCCACATCGAAGGTTCGGTGGTGCACAGGGGCGCGAGCAACGGGGTGGTGAAACGGATTTCGTTGCCGAGTTTGTCGCTCAAGTGATCCAGCGCTTCCCACGGAATGGCCATCAGGGCGACGAGTTGCTGGTTGGCGGTCGTATTTGTCACAACGGTCTCGTCGGCCAGGGGTGCCATGCCGTTGGCGGCAAGCAGGGCGGCGGCAGCATCTTTCTGGTAAAGGGCGGAGGGCACGAGCATCGAACGCGGCGAGATGACCTCGACCGTCTCGAAGGTTGCCGGCGTGGGTTTTACCCCCTCAAGACCCGTAACCGAAAAAGAGTGTCCATCCAACATAAGCCGGATGGACACTTTATTTGAGGATTGAGGGTGATTAGTCCTCCCAGTTTCCTGCTTCATTGTTACCAGTTTCCATTGAACCGAACTTAACACCGGGATATTTGTTGTAGGCAACCAGTGCTTCGTTCTTGATCAGGTTGATCACCTCCTGACGGTAGTTCACCGTATCGAGGAACTGCTGGTAGGCAACCTTCACCTCGATGACGGGGATCACGATCTTCGATTCGGTGGTTACGATACCTGCGTTCATCGTGTACTGTACCTTGTTGTTGGTGCCGGGAACGAAACGGAGGTTGTAAACGTCCTGCTCGCTGAAGCGTCTAACCTTGCCCTTCTCGTTGAAAATGGTGTCAATTACGGCAACCTTGAACTCCTCAATGTTGCGTTTCTTGAGTTTTTTCAGACGAGCCATACCCACCGAGTCATCCTCATCGACCAACTTACGCTCCAGAACAAGCGAGTCGTGGAGAATGAAATCGGCCAGCGAGTCGAACGTGCTGGTGAAACGCTGGTACTTCGATTTGAAGGCACGCTGAGCGATACGGATGTCTTTGATGCGATCAATAACTTGGGTTTTCTTGGCTTTCAGATCCTGTTCGAACTTGATCGGATTCGAAACCTGCTGGAAGATCACATAGGCGAAGGCTACGATTACTACCAAGAGAATGCATTGAGCGATTTTCTTTACCATTTTGATATTTGTTATTAAGTTTGTACAAAATTTTGAATATGGACGGTATGGACAGTACACATATTGCGACCCAAATTTACGGCAAAATTTGTTTCCAAACAACTCTGTGCCAAAAAAAAATCGTGGAAATGTTCTCGGAGTGGCTCTGCGAACCGGATTTTTCACGAATTTTTCTGCTGAACGGATATGCCGGAACGGGTAAAACCACGTTGATTGCGGCCTTTGTCGCCGAATTGAAGGATTTGAACTTGAAACCCGTGTTGCTTGCTCCGACGGGGCGTGCGGCGAAGGTTTTGTCGCGTTATACGGCGCAGCAGGCGCTCACGATCCACAAACGCATCTACCGCGAACGCACCAATGCCGAGTACGAATCGAAATTTTCGCTTGACATAAATCGTGAGCGGGGGGCGGTGTTCATCGTCGATGAGGCGTCGATGATTGCGGATCGGACGTCGGGCGAGGATCAGCTCTTCGGCAGCGGATCGCTTCTGGAGGATCTGGTGCAGTACGTGCGCAGCGGACGCGATTGTCGGCTGATGCTGGTGGGTGACAGTGCGCAGCTGCCGCCTGTGGGCAGTGCCCAGAGTCCCGCGCTGAGCCCCTCGGTGATGGAGCGTTTCGGCGATGTCATTTACGGTACGATGGACGAAGTGGTGCGTCAGCAGAACGAGTCGGGCATTCTGTTCAATGCCACGCTGGTGCGTTGTATGCTCGAAAACGACATCCTCAAGGTGCCGCGGTTCAAGATGGATTACCCCGATTTCATCCGCCTGGAGGGGTACGATTTTCTGGAAACCCTTCAGACCTGCTACGACCGTTACGGACGCGACGAGACGATCGTCATCACGCGTTCGAACAAGCGTGCCAACCGCTACAACGAGGGCATACGGCGCAATGTGCTCGGGGCGGAGGAGGAGATCGAGAGCGGTGATATGCTGATGGTGGTCAAGAATAACTACTACTTTACCGAACGTCAGGAGAATTGCCCGATGTCGTTTATGGCCAACGGCGATATTGTGCGTCTGAAACGCCTGCGAAGATTCGAGAATTTCTACGGTTTCCGCTTTGCCAATGCCCAGCTGGAGTTCCCCGATTACGGCGATCTGGAGATGGATTGCAAGATTCTGCTCGACACGATCTCTTCGGAATCGCCCTCGCTGACGCGCGAGGAGAGCACCCGCCTGTTCTATGAGGTCGAAAAAGACTATCTCGACATCAAGAGCAAGATCAAACGCTTCAAGGAGATCCGCGAGAATCCCCATTTCAACGCCGTGCAGGTCAAATTCTCGTATGCCGTCACGTGCCACAAGGCGCAGGGTGGTCAGTGGCGTGCGGTGTTTGTCGATCGCTGTCTGTTCGGCGACGAAGAGATGTCGCGCGATATGTTGCGCTGGCTCTATACGGCCTTGGCGCGTGCCACCGATGTGGTTTATCTGGTTAATTTTGACGAACGATTTTTTGAAGAATAATGATTGCCGAAACACTTCCTCCCGTCGAACAACATCCGTTCGAACCTTTCCTGCCCGCCAATGCGCGGGTACTTTTCCTGGGCAGCTTCCCGCCGCAGGCCAAACGCTGGTCGATGAAATTCTACTACCCGAATTATACGAATGATTTTTGGTATGTGGTCGGACGCCTGTGGTTCGGCGACAAATACCACTTTGCGTTGCGTGCGGAAAAACGCTTTGACCATGAGCGCATCGTGGCGTTCTGCCGCGAGCAGGGGTTTGCCATGTACGACACGGCTTGTGCGGTGCGCCGTCTGAAGGACAACGCCTCGGACAAATTCCTGGAGGTGGTCACGCCGACCGATATTCCCGCTTTGCTCGCCCATATTCCCCGGTGTCGTGCCATTGTCACCACGGGTCAGAAGGCGACCGACACGCTGTGCGGGGTATTCGGTTGCGAAGCGCCCGCCATCGGCGAATCGGTGCGCGTGAGGGTTGAGGTCGGTGTGGAAAAGGTCGTGCGCGAATACGACTTCTACCGCATGCCCTCCACGTCGCGTGCCTACCCCCTGCCACTCGAACGCAAGGCTGAAATTTACGGGGAGATGTTCCGAAAGATCGGGTTTTCGGACTTGAAGCTTTAAAAAACTGAGGCTACGGCATTGCCATCCCCGTGAAAAATTGTATCTTTGTATGTTAAACCCAAAAGCAATCACAAAGGTGGCAGCAACGCAACATTCAGACGATAAGAAGGAGGCGAAACAAGACAAGAAATATGTCGAAACGCCCCTCATGAAGCAATATTACTCGATCAAGGCCGTGCATCCCGATGCCGTGCTGTTGTTTCGGGTGGGCGATTTCTACGAGACGTTTGGCGAGGATGCCATTAAGGCGAGCGGAATTTTGGAAATCACCCTTACGCGACGCGCCAACGGAGCGGCCTCGTATGTCGAGTTGGCGGGATTTCCCTACCACGCCATCGACACCTACCTGCCGAAATTGGTTCGTGCGGGCGAGCGTGTGGCGATCTGCGAACAGCTGGAAGACCCGAAACTCGTCAAAGGCCTCGTAAAACGCGGCGTGATCGAGTTGGTGACGCCGGGTGTCGTCATGGGCGAGAACATCCTGGCCAACAAGGAGAACACCTACCTCGGATCGGTCTTTTTCGGACAAAAAACAACGGGTGTGGCGTTTCTGGATATCTCGACCGGAGAATTTTATGTGGCCGAGGGCGATGATGCGTATGTCGATAAGCTGATTTCGAGCTTTGCGCCCAAGGAGATTGTCTACCAGCGTGGTTACGACGACCGATTCTCGGATGCCTTCGGGTCGAAACACTATACCTACCGTTTGGACGATTGGGTCTTCTCGGAGGACATCAACCGCGAGAAACTCTGCAAGCAGTTCGGCACCAAGTCGTTGAAAGGCTTCGGTGTGGATCGCTTCACGAGCGGTATTTCGGCGGCGGGTGCAATTCTCTACTATCTGGAATTCACCGAGCACCGCGACACGGCACACATCGCCTCCATTGCGCGGATTGACCGCGACGATTATGTGTGGATCGACAAATTCACGATCCGAAACCTCGAACTCTTCTCCTCGAACGAGGAAAATGCCAAATATAGTTTTGCATCGGTCATCGACCGCACGCTCACACCGATGGGCGGGCGTTTGCTGAAACGATGGATCGCCATGCCGATCAAGGATCCCGCCAAGATCAACGCCCGACTGGATGTGGTCGAGTGCTTCATCAGGGAGGAGGATCTGGCGGATTCGGTCGGCGAACAGGTCGCCATGGTGGGCGATTTGGAGCGTATCTCGTCGCGTGTGGCCGCCCAGCGTGTCACGCCGCGCGAGTTGGTGCAGCTGAAAAATTCGTTGCAGGCCATCGCCAAATTGCGCGAGATCCTCTCGAAGTCGGATTCCGAGGCTTTGCGCGGGATCGGTGAAAAGCTCGATCCGTTGCAGGCCGTGCACGACCGCATCGCATCGGACATCTATCCCGATCCGCAGTGCAATCAGATCCAGCGCGGCGGCATCATCGCCGACGGCGTGAATGCCGAACTCGACGATTTGCGCCGCATCGCGCTCCACGGCAAGGACTACCTGAACCGTATCCAGCAGCGCGAAAGCGAACAGACGGGCATTCCGTCGCTGAAGATCGGCTATAACAACGTGTTCGGTTACTACATTGAGGTACGCAACGCCCATAAGGATAAAGTGCCCGAAACGTGGATCCGCAAGCAGACGCTGACCAATGCCGAGCGTTATATCACCGAGGAGCTGAAGGAGTACGAGCAGAAGATCCTGGGTGCGGAGGAGCGTATGCTGATCCTCGAGCAGGAGATCTATGCCGAAGTCATCGCCTTCGTGGCGCAGTCGATTGTCGAGATGCAGCACGATGCCGCCCATGTGGCACGTATCGACTGTCTGATGTCGTTTGCGCGTCTGGCCGTCGAACGCCATTATGTGCGTCCCGTGCCGGATGAGGGTTCGACCATCGAGATTCATCAGGGACGTCATCCCGTGATCGAAACGCTGATGCCCGTGGGCGAGGAGTACATCCCCAACGACGTGAAGCTCGACGACAAGAACCAGCAGATCATGATCATTACGGGTCCCAACATGTCGGGTAAATCGGCCTTGTTGCGTCAGACGGCACTCATCATCCTGATGGCGCAGATGGGATCGTTCGTTCCGGCCGAGTCGGCACATATCGGCGTGGTGGATAAGATTTTCACCCGTGTCGGTGCATCGGACAACATCTCGCAGGGCGAATCGACCTTCATGGTCGAAATGTTGGAGTCGGCTTCGATTCTGAACAACATTTCCGATCGGAGTATCGTCCTCTTGGATGAGATCGGTCGAGGTACGAGTACCTATGACGGTATTTCGATTGCGTGGGCAATGGTCGAATACCTGCACAATCACCCCACGGCGCATCCCAAAACGCTTTTTGCCACGCACTACCACGAGTTGAACGAGATGGAAAAGATGTGCCCGCGTGTGAAGAATTTCCACGTGGCGGTCAAGGAGGTCGGCAACAAGGTGGTTTTCCTGCGTAAGTTGGAGCCCGGCGGTACGGAGCACTCGTTCGGTATCCATGTGGCACGTCTGGCGGGTATGCCCCTGTCGGTGGTATCGCGTGCCGATGAAATTCTGCGCAATCTGGAGCAGGTCTACGGCAACAACGAGATTGTGCCGAGCAAGCACATCTCGCAACGTGGTCGCCGTGCCTCGTCGAAGGCCGTGCGCGAGGCGGCCGATACGCCCCAGCCGCAGAACATGCAGTTGTCGATGTTCCAGCTGGATGATCCCGTGCTGATTCAGGTGCGCGATCAGATCAAGGGCTTGGACATCAATGCACTGACCCCGTTGGAGGCGTTGAATAAATTAAACGAGATCAAGAAGATCACGGGTTTGTAATACCTTGGGAAAAGATAAAAAGTTGAAAGGCGGACTTCCTAAAGAAGTCCGCCTTTCTCGTGTGTGTGATTGGAATCAGTAAAGGAATTTCTCGATCAGGGGGAGCAGCAGGGCAGTGGTGAGTCCCATCAGTGCCATGGCCAAACCCGAGAGGGCACCCTCAATGGCGCCGATTTCGATGGCGCGTGCCGTGCCGACACCGTGCGATGCCGATCCGAGGGCATAACCCAGGGCTTTGGGATCGGTCACACCCGCAAAGCGCAGGATCGTCTCACCGAACAGCGAGCCGAAGATGCCGACGCAGAACACGACGACCGACGTAATCGAGATAATGCCGCCCAGCGGTTCGACCACAGCCACGGCAATGGGCACGGTGACCGATTTGGGGGCGAGCGAGGTGACGATTTCGCGCTCCGTACCGAACAACGAAGCGATATAGACGACACTCAAGATGCCGACCAGGCAACCGACGACCGTCGAGATGCCGATCGTAAGGAGGTTACCGCGGATATGCTCCAGCTGTTCGTACATCAGATAACCGAGGGCGACGACCGACAATCCCAAGGCAAATTCCAGCACGGAGGTTGCAGCACGGTACTCTTCGTAGTCGATGCCGCACCAGCTCAAGATGCCGATCATGGCGATGAACGTGAGCAGTACGGGGTGCACGAGGATGATGTGGGTGCGTCGGTAGAGGGCACCACCCACGACATAAAGCGCGATCGTGGCCGTCAGCATGAACAGATCGCTGTGAATGATGGTTTGAAACAAATCGCTCATGATTTTTTCGCTTCTTTTTTCCGATTCAGATATTGGAATGAACGTCCCACAACGACCAGTACGATGATGGTGCTGGCCACGGCGGCCACCAGAATGGCGGCCAGGTTATCGACGATGTTTTCGTAGGAAACCATCAGTCCGACTCCGAACGGGACAAAGAACAGGGCCATCGTACCCAGCAGGCAACGTGCTGCAGGGCGTACGCGTTCGGCCTTCACCCATTTGTATTTGAGCGAAAGGAACAAAAGTATCATACCGATGATGTTGCCCGAAATGTAACCTCCGATGAGGTAGCTCAGGGCGTTGCCCACAAGCCAAAAAATAAGAATGTAACACAATCCGACCATAACGGCCGCAAAGGTAGGAAAGAAAGCGGTTGGGTGTTCAAAAAAAAAGTAAAATATTTTAAAAATAAGATTTTCTCGGGGGCGGGGAGTCCGGGGCGATGGAGTGGGGAAAATGG
>JAHHQM010000019.1 GCA_020026395.1 Alistipes sp. | reverse complement strand
ACAAAAGTAGCGATGCCGAAGCTGCGCTACAATATGTATTTTATCGGACGCTTACATAAGATACAACATACTATTTTTGCAAAAAAGCGTGCGCGTGTTGTGGTTTGATGTAGAACAAGACACAACGTACCTTTAAAAATGAATTTACTTGGTATAAGGAATTAGCTAAAAATTGTAATATAACAACCTTAAATTGATATATTGCATACAAGGAAGGGAAATATAGAGATAAAAAAACCAAGCAATTAATGCTTGGTATGGGAACGAGGGACGGTCTCTAAAGGTTAATCCGCACCCCTCGCATTGCAAATATAGGAAAATTATTTATATTTCCAAAATATTTTCTCGGTAAGGTTGTGATTTAATGTAAAATAAAGCATTCGCCTATTGATTTTAGTCGGTAACGAACGGGAAATCGAAAAAGGCACAACTCAAAACACACTCTGTCCGATTTTTGTAAAATTTTGTATTTTTGCAGCGGAATTCACTTTTTAACGCCACAACACATGAAAACATACCGCATAACGGTCGATCGGAAAGATGTCGGCTCGATAGATCGTCTTTCGGTCACAACTTTTACTGATTCATTTACGCTGATCGTCTGCTGATATGTGGTTGTTACTGGCTTTCGCTTCGGCGGCGTTACTCGGCGTCTATGACGTCTCGAAAAAACAGGCATTGAAAGACAATGCCGTGCTTCCCGTGTTGTTGCTCAACACGTTTTTCTCCACACTTTTGTTTTCACCCGTCATCGTTGCGTGTGCGGGCAGTTGGAATTGGTTCGAGGGGACACCTCTGTATTGTGCACAAGCCGATTGGGAGGCTCACGCCCTGGTCATTCTGAAATCGGCCATCGTACTTTCGTCGTGGGTATTCGGCTACTTCGCCTTGAAACACCTTCCGCTCACGATTGTCGGTCCGATCAATGCCACACGCCCCGTCATGGTGTTGGTGGGTGCGATGCTTATCTACGGCGAACGACTCAATGCTTATCAATGGATCGGTGTGCTGCTGGCAATTGTGTCGCTGTTCCTTTTGGGACGATCGAGTCGTAAGGAAGGGGTCGATTTCCGCCACAACATGTGGATTCTGATGTTGGCGGCTGCCGCCGTATTGGGTGCCGTCAGCGGTCTTTACGATAAGTTCATCAGCCGACAACTCGAACCGATGTTCGTGCAAAGCTGGTACACGCTTTATCAGTTCCTGATGATGTCCGTAACGGTTGCTATCCTTTGGTTGCCGCGTCGCAACCGCACCACCCCGTTTCATTGGAGTTGGGCGATTCCGCTGATCTCGATCTTCCTGTCGGCTGCCGATTTGTGCTATTTCTTCGCATTGAGCCACGACGACGCCATGATCTCGGTGGTATCGATGGTGCGCCGCGGATCGGTCATCGTATCGTTCACGTTCGGAGCACTGTTGTTCCGCGAACGCAATTTGAAGGCTAAGTTCATAGATCTTGTGCTGATCCTTATCGGTATGTTGTTCCTCTGGATGGGAACCAAATAAACCACAAAACGCCCTCGAACAAATCGGGGGCGTTTTTCATATCCGTGCGTGGGGATTATTTCAGATGCTCGTTGTATTTGTGCCAATCGGCAACGGCAGAAGGTACCCCCATCGCAATCACTTCGTCACGCAGGGAGCAAAGATGTCGGTAACTTTGTTCCAATTCGTCCTGCTCGGCGGGAGTTCCTTCAACTTCACGAAACGAAACGAAATGCCGCCTCGGGAAATGGTTGTCTCCATCGCCATCATGATGTGGTCAAACCGATCGTCGGCGACATACGTACCTGCAGGCCAACGGAAAGGCTCGCCACCCATCACCACCGCGATCATCTCGATCATCTCGATCATCTCGATCGAAAGATAGGCGGGACTTTGGAACGACGAACGACCGCGCAGGTCGATGATATGCTTGCCGCCTTGAATCACGCGGTGCTTGATCTGCTCCCATTCCTCGGTGGGTAATATATCCGTACCGATCAGATCGGTAAGCGTCTGCCCGTCAATGGTGGTTGTCGAAGCATAAACGGCCATCTGCTCACCGTGCCCTCCATAGGTACGGCAGTTGCGGATCTTTGCAGCGGGGATCTTAAAATACTTCACCAATCCGCTTTGCAGGCGGATGCTGTCCAAAGCTGCAAGAGATGATACTTGCAAAGGTGCAGACCCGAATAGATCAAGGTAATCAACCCCGTAATATCGGCCGGATTGAACACCACGACCACATGTTTCACCTGGGGGCAATAGCGACGGATGTCCCGTCCGAAGTTGGCGGCTATCTCGGCATTTCCTTTGAGCAGATCCTCACGGGTCATTCCGGCCTTGCGGGCAGCGCCTCCCGATGATACGACATACGATGCATCGGTCAGTGCCTCGCGGATGTCGGACGTAAAGGAAAGCGACACCCCTTCGAATGCGCAGAGCATCAACTCCTCGGCCACCCCTCCAGAACGGGCGCATAGGGATCATACAGGCAGATGTTGGGCGTCAGGTGCATCATCATGGCCGTTTGTGCCATATGGAACCGATCATTCCGGCGGCTCCCACGATTGTCAGTTTCTCGTTTGTCAAGAATTCCATAATTCAATGTTTTTATCTCGTTTGCGCCGTAAAAGTAGAACCAAAATCCGCAGGTTGTAAATCGAAAAAAGTTTTACCATATAACCATAGATTATAACGAACGCCGAAACTCACCCGGTTATTCATCATTTAAGTTATAGCACTACTCTTTTTTCTAAAAAAATCCGTTCGAAATTTGGTTTATAAAATAAACTACTTTATATTTGCCATAGAAACAAGTTTACAACATAAACCAATTTACAAACCTAAAAACTCTATCATTATGAACTCGACCAATTTTTCGGAGAAAGACAGTTTGGAACTGATTTCTCAAATGTTGCGACAAACGAAACAAAATCTGGAAGTCGGCAGCGGCAACCAATTCCTCCATCACGGCTATACGGCACTTGTGCTGTCGATCGTGATCTTTGCCCTACTCCATATAACGGGCAATCCGGCATGGGCTGCGCTGTGGTTTCTGATGTTCCTGCCGAGTATTCTGATCCACTTTAAAACCGCCCATCAAAAACCCGCGGTCGTCACTTATATGGAGAAAGCAATCCACAACACTTGGGCGGTCGTAGGGTCATTGTTCGGTCTGACGGTCGCTGCCCTGCTTTTGATCGGATTCCTGCGGGGACTGATTTTCAACTTTGGCCTCATGCTTCCCTTGAGTTTGATCTATTGCAGCATCGGCACCTCCATCACGGGCGTCATCCTCAAGGATCGCGCACTGACCTATCTGCCCCTTGTGGCATTTCTCGTAGCCGTATATATGCTCGTCGCGCTGGTGGCACAGCAGGACATCACGCCGATGTGGCATTTGTGGTTCGGCCTTTCGTTCCTCTTCATTATGATCATTCCGGGACACCTGCTCAATAAAAAATCAGAATCATGCTCAAAGAATTAAATCCGTTGATCCACTCGCAGTTGCGGCTTGCGATCATGACCATTCTGCTCGCGGTCGATGAGGCGGATTTCACCCATCTGAAGGAGAAGACGGGTGCCACCTCGGGTAACCTCAGCGTCCAGATCGACAAGCTCACTGCGGCGGGATATATCGAAACAGCCAAAGAATTTGTCGGCAAGAAAACACGCACCTCCTGCCGCATCACCGACATGGGACGCGACGCCCTGGCGGAATATGTGGAAGCCCTGAAAGGCTATCTCAACCTGTAAACAAAAACGCCCGACTGATTTGTCGGGCGCTTTTCGTTATTCTCCCCACGAAATGCGGAATTTCGTCCATCCGTCGCTGTGCGTTCGGAGCGAGAACGTGCACCCGTGACGATCCAGCACCTCTCGGATAAAAAGCAGGCCGATCCCCTGTCCGTTGAGTTTGGTCGAGAAAAATGGCGTGAATAGTTTATCCTCGACTTCGCGGGAAATCACGATGCCGTTATCGGAAATTTCGAGCATGGGTGCGGTCGGCGATGTACGAATCCAGATAACGCCCTCGGACAAGATGCTCTCGACGGCATTCTTCACGATATTGACCAGCACCTGCTCAAACAAAACCTGATCGAGCTTTACGCGGGGACTTTCCACACAGAGTTCGCACCGTAGTTCGATCTTCCGATCCGCACACAGCGACTCCAGAAACGCACGGCACGACAGGATCACATCGTTCAACGCGACCTCTTTCAGTTGCGGTTCGGGGATCTTCACCACATCGGCAAAATTGGTGATAAAACGGCTCATCTTGAGGCTGCGCTCAATACATACCGACATCACCTCCCTTAAATCAGCACTCTGCTCCACATCGGGAAGCATATCCTGCACGGTATCCAGCGCCGAAGTCACACCGCCCACCGTATTGTTCACCTCGTGGGCAATCATACGGATGACCTTTTCGTAGGCTTTCTTTTCGGCCTTCACCACTTCCGAGGTAAGGCTCTCGACCAGCACAAACGGATGGGCAAATCCGCGATCCACGAACGACAGGCGCGAACAACGATAAATCCGCGCATCACCCAATCGGATCGTGCGGGTCGTATCCTTCGGCATACGGGCAATCTCACCCGCCAGAGGTGTCGTAAGATCCTCCATCCGCATGCCTTTCACCACATCCGCATTCGCCACCTCCAGAAACTTCAGGGCAGCCTTGTTGAGCATCGTAAAACGCTCGTCAAAATCGAGGATGATCACCCCCATCGGCGAACTCTCGATCAAAAGATCCAGAAAATGGTTCTGCTCCCGAAGGCGCAGACGCTCCTCCTTCAATTGATCCATCATCCGATTGAAAATCATCACGATGCGGTCGGACTCCGATTGTCCGACCCGTTTCAGCCGACTGCTGAAATCCTGTTCGCGCAAAAGATCCATACCGCTGGCAATGCTGTCGAGCGGTTTCACGGCCTTGCGGTAGAGGTAGAACAAAAGCACCACCATGCAAAGGATCAGCGCCTCGATGCCCCACACCAATCCGCCACCCCACTCAAGGGCGAGGAGCAACAACCCCACGCCCGTCACGAGCAACAGCACGGCCAGAATCGCGAATAAATTTCGGAGTTTCATGATTACAGTTCAATTCCGTATTTTTCGATGCGGCGGTACAGCGACTGTCGCGAAATACCCAAGATATGCGCCACCTGAGAGAGGTTGTAATCGTATTTCCGGAGGGCATTCTCGATGGTTTGCCGCTCGATCTCCTCGAGGGTTCGATCCCCGAGCGAAGGCGTCGTTTCCACCTTGATCGGTTGATGCTGCCCCCGAAAATCATCGGCATCCAACATCGGTTTGTCGCACACCAAGAGCGTGCGTTCGACAAAGTTCTTCAATTCGCGGATATTGCCCGGATAAGGCAGCGACAAGAGATAGTTCATCGCCCCTTCCGTAAAATCGACCCGCCGCAGTCCGTTTTTACGACAAAGACGGTCGGCAAAATGGCGCACCAGAAGCGGAATATCCTCGCGTCGTTCGCGCAGGGCAGGCAGATGGATCGTAATGAGATTGACACGGTAGAACAGATCCTCGCGAAACAGTTTCCGCCGTACCAACTCCCCGAGATCGGCATTCGTGGCACACACCACGCGTACATCGACCTTGCGGGGACGACTGTCACCCAGCACCTCGAACGTCTGCTCCTGCAATACGCGCAACATCTTGGTCTGGCAACTCATGTCCAGTTCGCCCAACTCGTCCAGAAAGATCGTACCCCGATCGGCCATCTCGAAACGCCCCACCCGATCACATACCGCATCGGTAAATGCGCCTTTACGATGGCCGAACATCTCGCTTTCGAAAAGCGACTGCGAGACGCCGCCCAAATTCACCTTGACAAACGGCTTGTCGGCACGGCGGCTGTTGCGGTAAATGGCTTCGGCAACAAGTTCCTTACCCGTACCGCTCTCGCCCGTAATCAGCACGGGCGCATTGGTCGGGGCAATACGGCGGATCGTCTTGAAAATCTCCTGCAACGAGCGGCTCTCCCCCACGATGCCCGCACGGTCGAATCCGTCCTCATTTGTCGTATCTTTGTCGGCCGTAAGTTCCAAAGCCGTCTCGATGCGTTGCAGCAGCACGGGATTCTGCCACGGCTTGGTGATAAAATCGAAGGCTCCCGCCTGCATGCCCTCAACCGCCAGAGGAATGCTTCCCCACGCCGTCATCAGGATGACGGGCACGTCGGGGCAGAAGATCTTCACCTGCCGAAGCAGCGTAAGCCCCTCAACGCCGTCCGTCGAGAGCGAGAAATTCATATCCATCAGGATCAGACGCGGTGTCTCGTTGCGCACCACTTCGATCGCTTCGTGCGGCATCGCCACCGCCCGTACCTCATAGCCCGCATGGCGGAGCAGAAGTCCGAGCGAAGAGCGGATCGCACCATCGTCGTCAATTACAAGTATCATAACACAAATGTAGCGATTAATTCAGAGAAATACGCCATCCTCCCTTATTTTTGTCCGCGCACGATCCGCTCGAAATCGGCATCAAGCGCCGCATTACGGGCATAATCCCAGAGCGTAAGACTGCGGATCTGATAGTAATAGTACCAGTAGCTGAACATCTCGTTGATGAGCCTCTGACGCGCCGCATCCTTACGTGTTTCGGAGTCATTGAGGTCGAGCGTCGAGATTTTGCCGATGATAAACGCCTGCACATTCGTCTCGTAACGACGGCGGGCAATCCGATCGGCCTGCTCGGCAAGTTGCAGCTGCTGTTGCTGGTTGTTGAAGTGCTCGACAAGGATGAAGATGTTCTGGCGGAAGTTCTGCTCCTCCTGCCTTAACCGACTCCGCACCACTTCGCGGTTACTCTCCGCCACGCGTACCTTACCCTTACGCTTGCCCCAATCCAGAATCGGGATATTCAACCCGAGTTGAAACACCTGATCGGGTTTCACGGGATTATACGCCCCGCGCAGGTCACGGTCGGTTCCCGTCATGCCCACCCGCGCAAAGAGCATGATCTGGCGACGGTTGCCCCGTGCCTTGGCCACCTCATAATCGGCCTCCAACTGACGACGGCGGATGGTCTTTGCAAAAGCATTGTTCGTAAGCGCCTTATCCAGCACATCGTCATAGACGAGCGAAATTTCGGGCAGGTGATCGGGAAGAACGGGATCCAACTCCTCGTCGGTATCCAACCCGAGGAACGACCTCAACGTAAACATCTTGCTTTTGAGCATACTCGCATTCTCCGTCCGCTCGGCACGGGTTTCCAACACGTTCTGCTCCATCTGCAACAGGTCGTTTTCGCTGATCTGTCCCATCTGGCGTTTGGCCTTGGCCACCTCATAGAGCCGCTCGGCATTCGAGAGGTTCTGCTCGGCGGTCAAAAGCCGTTCCTTGGCCAGCAACAGGTTGAAGAAATGGTCGATCGTGAGCATCGTCACCTCCTCGGTTGCCGAAAGGAACCGCGCCTTCGCCTCGGCATAACGCACGGGTTCGATACGGCGGTTCCACTTGAAGTTGTTTACCCCGAAAATCGGTTGTTCGAGGGTCAGCGCCAAGGGTACCGACATAAAACGGTGTTCGCGGTCGCCGCCGAATTGTTTCATGTAATCGAGCGAGGTGGACAGCGAAAGACGGCCTCCCGTGAACCAGATGTTCTGCCCGACGGACAGTGTACCCTCCATATCGAGGAAATTGTTCCGAAGGAAGGTATAAGATCCGTCGCTCTTCTGATAGGAGTTGTAGTTCTTCGTATAACTTGGCAGGGTCGAGGAGAAATTCACCTCGGGCAGCAGATCGGCTCGGAAGGTCCGATACTCCCAATAGGACTTTTTGAGTTCGTTCAGCGCCACCGCGGCATCGACACTCTGCGTGCGGGCAAGCGCCACGGCTTCGGTCAGCGTGATGGCACGCCTCGCCCCGTCATCGGCCGCCACACGCAGCGCCATAAAAAGAGCAATCACTCCGCAAACAATCCGTTTCATCGCTTATCGGTTTTTATTCGTCGTGCAGGGCATCGGCAGGGTTATATTTCACGGCACGGTTGGCGGGCAGCCAGATTCCGCAAATGATCGCCAGCGCCAGGATCGCCCAAGTGACTGCATTGGTCACCACAAAGCGCATCACTGGAGACCCTATCAGCAGTCGGGTTTCTTCCGTTGCATAGGGAATCACTTCGGCCAGAATCAACTGACTTTCGATCAGCATGGCGGGTAGTGATGCAACCGCCAACAGCACAAAGCCTTCTTTAAACAACATCCGACGAATGCGTCGTTTATCCGCACCCATTGCCATTCGAAGACCGATCTCCTCGCGGCGCAGGCGTACCCGATACCAGAACATACCGATCACGCAAAGGATAACATTCAAGAGGAAGAACAGCGACATGACCACCCCGAATCGGATCGAAGCAAGATAGCCGAATTCCTCGTTGAGTTCGGTGCGGATCTGACGATAGGATTTGATCTGCTTGAGGTAGAAATTACCAAAACGCAACTCATCGGACATCGTTTCAATAAACCGCTCCTCGAAATTCCGTTCCGAAACGCCCTCTTTAAGATGCACCACAAACACGGGAAGATTTTCCGACTCAAGGTCATCCGCGATGTCCGTTCCCCGGAAACAATATCCCTGCGGTACTTCGTAATCAGTTCGCTTGAGGTCTTTCACGACGCCCACAATGCGCAGATTCTGCCCGCTGCTGACATTCTTCACGGTCTGTCCCAGTGCATTTCCGTCGGGATACAGTTCTTTGACCAATCGCTCCGACACAACCACCGACAAAGGATCCGACAAATCGAAATCATGCATCGACACGGCCTTTCCGTCGGGCGTTTCCAAACCGAACATTCCGAAGAAATCGGTCTTGGGATAGACCACATTCGTATTGCAGAAAAAGGTTCGGGTCGTATCCCGCGGATTTTGATACCCGTTGCTGCTATAGTCACCCATATAGGGCATACCTCCATACATCATCACAACAGCCACCTTGTCAAAATCGGGACATTGCTCCAAACGGCGTAACACATGCCGGAAATTCTCCATACGCCGTTCCGGGCTGTCGGCTGCCGAATCATACCCCTGATTGACTTCGGAATAGACGCCCAACGAAACGACCCATTCGCGATCGGTCTTAAATTCCGACGAATTCATAAGGGTCAGTCCCGTCATGATGCCGAATTCCGAGGCCACCCACAGCAGCACAAAGACCAGCATCAACTCCAATCCGATCCACGCATTTTTGCGCACACGGGTAAAGAACGACATTCCCCGTCCGCCGATCATCGTCGCGCCCACCATCGGCGAAAGCGACTCGACAATCGGACGGCGCGAAGCACGCCACGCAGGAATCAATGCCGAAACGAGATTCAGCACCAGACACACCGCAACGACCCCCATAAAAGCAATCGGTTTGAAGAACATCTCGGGCGCAAGCACGACCTCGCCTCGTTCGGGGAAACGCCAATCGAGAAGCAGTTTGAAAAACCAATCCCCGCAAACGACCAACAAGAGATAGGAAACAAACAACCCCAATAATCCGCCGAGCAGGGTAAACAGCAAATTTTCAAAGATGACCTGTCGGAACAACATCGGTCTTGAGGCACCGAACGCACGTCTTACGCCCAATTCCGCCATACGGCGTTCCATACGGGAATCGGCCATGCCCGAAAGGTTGATTGCAGGCACCAACAAAAGAGTAAGCAACAGAACCAAACCGTTCAACCACACAGAGGTATAATCCACGGCCTTTCCGTTACGCGCGTGGAAGAAATCTTCGACAAACGTATCGGGTGCATCCATACACCAGAAAGTAAGTCCTTTGCCCAGCGTCTGCGAATAACGCCGCACACGCTCTTGTCCGTCTTGTTTGACCTTTTGGAGATCAACACCGCGCTCCACGAGTATATACGCTCCATACTCGCCGAGCGATCCCGACGTCTCATAATTCCCGTACGTTTCCAGAGAAGGACGATATGCGGTATAGGGTGTCCACAAGTCGCCATAACTCAACGAGGCAAGCACCGACACGTTTTCCACCACGCCGCACACCCGATAATCCAGAAAATCGAACGAAATATGCTGTCCCACGACATCCGTTTTCCCGAATACCTGCAAGGCCAGATTCTCGGAGATGACCGCCACGGGAAGTCCCGACTGAAAATCAGTCTCCGAGAAAGGTTTTCCACTCAGGAACCGAAAATCGAAGACCTTCCAAAAATCAGCATTCGTTTTTCGCATATTGACTTCGATCGACGGTCGCTTATCGCCGGGTTGCAGCCATCCCAACGTCTGGAAATTCTCCACAACAGCCATCGCCTCGACATGTTCCATCCCGTCGAAGCAGGTATGGATCGCCTTTTCGGACAAGCCCGCAAACATCTGATTGCCATTCTCAAGCGACACACGGCCGTAATCGGCAATAAGCAGTCGATCCCTATGTGTTTCGGGGTAAATGTTCGTCAAAAGGATGGTCATGCCGACGATCAGAGCCATGATCATCGACGCGGCAAGTCCCGTTCCGACGATATAGATCAGCGAAAAGACACGCTCCTGTCGCAGGAGCGTCCACGCCTGTTTGAAATATTGTCGCATCATGATTTTTCTTATTTTTGAGGGTTATTCGACCTGTCGGCCGTCAAAGAAACGAACCACACGTTGGGTCTGACGTGCCTGCTCCTCGTTGTGCGTCACCATGACGATCGTACGCCCGTCCTCCCGATTCAGGCGGTGCAGGATCTCCATCACCTCGGCACCCATCTTCGAATCCAGATTACCCGTCGGCTCATCGGCGAGGATGATTTCGGGATTTCCCACAATGGCACGGGCAATCGCCACACGCTGACACTGACCGCCCGAGAGTTGCGACGGGAAATGGTGCATGCGGTGCGTCAAGCCCACCCGTTCCAACACCTCCTGCGCCCTTTGACGGCGTTCGCGGCTCGGCACATTGCGGTAAAGCAACGGCAACTCCACATTATCCAGCACATCGAGCGAATTGATCAGATGGAACGACTGAAACACGAATCCCAGCTTTCGGTTGCGGAACTCGGCCAACTCCCGATCCTTCATCCCGACAATGCTTGTACCGTCGATCTCGACCACTCCGCTCGTAGGCATATCAAGCAATCCCATGATGTTCAGCAGTGTGGATTTTCCACATCCCGAAGGCCCCATGATGCTCATAAATTCGCCACGCGCCACCTCCAAATTCACATTTTCCAAAGCCTGAGTCTCGATCTCCTCCGTACGGTAGATCTTGCTGACTTGTATAAGTTTAATCATACTATTTAATATTTATGGTTTTCTTTCCCTTGAAATCGGTCATATTGCTGATGACCACCTCGTCACCCGCATGAAGGCCTTCGATAACCTCCACCCGCTCGAAACTACTCTCCCCCAAACGCACCCGACGGCGCACCAGGCGATCCTTACCCTCCAGCACAAACAGATCGTATTCGCCCGCACCCGTATAATAAGGCGCATTGTGCAGGCGGACGACCTGCTCCTTGAGGGCGTTCATCACATGCACATCGACCCTTAATCCCGAACGCAGACACGCGTCGTTATCCTTGTCCAGCTGAACCGTGAATGCGATGATGCCGTTCTTGCTTTGCGGGGTCAGGTTGCTCACCACGCCCGTGAGCCGCTGCCGACCCGTCATCACCA
This sequence comes from Alistipes sp., assembly GCA_020026395.1. Lineage (GTDB taxonomy): Bacteria > Bacteroidota > Bacteroidia > Bacteroidales > Rikenellaceae > Alistipes. Next base: position 8,761 of record JAHHQM010000019.1, on the reverse strand, counting down.
CCGTACGACTGCCGACCGCCACGCGATCGCCATAGCCGTCGGCAATCTCGCACTCCACCTTGAAATGGCTCAAATCGGAAATCACGGCCACCTGTTCGCCTTGCAGGATCTGCGCGCCCACCTGATTGTTGATGAACGTGAGGACGGCCTTGCGCGGGGAACGGATCTCGGCATCCTCCAGCGTGCGTTTCATCTCCGCAAGCTCCTTTTGAAAGATTCGAAATTCGAGTTCCTTGACCTTCAGATCGGCCTTTTTGACCTGCTGTCCGTTTTCGTACATCTGGCGTAGCTGCTCCAACTCGAGTTTACCCGTGTCGTAGGCCAATTCGGCCTGACGCACCCGATCGGTCGTGCCGCTGCCCAGGCTGTCCAGATAGCGTTCGTTGCGCAATTCGACCTCCATGCGATCGAGGTTCATGGCACAAATTTTCACCTTCATCTCGAGGTCGCTCAAAAAAGTCTGATTGTCGATGCGCAGTTGTTCGAGCTGGCAACGCCGCATCTGCTCCTCGTCGAGCATCTTGCGGTAGGCGGTTTCGGTACTCTGCAAATCGAGTTTCAAAAGAGGCGTACCCTCCTCCACAAGATCACCGCTTCGGCTGTAAACCTGCACGATACGGGTATTGATCGGCGAGAGGATGATCTCCTCGAAGGCGGGAACCACCTTACCCGATGCGCCGACGCTCACTTCGATCGCCCCTTCGTCCACCTCCGCAAAAGTCAGTTCCTCCCTTTTGACCGAAGGGCGCAACACCGAAACAAGGCCGTAAAGCACTACGCCTACACCCAACACAACCGCCCCACAGCGCATCATGCGTCCGCGGCGGATTTTCTGACGTTCTTCTTTTGATATTTCCCGATCCATAGTTTTTCGTTTTGCCTCTGCCCCGAACAAGCCGCATGCCAAACATACAACAAGCAATAGATCAGCATATTATATCCAAAATAAGGTGTCCGTTTTCGGACACTCATCCGTTTTCGGACAAAGTTGCAGAATTTCGGGGTCGGGACTTATTTTAACCCGCTGAAAAGACAAATTCTGACCCTGTGTCTTGCCCTCGCGTCGCTCGTTCCGCTGCGTGCGCAAACCTTCATCAAGTGGCAGGATCAAACCGTGAACGAACGCAACCGAATGCGGATGCACACTTCGTTCTTCGCCTATAAGGATGCCGCCTCGGCACTTACGGCCGACAAACGCCAATCCGAGCGTTTCCTGTCGATAGACGGCACGTGGAAATTCTTCGGTGTGGAGCACGCCGATGAGCGCCCGCGCGATTTCTTCCGCCCCACGTACGACGATTCTGCCTGGGGTACGATGCCGATTCCGGGCATCTGGGAATTGAACGGATTCGGTGACCCGATGCATATCAATATCGAATACCCGTGGGACACCCACTTCAAGAACAATCCGCCGTATGTTCCCGAATACCGCAACCACGTGGGTTCTTACCGCCGTGTGATCAAGATCCCCGAATCGTGGTCCGGCAAGCAGATCATCGCCCATTTCGGGTCGGTCACCTCGAACCTTTACCTGTGGGTAAACGGTCGTTTTGTCGGTTATAGCAAAGATTCGAAACTCGCCACCGAATTTGACCTTACGCCCTACCTAAAACTCGGCAAAAACCTCTTCGTCGAAAGTTCGTTCGACCAATTCCGTAAGACGCTTCCATGCGCCCCCCTCCTCGCATCCAACCAACCGATCCGAAAGCGCGACCCGTTCACGGACATAACGCTCCAACGACACCCGACGGTTGCGAGCCAAATCCTTGTTCATGCAGAAGCCTCCTTCAGGCGATGCAGCACCGCAGAAGAAAACCGATACGAGCTCTATAATTTTGCTATTTTTATATTTTTCAAGAATAAAACCACTCCCGCCAATCGAGTGGCATTATCTTCGTAGGACGGATTTAACACAGACTTGCCAACCGGGAATCTTACGCAGATTTCCTTACAATTTTCCTCTTTTAGAGGAAAATAGATAATTCAAAACAAGTCATTTTTTCGGGATATTCCAATACGGAAATAGCAATTTTTTCCGGGAAATAGCAACAAAAATTATACGCTTATCTCCTTTAAAATTCGGAAATCGGGATCGTTTTAATCCCACATCATCACCACCTCTTCCTTATGGAGTTCAAAATCCGTCGAGCCACATTTCGGGCAGCACACCACGCGATCGGCATCGCCCGTTTGGTTCTTCTTCCTATCCCCTTTACGGGTTCAGCCCCGAAGCCGACGCCCTCCCAATGTTTCCAACATTGCCACATTTCCGACATTTGAATTCACGTACTTTCCCATAGTCTGATTATTTTTTCGTCCAACATAATCCCGCAACTCTCCGCGAGAATTGATTCAAAACCGTTCGCAGATGTCGGGGCAGCAAAGCGAGTGCCCGTCGGATCTTTTTTCTTTCAAATGAGTGTATATGATGGAGCAAGAACGATTGTTCCATCGCAACAAGTTGAAAATTCAACCATAACGTCTTCCTGCGTTTTAAGCCCCAATCTTTTAGAAATGAAGAATTCAGCAGCTACAACAAAAGCCTCGTTTAGTTCTTCACGTAAAAATGCTTAACAATATGTCAAGACATCAACGGAATATAATTATAAAATAATTTCATAACAAAAACACATCATTATGCAAAAATACATAATGAATGTTTTTTTTAAATATTTATTTCTTAAATTTGAGATGCATTAAAGTTGAAAATAAGATTTTTATTCGTACTTACCATATAATTGACATTACGCAACATATTAAAAAACTAATTTAACTAAAAGGCATGAATTGAAATCAGCAGTTTCTGGAAACTTACCTTCCAGTTTGACCAACGGGAAAGGAATCGCACTCCTTTTGGAAACTACGTCCCAATTCTACAAGGAGAAAGGTGACGAAGACCATTGGTAACTAAAAATAAGGTTTATTGGTTTTGCGCGTTACCTCATATAAAACCATTGTAGCGATGAACAAATTTCTACACATAATACTGGTTGTTCAATTTGCAGTCATCTCTTGTTCATCGAATGAACAGGCTCTACAGACAGCAGACAATACGAATTTGCGCATTTACCACGATAGAATCTATACTCCCGTCGTAATTAATGCAGCGGATACTTTGGGTATGTTTTTCGATACGGGATGTATGGTCGGCTGCCTGCTGCCACGGTCGCTCGCTGCGAATTACACAGACGCTTCGGCCGTGGCTGAATCCGGCACCGGTGTATCGAAAATCGATGTTGAGAGCATATCACTCGGAGGTCAATCCTTGAACAGCAATAAAATTTACCATGTTCCCGGTAAATTCGAAGCTGTGATTGCTCCTGTATATGCGACAGAAAGGCGAATTTGGTGTTTCGATTTCGACAACCGTATATTTTCTATTTGCGAGACGGACACTTTGCCCGAAAATGCCATCGTTTATCCATTGGTGTTTGCGAAGAAAGGGAACCGAAAACTCGCTCCGTTTGTCAATATTCCGATGACATTATCCTACAATGACAAGTCTTTATCTACGGATTATCTCTATCTGCTTGATACAGGTACACCTTGCGGATTTGCCATTACTGACCCGACGCCCGAGTTGGAAGACTTTGTCTTACACATTCCCCATTGGAAGATTGAGGACAGTTTTTCTACTAAGATTCCGGACAGAAAACTATATGATTTTGAGGTCGACATTGAAATACCATCCGCCACTTTGTCACACATCCGCAGTGTATTTGATACGGGATTAAGGAGCTATTCGGGAGAGTTCAGGAGCTATCTTTCCGGTATCGACAAGCCGATAGCAGGCACTGTCGGTATGCGTCTGCTCAAACACTTCAATATGATCCTTGATTTGAAGAACGATCGGCTTATACTCACTCCGGCACAAAACATTTATCCCTCCAAGCCTATGAACAAGACAGGATTCTGGTGCGATTCCAAAGGAGTGGTAACAAGAATCCGAACCAATGACGCAGCTTACGCACAAGGCCTCCGTCTCGGAGACAGAGTAGTGACAGTTGACGGCACCCGGTGGGAAGATATTTCCGAGGAGCGACAGAATGAGTTGTATTCCATGGAGGGACATCGTGTGTGGAAGATCGAGTCAGCGGGAGGAACGAAAGACATTGTCATTTAACGACAATAAAATCAAGAGTTATAATCCGCTGGAAATTTCAAAAGGCTTTGCGAGCCCGACAAAAGAGTTTTCCATAGAAAAAATGAAACCCAAGCGAGATAACTTATAAGTTGAACTAAAACTCAGAAAGGCATAACAAAAATAGAATTATTTCCCGAATCAGAGATTCGTTATTCGGGAAACGGCGGATTCGGACACTCCGTCGCAGGACAATAATCCGAAAAATATTGTACAAACCTAAAACTAAAGAACTATGAAATCAAAACTTATGCTTATGAGAATTTTCTTGATTTTATTGTTTGCCATCTTGTGTTCATGGGAAACGAAAGCGCAGGGAAAATATGTGGCCGAAGAAAGAGACCTGGGAGCAAAATATCCGATCGACACCTGCCTTCTCTGTGTAACCTATGATTTCGCCTATGTGCGAGATACTTCGAATATGAAACGCCTGCACGACCGCACGCTGCTCGAAACAGGAAAAAACACGACTCTCTATTACAGTCAGTATGCCGATAGAATCGACTCAATAGCCTATGCTTATTATGTTGACATTCCGCGGACAGACATTGCCCGTCTGGAGAGTGGCACTCGATTGTTGGATTGGCGGAAAGACGATGAGCACCCGTGGTATTGCAACATATATACATGGCCGAAGGATCGGAAACGTTTGGTCTCTACTCGCTTTCTGCACGAAGAGTATCAGTATAGCGAACCGGTAGAAGCACTGGATTGGCAGATTACGGAACAGACGGATACGATTGTAGGCTATCTCTGCCGCAAGGCTGTTGCGACCTTCCGCGGCCGGACTTGGGAGGCATGGTTCGCACCGGAGATTCCTCAGGCAGACGGACCGTGGAAATTGGGCGGATTACCGGGGTTGATTCTGAAAGCCACTGACACGAAGGGACTCTTTTGCTGGACGGCAATCGGTCTGGAACAACCTGTCGGCCGGATGATTTACGACTATGCGGACAAGGCACTGAACGGCACGAACCGTCATGAGCTTGTTATTCCGTCACATAAGAAAGTCAAGTGTACGCGTAAAGATATTGATCGTATGTGGCGCAGACAATGGCTGGCTCCGATGACAATGATGTTTTTGGACGGAAAGGAGCATATCATCTACGACATGAGTACACAAAAGACGGTTGAAATCGACATCAACTACATTCCCGAAGGCTATTACCCGAAACTCGAATTGGATATATGATTTTTCCCCGTTTTCGGAGAATGCCGGAAGGGATACCCGTTACGGGACAATAATCCGAAAAATATTGTACAAACCTTAAACTAAAGAACTATGAAATCACTGAAAGCAAACCAAATCGAGAAAGAGTGTCTTTCAAACAAAGAGATGCAACATATAGCCGGAGGCCTACATGAGGGAATGTGTGGTTGCGGTTGTGCGCATCAGAATAACGGCGGGTCTTCGACCATGGATAACGGAATGGCCAATGCCGATAGAGGACTTTGGACTGGAGATGAATTCACATGTATCCAAACAGTATTCATCGAACCTGAAACTAGACCATAAAATAAATCAACCCTTGCCGGCGGCTGCAGAATGAGCCGCCGGCAAATTAAAACTTATGCTTATGAGAATTTTCTTGATTCTATTGTTTGCCATCTTGTGTTCATGGGAAACGAAAGCACAGAAATATATAGCCGAACAAAGAGACCTGGGAGCAAAATATCCGATCGACACCTGCCTTCTCTGTGTAACCTATGATTTCGCCTATGTGCGAGATACTTCGAATATGAAACGCCTGCACGACCGCACGCTGCTCGAAACAGGAAAAAACACGACTCTCTATTACAGTCAGTATGCCGATAGAATCGACTCAATAGCCTATGCTTATTATGTTGACATTCCGCGGACAGACATTGCCCGTCTGGAGAGTGGCACTCGATTGTTGGATTGGCGGAAAGACGATGAGCACCCGTGGTATTGCAACATATATACATGGCCGAAGGATCGGAAACGTTTGGTCTCTACTCGCTTTCTGCACGAAGAGTATCAGTATAGCGAACCGGTAGAAGCACTGGATTGGCAGATTACGGAACAGACGGATACGATTGTAGGCTATCTCTGCCGCAAGGCTGTTGCGACCTTCCGCGGCCGGACTTGGGAGGCATGGTTCGCACCGGAGATTCCTCAGGCAGACGGACCGTGGAAATTGGGCGGATTACCGGGGTTGATTCTGAAAGCCACTGACACGAAGGGACTCTTTTGCTGGACGGCAATCGGTCTGGAACAACCTGTCGGCCGGATGATTTACGACTATGCGGACAAGGCACTGAACGGCACGAACCGTCATGAGCTTGTTATTCCGTCACATAAGAAAGTCAAGTGTACGCGTAAAGATATTGATCGTATGTGGCGCAGACAATGGCTGGCTCCGATGACAATGATGTTTTTGGACGGAAAGGAGCATATCATCTACGACATGAGTACACAAAAGACGGTTGAAATCGACATCAACTACATTCCCGAAGGCTATTACCCGAAACTCGAATTGGATATATGATTTTTCCCCGTTTTCGGAGAATGCCGGAAGGGATACCCGTTACGGGACAATAATCCGAAAAATATTGTACAAACCTAAAACACGAGAACCATGAAATCGATTAAAGTGAATCATATCGAAAAAAACAACCTTTCGGAAAAGGAAATGAGCAGCGTCAAAGGTGGAAATGTCTGCAATTGCGCCTGTTGTTATCGAAATGTAGGCGGTTCCTCCCTTATGATAGATGATGGTAATGGCGGTTGCCGTGATTATTGGCGAACGGAATAATGAGACTTGTCAATAACTATATAAGCTACAGTATATTGGAGAGTTTATATTGAAACGGAATATTATATGTTTCGGATACTCATTATTTTCATTCTGTTCCTCGCCTCGGCCTGCATCCGTCGAAACGAAGGAGCGCAGTCGCACGTTCCGGCATGCACCATCGAACCCGCAACTGCGAAATTCGAGTACGACATGATAGGACATCCGGTCATCGAAACGAAGTTGGATTCTGCTCATACGTGTAAGCTGATTTTCGATACGGGAAGTGCCGGAATGCTCGTTCTGGACAGGAACTTTGCAGAAAAGAGCGGCCTGATCGACCGATTCCGTCCTACGGAGACACTGAAGTCGGGATGGAATTTCAAGCGAGACATCCCCTGCATGACCGTGGAGCACCCCGTCTCGATATCGGTCGGGAACAGTCGGGTCTGCTATTCCGGGTGCCGGATTGTGGACGGGCGTTCTTTGAACCTGCTTGCGGCCGACGGCATTTTCTCCATTCCGCTCGAAGAGACCCGCACGTGGGAGCTCGATTGCGAAAACAAATACCTCTCCGTATACGATTGGCCCGTTTTTTCGTTGCCGGGTATCTCTTTGCAGCTGGATGTCGTCGGAAACCAATTTGTTATTCGGGATTTCCCGTTTCAGTTCCATTGCCGGAACGAAAAACTGCGGCCACGGGTCGATTTGGTATTGGATACCGGAAGCCCCGAATCCCTCGTCTATCTGTATGCCGAGCCCGACAGTACGATGCGTGCGGTACTGAACGACGAGACCACACGCAAATATGTTTGCCCGTCCAAAAACGGAGTCTTACCGACTTTCTATCGGCTGAATGAATATGGATTATTGAACCGCAAATTATGGATTGAGCACCGTGAACTATTGCGTCAGTGGCGTATTTCGGGAGAGCGCGAGATGGTCGTGGCAGGCATGGACTTTTTGAAGTCATTCAATCTGCGGTTTCATCCGGCGCAACACCGTATCGAACTGTTCCCCATCGCATACGTCTCCCTGCAGGAGGATCAGAGTCGTCAGGAAGGGATGGCCGGATTCTGTTTCCGGGCTTTCCGGAGCAGAGAGGGGCATGCCGTAGTCGATTTCGTGAAGGACGGATCGTATTGGCAGGATTTCGGCGTGGAAGAAGGTGATGTGATTCTTGATGTGGACGGTCGGCGGTTGTTCGACCTGCCGCGCACCTATTTCGATGAAACTGAATCCGGGCATTCGTTTACGATTGTTCGGAACCGGGATACGCTGTTCATCCGGTGCGGAATACCTCCGACCAGCGGAACCCCATGACTTCCATTCGGACTTGCCATCCGAATACGAAAAAACCTTCCCGTGAGGAAGCAAAACCGAATGCGACAGCTCATAAGTTCGACTAAAAGGCAAAAAGGCATAAGGAAATAGAATTATTTTCCGGAGCATTGGAATATGAATCGGAAAACGGCAGTTCAGGACGCCTGTCGGGATGCAAAAGTCCGGATCGAAACAGAATTCAAAATCGACAAAAACTACGACTATGAAAACAAACATGAAAAATTTTGCAGCACAGCAACTGACGAAAAAGCAGATGAATTAGGTGAAGGGCGGGCGCGTATGCACGGCCATACTGAAAACATCGAAAGAAACCGTATCGGTCGAGGTTCCCAATGACCATGTCATGACCGAAATCATAATGGCAGGAAAGAAAATCGAGGCTCGCTACGGCGATATTGCGACTAATATCAAATGTCGTTAATTTAGGGAACGAGGGTGCGGCTCAGTCCGGCCGCACCCCATTCATTCCGTTCGATCGAAATACTGTTAAATTAAAATACTGAAGTTATGAAAAATTCTC
>JAHHQM010000018.1 GCA_020026395.1 Alistipes sp. | reverse complement strand
AGGAAGATTGAGGGGTCCTGACTTTAGTACGAGAGGACCGAGTTGGACGAACCTCTGGTGTATCGGTTATGCTGCCAAGTGTACTGCCGAGTAGCTAAGTTCGGTTTGGATAAGCGCTGAAAGCATCTAAGCGCGAAGCCATCCCCGAGATAAGTCTTCCCTTGAGGGGCGTAGGAGACTACTACGTTGATAGGTTGCAAGTGTACAGACAGTAATGTCAAAGCTGAGCAATACTAATTACCCGAAAGTCTTTCTTACAGTGATTCTTTATCTCATTTCTTTGGAGGGTCAAAAATATACTGAGTGTGACAGATGATATTTATCACACAGCTTGGATAGAATCAAGCAAACGTTCTTTTAGGTGGTTATAGCAGTGAGGTTCCACCTCTTCCCATTCCGAACAGAGAAGTTAAGCTCACTATCGCCGATGGTACTGCGGTTTTCCCGTGGGAGAGTAGGTAGCCGCCTCTTCAAGGTCAGACACGAAGTCTGACCTTTTTTTGTTTGTGCCCGAACCTGCGGATGGTGGGGGCGGGGAACGGAAGCAGGATTTGAAACGGATCGGATCGTCGGTAGGGCGGTTGGATCCGTTTTTTTTGTTGGCGGGAGGGAGAAAACTTTTGGGCGGGCGTGCGCTGCCGAGGAACGGAGTTGTCGGAAGGTGCGGAGAGGAGATGGCAGAGGGCTTTGTACTACCTGTTCTGTGCTTATCTTGTTTGGACGTTTGGCTGGCTATGTGATGGGGTGTCTGGAGAGGCGGCATGGATCCCCGTGGAGGAGCAGAATGGCAGTATGCTTTGCGGTATCGTGGCTGCGGAGGAGATATGTAGTTAGAGCTTTCGACGGAGACGGGGCGGAGTGTCGCAAAGAAGAATGTCAGACTCGGCGATCCTCCTTTTGCAGATTAGAGGCGATTTCTGCGCTTGGGTGCGGATGTGATGCAACTACACCTATATCTATTAATCGGGGATGGAAGAGCGCATTTCGGGGTGAGAATTAGGGAAAGGATACCCTTATAAATGTAGGGCGAAATCCGATTTCAATATATATTATAAAAAAGGTCGATCCGTGGGGAATCGACCTTTTTCGGTTTATGGATAAATCCGACTTCGGAGGCGGAATTAGAATTCCGAGGTGAAGTGGAAGCGGATGTCTTTAAAGTTCTCCTGTGCCAGGGCAAGAGCGTAGCTCGTGTCGGCAAGGAAGACGTCGCGGCCGTGTTTGTCAAGCGCCATATTGGTGTGTTTACGGCGTTTGAAGTCGGCTAGTTGTTCGGCGTTGTCGCTCTCGATCCAGCACGCCTTATAGATCGAAATCGGCTCCCAACGGCACGAGGCGTTATACTCGTGCTCGAGGCGGTACTGGATCACCTCAAACTGAAGTGCACCCACCGTACCGATGATCTTACGGCCGTTGAGCGACGAGGTGAACAGCTGTGCCACACCTTCGTCCATCAGCTGGTCGATACCCTTCGAAAGCTGTTTGAACTTCATCGGGTCGGCGTTTTCGATATAGCGGAACTGCTCGGGCGAGAACGAGGGAATACCCGTGAAACGGAGCTTTTCGCCTTCGGTAAACGTATCGCCGATCTTGAAGTTACCCGTATCGTGCAGACCCACGATATCACCCGGATAAGCAAAGTCGATCACCGACTTCTTCTCGGCCATAAATGCCGTCGGCGAAGAGAATTTCTGCTGCTTGCCGCTACGCACGTGCAGGTAGTTCTTGTTGCGTTCGAACACACCCGAACAAATCTTCATGAAGGCGATGCGGTCGCGGTGGTTGGGGTCCATGTTGGCGTGGATCTTGAAGATGAAACCCGTCATTTTGGCCTCGTTGGGTTCCACGTCGCGCGTTTCGGTATGGGCGGGACGGGGCGAGGGAGCAATACGCAGGAAGCACTCCAGCAATTCGCGGACACCGAAGTTATTCACGGCCGAACCGAAGAATACGGGAGCAAGGTGTCCCTCGAGGTACTCCTTGCGGTCGAATTCGTCGTATACACCCTCGATCAGCTCCACATCGCTACGCAGCTGGTTGGCGTATTTCTCGCCGATCAAATCGTCGATCTCGTGCGAGGCAAGATCCGAAATCTCCACCTTCGAGGCGTTGGTCGTCTGGCGGTCGATGGAGGTGAACAGCGTGAGGTTTTTCTCGTAGAGGTTATAAACACCCTTGAAATCGGGGCCGCTCGAAATGGGGAATGCAAGCGGACGGACGCGGATCTGAAGTTCGCGCTCGACCTCGTCCAACAATTCGAACGGATCCTTCGCCGGGCGGTCGAGTTTGTTGATGAAGACCATTACGGGGGTGTTGCGCATACGGCAGACCTCCATCAGTTTGCGCGTCTGGCTCTCGACACCCTTCGCACCGTCGATGACGATGATGACCGAATCGACGGCCGACAGCGTGCGGTAGGTATCCTCGGCAAAGTCCTGGTGACCCGGCGTATCGAGGATGTTGACCTTCATGCCCTCATACTCGAAACCCATGACCGACGTGGCCACGGAGATACCTCTCTGACGCTCGATCTCCATAAAGTCGGAGGTCGCTCCCTTTTTGATCTTGTTGCTCTTGACAGCTCCTGCCACGTGGATGGCACCACCGAACAACAGCAATTTCTCGGTAAGGGTCGTTTTACCGGCATCGGGGTGTGCAATGACCGCAAATGTACGGCGGCGTGTAATCTCTTCCTGTAATGTCATGTACGTATCTTGTCTTTTGTTATTCGCGTGTAAAATGCGGTCGGAACCGCTCGTTTTTTAGCATCAAACCCCTGCTTGGGGGCGGGGGCTTGATGAGTTATGGTAAGAAAAGCGGGGGCGGCGGTGCGTCCCCTGACTTGTTTACTCCTTGGGGAAGTCGACGTTGTAGTGGCAGCCGACCGATTCCTTGAGTTCGCGACCCTGTTTGATCACCAGATAAGCCGTGGCGATCATGTTACGCAATTCGCAGAGTTCGCGGTTGGGTTTGGTCTTGTTGTAGAGTTCCTCGGTCTCCTCGAAGATGATGGCCAGACGGCGCATGGCGCGTTTGAGCGAGAGGTTCGAACGCACGATGCCCACATAGTTGGACATGAGCGACTGCATCTCGCGCTGCGACTGGAGAATCATCAGCATCTCCTCGGCGTGGGTCGTACCCTCGAAATCCCAATCGGGAATACCCTCCTGGATCTCGACCTTCGGCAACAGCGCAACGGCGTGGCGTGCGGCCTGATCGGCGTAAACCAAAGCCTCGATCAGCGAGTTCGAAGCCAGACGGTTGCCGCCGTGGAGTCCCGTGCAGGAGGTTTCACCCAGGGCGTAGAGGCGTTTGACGGAGGTCATGCCGTTCAGATCGACCTTGACACCGCCGCAGCAGTAGTGTGCCGCAGGCGTTACGGGGATCCGGTCCTTGGTGATGTCGATGCCGATCGTCTTGCACTTCTCGTAGATGTTGGGGAAGTGGCTGCGGATCGAATCGGGATCTTTGTGCGTGACGTCGAGGTATACGAATTCGTCGCCCGTCTTGGCCAGCTCGTGATGGATGGCGCGTGCCACCACATCGCGCGGTGCGAGCGAACGCATCGGGTGGTATTTGTCCATGAACTCCTCGCCCGTCTTCAGACGCAGGATTGCGCCGAAACCACGCATGGCCTCGGTGATCAGGAACGAGGGTTTCTCGCCCGGATTGTAGAGCGTCGTGGGATGGAACTGGATGAACTCCATGTTTTCGGTGATGGCCTTGGCACGGTGACACATGGCGATACCGTCACCCGTGGCAACCACGGGATTCGACGTGCGCGAGTAGATGTTGCCGCAACCGCCCGTGGCAACAATCGTGAATTTCGAAAGAATCGTTTCGATCTCGTTGGTGTCGATGTTCAGGACGTAGGCACCGAAACAGGCCAGACCACGCGTGTGACGCGTAACGAACTCACCCAGGTGGTGTTGCGTCAAAAGATCAATGGCAAAATGGTGCTCCAGCACCGTGATGTTGGGATTCTTTCTGACCGACTCGATCAGGGCACGTTCGATCTCGGCACCCGTCAGATCCTCGTGGTGGAGGATACGGTGTTCCGAGTGGCCGCCTTCACGATTCAGTTCGAAACGGCCGTCGGGCGTCTTGTCGAAGCGCGTTCCCCATTCGATCAAATCATGGATCAGTTCGGGTGCACGACGCACGACGAGTTCCACGGCCTGCTTTTCGCATTTGCCCGCTCCGCACACCAACGTGTCGTGGATGTGTTTCTCGAACGTGTCGGGAGCGTAGGTAACCGAGCAAATACCGCCTTGGGCATAGTTGGTATTACATTCATTCATTTCGCCTTTCGTCACGATGGTGACGTGCCCATGTGCTGCGGCTTTGAGCGCAAAGCATAATCCTGCCGCGCCGGAACCGATGACTAAAAAGTCGGTCTTCATATTTTTAATAGATTAAGCATCGCAAAGTTACAAAAAATAGTAATTTTGCGCCATAAATTTCAAGAAAATGGAACGACATATTAACATAAATGACTTTAATTATCCGCTTCCTGACGAACGGATCGCCAAATTCCCGCTCGAAGAGCGGTCTTCGTCGAAGTTGCTGATTTGGAACAAGGGTGAAATTTCGGAGCGTCATTTCCGTGATTTGGGCGATGTGTTGCCCGCGGGCGACTTGTTGGTGTTCAACAATGCCAAGGTGATCCGTGCACGCATCATCATGCACAAACCGTCGGGCGCACGCATCGAGGTGTTCTGCCTCGAACCGCACCTTCCGGCCGATTACGAACGGGCATTTGCCGTCAAGGGCGAGTGTCAGTGGTCGTGCATCGTGGGCGGACTGAAGAAATGGAAGGAGGGGTGTGTCGAGATCCGTTTTGATTATGAGGGGCGTGAGGAGGTTTTGAAGGCCTACCGCATGACCGAGAACGGACGCGAGCAGATCATCCGCTTCGAGTGGGGGGTGGATCTGACCTTCGGCCAGTTGCTGGAGCATCTGGGACGCATTCCCATTCCGCCCTACCTGAACCGCGAGAGTCAGGAGATCGACTACACGCGCTATCAGACGGTTTATTCCAAAAACGAGGGGTCGGTGGCCGCACCCACGGCGGGTCTGCACTTTACGCCCGCACTGATCGCCGACATGAAGGCACGCGGATTTGAATTTGAGGAGGTGACGCTGCACGTCGGTGCGGGTACGTTCCTCCCCGTCAAGGCAGAGAACGCCGCCGAGCATCCGATGCACACGGAGCATTTCGAGGTGCACCGCGAGACCGTTGAGAAGCTTTTGCGTCACTACGGACACGTCACGGCCGTCGGCACGACTTCGGTGCGCACGTTGGAATCGCTGCCTGCCCTGGCGTGGAGAATCCGTCAGAAGGGAGCGCCCGAGGTGGCTCGTGCAGTGGGCCAGTGGGAGTTATACGACATTCCGCACGATTTTACGGGACGCGAGGCTCTGGAGGTCTTGGCCGAATACATGGAGCGCGAGGAGCTGGATCGCATGAAGGCCTCGACGCAGATCATGATCACCCCGCTGGACTACGAATTCCGCATCGTGAAGAACATCGTGACGAATTTCCACCAGCCCAAATCGACCCTTCTGCTGTTGGTATCGGCCTTTGTGGGCGACGATTGGAAGCGGATTTACAACTACGCGCTCGATCACGATTTCCGTTTTTTGAGCTACGGCGATTCTTCGGTATTCCTCAAAGAGTAGGCCGTTTGGAGGCGTAACTCCCTCCTTTTTCGGGAAAAACAGTGAAAAACGGAGCAAATGTTGCTATGTTCTTCATTTTATTTCTATCTTTGTCACAGAGTATAAACTAAAAACTACATACAACTATGATCAAAAAATTACTTTTTACGGTAGTGGCTCTTCTGGGTTTCGCTACCATCGCATCGGCCCAGCAGCTGGCCAACGTGAAGATTGAGAACGGTAAGGGTCAGATCATTTCGACCGCATCGTTGATCGACGGCAAAACGCCTTTCATCCTGTCGTTCTGGTCGTCGACCTGCAAGCCCTGCCAGAAAGAGTTGGCTGCCATCAACGAGCAGTTTGTCGATTGGCAGGATCAGGCCAAATTCCGCGTCGTAATCGTATCGGTGGATGACAGCCGTTCGTCGTCGAAGGCCAAGGCCATGGTCAATGGTTCGGGTTGGGAGGATTTCATCGACCTGTATGACAAAAACCAGGATCTGAAGCGCGGTATGAACGTGAACCTGGTGCCGATGGCATTCGTCATCGACAAGAACGGTAAGGTGGCTTACTCGCACATGGGTTACGCGCCCGGTGCCGAGGCAGAACTCTTCCAGCAGATCCTCAAACTCCAATAAAATAAGTTGATTCTTACAATGAATTTCAAACATATTTTTGCATTGACCGCCCTCGCTATGTTGGCGGTCAATGGTTTTGCTCAGGCACAGGATACCGAGGGCAAAAAGAAAGCAAAACGCGATTGGGGTAGCCTGTCGGGGAGTTTCGAGACCAACTCGATCTATTATGTAGAGGATTCCGAAGTGCCGAACCAGAAGATGCCCACCCATGACGTCGGTTCGAACAACTACCTCAAGGCCGACTATGTACGCGGCCGTTTCTCGGCAGGTGTACAGGCCGAAGGTTACTTCTCGGCTTTGTACGGCTTCGAGCAGATCGCCGATTACGATCAGTTCAACCTCACGAATTTCTACGTGCAGTGGGCCGACAAAAACTACTCGATCACGGGTGGTACGTTCTACGATCAGTTCGGTAGCGGTCTTTTGTTCCGTGCCTTCGAGGATCGTGCACTGGGTGTGAACAACGCACTGCTGGGTGCACGTGTGACCTACAACCTCAAGAACATCCTTGCCCTGAAAGGTATGTGGGGTAAGCCCCGTTTCGGTATGAACTACAACACCGACGCCCAGTTGTGGGGCTTCGATGCTAGCTTCCACCTGTCGGAGCTGTGGAAAGCCGAGCGTTCGTCGCTGGCCATCGAGGGGTCGTTCCTGAACCACTACGAGAAAGTGCCCGCCGAAATCAAGGGTAAACTCAAATCGAATACGATCGGCTGGTCGGGTCGTGTGAACTACGAAATCGGTGGTTTCACCTCGAAATTCGAGTATGTCGACAACGGTAAGAACTACTACCAGGACGGTAACGAATTTATCCCCCGTCGCGGTAACGCCCAGCAGTTGGAGTTGGGTTACAGCGGCAACGGTCTGGGTATCATGGTTACGGGTCGTCGTCTGGAGTGGATGTACACCCACTTTACCCGTGAGAACACCGGTATGGCTGGTAACATCTACAACTACATCCCCGCACAGTCGTTGCAGCACACCTACGTACTGGCCAACCTGCACCCCTATTCGCCGATGTTGGGCGAGACGGGCTTCAGAAAGAATGTTCCCGGTGAGCTGGGTGGTCAGATCGACGTATACTACCACGTAAAACGCGGTACGGCTCTGGGTGGCAAGCGCGGTATGAAACTGCACGCCAACTTCACGACCTACTACGGTTTGCAGGAGGGCGGCAGCCGCATGCGCACGGGCGAGATGCTGTTGCGTGAGTTCACATTCGATATGGAGAAGCAGTTCAACCGCAAATTCAAGATGAACCTCTTCTACTCGAACCAGGAGCGTAACGTTGTTCACGGCGAGCACCTCAAGACGCAGCTTTCGCACATCATCGTTGGTGACTTCCTCTACAAGTGGACGCCCAAGTTCTCGACCCGTCTGGAGTTGCAGTACTTGATCTCGAACGAGGCTTATCCCGAACTCTACGAGGTTGCCCGCGACAGCAAGGACTGGATGGCCGCATTGCTCGAGGTATCGTTCGCTCCGAAATGGACGATCTACGTCAGCGATATGTACAACCACGGTAACCCCAACCACGACTACCGCATCCACTACTACAGTGCAGGTGCCAGCTTCACGCATTCGTTCATGCGTCTGCAGTTGAGCTACGGCCGTAACCGCGAGGGTTATGTTTGCTCGGGTGGTGTATGCCGCAAGCAGCCGACTTACACGGGTGCCAACCTGATGATGACGCTGTCGTTCTAATCCGATTTACGAATCCAATATAATTGATACGCATTATGAAATTGAAAAATATTTTCCGGACGATCCTTTCGATCTTTGCCTGCTCTGCCATGCTGGTTGCCTGCGAGGGTGAGGACGATGGTCTGGGCAATACCACGCCCGTGAAGCCCGATGGCGAAAACCACGGCCTGGTTGATTTGACGGACGACATGTTCAACACGAAGGTGTTCGACCTTCAGGCTGATCCCGAGATGAAGAATTTCCTGGGTGAGCGTCCCGTATTCATCGACTTCGGCGCCGAGTGGTGCGGTAACTGCCACAAGATGCACCCCATCGTGGAGACTGTTGCCAACAAGTACGGTAAGAAGATGGATTTCTTCTATGCCGATCAGGATCTTTGCGGTCAGGTACACGAGCGCTTCTCGAAGCACTTCGGTCTTGGCGTGCTGCCCATGCCCTGCTACATCACCATCGACAAGGATGGTAACATCAGCGAGCTTTATGAGGGTCTGATGACCGAGGCCGGTATGTCGGAACTCGTCGAGAAGATCGTCGGTGCTCCCGACACTCCGACCGACAACCGCGGTCTGGTAAACCTGACGACCGAGATGTTCAACTCGGAGGTCTTCAATCTGGACAGCGATGCCGATCTGAAGAGCTTCCTGGGGGATCGTCCCGTGTTCATCGACTTCGGTGCCGAGTGGTGCGGTAACTGCCACAAGATGCACCCCATCGTGGAGGCTATTGCTCAGGAGTATGGCGATCGTGCCCGCTTCTACTATGCCGATCAGGATGTGTGCGGTCCGGTACACGAGCGTTTCTCGAAGTATTTCGGTCTGGGTGTACTGCCCATGCCTTGCTACATCACTATCACCAAGGACGGTAAGATCAGCGAGCTGTACCAGGGGCTGATGTCCAAGGAGGGTATGGCAAAACTCATTGAGGATGTGCTGAAATAATCGGAACTTATCTCTAAAATAAAAGGATGATCCTTCGGGGTCATCCTTTTTTTGTGCGCGTGGGGGAGGGAAAGGTGCGGAGAGGATGAAGTGGTGTGTGGCGGGTGATTGCGGGGAAAGGTCGGGCGGATGGAGCTTTGGTGGAGGATGTTTTCGGGTGCGCGGGTGCGGAGATGGTTTGGTGGAGTTGAGAAAGACGGCGGTTGCTTTAGGGTGTGCAGGGGTTGGTGTGAAGTCGGTGCATTATATATAAGGTGGTGGCTCGAAAAACGGGGTAGAAGTAAGTCGGGGCGGAGTGGTTTTGGGAATGCGCCGAGGTTGCCTGTTTGTGTGGCTTGAAAGATAGCGTGTGGTATCCGGTAGAGGCGGTGATGGGGGCTGTCTGTTTGTTGGAGCGGTGTGGGTGTCCGTTTTTCGGGGCGGGTGACGCGGGTGCCCGTTTGTTGGTGTGGGTGGTTCATCCTGTACCATAAAAAAAGACCTCCCGAAAGGGGAGGCCTCTATGAAAAAATCTCTCGGAAGAGATTATTTGATACGCTCGTAGTACTCGCGAGTGCGGGTGTCCACGCGGATCTTGTCGCCCGTGTTGATGAACAAAGGTACACGTACCGTTGCACCCGTATTAACCGTAGCGGGTTTCAACGAGTTGGTCGATGCGGTATCGCCCTTGATGCCCGGCTCGGTGTAGGTAACCTCCATATCAACGATCGGGGGCAGCTCGGCTGACAAAACGATCTCCTTCTCGGTGTGGAACATAACCTCGACGATCTGACCGTCGGCCATCAGGTCCCAGTTCTCGATCAGGTTCTTGTCGATGATGATCTCCTCGAAGGTCTCGGTGTGCATGAAGTGCATACCCAGATCATCCTCGTAGGTGAACTGATAGGGACGACGCTCAACACGTACGGGCTCGATCTTTACACCTGCCGAGAACGTGTTGTCCAATACGCGGCCGTTTTCGAGGTTCTTGAGTTTGGTACGCACGAAAGCAGGGCCCTTACCCGGTTTAACGTGCTGGAAATCTACGATCTGAAAGGTCTTGCCATCGAGTTCGATGCACATGCCGATCTTGATATCTGCGGTTGTTGCCATAATAGAGTTATGTTTATATTTGATTAAAATTTAGCATTTTGCGGTCGCAAAGTTATGAATTTTTTCCTTAACGCCCAACTTTCAACGCCCAAAACCTACTCCGAAAAATTGGTCGGAGGCCGGCCATGGCGACTTTTAAAGTTCGATGGATTTGCATTTGAGTCCCATTTCCCGAATCTTCTCCAGGGTGCGCGGCAGGGCGTAACGCATGTTGCGGAAAGCCTTCTCGCTGTCGTGGAACACCACGATCGACCCCGGTTCGAGGTATTTGGAGACATTTTTGAGGCACGTGCGTGGCGAGAGTTTACGGTTGTAGTCGCGCGAGATGATGTCCCACATCACCAACTTGTACCTTTGCCCGAGGCAGCGTGCCTGCGCGGGGGTGATCTGCGCATAGGGCGGGCGGAACAGCTCGCTGTGAATCAGATCGTTGGCAAAATCGACATCCTCGGTATAGCGTTCGAGGCTCATACCCCAGCCACGCTGGTGGGAGTAGGTGTGGTTGCCAACCTTGTGCCCCGCATCGAGGATGCGCTGATAGAGGTCGGGATACATCTCGACGTTCTTTCCCAAGACAAAAAACGTGGCTTTAGCATCATATTTGTCGAGCGTGGAGAGAATCCACTCGGTGATGCCGGGTGTGGGTCCGTCGTCGAAGGTGAGGAACACGCCCTCCTTGTCTTCGATCTCCCAGATCAGATCCGGCATCAGACGCCGGATTATTTTTGGTGGCTTTAAACGCATAATTTCGTGTCGGACAAAATTACGAAAATAACTTGTGTTTTCCGAATAAAAAACGGTATATTTGTGAAAATTAAAATGTTCTGCTATGAAAAAATTCCTTCAATTTGTCCTTGTAACCGCTTTCGCATGGGTCTTTACGGGATGTGATGCGTTCTCTTCGCTGATGAATGCCGACCAAAACACGTCGCAGGGTACGGCTTACGAACTGGTCTTGGCCTGCGACCACGAATTGTGGCAGGGTGAAGTGGGCGATACGTTGCGTTCCGTGTTGTGCGCCCAGGTCGATTACCTGCCGCAGAAAGAACCCCTGTTCGACGTGTTGCGCATTACGCCCGACGGATTGAAGCAGATGATCGCCTGTCACCGCAACATCATCAAGGTGGTCGTATCGCCCCAAGTGAAGAAGGCGGCGGCACTGGTCGAGAATAACGTGACGGCCGAACCGCAGGTGGTCGTAACCTTGCAGGCTCCCGACGAGCGTGCGCTGACGGATTACGTGTCGGAGCACCGCAAGGAGCTGGTCGATGTGTTTATGAATGCCGAGCGCGATCGCACGCTGGCCGTGAATCGCCGATTCCGTTCCGAGAACGTGGAGAAGGATATTGCCGCGATTTTCGATGTCGAGATGTTGGTGCCGACGGGCTATTTTACCGCCGCAAAGAGCGAGGATTTCCTGTGGGCACGCCGCGAATACCCCTCGGCAAGTCAGGGATTCATCATGTACAGCTACCCCTATGAGGGCAAGCAGTCGTTGTCGGTCGAGTCGTTGGTGGAGGCTCGCAACAAATTTGCGGCTCGAATCCCCGGCCCGAGAGACGGTTCGTATATGAAGACCGCCCCGATCCTGCCCGGTTACCGTATGTTCCGTATGGAGGGTCGCCTGTGGTGCGAGTTGCGCGGATTGTGGGATCTCGAGGGGGATTATATGGGCGGGCCGTTCGTCAGCTACACGACGGTCGATGTCCGCACGAAGCGTGTGCTGACGCTCGATTGCTACGTCTACTCGCCCGACCTGCACAAACGTAATTTCGTGCGCGGCGTGGAGAATCTGTTCTACGGACTGACGATCCCGAAGGAAAAATAAGCCCGGATTTGGCGGGGTGGGGGCACTGGGAAAATACACGCCCCGCAATGGTCTTAAAATTTAGGACGCGGTGGAAGAGTTTTTACAGAATCTGTTTTTGGCGATCTATACTCTGACTGTTGTCGGGACGATTGTGGTGGTCATCACCGACAACCGCAATCCGCTTAAGACAATGCCGTGGATCTTGGTGCTGATGCTCATGCCGGGTATCGGCTTGTTCCTCTATTTCTTTTTCGGCCAAAATCTTTCGAAACGGCGCATCCTTTCGCGACGGATGCGTAAGCGCATCACCATGCAGTTGCGCGAGATGGCGGGTGACGAGGTCACGATGCCCGGGAAGCACCGCACGCTGGTGCACCTGCTCGAAAATACGGCGCATGCCGTGCCGCTGAAGGGCAGTCGGCTGACCCCCTACACCACGGGGCAGGCGAAAATGGAGGCGCTGATGGAGGAGATCCGCCGTGCGAAACACCACATCCATTTGCAGTATTACATCATCGGGGATGATCGGGTGGGCAACGCCTTGAAAGACCTCCTGATCGAAAAAGCCCGCGAGGGGGTGCGGATCCGCATCCTCTATGACGATATGGGTTGTCACGGCGTGCGCAAAGCCTTCTTCGAGCAGATGCGACGGGAAGGAATCGAGGTGTGTTCCTTCCTGCATGTGCATTTCCCGTTGCTGACTTCGAAATTCAACTACCGGAATCACCGCAAGATCGTCGTCATCGACGGTCGGGTGGGATTTGTCGGCGGAATGAATATTGCCGACCGTTATCTGAACGGGGTGGCGTGGGGCAGATGGCGCGACACGCACTTCAAGGTTGAGGGGCGCGGTGTGGCCGCTTTGCAGACTTCGTTCTTGAGCGACTGGTCGGTGACGACGCGTCAGGATTTATTTCTGGACGAGGCGCATTACTATCCCGCGCTGGAGAGTTACACGGACGGCGTGTTGCAGCTGGCTGCGGGTGGCCCCTTGGGTAAGTGGCGTGTGTTGTTGCAGGCCGACAGTCTGGCCATTGCGCATGCCCGCAAACGGATCTGGATTCAGATGCCCTACTACCTGCCGTCGGATGTGTTGAACTCGGCATTGCAGGTGGCCGCGTTGGCGGGGGTTGATGTGCGGCTGATGTTGCCCGAAAGAGCCGATGTCAGGGTGGTGAACCTTTGTACCCGTTCGTTTTTGGATGACATGATGAAGGCGGGGGTGAAGATCCTGTTCTACAAAGCGGGATTCCTCCACTCGAAGCTGATGCTTATCGACGATGATCTGACCATCGCGGGATCGGCCAACATGGATTTCCGCAGTTTCGAGCATAATTTCGAGGTCAATGCCTTTGTCTACGACCGCGAATTTACGGGGCGGATGGCCGCGATTTATCTGGAGGATTGCCGGGAGTGTCACGAAATCACGCCCAACGAGTGGTTCCGTCGTCCGCGCTGGAAGCGGATCCTCGAATCGTTTGCCCGATTGTTTGCTCCGTTGATGTAAAACGGGGTAAAATATCGTGTCGTAAAAGTGGATATTCCTCATATTTTAGTTATATTTGCAGTGCATACAGGTTTCGTCGGGGAACCAAGGGGGTGATTAACCCTGAAAATGATTCCCGGGCGATGAGGGAACGTAGTGAAAGTCTGCGACAATGCCCGTTGCTGTGAGTTCTGATCCTTTCCGTTACGGCGAAAAGGCGTTTTTGCAAAGGTCACTGATCCCACGGGGGTCGGGAAGGCGCGAAAACGGAACAAGTCAGAAGACCTGCCTGATGTGCGTATATAATTGATTCGAACCTGCGGGACTACGGGTGGAGGTCAAAACAGCATAGTAGGCCGAATGCCGAGGCGTGCACCTGTCAGACGGGTGCAGGTCTGTGTAGAGCGGGGCATTAAAACAGTCGGGGCAAGAGAAGAGTGGAGGAACGTGAAGGTGCGAAGGAGCGTAGAAGTGCGCGAAGAGGCAAATCCCGATGTCGTATGTCCGAAAGGGTGTGAAGAGTGAAGGTGACGAGTGATTTTTTGGGGAAGGTGATTTCCCCCGATAACCCTGTCGAATTTCTACCTTATATATAATAGGTATCGAGCCGGGCGGTTGAGGCCGCCTTTAAAAATCGATTTCCGTTGTGGCGGAAAATGAGTTTCTGTTTTGAATTTCCGAACCGTGTCCCCGAGTGGAGGCACGGCTTTATTTTTTACAAATTTATATAACATGAAAAAATTAGTTGCACTTTTCGCAGTATTGTTGTTTGGTTGCGCTCTTTGGAGTTGCGAGTATGATGATGCAGACATTTGGAACAAGGTAGAAGATCTGGATGATCGCGTCGAAAAATTGGAGGAGGCTGTCAAAACGGCCAACACAAATATTGCTGCTTTGCAGAAATTGGTCGATGCCCAGCAAAACGGAATTTCGATCACTTCGGTGAAGAAAATCGAAAACGGTTACGAAATTACCTTCTCGAACGGTGAGAAGGCGCAGATCCTTAACGGTAAGGACGGTGTCGATGGTCAGAACGGCCAGAATGGTCAGGACGGTTCGACGCCCAATATCTCGGTAAAGAAAGACGCGGACGGTATTTACTACTGGACGATCAACGGCGAATGGCTGACCGATCCCGCTACGGGCGAGAAGATCAAGGCTCAGGGCGTTGACGGTCAGGACGGGCACAACGGTACGGATGCCGTAGCTCCCCAGCTGCGCGTAAATCCCGACACGAAGGAGTGGGAGATCTCGACCGACAACGGTCAGACCTGGACTTCGACGGGTGTGAAGGCCGAGGGCGTCAATGGCGACTCGTTCTTCAAGAGCGTCGATACGACCAACCCCGACTACGTGGTTTTCACACTGGCCGACGGTACGCAGTTCCGCATTGCCCGCGAGGGTGAGTTCGGCGTGGCTGTTGAGGGTGCCGCTTCGCTCGGTTTCAACTACGGCGAGGAGAAACTCGTGAAGGTGCAGTTCAAGAACGTGAAGGATTACATGATCGCAAAGCCCGACGGCTGGAAGGTTTCGCTGAAGAACGGCGAGATGAAGATCATCGCTCCCGCCCAAAGCAATGCCGATGCCGAGAAGGTCGGTGAGGTGGCCATTCACGCAGTGGCTCACAACGGCGCAAGCAAGATTTTGAAGATCAACGTCATTATCGGTCGCGTTTTGACCTTCGAGGACGAGGATTATAAGGGTTCGGGTAACATGCTGGGCGAGAAAAACTGGTCGGGCATGATCGACAACCCGCAGAACAACGGCCCGATCCTGTACGGCCCTGCCGGTGGCGATGCTTCGGGTTACTTCCTCTACGACGAGGGCAACACCGAGATCATGTTCGAGATCGCTCCCTCGCAGTATGGTTCGACCCAGGTGAAATTCTGGGATGGCGGTCACGCCGTATCGAACTACGTGGAGATGGATCTGAAGAAGGGTGATGCCGATCATCAGTTGTCGGTTTATTACAAAGATCCCGTGACGGGATTCGGCGGTCACGCAGGTTCGAAGAACTTCGGTATCCACTTCGGCGCTTACATGTTTGCCGACACGGAGCCCGCAAGCCCCTACATCCCCGAGTTCTACTTCGTAGACGGTATGCCCCACGTGGTGGATCACATGTATGTGACGGCTACGACGTTCCTAGCGAATGTCGCCCTGAACGGTAACGCATTCTCTTCGGCCATCACGCCCGACGGATTTGTCGCTCTGGAGGCAATCGGTATCGGCGAGGACGGTGAGACCGTAACCGGAAAACTGACGTTCAACATCATGGAGCACGGTCGACTGGTTACCGACTGGGCAAAATGGGATCTGTCGGGTCTGGGTGCCGTAACCCGCGTGAAGTTCAACATGAAGAGCTCGGATGTGGGCAGCTACGGTATGAATACGCCGGCTTACTTCGCATTTGACGATATCGCCGTGCAGATGTTCTAAAGAAAAAGCAATAACAAAATAGAGATTGGTATTTGCCAGAGTTATGCCCTCCCTACTGCCTTGGGGTGGGCATAACGCTTTTTGGAGGTTGGGAAAAAGACGGGTGACCCGATGGGAAGAAGGCGCGGGGTGGTGTCCGCGTTGTTGGAATGCGGCAAAAAGATTGATGGAATGAACGCCGCATCGGGGAAATCTTCCGAAGGGGGTGTGTCCGTCTTTTTTTTTGTGCATCGGAGCGGAATGGCGTAAAAAAAGAGGAATCTTCCTATGCGGGAAAAGATTCCTCTTTTTTTGTGCGGATAAAGGGACTCGAACCCCCACGCCGTAAGGCATTAGATCCTAAGTCTAACGTGGCTACCAATTACACCATATCCGCATAATCTTGTGCAAAGATAGGGATAAAGCGGAGAAAATCAAATCCCAAAGGGCGATTATCGGCTTTTTTTCGTAATTTTGTCCGTAAATTATTTGCAATGCCTCAGAATATTACACTCCAATTAACGCCCAAGCAGGCCGCTGATCCTAAGTATTATACGCAGGTGGCTGCCTCGTCGCTCCACATCGCTCGGGAGGATGTGGAGCTGGTGCGCGTCGTCAAACGTTCGATCGACGCCCGAAAACGTCAGCCGAAAGTCAATCTTACGCTCGAAGTCTATGTCGATCAGGAGCCCGCACCGCAACCGATTCATTTCGATTACCCCGATGTCAGTCATCGTACCGAGGTGGTGGTCGTCGGCTCGGGTCCTGCGGGTATGTTTGCGGCATTGCGATTGATCGAGTTGGGTTTTTGTCCCGTAATTCTGGAGCGCGGACACGATGTCAGCACCCGAAAAAAGGATATTGCCCTGATCAACCGCAACCGGGAGGTCAATCCCGATTCGAACTACGCCTTCGGTGAGGGCGGTGCGGGTACGTTCTCCGACGGAAAGTTGTTTACGCGTTCCAAAAAACGCGGCGACTACCACAAGGCATTGGAGGTATTGGTCTTCCACGGAGCGAATCCCGAGATTCTCTATGAGGCACATCCCCACATCGGCACGGACAAACTGCCCTACATCATGTCGGCCATGCGCCGTTCGATTTTGGATGCGGGCGGAAAATTCCTGTTCGAGAAACGAATCACCGACCTGGAGTTGAAAGGCGGACGGATTCGCGGTGTGTGGTGCGGGGACGAACTGATCGAAGGTGCGGCCGTCGTTTTGGCCACGGGTCACTCGGCACGCGATATTTACAAGATGTTGCATCGTCGCGGCATCCGTCTGGAGGCGAAAGCTTTCGCGATGGGTGTGCGTATCGAGCATCCGCAGGCATTGATCGACCAGATCCAATACCATGCGCCCGAGCGCGGGGAGTATCTGCCCGCGGCATCCTACTCGCTCGTGAGTCAGGAGGGCGGTCGCGGCGTTTACTCGTTCTGCATGTGTCCCGGCGGATTCATCGTTCCGGCGATGACCGATCAGGCACAGTCGGTCGTAAACGGCATGTCGCCCAGCGGTCGTACGTCGCCCTATGCCAATTCGGGTCTGGTGACCGAGGTGCGGTTGTCGGATTTCGAGTATCTGCGCGAGGAGTGGGGCGAATTGGCCGGATTGAAATTCCAGGAGGAGTTCGAATTGGCGGCGCGTCGTTTCGGTGGCGATCATCAGATTGCTCCCGCGCAACGTGTGGCCGACTTCGTGAAGGGCGTGGATTCGAAGACGCTGCCCGCGACCTCCTATATTCCCGGTGTGGTGCCGTCGAGGCTCGATCAGTGGATGCCCGACTTCATTGCAGGCGGTCTGCGCAGCGGATTGAGAACCTTCGATCGGCGTATGCACGGATTTTTGACCAACGATGCCATCGTGGTGGGTGTCGAGTCGCGTACTTCGACCCCCGTGCGCATTCCGCGTGATCCCCTCACGTTGCAGCACCCCGAAACCGAGGGTTTGTTCCCCACGGGCGAAGGTGCGGGTTATGCGGGCGGCATCATCTCGGCGGCTTTGGACGGTGAGCGCATCGCCGAGGCCGTGAAACTTTATGTCGAACATCAGCACTCAAGATAAAAAATGGAAAAGATTGCCGTATCGGTCATTATTCCCGTATATAATGTCGAGCAGTTTCTGCCTGCCTGTCTGGACAGCGTGTTGGGGCAGACGCTGAAAAATATCGAGGTGATTTGTGTCGATGACGAAAGCCCCGACCATTCGATCGATGTTTTGAACCGTTATGCCGCCATGGACAGCCGTGTGAAGGTCATCCGTCAGAAAAACAAACGGCAGGGTGGTGCCCGAAACACGGGTTTTCGGGTGGCGCAGGGCGAATATGTGGCCTACATCGATTCGGATGACTGGCTCGATCGCGATTATTTCGAGAAACTTTATGTGGCGGCCGTGGCTCATGATGCCGATATTGCGTCGGCCAACGTGACCAAAATGCGCAACAAGACCTCGCGTCAGCAGATCAATGTGCGTCGTGTTGAGGTGGCCGAAGCGGTAAATCCCAAATTCCGATTGTCGAATTGTCCGCCCGTATTCAATACGACCAACAAAATTTACCGTCGTGAGATGTTGCTCCGCATCGGATTGATGTTCCGCGAGCACGTTCAGTTCGAGGATGTCGAGTATCTGACGCATGCCCTGGCCGAGAGCGGCCGTCTGGTGACGGTGCCCGATGTCTACTATTATTACCGTGTGCACGGAAATTCGACGACCAAAAGTCAGCAGACCTTCAGCAAGCAGTGTCAGAAGTACAAGGCGCATCGGCGTTTTGTGTTGTATGCCGACAAACACGGCATCAACATGAACGATCATTTCCGCGATGTGCTTTATCGTGCCTATTCGTGGGGCGGCATCACGTGGCTGTCGATGAAATTCAACGGTCGGCGTCGTTTGTGGCGATTGTTGAATATTATCCCCATTTGGCGGTCGGCGCATTGATTTTTTTGGGAAAAACATAAAAAGAGGCAAGTCTTTGGGGGCTTGTCTCTTTTTTTTCGGGAAAGGATAAATCTTGAGTGGACAACTTCCTTTTTTTTGAGGAGTGCCGCAGATTTTTTCAAAAAAGAGATGAAAAAAGGCGAAACCCGAAGGTCCCGCCTCTTTTTTTAGGTACGACGCAAATTATTTGCGATATACTTTCTGGTAGCCGTAGATAGCCTCGTCGCCCAACTCCTCCTCGATACGGAGCAGCTGGTTGTATTTGGCCATACGGTCCGAACGCGACATCGAACCCGTCTTGATCTGACCCGAATTGGTGGCAACGGCGATGTCGGCAATGGTCGAATCCTCCGTCTCACCCGAACGGTGCGAAGTAACGGTCGTGAAGCCTGCACGGTGTGCCATCTCGATGGCGTTCAACGTCTCGGTCAGCGTACCGATCTGGTTTACCTTGATCAGAATCGAGTTCGAGCAACCCAATTCGATACCCTTTCTCAAGAAATCGACGTTCGTTACGAACAGGTCGTCACCAACGAGCTGGATCTTGTCGCCCAGCTCCTTCGTCAGCAGCTGCCAACCGTCCCAGTCGTTCTCCGACATACCGTCCTCGATCGAATCGATCATCGGGTACTTGGCAACGAGCTCCTTCAGGTAAGCAACCTGCTCGGCCGAGTTGCGCTTTGCACCCTTCTCGCCCTCGAACTTGGTGTAGTCGTAAATACCTTCGGCATAGAACTCCGAAGCTGCGCAGTCCATGGCGATGCGTACGTCCTTACCCGGCTCGTAACCTGCCGACTTGATGGCCTCGATAATCGACTCGATGGCATCCTCCGTACCGTTGAGTGCGGGAGCAAAACCACCCTCGTCACCTACAGCCGTCGAAAGACCTCTGTTGTGGAGCACCTTCTTCAGGTTGTGGAATACCTCGGCACCCATACGCAGACCCTCGTGGAACGAAGGTGCACCTACGGGACGAATCATGAATTCCTGGAATGCGATCGGGGCATCCGAGTGCGAACCGCCGTTGATGATGTTCATCATGGGAACGGGCAGCGTCTTGGCATTCGTACCGCCGATGTAACGATACAGGGGCATGCCGAGCAGGTCGGCTGCCGTGCGGGCTGCGGCCAACGATACGCCGAGGATGGCGTTTGCACCGAGCTTCGACTTGGTGGGGGTGCCGTCCAACTCGAGCATCGTTTTGTCGATGCCGACCTGGTCGGTTACGTTCATGCCGATGATGGCAGGGGCAATCACCTCATTGACGTTCTTTACGGCGTTCAGCACACCCTTACCCAGGAAACGCTTCTTGTCACCGTCGCGCAACTCCAGCGCCTCGTTCTCTCCGGTCGATGCTCCGCTCGGAACGGCTGCACGGCCAAATGCACCCGATGCGGTGCGCATTTCTACTTCGATGGTCGGATTACCTCTCGAATCGAGGATTTCTCTTGCGTGAATCTCTACGATCTGCATAATTGATAAATGTTTTTGGTTATTAGATATAATTATAGGCCTGTTTGTGTGATCGGTCGGGTTTTACCCAATTCCCGATGTGACAAAATTACGAAAAATTCGGCAGATTTTTAATATTTTTAAATAGTTTTCGTATCGGTTTTTTTTGATACTGCTATCATTTTATCACAAAATTGTCAATATAAATAACGGTTAATTCAAACAATATATTATCTTTGTTGTGGTATAATCATAAACTTAAAACATATAAAATTTATTAATGCGAAAAGTTCTCTCCTTCTCCCTATGTCTGATGATCGGTCTGGTCATCTCTCAATTTCTCCCCGTATGGTTTGGCAGCGATTACGCCGAGTCGCACATCAAATTCGGTGTGGACAGTCTGCTGTATGTCTGCCTGGCCTTTATCATGATCAATGTCGGCCGTGATTTCGAGATCGACAAAACCCGTTGGCGTTCCTATGCCACCGATTATTTCATCGCAATGGCTACTGCGGCCATGCCCTGGCTTCTGATCGCCTGCTATTATGTCTTCGTGCTGCTCCCCTCGAACTATTGGGGTGACCTCGAGGCCTGGAAGGAGAATCTGCTCTTGAGCCGTTTCGCTGCGCCGACTTCGGCCGGTATCCTCTTTACGATGCTCGCCGCCATGCACCTGAGCAAGAGCTGGATCTACCGCAAGATTCAGGTGTTGGCCATCTTCGACGACCTCGATACGATTCTTCTGATGATCCCCCTGCAAATGCTCATGATCGGCATGAAGTGGCAGATGGGTGTCATCATTGCCTTTGTGACCATCGCGCTGGTGGTCGGTTGGAAATATCAGAATACCTGGAAGGTACGGCAGGACTGGAAAATGATCATGTTCTTTGCCGTACTTGTCGTTTTCTTTACGCAGGGTATTTATCTGGCAACCGAATACTTCCTTACGCACGAGGGGGTGGTACACATTGAGGTGTTGCTACCCGCATTTATCCTCGGTGTGCTGATGAAAACCAAATTTGTGGATAATCCGATCGAGGAGCGTATTTCGACGGGTGTGTCGCTGCTCTTCATGTTGTTGGTCGGTATGAGTATGCCCCAATTCATCGGCGAGGATCTGTCGGTTGCCGCTTCGGGCGGTATGGTTGTCAGCAAGCAGCCCATGTTGCCTTGGGGTACGATTGCCTTTCATGTGGTGATCGTGTCGCTGCTGTCGAACTTCGGTAAATTGTTGCCCGTATGTTTCTACCACAACCACACGCTGCGTGAGCGTCTGGCTTTGTCGGTGGGTATGTTTACCCGTGGTGAGGTTGGTGCCGGTGTGATCTTCATCGCCATGAGCTACAAGCTGGGCGGCCCCGTGTTGCTGATCTCAATCCTGACTCTGGTCTTGAACCTGATCCTCACGATGGGATTTGTCCTGCTCGTGAAGTGGCTGGCAAAAGGTTGCCCGCAGGAGTAATTCCTTCGGAGGCGTAATTATAGGAGCGGTCTTTCGGGCCGCTCTTTTTTTGTGTGGTGGGGGAAGGGCGGGCTTGGCTTGCGCGGGATGAGGTGTTTTGTGCGGGGTGAGTGTGTGGCTTTGCAGGTGGTGGTGTCTTGCGCGAGACGAGGTGGGGTGGTGCTATGCGAAACGAGGTGTGGATGGAAAGAGGTGTGGAATTCTGCGCGAGATGAAACGGTTGTTTGCGCGGAATGTGTCTCGGGAAACCCCGTACTGATTCGTAGCGCATGAAGCACCTTTTTAGGGCGAATCGGGACTTATAGGAGGATTACCCGTAGAAGTGATTGAAACGGCGGAATTGCCGGAAGAAAGGGGCGGATCGGGACGGATGCCCAAACCCCTGAAAAAGCAAAACCCTCGTTAGAATTTCTAACGAGGGTTTCCAGTGCCCAGGACAGGAATCGAACCTGCATGTCTTGCGACACACGCACCTGAAACGTGCGCGTCTACCTATTTCGCCACCTGGGCTTTGGTTTTGCGTGACAAAAGTAATATCAAAATTCGGAATCTGCAAATCTTTTTTGCATTTTTTTAACGCATAAAGAATTTGCTTTGGAACAAAATCAGGTAAACGGCTGCAACTGAAATATATGCGTCCGCCAAATTAAAAATCGCTCCGAAGAAATAATTATTGCGGTCTACCAGGAAACTCAGGAAATCGGGGACTCCGTTCCACTGGAACAGCGGAAAATAAAACATGTCCACGACCTTTCCCATCATAAATCCGGCATATCCGTCGCCCAAATGTGCCGCTGCCATCGGGGTCGATTCCGAAAAGATCAGTCCGTAGAAGGCGCTGTCGATGATGTTGCCGACCGCACCGGCCATGATCAGCGCCAAGCCGATCAGTACACCTTTCGGGGTTTTCTCCCTGGCTTTGCAGCACAGGTGGTAGATCAGATAACCGATACCCGCGGACATCGCCAGTCGGAAGATGCCGAGGATCAGCTTGCCCCAATCGAAGCCGTCGCCCGACGGAATCTGCATGCCGAAAGCCGCACCGTTGTTCTCGATGAAGCGCAGCTGGAACCAATCGTCGCATACGATGATGGATTCGTTGAGTGCAAGGTGGGTTTTGATCCAAATTTTGAGGATCTGATCCGCCAGAATAAGCAGTATGATGAAGATGCTAATTTTCTTGATGTTCATATTTATCCGATTTATAGGGACAAATGTAATAAAAAATCCGATTCGAATCGGTCGAAACGGGCAAAAATCTCCACTCGTGGGGCGATTGAATTGGGCGCTGGAGGCCGAAAAGTGGGGTGGATCGGAATTTTTCCGGGGATGGTGGCGGGGTGTTTTGAGGTTTTTTGCCGAATTTTTGGGGCAGACGGGAGCCTTTTCGGGAAAAATTCGGGGTGTCGGCAGGGCGACGCTGCGGAAAAATATCGGGGCGCGAATCACTTTTTTGCAGGCGAAATCCCCGATTTGCAGCGTAAGTTTCAGGGGAAATACGGGATTCTTCCGACTTTTTCGGAAGAATTTTGCCGAAAAACAAGGTCTCAAGTCCCGAAAATGGGGTGGTGCTGCCAAATTTTCACCCTTGAAACGGACTTCTTTGCGGGGAAAATCGGGATTTTCTCGGACGCTTTGCCTCGGTTTTGAGCTTTTATCGCAACTTTTCCACCTCCTTTTTGTGGATTTTTCGGGGTACAGCCTGTTTCTTTTCCCGATTTCTGAAGGCCGGGCAAGGTTTTCTGCTCCTTTTTTACGGCTTTCGGTCGGTTCTTCGGTGGATTTTTGATGCGGGTGGAAAGGGGGTCTTTCGCACCTTGGTGCCTATACCTATATATATTATAGGGCAAAACGCCTCCCGTGATTTACCCCGCTCGGAA
>JAHHQM010000017.1 GCA_020026395.1 Alistipes sp. | reverse complement strand
ATTGTATGTCACCCATTCTGCTGATGGAATGGCTCGTTTGGCCGATCGACTGATCTGTTTTGAGAACGGGCGGATAACAGCACAAGGGCCGTTAGAAGAGGTTCTGGTTGGGCGTTGGCCTGGGGCGGGGGTTGATGGGGCGTAGGAGGCTTTTTGTATGTAGGTGCGGTAGTCGGGTAAATTTTGGAAAGGGGGAAGACGGGGTACAGGCATCTTTTATTTCGGGACGGGCGGAAAATAGTCGCGTCCCTTATCGGGCACCCGCCCTTATCTGCAAAAAAACACCCGCCATCCATAAGACGTCGGGTGTTCCTGTATGTTTTGCGGTTTGGATTATTCGTCCTGCGAGTTTTCGATAAACGAACGGATGTTCTGAATCAGCATCTTGACGGCCACCGAATTGAAACCGCCCTCGGGAATGATCACGTCGGCGTATTTCTTCGACGGCTCGACAAACTCCTCGTGCATGGGTTTCACGGTGGTGGTGTATTGCGAGATGACCGACTGCATCGTACGGCCTCGTTCGCACACGTCACGCAGAATACGGCGTGCCAGACGGATGTCGGCATCGGTATCGACATAAACCTTGATGTCCATCATGTCGCGCAACTCCTTATTCTCGAAAATCAGGATGCCGTCCACGATGATCACCTTCGAGGGTTTCACCGATACGGTCTCCGCCATACGGTTGTGATCGACAAACGAATAGACGGGATGCTCGATGGGCACATTGTTCTTCAAAGCCTTGATGTGCTCGACCAACATCTGGGTGTCGAATGCCTGCGGGTGGTCGTAGTTGAGTTTTGTGCGCTCTTCGTAGCTCAGCTCGGGATGAGCCTTGTAATAGAAATCGTGACAGAGGGTTACGACATCCTCCTCGGCGAATGCCTCTTGCAAGCGTTTCACAAGGGTCGATTTGCCTGATCCGGTACCTCCGGCAACTCCGATTACGGTGACTTTCATTGCTTTATGGGTTTTATTCGTTTGTTTGTCAGTATGAAAAAGAGGTTTGCCCCGTCATGCGCGGGACAAACCTCTTTAGGCTTAACTTATTAGGCGTCGATATTGGCGTAGTGGGCGTTCTGCTCGATGAACTCGCGGCGGGGCGGTACCTCGTCACCCATCAGCATCGAGAAAATGTGATCGGCCTCGGCTGCATTGTCGATGGTGACCTGACGCAGAATACGCGTGTCGGGGTTCATGGTCGTCTCCCACAACTGATGGGCGTTCATCTCACCAAGACCTTTGTAGCGCTGGATGTGGACTCCCTTACCGAATTCCTCCGAAATGGCGTCGCGCTCCTTCTCCGTCCAGCAGTAGCGTTCCTGCTTACCCTTCTTGACCAGGTACAACGGCGGGGTGGCGATGTAAACGTGTCCGTTCTCGATCAGCGGTTTCATCTTGCGGAAGAAGAACGTCAGCATAAGCGTTGCAATGTGGCTGCCGTCCACATCGGCATCGGTCATGATGATGATCTTGTTGTAACGCAGTTTCTCGAGGTTCAAGGCCTTGCTGTCTTCTTCGGTGCCGATCGTGACACCCAGTGCGGTGAACATGTTCTTGATCTCCTCGTTCTCCCACATGCGGTGCTCCTGAGCCTTCTCGATGTTCAGGATCTTACCACGCAACGGCATGATGGCCTGGAAATTACGGTCACGACCCGATTTGGCCGTACCACCTGCCGAATCACCCTCGACGAAGAAGATCTCGGCAATCGAACGGTCGCGGCTCGAACAGTCGGCCAGCTTACCCGGAAGACCTGCACCCGAAAGGACGGTCTTACGCTGCACCAGCTCGCGGGCATGGCGTGCGGCGTGGCGTGCCGTGGCAGCCAGGATGACCTTCTGCACGATGGCGCGGGCATCCTTGGGGTTCTCCTCGAGGTAGTGACCCAGAGCGGCCGACATGGCCTGATCGACGGCCGCCGAAACCTCGTCGTTACCCAACTTGGTCTTGGTCTGACCCTCGAACTGCGGCTCGGCAACCTTCACGGAAATGACGGCCGTCAAACCCTCGCGGAAGTCATCGCCGTTGATGTCGAACTTCAGCTTGGAGAGCATGCCCGAATCGTCGGCGTATTTTTTCAAGGTACGGGTCAGCGCACGACGGAAACCCGTCAGGTGCGTACCGCCCTCGATGGTGTTGATGTTATTCACATAGGAGTGGACGTTCTCCGAGAACGAATCGTTGTAGCGCATGGCTACCTCGACGGGAACTCCGTTCTTCTCGGTGTCCAGATAAATCGTATTCTCGATGATCGGCGTGCCGCGCGTGGCGTCCAGATAGGTGACAAATTCCTTCAGACCCTCTTCCGAGTGGAAGTGGTCTTCGTGGAGCTTGCCCTCTTCGTCGGGGCGCAAATCGTAGAGGTTCAGCGTGATGCCCTTGTTCAGAAAGGCCAGCTCACGCAGGCGGTTGGCCAAAGTCGAGTATTTGTATTCGGTCGTCAGGTGGAAGATCTCGGGGTCGGGCTTGAATTTGATGATCGTACCGCGATCCGTACACTCGCCGATGACTTCCACACTGGAGGTCGGTTTACCCTGCGAGTAGGTCTGGTGGTAGATCTTGCCGTCACGGGCGTGAATTTCGGCCTCCAGCTTGATCGAGAGGGCATTCACACACGATACACCCACACCGTGCAGACCACCCGAAACCTTGTAGCTGCCCTTGTCGAACTTACCGCCGGCGTGCAATACCGTCAGTACGACCTCAAGAGCCGATTTGCCTTCTTTTTCGTGGTAGTCGGTCGGGATACCGCGGCCGTTATCTTTTACCGAGATCGAGTTGTCTTCGTGGATGGTTACGTCAATGGTGTCGCAGTAGCCTGCCAGCGCCTCGTCGATCGAGTTGTCGACCACCTCGTAAACCAAGTGGTGAAGACCTTTTTCACCGATGTCGCCAATGTACATCGCAGGACGTTTGCGGACGGCTTCCAATCCTTCGAGAACCTGAATATTCGATGCGGAATATTCGTCTCCTTGCTTCTTTGCGTTTTCTAATTCGGTACTCATTGCGTCTGATTAAAATATCGTACAAATGTAGTGATTTTTTCGGGGAAAAACAATGCCTCGATCACTATATTATTTATAGGGAAAATTCTTTCCGAAAACTCTTTTCGGGATTTTTGGAAAGAAACAGTCCTATAATACGCCGAAATCGGGACTGCCCGCGGCTTTTTTCGAAGCGCGGGAGCGATTTTCTGTAAGTGGGGCGGATTAGGCCAGTTCGGCTTTGAGGTCCACCTCGCTGATTTTTCCTTTCGAGAAGAGAATGGCGCGTGCCGGGTAATTTTCGATGAGGGCGGTGTTGTGCGTGGACATCACGACGGCACAACCCCTGCGGGCGATCTCCTGGAAAAGCTGCATGATGCCGTCGGCCGTCACGGGGTCGAGGTTGCCCGTCGGTTCGTCGGCCAAAAGGACATCGGGGCGGTTCAGCAGGGCACGGGCAATGACCAGTCGCTGTTGTTCGCCTCCCGACAACTCGAAGGGCATCTTGTAGGCCTTGTTCTGCAGATCCACCACGCCCAACACCTTGTCGATGCGTTCGCGGATCTCCACCTCGTTGCACCATCCGGTGGCCTTCAATACATAGTAGAGGTTCTGGAATACGTTGCGGTCGGTGAGCAGCTGATAGTCCTGAAAGACGATGCCGATGCGGCGGCGCAACATCGGGATGTCCTTACGGCGCATGCGCTTGAGGTCGAATCCCGCGATGTAGCCTTCGCCCACGATGAGTTGCGATTCGGCGTAGAGCGTCTTCAGAAGGCTACTCTTACCCGAACCGACACGGCCGATCAGGTAGACAAATTCGCCCGGCTCGACACTCAGGTTCACATCCGAAAGCACCAATTCGCCGTGACGCATCAGGTCTTCCGGCTTGCGGCTGCCGAACGGGTCGTCGGCGTTGTATATGGATACGTCGCGCAGGCGTACCACGTATTTTCTATCCATCTGTGTTATATCGTTTTATTGCTTGCTTCTACTTTTACCTGCTGCACCTCGTCCACGCCGTCTATTTCGCTGATGTGGGCGATGATGTCCTGTAATTCGTTGAACGAATGAACCTCAAACCATATTGTGCAGTTTACGATGGCATCGTTGGTGTAGGTCTCCAGGCGGTCGATCGACAGGTGGAGACGGTTGGTGATGCAGTCGATGAAGTCGTTGAGCAGGTGATAACGGTCGACGGCCTTGATGTGGATGGCCACGGGGTAGAGGATCGTCGGGCAACCGATGAAATTGACCGATACGATCGAATCGCCGTACTGCGACGCAAGGCGGATGACCGCGGGGCAGTCGCGTTTGTGGACGGTGGTTGTCTTGTCGGCTTCGCGGAAACCGATCACCTCGTCGCCCGGCATCGGGTTACACAGCGGGCAACGGTGGTAGTGCGGGCGGGGACACTTGGCAAAGTAGTTTCTTAAGAAACGCTTGGCCTTGTAGGTCAGCACGCAATCCTGCCAGTCGGGTTGGGGCGTGGAGTCGTCCGAACAACCGATCTCGATGCAGTCGCCGCGATGCAGTACGGTCTTCACGGAGCAGAGACTGCCGTTGATGCGGGCGTATTTGGCGTGTTCGCCCACGTGGCTGTGGATCTCGAACGCAAAGTCGAGAGCTGTGGCGCGTTGGGGCAGTACGACGGGTTTGCCCTTGGGCGTAAAGACCATGATGTCATCGTTGTAGAACGACGACACGACGTTGTCGATGAAAATGTCGCCCTGAGTGTTGTTGGCAATATCCTGCAAAACCGAACGGAACTTCTCGATCCAGCGTTTGATGCTGTCCTCCGTGCGGCTCGACGTACAACCGAGTTTCGAGTTGCGGATCATGCGCTCGCTGCTGATGTGTACCTCTTCCCATTTGCCGTGATCCGACAGCAGATGCACGTGGAAACTCTGGTATCCGTTCTCTTTGGGGTTATCCAGATAGTTCGAGATGCCGCCGGGTTTCTCCTCGAAAACATCGGTCAGGAGCGAATAAATCTGCAAACAGGTGTTTTTCTCGCTGGCGGGAAGGCCGTCGGGGAAGATGATATTCGTGAAGTGGCGGTGTTCGAGGTGATGGAAGTCGGTGTGCGTCTTCTTCATCTTGCGCCACAAACTATAAGGCATACGGTAGGTGCTCTCCACGCGCACGGGGTAATCCAGATGGCTCAGAATCGTGCGGATGCGGTAGGTGAAGGAGTCGAGCGTCGTCTTGTACTGCTGGCGATCCTGCTCCAAAAGGCGCATCATGTGGTTATATTCGTGCGGGCAACGGAACTTCATGCTGAGGTTCTCCAACTCGGTTTTGATCGAGTAAAGACCCAGACGGTTGGCCAGAGGCGCATAGAAATAGTCCGTTTCACCGGCGATTTTCATCTGCTTGTGGGGCTGCATGCTGTCCAGCGTACGCATGTTGTGCAGGCGGTCGGCCAGCTTGAGCAGGATGGCGCGGATGTCGTAGTGCAGCGAGTCGAGCATCTGCTTGAAATTATCCAGCTGACGCGACATTTCGTAGTGTTCCTTCTTCTGCTTGGTCACCACGCCCACCAGAAAAGCCACATCCTTGCCAAAACGCTCCTCGATGTCCTTCATCGTGAAGACCGTATCCTCCACCACATCGTGCAGAAACGCCGCGATGACGGGATTGGCGCCCAACATCAGCTCCTCGGCCACGATGCGTGCCACGGCGATCGGGTGAATGATGTAGGGTTCACCCGTTTTGCGTTTTTGATTGCGGTGTGCTTCCGAAGCCAGCGCGTAGGCGGCTTTGATTTGGGCGAGTTCTTCGGGAGTGACCCTCTGCTCCATGGTGCGGAACAGAGCCTCCAC
Organism: Alistipes sp.; assembly: GCA_020026395.1. Classification (GTDB taxonomy): domain Bacteria; phylum Bacteroidota; class Bacteroidia; order Bacteroidales; family Rikenellaceae; genus Alistipes. The sequence continues at coordinate 18,944 of JAHHQM010000017.1, read as the reverse complement.
GCTCTCGTTGATCCGGATGGTATATTCCTCTTCCATCGTTTGCAGGTGTTAAATCGTGTAACAGGCTCGGTTGCCCGGGTTCGGGGAAAAGCACTTGACAAACAAATATTTGCGCAGAAGTGCTTCCCGGCGGGTTTTGCGGGCAACAAATACCACTGCAAGATAGCATTTTTATTTGGAAATTCAAAATCTTCTTCCGATCGGAAAGCCCCGTAAAACAAAAAGGAGAAGTTCCCCATGAGGACTTCTCCTTTTCGTGTTGAGCTGCCGGGACTCGAACCCAGAACGACAGAACCAAAATCTGCTGTGTTACCATTACACCACAGCTCAAACAATTGCTCGTAAGCGAGTGCAAAGATAGGTGAATTTTCGCACATTCCAAAAAAAACGGCATTTTTTTATCCCGCACGGCATAGGGGCGCGGGTGTGCTTTTTCGGGAGAATGTCCTTCCGAAAATTGCAAAATTTTGGGTATCTTTGCACATCATTTTAAAAATTAACGATCCCATGTACAAGAAGTTTTCCCTTTTGATGCTCCTGCTGTCGATCGTCGGATCGGTGGAGGCTGCCGCGCCTGCGGACGCAGACACCGTGCGCCATTCGGTGGTGGAGCATCTGCTCAAAAAACCGATGCCGCGTGCCATCAACATCGATCTGCATCTGCGTACCGCCCTGCACGCCAATTTCCCCAAACCCCAGACGGGACGGGACGAAACCTCCTTCCGTTTTGACTACATCGTGCTGGACATTCACGGCGAAGTCACCCCGAAACTCAGCTACAAATACCTGCAACGCCTGAACAAGGGTTCGCGCGTGGGCGAGACGGACAACCTCTCGTCGGGTATCGACTATGCGTGGGTGAAATATCAGTTCGATTCGCGCTTTGCGGTGCAGGCCGGACGTCATGCGCTGTTTGTCGGCGGATTCGAATACGAGGAGTATCCCGTCGATGTGTATGACTATGCGGGCATTATCAACAACATATCGTGTTATCTGAACGGTGTGTCGTTCTTCTATTCGCCGTCGGCCACCCAGCAGTTGGGTCTTCAGGTGATGAACAACCGACAGGGTTCGATGCCCGAGGCTTTCGGTGTGATGTCCGAGGATTTGGAAGCGCCCTCCATGCCGCTTTACTATTCGCTGGCGTGGAACAGTTCGTATGCCGACAGTCGTTTGAAGATGCGTTATGCGCTGACGACGGGTGAATTGGCACGCGACAAGTGGGCATTCTACGTAAGCGGCGGTCTTCAGTGGCAGACGCGTAAGGTGGCGGCCTATTTCGATGCGGCTTATCACCGTGCGGAGGTCGATCATCTGGGTGTGGTGCGTCGCATGGCACTCGATCCCGAGGGCGCGATTTGGAACGGCGTGGGACGCAATGTGGAGTACATGACGCTGACCGCCAACCTCAATTACCGTTTCCTCAAAAAATGGAATCTGCATCTGAAAGGTTACTACGACCGCGGATCGGTTTACAAGGCCTCGGAGCAGTTTGCCGAAGGAAACTACCTCTCGTCGTGGGGCTACGATGCGGGGTTGGGGTTCTACCCGATGGGCGATCGCAACATGCACCTCTATTTCAATGTGGGCGGAAAGAACTATCGCCGTTGTCGTCTGCCCGAAACGGTGACTCCGCGCGATATGTTGCGTTTCTCGCTGGGATTCATCTATCGTCTGCCCGTGCTTTAAGGCGAATGCTTCCCCGAAAAAATAAAAGCGTGTCTTCTGAACTGAAGACACGCTTTTTTGTTTGTCACGGGGCGGCTTACTGCAACTTGGCCATAAATTTCGCGCGATCGACCACGTAGCGGATGTGTTCGCCTTCGCCGATTACGCCGACTTCGTCCGAAGCCGACACGCGGAAGGTCAGTTTGCGACCCTCTACCGAGGTGAGTTCTGCCGTGGCGATGATCTGGGCATCCACCTTCGAGGGTTTGATGTGCGTGGTGTTCATCAGTGCGCCGACCGTCGTCGAGCCTTCGGGTAAGTGGGGCGCAACGGCCGTCATGGCGGCATTCTCCATCAGTGCCACCATCGAGGGGGTGGCAAAAACCTCCAAATCGCCCGATCCCATACGGATCGCCGTGTTGTGTTCGCTGACTATGACGCGGCTTTCGCCCTTGATTCCTGGTTCCAACATGGTACTTTGTGTTTTTGTGGGTTTCTATTCGTTTTCGGGGTGGTTCTCCCCTCCGAAAAACAAAGATACGATATTCCCCGTGAAAAGGAACGGTTCTTGCATATTTGTTGGCTGTAAACCTAAAACTTTTTCGACTATGTTTATTTTATGGTATCTTCTGATCGGTCTTGCGGCCGGATTTATCGCCAACTGGATCGTGGGCGGTTCGCGTCAGCGGTTATGGGTCAATTTGTTGCTGGGCATCGTCGTCGGCGTGTGGGGAGGCTGGATCCTCTCGCTGCTCGGACTGATCCCCGAGGGGTCGTGGGGCGGATTTGTCTGCACGGTAATCGGTGCGGCGTTGCTGCTGTGGATGGCGCGTCAGATTAGGGGACGCTCGCGTTCACACATGGATTCCGAAGGGGAGTAACGGAAAAATTTTGTCGAAATAGTGCAAAGTGACGAAAACTCTGAAAAATTTCGTATCTTTGCACTGTTTTCAACGAACTTGGAAACCGACAATGTCGGGGGTGCCTGGTTTTGACAGCAGGCAGAGTTTGATTGTAAGCACGTCGAGCACTGTGTGGCAGCTCGTAAATATCGACACTCAAAATTCAAATGGCAATAATAGCTACGCACTCGCTGCCTAATTTTCAAGGAAGATTAGCTTAATCGACCGGCCCAAGGAGGTCGGACGACGAGTATCCCGATAGGCTGTTCCGCTCTTTAACGGCTTATCAACGGGGTATCAAACATTTAGAGATAGTGTGCGGAATCGCCCCGATCCGTATGCGAACTTTAGGGGCTGGGCTTCGTGTTAGGTTGCCGGCTACCGGGCACGGAGAGAAGGATCAAACGACGGCTAAACGTGTAGAAAACTTTCGGGTTCCCTGTTTGGACGCGGGTTCGACTCCCGCCACCTCCACAAAAAAAAAGTAAAAGGGGCTTTTTTAGGGCCCCTCAAAGTAAATCGTGCAATGGCATGATGGGCTGTATTGCATCGATAGGCAGATATCACATTGTGTAATATCCGTAAGCGTGTAATAATACCCCATCTTCGTGAACGGTTCTTGTCAAGAAGGAGTATTGCCGTATGTTCTATTTGCAGGAAGACTGGTAATATCCGATCGCACGTTTAATCTGCTCGGTATCTTTACGTTCCATTGTTTCGAGGTGGTGGGGATTCTCCTTGGTGGGAACCACGCGGTATTGCTTGAAGCGGCGTACGGGCGACAGAATCGTGAAGGTGTCACCTTCAAGGTAGCCGAGATCCTGATAGGTGGCGATGAACGCGCGGTTTATATATGCCGGGTCAAAGATACTGCGCCCGTAGAAATACGAATCATAACTCATGTTGAGTAATGATAACAGGGTGGGCATCAGGTCGATCTGTGATACGATGCCGTCGATCTCTTTGGGTTCGACAAGCCCGGGGGCGATGATTACGGCCGGGATGTGGTATTTCTGTAGCGGAATCTCGGTGCTGCCAGCACTCGAAGCGCAGTGGTCGGCCGTAATGAGGAAGATTGTGTTTCCGAACCACGACTGTTTGGAGGCTTCTTCAAAGAATCGTCCCAGCGAGTAGTCGCTGTAAAGCACGCCTCCGGCTCGACTCTTCGAGTCTTTTGGGATACGGATTCGTCCTGTGGGGTAAGTGAAGGGGCGATGGTTGCTGCCAGTCATCACATGGGCGAAGAACGGCTTGTTGTTGCGGGTATCCCTGTTGAGCGTGCGTATGACTTTTCGGTAAATATCCTCGTCGCAGACTCCCCAGATGTTGGCGAAGGTGATCTCTTCGGGTTTGTAGTTTTTCTGGTCGATGATTTCGTATCCGTTGCTGGAGAAGAAGGTCTTCATGTTGTCGAAATAACTGTTGCCTCCGTAGAAATAGGTTACCTTATACCCCTTGTCGCGCAACAAGGCTCCCGTGGAGTGCATCCCCGCAGTATTCGGACGCTTGATGAGGCTTTGTCCCGGGCAGGGCGGGAGTGAAAGTGTTACGGCCTCCAGACCGCGTACCGTGCGATTGCCCGTGGCGTATACGCGATTAAACGCCAATCCCAATTTGTAGAGCGAGTCGAGTACGGGGGTGATCTTTTCCGTGTTCCCGAACCGCTCCATATATGAGGCGCTCATGCTCTCCATGGTGATCAGGACGATGTTGCGGCAGATTTCCTTCCCTTCGGCGTGTACGGTGTGTAGGTTGTCTCCCGTGCTCTGGTAGATCTTGTGCACGAAGGCTTCGGCCTCGGGATATGTGAGGTAGAACTGTTTGTAATCGAGTGAGTTATTGACGAAGGCATCGTAGAATTTGTAGAGTCCGTTAGCCTGCAATTCGTTGACATAGACATTGGGGCTGTTCTGGAAGCGGGTATTGAAGTTTAGCAGCCCGATCGCGGCGGACAGTACTATGATGTAGGCCGGTCCGATTACTACTTTCCACCTCCAGTCTTTAAGGTATTCGGTCTGCGCGAGTTCGCTTCGGAAGCAATACCATGTCACGAGCAGTGTTACGACGACGATCCCCAACGTTATTGGCACGACGGGGTAGGACTCCATGATGTTGCCCACTACTTCGTTGGTGTAAACCAGATAATCGACGGCGATGAAGTTGTAGCGGACACCGAATTCGCTCCAAAAGAAATATTCGCTGATTCCGTTGAAGATGATGACATTCACATAGATGAAGATGCTGATGGTGAACCATACCTTGGTCCAGAGATTGCGGAATTCGGGCAGAAAGAGCCTCAGTGCGAAACTGCCGGCCCAGTAACCCAACACATAGAGGGCGATCTGCGGGGCAATGCTTCCATATTCATCAAAGATCGTATTGAAGAATGCCACATAGCAGAACGTTGCCACGAGCAAGGCAAGGAAGATGTGCCCCCACGGTTTTTTGTACTTGATCCGAGAAACGCTCAACATGAAGAGCCATAGGAAAATGAACGCCACCATTGCCACGCAGAAATCGTTCACGGCACCCAGCAGGAAGATTTTGCACCATTCACCGAATGAGAAAGAGAGTGAGGTGGTCTGTTCGTTGAAAAGCAGAATGATGCGCAATACGAGACCGATAACGCCAGTCAGTAGTGTCAGTTTGAGATAGAGACCAGAAACCAACCTGATACTTTTTTGCATAATGAATTTGATAATTGATTCCATCAGAGTCCGGTAAAACATGAAAGTTCTTTGAATGTATTGAATGTACGGTTATATGGGCTTTTCGAGTCGGCCGCGATTCTTTGCGGGACTGACAGAGTGTCTTACCACCTTTGAATGGACTTTGTCCCAAAAGAAGAAAAGCGATGCCAGGATACATTTTTGACTGGGGTGCAATGTTTTGGAGTCTTCGTAACATTTGGGGGCCGTCATCAGAGTAAAAACAGCAACGGCTTCAAACCGACGCCGACGTGAAGTAAGCGTGGATTCCTTCCGGAAGCAGTCATCTTGTCAGATGCAATATGCCGCATGGCAGGTCAACTGACGATGAAAGAAGAACGTGCCGTTTATGAGATATCGAAGATTGTAAGTGATTCGCTTACGAATGTACCTGCTCTAAAAACCTCTTTGTAAAACCTAACTGTAATATTGTCAATGAACTGGATGGTTCTACCGAACCTGATTTAATTGTTAAACTTATAATAACCTGTCCGGAGTTTTCCGGACACCTATGAATTGTTTTTGCAAAAATAATTCAATTTCAGTAAAATCTAATACTCGTATTGTAAATGAATATTTTTGTAACATGAAATTAATAATTTTGCAACAATTGCTTTTTTTGACAATTTTAGTTGGTGTCTGTTCTTAATAAATATTCTTGAATGGATATCTGAAAAATGTTCGATGTGGTAGAATGTAGACATAGCGTTTAAAGGACGTGAAAATCTTGTTATATCCGTTATATTTACAACCTCTTTATCATAAAAAAAATCGTCCTCCGCACCCGGTGCGAAAGACGAAACCTCAATAAAATATAGATCCGTTTTCGGGAAAAACGATCGAAAACCCGTAACCGTTTTACAATGCCTTGGACAATGCCTGTGCCAGCTGGTCGGGACACGACGTGCCCTTGCCGCGACAGTCGATACCCTTGCAACGGGCGATGACCTCCTCGGCCTTCATGCCGCGTACGAGCGACATAATGCCCTTGGTGTTTCCGTCGCAACCGCCCAAAAACTCGACATTGCGGATGATGCCGTCCTCGACTTCGACGGTGATCTGTCGCGAGCAGGTGCCCTGGCAGATGTGTGTAATGGTTTTTGTCATGGTGTGATGTGTGTGATTTTTGCGTAAAATACGGGCTGCTCCCAAGGGAACAGCCCGTAGTGGTGTTGCGTCGGGCGGAGAAAACCCCGTCCGAGGACAAGGTATGTCTTATTTCTGAAGATCGGTAGTGTCGGCAACGACCATGTTCTTGTCAATGCGGAGCGTGATGTTACCGTCAACCTCAATCAGCAGGGTGGTTTCCTTTACCTCTTTAACCACGCCGTAGATACCGCCTGCGGTGATGATCTTGTCACCTTTTTTCAGACCTTCACGGAACTGCTGGAGCTGTTTGCGACGCTTGGCCTCCGGACGCCACATGAAAAGCCACATCACGAGGATCATCAGACCGATCATGATCAGCATGCCGTAGTTCTGCATGAAATCGGCTTGGGCGGGAGGGGTTTGCAGGAAATTAATCATAGTTTTATTCGGTTTTTAAATTGTTAGTTACTTGTTCTAAACGATGCAAAGTTAAGCAATATTGTGAAATATCCAAATCTGCTCCTTTATTAGTCCACTTCGGCTTCGACGAACAGGCGCACGGGGCGTTCGTAGCCCGCCAGTTTGAGGTCGATCAGTTTGAGCTGCCAGCCGTAAATGCCGCGCGAATCGAAAATGATGCGGCAACGGCGTTCCTCGTTGGGGGCGATCGGTTTCTGATCGTACTCCAAGTCCGTGCAGCCGCACGTGCGTTTGACCATCAGCGGAACGACGGGTTTCGGGGTGCGGTTCTCGATCCAAAAATCGAGATGCGCAATCTCCCCCGAATGGAGGTGTCCGAAACGGAGCGTGTCGCTGATGCCGCGTTCGATCAGGGAATCGCACAGGCGGATGGTCAGTGCGTTTTTCGACTTGGCGATCTTCTCGGGGGCTTTCTTACCGCCACCGCACGAAACGAGCGCCAGGGCTAAAACGAGGATTGAGATTCGGCGTAACATCCTTTCTGAACGGGGATTAGATCAGACCGCGGCCTGCCTTGCGGATACGGTCCTCGGCGTTGAGCGACTCGACGATCTTGTCCAGCACACCATTAATAAAGGTGCTGCTGCCCGGGGTCGAGTAGTATTTCGAGATCTCGATGAACTCGTCGAGGGTCACCTTCACGGGGATCGACGGGAACTGCAAAAGTTCGGTCATGGCCGTGGCGATGATCAGATTATCCATGAATACGATACGTTCCACATCCCAGTTCGAGGTGAATTTTTCGATGTACTCCTGCGTCTTGTCGTAGTCGATGAGCGTCTTCTCGAACAGGATCTTCACAAATTCGGGATCCTCCTCGCTCTTGTACTGCGATGCGATGCGGATGTCGTTGTGGGAGGTGCGGATGCCGGAAATCGTACGCGAGATCATCATCAGGATGTAGGGCATGTCGTCACACCACATTACCGACATCTCCTCGAGTGCGTCGTCCAGCTCCTCGGAGTGCTGAATGTCGCGGAAGAACTCCTCGACGAAGGCCTTGTCACCATCGAACGTACGCTCGGTCGAGGACATGTACTTCTGGTAGTATTCGCTCTGCACCATGCGGTTGTAAAGGATGCGGATCAGGTCTGTGTGTTGCGACCAACCCAGACCGTTGGCAGCGATGTGATCGTTCACGGAGTCGCTGTCGGCGATCATCGAAAGGATGATGTTATCGACAAATTTGGTGTTGGGGTTGAGGTCTTCGGCAGTGGGCAGACGTTTTTGTTTGGCGAGATCCTGACGCTGGTGAGCATAATTGACGAGCTCAACGGGCAGAGTCAGCATTTGAAAATAGAGATCGTAGGCTTTGTTTACAGATGCCATCAGATTTTTTTCCGATGCGATCATGCTGTCGGAGCCCGACTTGATGTGGGCGAATAATGCTTTAAGAACCTTGATACGGAGTAATCTTCTGCTCAACATAATTGTATAGAACGTTTGTTTGCTTTTTGCGGGGACAAAGATAAATATTTTTTCCCGAAAGAACGAAATAATTCCGTATCTTTGCAACCAAGATGGAACAAATGGAAGAAATCAAGCCCTTTGACGTGATTGTCATCGGAGCTGGTGCCGCCGGCATGATGGCCGCGGGCACCGCAGCACATAACGGTAACCGCGTGTTACTCATCGAGAAGATGGAGAAATCGGGACGCAAGGTGCGCATCTCGGGTAAGGGTCGTTGCAATGTGACGAACGCCCGTCCCGCCGAGGAATTCAAGGAGCATCTGCGTGCCAATGCCGACTTCTTCAAGCAGGCTTTTGCCGAATTCAACAACCGTGCGGCAATCCGCTTTTTCGAGCGTCAGGGCTGCAAGTTGGAGGTCGAGCAGGGACAACGCGTCTATCCCCAGAGCGGCAAGGCATGGGATATTGCCAACGCCCTGTTGGATTACTGCGTGGAGAACGGCGTGAAGATCATCTACAACACGCGGGTGACGGAAATCATGACGCTGGGCGATCACGTGTTCGGCGTGCGCTACATTAACAAGCGCGGTTTCGAACGCAAGGAGGAGTGCTCACAGGTCATCCTCGCCACGGGCGGTGTGTCGTATCCCGGTACGGGTTCGACGGGTGACGGCTATCAGTTTGCCGCCGACCTGGGACATACGATCGAGCCGTTGCGTCCTTCGCTGACGCCGCTCATTACGACGCATCCGTTCATCAAGGGATTGGATCGTTTCCTGTTGCGCAATATTTACGCTACCTTATATATAGATAACGAGGAGGTACAGAGCGAATTTGGCGAGATCGGTTTCTCGTCGCGCGGTATCGAGGGCGCTGTTGCCCTGCGTATGAGCCGAAAGGCGGTCGATGCACTGATCGACGGCCACAAGGTGAAAATTTCGCTCGACCTGAAACCCGCCCTCACGGAGCAGGTGTTGCGTGACCGCATCGCCCGCGATATCAAGGAGATGGAACCCACGGAGTTCTTCGCGGAGTTGCTGCGTAAGTTACTGCCCAAACCGCTGGTACTGCCGATGGCCAAGGAGTTGGACATTCACTCGAAGAATTACATTTCGAGAGTGACCGACGAAGAGTTGGAGCGTCTGGTTAAGGTCTTGAAGGGATGGGTATTGCCCGTGACGGACTACGCGCCGTTCGAGTATGCCGTCGTGACGGCAGGCGGTGTCCGTTGTGACGAGGTGAACCCCTACACGATGGAGTCGCTGAAGGTCAAGGGACTTTACTTTGCGGGTGAGGTGCTCGATCTGGATGCCGATACGGGTGGTTACAACCTGCAAATCGCATTCTCGACGGGGCGTCTGGCCGGTATGTTGAAAAAATAAAAACGCCGATCCCGGATTATGAAACTGCATCTGCCATCCATCGAAATCTCGCTTCACGGGATTCATCTTTCGGGTCGGGTCGCAAGACTCGGAAACCGATTGGTGCGTGCGCCCTATTTTCGGGGGCATGGCGTGCATTCTCCCTACATCTATGCCATTGTGCGTGAGGTGTTCATGCGCAAAACGCTTATGGAGGGGGAGCGGACGGTTTATAATCTCTTGATCGAAAAAGACGTGCCCGAACGACGTGCCATACAGCTGCAAAACCTGGCGATCCATTGCGGATACAAGGGTTGCGGCTACGATGTGGCGGAGGGCGATTTGTGGATCGCTTCGGAAGAGCTTCCGAACGACGAGTTGCTAAGGTTGGTGGCGTGTGCTCAAGTGCAGCGGCATACGGTGGCGGTGATGAATCCCTATGCCACCCGCGAGCGAGAGGCATTGTGCAACGGGATTGCGTTGCGTCACCCTTCGACGACGGTCGATAATCGGGGTTACCTCCTGATTTTCAATAATCATCTGCCCAAACAACACTTCAGAATCTGATGAAAGTATACACCAAAACCGGAGATCGCGGAACGACGTCGCTCATCGGCGGCGAGCGCGTATTCAAGAGTGACGAGCGTGTCGAGGCGTACGGCACGGTCGATGAATTGTCGGCCTATACGGCACTGCTCAACGATTTCATGCGTGATGAGGTTGCGCTGGCCGAATATGTCGGTCAGTTGAATTGGATTCTTTCGCGACTGATGTCCGTGGAGGCTGCATTGGCCAAGGGCGGGGAGGAGTCCTCGAAGATCAAACCGCTGCCCGAGGAGGTGGTTATCTGGGTTGAGGAGCATATCGATGCCTTGCAGGCCGAGGTGCGTCCGATCGACAAATTCACGATTCCGGGCGGGAACAAGGCCGTGTCGTTGTGTCACGTGTGCCGTACGGTGTGCCGCCGTGCCGAGCGTGAGGCGTTGCGTGCCGATCAAAAGTACGGGGTCGATCCCATGGCGTTGAAATTCCTGAACCGCCTGTCGGATTACTTCTACCTGTTGGGGCGTCGCCTGACGGATTATTTCGAGGTGGAGGAGATCCTTTGGATTCCGTAATCGAGTCGATTTTTCAAGCTATAAAGATCCCCGCGGATGAAAACCGACGGGGATCTTTCTGTTTTTTTGCGGAGGTGTTCATTTGAGGTGTTTTGCTGTTCGAAAAAAACGAACGGATGTTAAATTATTGAAGTTTTTCTTGGCAGTTTCCGAGAAAATGATATTTTTGCAGTCCAATTTAAAAGGTGCGCGATGCACTTTGAACTTAAACAACTGAATATTAGGAAACTAAAACTTTTGTAACATGTACTGGACTCTTGAATTGGCCTCAAAACTTGAGGATGGCCCATGGCCTGCCACCAAAGAAGAATTGATTGACTATGCCGTTCGTTCGGGCGCACCTCTTGAAGTTCTTGAAAACTTGCAGGAGATCGAAGATGAAGGCGATATTTACGAATCGATTGAAGATATTTGGCCCGATTACCCGTCGAAAGACGACTTCTTCTTCAACGAGGAAGAATATTAATGCGTTTTTAAGCGTAAAATAATCATTAAATACCTGCTAATCGTACAGATTAGCAGGTATTTAAATAATTCGCTATCGAATCTTCCGACTAATATTCCTCCTTGGTGCTTGAGAAAGCGATTTGCGGGTGGCAGACAAACCGCAAAGATCGCAGCATCGGCGGCCGACCGATTCAGGTGGGCGGTGTGCGCTATGCGAGCGGTGTCCGTTATGACGATGCGGAGGGCATCGCGGTGGAGGTCGATTGCAAGGGTTGGAAATACCTCCTCTTGGAAACTTTCGGTGCGGAGGGCGGAACAGAGTCGGATCATGTGGATTGGACGAATGCCTATTTCGAGTACCACGAGCAGAATTCGACGCCTCCCGTGATCGTTTCGGCCGAGGAGATCAGCGCGAAGCTGGCTTGTGCCACGGTGCTGTTTTCGCAGCCGGGGGGGCGCTATATGCACAAGATTCGTACGTTGTCTCCCGAGGCGCGGGTCGTGGTTGAGGATCTGCCCGCGGGACTGAAGTGGAATTCCGAACGCAAATTGGTCGAGGGCGTGGTGACCGATGAGGGCGAATATACCTACATAGCCAAAGTGATCCTCGACGGGCGTACGTTTGAAGAACCGATAAAATTGACCGTATCTTCCCGCCTTCAGCAACCCGTGCCCTTTATGGGATGGCTGTCGTGGAATGTGGTGCAGGGCGATATTTCGGAGCGCGTGATCCGTAAGGTGGCCGATGCATTCCATTCGCAAGGCCTGTATGAGGCGGGAGATAAATACCTCTGCATTGATGACCTGTGGCATGCCGATCAGCGTGCGGCCGATGGTCGGCCGTTACCTCACGCCGACAAATTCCCGAACGGAATCAAGGCCGCGGCCGATTATGTACACGCAAAAGGGTTGAAGTTCGGCATCTATTCCGATGCGGCCGAGAAAACATGCGCGGGGCGTTTCGGATCTTACGGCAATGAAGAGGTTGATGCTCGGACCTATGCCGAATGGGGTGTCGATCTTTTGAAATACGATTATTGCGGTGCGCCTGCCGATCGCGAAAGTGCCGAGAAACGCTATAAGGCGATGGGTGATGCACTGCGGGCGACGGGACGCGACATCCTGTTCTATATGTGCGAGTGGGGTGCTCGCGAACCCTGGAAGTGGGGCGTAAATACGGGTGCGACCACGTGGCGTTGTACGTACGACACGCGTGACGGCTGGAACGGTGAGCACGGCGGTATCGGCATTGTGCAGAGCGTCGAGGGTATGAAGGATCTTTGGCCGTATTCGGGCCCCAACCGCTTCAACGATGCGGATATGATGTGCGTCTGCATCCACGGCACGGGTAAATCGAGTAACGATCTGGTGGCGGGCAAACCCGGCATGACGCAGACCGAATATCGGACGCAGTTTGCACTTTGGTGTATGTGGTCTTCGCCCCTGACCTTGTCGTTTGACCTGACGAAGAAGATCTCAAAGGACGATCTTGCGATTATGACCCATCGGGAATTGATTGCGATCAATCAGGATCGCATGGGCAACAGGCCGAACTGATCTCGGAAGAGGACGGCATGATCGTGTTTGCGAAAGATCTGGAAAATGGCAATGTGGCGCTTTCGGTAACCAATATGAATGCCGACGCAAGGGATTTTACCTTTGATTTCAGTCGGATCGGTGCACTTCGGACAGATCAACGCTATCGGGTGCGTGATGTGTGGGCGATGAAAGATCGGGGCGTGACGAAAGCGACACTCAAAACCGAGGTCGCCTCACACGAAACACGGGTGTTTCGCCTGTCGAAACGATAAACAAGAAAGGCAATTCCATCAGGGAGTTGCCTTTTTTATTCCTTCGTATTGGGACACTGCTTCTGATAGGGATGTTCCGCGCGGAAGTCGGAGATGCTCTGGCCGCTCATCGTGCGGAAGAAACGGCTGAAGGAGGCGGTGTCCTCGAAGCCGAGATCCGTGGCGATCTCCTTGGCACGTAGCGTGGTGTGCATCATCAGACGGCGGGCTTCGGAAAGGATGCGTTCGCGGATGATGCGTAAGGGGGAAGGGTAGCCGCCCTCGGCAAAAAGGTTGCTCAAGGTCTTGGGCGAGCGGTGCAGCAGGTCGGCATAGTCGGCCACCTTGTGCAGCGTGCGGAAATGCTCCTCGACCAGAAGATAATAACGACGTACCAGATCGTCGGTCTTGGTGCTTGCGGCGTGTGCCTCGATCTGTTCGCGGGCGATGCGCGTGCAGGTGATGATCAGGCGCTTGAGTTGCAGACGGAGCATCTCCTCTTTGAGGTCGTCCCCGTCGGAAAATTCTTCGGGCATCTGTTCGATGATGCGATTTAGGCGCATACACTCCTCCTCGTTGAGCTCCAGACGCAACGATTGGGACGATCCGTGGAACAACACGCCGCTACACGAAATATCGTCCGTATGGCTGTAAATACAGTAAAAATCGCTGTTGAATGCCAGCACGACATATTCGCCCGAGGTAAGATCGCGCGGCGTAATTTTGTGAATCGGGGTGACGGAGATCAGTTCGCCCTTCCGGAGCGTGGTCTCCACACGGTCGATTTCGAGTGAAATACCCCCTTCGCGCACATAGATCAATCGGTAGAGATTCTTGATCGGAAGACTCTCTTCCAGCGAGTCGCACAGCGAAACGTAGCCTTGAAGCGGTGTTTGAAGGGTGTATTTCATGGTTTTTCAGACTTTACGGGCAATGTAATACAGGTCGAAACAATCGGGCGTAACCTCCTGAATGCGGTAGTCGTCCATGCGGATCGAACGGGTCAGCGAATCGTTGTTTTTGAGTAACTTACGTCGATTCAATCGATTCAGCAGGTCATAGGGTAGCTGCAACAACTGACGCGGCAGACGGTGTTGCAGATCGAGGATGTCGAATCGCGTGATGCGACGCACGCCCTCGCGGTTTTTCTCGTAGTAGGCCATGATCTTTTCGTTACCGGCCACTCCCCACTGCTCCACCTCATTGAACGAACACCGCAAAAGAGCGTCGAGCTCCTCGGGGCGGTATTCGCGCACGTGCCACGGATTGCGCGTCAGCGACATCGGGGCATTGGGCGTGGAGACGATGAATCGGCCTCCGGGACGAAGCACGCGGTGAATTTCGCGCACGAACTCACGGTCATTGACGATGTGCTCGATGACCTGGAACGAAATGACAAAATCGAACGAGGCCTCGGGAAACTTCAACGGCGGAACGGTCATCTCGTGGAACTCGACTCCCGTCAAATCAATGTCGGGGCGGTGCTTGTCCACCGTGACAAAATGTGCCGCGTGCGGTGCGACGACCTCGATGCCGTAGCCCGATCCCGTGCCGATCTCCAACACATCGCCCGAAATCAGCTCGGCGGCCTTGTAGTAGGCCAAAAGCGAACGCTGGAATACGAAATTGTCGGAGGCTTCGCGGGAGACGCGCTCGGCGGTGGCTATGCGGTTCATGAGCGGTGGGTGAGTTTGATGCCCTCCTCGGTCATCTCGACCGATCCGTTTTTCAGGAGCGTGCCGACCGAGCGTTTGAAGGTCTTTTTGCTCATCTGCGTCAGACGGGTGATCTCCTCGGGGGTGCTGTCGTCGTTGATCGGCAACATACCGTTGTTGTCCTTCAGGAGCTGCATAAGGATGTCAGCCGAATCCTTCACCTGCGCGTAACCCGCCTGCTGAAGACTTACGTCGATGCGGTTATCCTCGGTGATGCGGCGCACGTAGGCCTCCAAGTGATCGCCGATGGCCACCTTGCGGAACAACTGGTCGTGGTAGAGCATACCCCAGTGGCGGTTGTTGATGATCACACGGAATCCGATCGGGGAGTCCGAAGCCACCAGAATATCGACCTTCTGACGCGGCTCGACGGTGACGATCTCGTTGTTGATGAAGCTCTTCATCTTGCACGTGGCCACGCAACGACCCGTGATGGCATCCTCATAGACATAAACCATGCAGTGTTGTCCTGCGATGATTCCGCCCTGCTGGTTGCGGTTCGGCAGGAACAGATCCTTGCCGTAGAGTCCCCAGTCGAGGAATGCGCCGTGAACGGTCTTGTCGACAATCTTGAGGTAGGCCGCCTCGCCGACCAAAGCCAGCGGCTTTTCGGTGGTTGCGACCAGACGGTCTTCCGAGTCGTGGTAGATGAACACCTCTTTTTCGTCACCGGGCTTGTCGTTGAGCGAGGTGTAACGGTTGGGCAGGAGCACTTCGTTGTGCTCCTCGTCTTCGAGGTAAAGTCCGTAGTCCGAAAGACGGCTGACGGTGAGTGTTTGGATGCGTCCTACTTTAAGCATGGTTAAATGTATGAGTTATGGCACAAAAGTACATTTTATTTTTTAGGGTTGCAATGATTGTGTTTGCAGTTTGAAAAAAAAGGCCTATATTAGAGGTCCAATTTGAAAAAAAACTACCAACCATGAAATTAGATATTGCTATTTGTCAGGTCGATATGGAGTGGGAGCAGACCGCCACGAACCTGAAGCGATTCGAGCCTTTTGTGGCAGATGCCAAGGCCGATGTCGTTGTACTGCCCGAAATGTTCGCTACGGGCTTCAAACTCAAGCCTTCGCGTGTGGCCGAGCCGCAGGAGGGCGAGGTGGTGACCGCCATGCGCCGTTGGGCACATGACTTCGGCAAGGCCGTTGTCGGCAGTGTGGTCATTTCGGAGAATGGCGAGTACCGCAACCGTATGTATTTCATCACGCCCGATGGTGAAATGAAATGGTACGACAAGCACCACCTGTTCCGTCCCGGTGGCGAGGGGCGCGATTATACGCCCGGCAACAAACGGGTCATCATCGAATATAAGGGAATCCGTTTCCTGTTGTTGGTGTGCTACGATCTGCGCTTCCCGGTGTGGAGCCGCAACCGTGGCGATTACGACGCCATCATCTGCTCGGCATCGTGGGACGACAGCCGTCGTGACGCATGGCGCATCCTGTTGCGTGCGCGTGCCATCGAGAACCAGTGCTACATGGCTGCCGTGAACCGCGTGGGTAAAGACCCCGACGGAAACTATGTCGGCGACTCGGCGCTGATCGACTTTGCGGGTAATACGATTGCCGATGCCAAGTCGTGCGAGTGCATCATGAAGATGACCTTGGATATGGAGGCGCAGGCGAAATTCCGCGAGGAGTTCCCCGCATGGCAGGATGCCGACGATTTCACGCTGAATTGTCCGCACTAAACGTGTGACGAGGATATGGACGGGGCGTTTCTTTTCGGGAAACGCCCTTTTTTTTCGGGGGTGTGAGCAGGGTGCGTAACCCGATGATCCGATGGGGTTTGGCTTTCGGAAAGAGACCTTGTGGGGGAAAATAAGTGAATAAAATTTATCGGGAAATTTTGTATTTTGACAAAAAGAATCTATATTTGCACACCCTTAAACGCAAAGCGCGTTGATCAGAAGGCCACGGAGAGTTGGGTGAGTGGCTGAAACCACCAGTTTGCTAAACTGACGTACGGGTTACCGTACCGGGGGTTCGAATCCCCCACTCTCCGCAAGAATGGATGTAAATCAAGTTGTTACGAGATTTGCATCCATTTTTTTTGCCCGAAACAAGACAAAAGAGAGCTACTCCTCAAGGAGTAGCTCTCTTTTTCGGGGACAGTGCTTAAAGTCGTACGCTAAATGCCTTGCGGGGCGTTTTTAACGGGGCAGCTTGTGTGGCGTTGTCAACGCTCGTGTCGGGCAATTTAAGGATCAGTCCTTCGGCTACATCCTTACGGATCAGGGTGTAGGGGCCGACGGGTTCTTCGTGACGGCCGTTCATAAACTTATCCTGCTCGACGTTGCCCGTGGTGCTGATGCCGTAGGGCCACATCGACAACATATAGGCACCCTCATAAGCACCGTCGATGTAGTTCTCGGGGAAGATCTTGATCACCGTACGGTTGAGGTTGGCGACAAATCCTGAGAATCCCTTCGACCACGAAGGCATGCTCTCGAACATCTTGTCGTCGTAGGGCAGATAGGCGTGTATCTCCTGACCATTGACCGTTCCGATGAAGTTATACCACGAAACGTACTTCCAAGCGGTATTACCGTCGGTTTGGATCTCCTGCGGGAATGAGATGGCGATCTTGTTGTAGTTGTCGTCGGCAGCTTCGAAATCCATCTTGATGCCTGTATCGCCGAAGAGGTTGCGTTCTCCGCCAAATCCTTTCAGATACAGTGCTTTCTTGTCGTTAGAAGGAACGATGCTGACGAGGAATTCCTCTTTTACTTCGTCGATGTTGATCTGGCCGTTTCCTCCGTCGCGTACCGTGCCTGTGGTTTGAAGTAGCCACTCGCCGACAAACTCGTCGTAGGTCGATTCGTGCTCGATCTGCGTGTCCTGAGCTTCATACCAGAAGCGATAACTGCGCGAAATCTCGTTGCTGACCGAAATATCCGACATATTCTTCTCGACCTGTGCCACAATGAAGAAATAGTGGTTGTAGCCGTTGAAGAGGAAGGGCTGGCTGTCGGTGTCACCCTTCAGAATCAGATGCTCTTCGATCAGATCCTCCCATTTCATGCCGAGTTCCCGATAGTAGGCGATATCCTCCTTGATCCACTCGACGGGATTGAGCTGGGCGTCGTCGGGAATGGCACTCACCCAATAGAAAACATCGGGATTGGAAACTTTGATTTGGGCATAGGGGTAGATGAATGCACCTTCGTAGTAACGCTCATAGGGCGTGATGGCGAACGTGACTTTATCCTCACCTGCGGTCGTCACGGTCTGTTTGACCCAATCCGAGCAGATTTTTCCGTTGGCTTTCGCAACCAATTTGACGGTATATTCCGTCGAGGGGGTAAGACCGTTCAGCGTGAATTGCAACTCCTCGATGTTGGCGGCTGTAACTGCCGATACGTGACCGTCGCGCTTGCAGGTAACTTCATAGCGGTAGGTATCTGCACCCTCAAACGCATTCCATGAGGCGGTAAACGAGGTACTCGTGATCTCGGAGAATGTGATTTGGAGTGCAGGGACGGGATCTTCGCCGTTGTCTTCACCCCCTCCGTTGGGGCCTGTTGCGGGAATCTCATCGTCGTCGCTGCACGAGACGGCCATGCAGAGAAAACCTGCAAGCAGGCACATCATAATTCGTTTCATTGCTTTCTGAGTTTTAAAGTTTGAAATCGGCCAACGCTCTGAATTTGTACTCCATACCCTTGTCGGAATCCTGAGGCATCAGAACGACACAACCCTCCTTCATGTTGAAGGAGTAGGCCATGTCGGCGGCAAATTCGGACGAAGTCCAATAGATGTCGTCGGTAAGCGGCATTCCGCCGTGGCTCATGAGCGCGGCATTGAACTTTTCCCTGTTTTTGGCAATCTCCTCGGGTGAAGGTTGTGCGCCCTGGGGTGTACCGTCCTCGGTTTTGACCGATGCCCCCGTGTAAGCCGTGTAGAGATACCCGATCTCCTGCAGGTTGTTGGGAATGTACCATTTTTTCATGTTCATGGGGTCTTTCTCGCTGCACCACAAAAAACCGGGATAGTTTTCCCGCCAGCCGTCCATGGCATAGACGCAGTCGGTGTTGTAGCGTCCCGATTGCGGACGGGATTGGGTCGGTTCTTCGCGTTTGTACGACCATACGGCTTGGGTTTCGTCGAGCGATACGACGGTACCCGCCGTACCTTCCTCATTGACGCGGATCACAATGCCCTTGATGAAGCCCTTGTCGTAGAAATCCCCCACCTTGTAGGTTTCGGTGGTGGGCGGTGTTGGAGGTGTGGGGGGTGTCGGGGGTTCGGGTG
>JAHHQM010000016.1 GCA_020026395.1 Alistipes sp. | reverse complement strand
TTCCCGCCCCTTTAGAAAACCCCTGAAATGCAGATTTTCAACGAGAAAAAAGCGTAATTAATTTTTTTTTCAAAATATTCTTCCTACCTTTGCCCTCCCGAAATGGGACTAAATTTAAATTAATTCATCATTATGAACAATTACGAAACCGTTTTCATCGTCACGCCGGTTCTGTCTGAAGCACAGGTACAGGAAGTGGCTGACAAATTCCAAGGTGTCATCACCGAGAACGGCGGTCAGATTGTGAATAAAGAGGCATGGGGCTTGAAGAAGCTCGCTTACTCGATTCAGAAGAAGACCACCGGTTTCTATTTCCTGATCGAGTTCACGGGCGAAGGCAAGATCGTCGACACGCTTGAGACCAACTTCCGTCGCGACGAGCGCGTGATCCGCTTCTTAACTTTCAAGCAGGACAAGTATGCCGTAGAGTACTCGGCAAAGCGTCGTGCTAAACTTTCTAAAAAACAGGAGGAGTAAACCATGGCACAGGACAACAAAGCACAATCTGAAATCAGATACCTCAACCCCGTATCGGTTGACGTAAAGAAGAAGAAATATTGCCGTTTCAAAAAACTCGGTATCAAGTATGTAGATTACAAGGACGGTGAGTTCTTGAAGAAGTTCCTCAACGAGCAGGGTAAGATTCTGCCCCGTCGTCTGACCGGTACTTCGCAGAAATTCCAGAAGAAGGTTGCACAGGCTGTTAAGCGTGCGCGTCACCTGGCCATCCTGCCCTTCGTAACCGATTGCATGAAATAATTAAAAGGAGGAGACGAAATGGAAGTAATTCTGATTAAAGATATGGAGAAACTGGGTTACGCCAACGATATCGTAAACGTAAAGCCCGGTTATGCGAACAACTACCTGATTCCTCAGGGCTATGCAAAGGCTGCTACCGCAGCTGCAAAGAAAGTGCTCGCAGAGAACTTGAAACAGCGCGCTCACAAGGACGCCAAGATCCTTGCTGACGCTCAGGCATTGGCCGAGACCATCGCCAACATCCAGCTGACGATCACCATGAAGGCTGAGGAAGGCCGTTTGTTCGGTACCGTTACCGCTAACGACCTGGCTGACGCTCTGGCTGCCAAGGAGATCAACGTAGATCGCAAGAACATCACCGTTGAGGCCATCAACACCGTAGGTGAGTACGAGGCTGTTGCCAAGTTGCACCGCGATGTTAAGGCTACGATCAAATTCTCGGTTGTTGCCGAGTAAGGGTCGTCCCCAAATATAAAAAACGCTTACCTCGTGATGAGGTAAGCGTTTTTGTTTCCTATGAGTTCCTATTTGCGCATCACAAAGTTGGGTTCTCCGTCGAAGATCCATCCCGTATAGTCGATCAGCGCAAATCCTTCCCATACGAAAACCGTTTCTGACAACGCGACAAATCGAGGCTTTTCAGCGACGCGCAATCGTTGCCCTCCAACCAGCGCATGGTCGGTGAGGTGGTCAGATCCAACGACTGAAGATTGCGGCAACAGTCGCATTCCAATTTCTCGAGCAACATATCCCCGCTCAAATCCAACATCGCAATATCCGCATCGTCGCAATCCAGCTCCGTCAGCAACGGACATCCACGCGCAACTCCTTAAGACCAACACAACCCTCACAATCGATCTTCATCAGCACGGCGCAGTCGTTCAACGCGATTTCGCGCAGCTGGTTCTTGCTCAAATCCACCGAAGAGAGGAAGTTACACCCCTCGAAAGAGGCCGTTCCGTTCAGACGGTTCTCCTTCAGATCGACGGTCAGGCATCCGCTCTTGAAATCCACGCCGTACCAATCGTTGATGGGGGCGGCGGAGTTCCACAACGTGTTGTTTTGCCATTTCACACCGTTGGCATCGGTGAACAACTGTTTCAGATAGGTGCGTGCCTCGGTCTCGTCATAGACCACGGCCTGATCATCATCGCCACACGCGCAAAACGGCAGTACGCCCAATGCGACAAACAAAAATACAAGTAGTTTTTTCATGGCTTTTGTCCATTTACCCGCGCCAACTCCCAACGCAGCGGTTTTCGGAATGCGGAGTGTGTGGAGTTGTCCCGAATCCGTTCGGAAACACGCTCCCGATTTCGGTGTGCCCTTTTCGACGGGCTCACCTGCCCCCACCAAGAGCAAATATCGGGCAAAAGTTTCGGACGAAGGCCACAAAAAAGCCATCTTCCACGATGGAAGATGGCTTAAATAGTTGTTATTCAGTTGTTTTATTCTTTCTCGTAAGAGAGGATGCGCCATACGAGTGCCGAGAATGCAGCACCGATCATCGGGGCAACGATGAAGATCCACAGCTGGCTCAAAGCAGCGCCACCCTCGAACAGGGCGGGAGCGATCGAACGTGCGGGATTGACCGAAGTACCCGTGATGGGGATGCAGACGATGTGTACCAGAACGAGGGTCAGACCGATGGCCAGACCTGCCAGGTTACCGGCCCCCTTCTTCGCGTCGGTGGCACCCAGTACGACGAGGACAAATACAAACGTGAAGATGATCTCGGCGAGGACACCTCCTGCAACCGAAACGCCGTTTTGGAGGGCATTGGCACCCGTCGTGGTGGCGTAAGTCATGTCGATGTTCTTCGTCAGAACATAGAGCAACGTCGAACCGATCAATGCACCGATCACCTGGAACAGCATATAGCAACCGGCATCTTTACCGCTGATGCGACCCGAGAGCCATACACCGAGCGTGATTGCGGGGTTGATGTGGCAACCCGACACACCGCCGATGGCATGTGCCATAGCCACAACCGACAGACCGAATGCAAAAGCCACGGTCAGAACCTGAGGCACGGTACCGCAACCGCCATTGAAGATGGCCGCGCCGCAACCCATCAGAACGAGCACCATAGTTCCGAACATTTCAGCAAGATACTTTTTCATAATTCTAAGGTTTTAGAGTTGATCAAATTTAAGCATAAATTCTAAAAAACGCACATCTTCGCGGACTTTTATGCAGATTCCCGTCCGTAAAATCCCATTTTTCACGGTTCCACATGGAACAAATCCGATGCCGACCGCCTTTTGCCCCGAAAAAAGAGGGCGAGTGCCCCATTTCCGCCCGACAAGCAGCGGCCTCCAACCATCACGTCACCTCCCTTTCCGACCGAATCGTCCACGCCATCTCCGCACACTTCTCCGTCCACACTTCTCCGCCCTCGCATCGCCTCCACTCGCCCTCCAAAAAAAATCCGCGCACCTCTGCCCCGCCTTTCCGCGCCCCCTTGCCTCTCGCCCCCAAACAAAAGAATCCCCGTCCCCAAACGGGGACAGGGATATTGAAACGGATCTTAAAGACTGCACCTCGAAAAGGCGCACCCTTCGAACCATCCGAATTATTTCGACTTGATGTACTCGTCGATGGCCTTGGCAGCCTTACGGCCGGCACCCATGGCGAGGATTACGGTTGCGGCACCCGTTACGGCATCACCACCTGCGAACACACCCTCGCGGGTCGTTGCACCCTCTTCGGTTGCCACCAGACAGCCTTTGCGGTTGGTCTCCAGACCTGTGGTCGAATGAGCCAACATCGGGTTGGGCATCGTACCCAGTGCCATGATGACTACATCGCACTCCATATCGAACTCCGAACCCTCCTTGACGATCGGCGAACGACGACCGCTCGCATCGGGCTCACCCAGCTCCATCTCGACACAGCGGATACCGCGTACCCAGCCTTTGTCGTCGCCCAACACCTCGACGGGGTTGGTCAGCATACGGAACTCGATACCCTCCTGCTTTGCGTGGTGTACCTCCTCCTTACGTGCGGGGAGTTCCTCCTCGCCACGACGGTAAACGATCACCGAATCGGCACCCAGACGCTTTGCGGTACGTACGGCATCCATGGCCACGTTACCACCACCGACAACAACGACCTTCTGACCGACATAAATCGGGGTATCGTAACTCGGATCGTAAGCGTGCATCAGGTTGGTACGCGTCAGGAACTCGTTGGCCGAAACCACACCGTTGAGGTTCTCACCGGGGATATTCATGAAACGCGGAAGACCCGCACCCGAACCGATAAATACGGCTTCGTAGCCCTCTTCGTCCATCAGCGAGTCGATCGTGACGGTACGACCCACGATGACGTCGGTTTCGATCTCGACGCCGAGGCTCTTCACCTCCTCGACCTCACGGGCAACGATGCGGTCTTTCGGCAGACGGAATTCGGGAATACCGTAAACCAACACACCACCGACCTTGTGCAGAGCCTCGAAGATCTTCACCTCATAGCCCCACTTGGCCAGGTCGCTTGCGCAGGCCAGACCCGAAGGGCCACTACCGATGATGGCGATCTTATGACCGTTCTTCGGGGTATCATTGACGGTTTTTGCACCGTGATTCAACTTCCAGTCACCCACGAAACGCTCCAGCTTACCGATAGCCACCGGTTCGCCCTTGATGCCCAGAACGCACGAACCCTCGCACTGCGTCTCCTGCGGACAAACACGACCGCAAATCGACGGCAACGACGAATCCTGTGCGATGACATCCGAAGCCTTCTGCAAATCACGCTCGTGCAGGGCGGCGATGAAATCGGGAATGCGAACACTTACGGGGCAGGCATTCACACAACGCGGATTCTTGCAATGCAAGCAACGCGAGGCCTCCAAAACAGCCTCTTCAAGGTCGTAACCGTGGCAGACCTCCTCGAAATTGGTAGCGCGCACCTTCGGATCTTGTTCACGAACGGGAACGCGCGGTATTTTATTTGCCATAATGATTTTCTGTTTAAAGTGTTTATAACCTGTCGGGAGGCCTATTTGTCCAGACCGATGTTGCATTTGTGACCCGCGGCACGTTCGGCGGCGATGGCCAGCGCACGCTGCTCCTGGGTCTTGTACATACCCTGACGACGCATTGCCTCATCGAAATCGACCTTGAAGGCATCGAATTCGGGGCCATCCACGCACGTGAACTTCGTCTCGCCACCCACCGATACACGGCAGGCACCGCACATACCCGTACCGTCAACCATCAGCGCATTGAGCGATACGATGGTCGGGATGTTGAATTTCTTGGTGGTCAGCGTCACGAACTTCATCATGATCATCGGGCCGATGGCCACAACCACGTCATAGTGGTTACCCTCGTTTACGAGTTTCTCGATCAGAGCCGTTACCATACCGTGGAAACCAGCCGTACCGTCATCCGTACAGATGTGGAGTTTGGTGGCCACCTTACCCATGGCTTCGGTGTAGATGAGCATATCCTTGGTTTTGGCACCGATGATGACTTCAGCCTCGACACCGTGCTCGGTCAGCCATTTCACCTGGGGATATACGGGAGCGGTACCCACACCGCCCGCAACAAACAAATAACGCTTCTTGCGTACCTCCTCGATGGGCTCCTTCACGAAGTCGGAAGGCTGTCCCAGCGGACCCGCAAAGTCGGCCAATGCATCTCCCACCTCCATGGCGCAGAGTTTCTTGGTCGAGACACCGATGGCTTGGGTGACAATGGTGATGGTGCCCTTCTCGCGATCGTAGTCGGAGACCGTCAGCGGAATACGTTCGCAGTGCTCTTCGGCACGTACGATGATGAACTGTCCGGGTTGTGCCGAGCGAGCCACACGCGGGGCTTGGATCTTCATCAGATAGATGCCTTTGGCTAAAAGGCGTTTTTCAAGAATAGGAAACATGTTTATGTGTCTTTATTAACAAATATTTTGTTATCTACTTTTTTTCAACTCCGTTCGGGCATAAAACTTGCGTGGGGGTCTTCCCCAAAGGTGCCTTCCTTGCGGGGCTTTGTCGGGGCATCGGCCGTTCTACAACCGCCGCCGACCTCTGCACTCCTTCTCTACGCTCGCTGCACCCCTTCCGCACGCTCTTTAGAGCTGGGAAGCGACCATCCTTACGCGAATCATCGGACGCAGGGGGTCGTTGGTGATGAGGATCAGCCGATCGGTCAGTTGACCACCCGGACATTTCCGCGCATCGAACGAAATATCGAACGACAGTTCACCGCCCGCTTCGACCCTGATGCCGCGCCTTAGATCCGTAGAAAACACGCCGCCATGCTCCACCGCACGCACAATCAACGCTCCGCGACCCGAGTTAGAGAGCGTCAAGCGACGATGAAGCACCTTTGTTTTATGCTTATCAAATACAAATTTAACAATATTTTCGGATATATTCCCCTTTGGAGTTGAATTTTTATCCTGCGACTTGGGATTATCGACAACTATTCCGTGTGTCACCAGCAAGACCCGTTTATTTTTACCATTAACCCACACCTCCCAGACATCATTTACAGTCCCGTAATACGGATCGTCCTTCGGGAAGAAATACCCGAAATCGATCGATCCCTGCTCGCGGGGTGCAATCTTATGGGGCGCGGTGAGGGTCAGTCCGTGGGGTGTATTTCGTGCACGCAACTCCAGCGTGAGCGGTCGGTCGGTCGTATTGACAAACCCCACGCCCGCGTGCGTGTCGTGTTCTTTATATAAATACGAGAACGAGCACGACGAACTCTGAAGACGCAATCCCTCGCCCGCATCCACCGGATAACGCTCCTCGATGGATTTCGGACGCGCCAGGACATTGCCCGCCACGGTCAGCGAGGCGACTTTGCGCCGATCGGCCGTGTACACGCCCATATCTTTCGAGAAAATTCCGGGATGCCCCATCGGATCGAACGTGACGACGACCTCGGTTTTTTCGCCCGGAAGGACGGGTTTTCGCGAAAAACGTGCCGACACACACCGACACGCCCCCACCACATTGAGGATGACGACGGGTTTTTCGGATCGGTTTTCGGCCGTAAAGCAGTGGCTCACCACCCCGCCTTCCTCGTGAATATCGCCAAACGACCACGAATCGGCCTCAAAGACGAGATTTTCCTGCGCTACACCGTCCAGCGAAGCCAACACAAAGATTATTAATAAGATAAATTTTTTCAAAGCCATAAAATGCGGGCATTAGATCTTTACAAAGATAATTTTTTTCGAAAAAAAGTGCAAAAAGTTTTGGTGAGAAAAAATTTTGCCCTATATTTGCACTCGCAATCGGGAAGTAACACCGATGACAATGCCTGAATAGCTCAGTTGGTTAGAGCACATGACTGTTAATCATGGGGTCCTAGGTTCAAGTCCTTGTTCAGGCGCAGATGTGCGAGGGTTGCACAAAGGTTCTTAAGAATCTCTGCAAAGAGAAATAGAGTTTGGATTTTTGAACTTAAGATCTTTGCACAGTCCCAAGCCATTTTTACGGGAGCTTAGCTCAGCTGGTTCAGAGCATCTGCCTTACAAGCAGAGGGTCGGGGGTTCGAATCCCTCAGCTCCCACACTGAAAGCCTTCGAAGATCGAAGGCTTTTTTCTTTTTTCCCCTATATACGAGGACACACACAACAATATACTGATTTACTTTGATACTCAGCGGACTTTCGGCCTTCACGAAGGTCCGTTTTCATTTTCCCCTGTCCCCGGAAGGCCATTCTATTTTGCCGATTGTCAATTATGTGTCTTTACCAACAGACGGCACTTATCAAGCTTATTCCCAGACAAATAGCTTCCTAATCGAGGAAGCCTTAACGGAATGAGTATTTCCCCCATCTTTTACCCGTGGGAGGCCTGCTGATGACAAAGGCGCTCATCCGGAAACAGCCAGACCCGCCTAATTGGAGAGGATTTGCACGTTTTGGGATAACCACGAATAATTTCATTGTATTCAGAAAGATCTTTTCAAAAGACTGGTGTATATTTACGAGCGATTTAAGTGTTATACTCTAAACAAACCGAATATGAAAAATATCTTTTATTTACTCATAGGGGCTATATTGCTTTTTTCCGCATGCAATAACAATGACGATATAGAAGCACCCAATGAGCAGTTGACTCCCGAAGTCGCACAGCATTTAAAGGATTATTACGAGGGTGCAGAAATCCGCACCATCCACAATTGGAAAAACGACACCCATCCCGGCACTGCCGTGGAGCTACTGGACAAAGCGGGCAACGAGGTTTCCCTCTTCTTCCGTGATTTTAAAGAATTGACGTTGACGGTAACGAAGTTCTCCCGTTTTGATCAGTTGCCTTCTTCCGTACGGAACGGATTCTTGGCATCGCCCTATGGCGAGCTGGGAAAAGATCAGATCAACAAGATCGAGTGCGACGATTATGCGCAGCTTCCCCACAAGATGTATCGTTTGGAATTTACCAACTTTGTACCCGACCGTGGAGCATTATTCACACAATTGACCTTCAATGCAGACGGCTATATGTTACCGGAAAATCACGGTTTCGTAAATCAGGCCTGGCTCAATCCCTGCATTAATACGGATGAGGTTGACTTTATCCACAATCACTACGGCGCAGACATCCGCTCCCACGACAATGAAGGTGGCGTCAATGTCTATCACGTTATGGACCACGGGGTATTGAAGCAGGTAACCTTCAAAGACGAATGGAAATCCACCGAATATTCCGTGCCTTCGGATACGGAGGTACCGGCCGACTCCTTGAGGGCGTTATACGAACTTGAACCGGATTTCAAGTATGTCTCACTCCGCAGAGTGGAAACTCCGAATGGGAACGGGTACCATTTTCTGAATGAAAAAGGAGACGGATATTTCATCAAAGACAGAGCGTGAAATATTCTCGGTCGTTTATAAAAGACAAGGGCGCGTGCGGGGAATCATCCCGTCCGCGCCCTGTTTTTGTTCTATAAACAGCCCCCCGCATACGGACATAAAAAAACATCCGACCTCAACAGTCGGATGCTTCAGCGGAGAGAGAGGGATTCGAACCCCCGGTACAGTTACCCGTACACCGCATTTCGAGTGCGGCCCGATCGACCACTCCGGCATCTCTCCTCGGATGCACTTGTGAACAAAACCACCTTGTTTTGCGAGTGCAAAGATATACAATATTTTTGAATTCCAACTCAAAAAATCAAAAAAATCAAATTTTTTTTGAAATTCCCCGATTTTTCACGACCTTTAACCACGGTTTTCCGCCCTTCACGATCGCTTGGTTTTCGGCACGGGAGTGCTCCGTAGGCGCGATTTCGGGGGTTGGCGGAAACAATAAAAAGCCACGGATTCCGTTTATTTATAAATTTTAGGAAAGCATCATGAAAACCATCGGATACCGCATAGCCTTGCTGCTCGGGACACTTCTTCTGACGCATTGCGCCTCGCTGAGTCCCTCGCACACCCAATCATCATTCGCCGAAGACGACCTTTACACGCCGCTCGATCTCGAGGATCTGAAACAACGCGAGGAGGCCGCAGCCGCACGCCGTCGTGCACCGCTCGACAAATATGTAGCCGATATTCTGGCCGAATCCAAAGGCAAGACACCCGCCAAGGTGTCTAATCCCTACCAGAGCATCCTCGCCGACGATTTCGAAACGGCCTACGAACGCCGTCTGCACGGATCGGAGTCGCCGACCTACCATATGCCGTCGAGCTACTCGATGGCCACGACGAGCCAGTCGTTCGTTTACGCCACGGCTTACGATCCCGCCCAGTACAACATCATCATCTCGGGGGATCAGGTGTGGGTCGAACCCAAATACATCACCTCGATGTTCGGCACGTGGGGCGGCACGCCTTACGGCAACACGGCCTACTACTACCACTACGCCCCCTATTTCAATCCGTACTTCAATTTCGGTTACGGCTGGGGCGGATATTATCCCTATTGGGGTGATCCGTTCTGGGGAAGTCCCTGGTGGGGTTTCACCGAATCGTGGTATTACAGCGGCTTCTACCATCCGTGGTGGGGCTACGGCTGGGGCGGTTACGGATGGGGATGCGGTTACTACGCACCGCGCAACCACCGCTACGACAGCTATACGGGTTACGGCACGGGATCGGGTTACCGCCACAATCCCTACTATAACCGCCGCGAGGGATCGCACCGCGACAACTACTACAACCGCGGAGGCAGTTACAACCGCCACCAAAACGGCTACAACCGTCAGAACGGCTACAACAACCGCTACAATAACCAGAACCGTTACGACAACCGCAACCACCGCTATAACAACGACACCTACACGCGTCCGTCGCGCAACAACGAACCCCAGTTGCGCCCGAGCTACAACAACAACTCGACGGGCGGAGGCGGAGGCTACCGCAATACGGGTGGCGGCAACCGCTATAACCGCGGACGTTAAACCATAGCAGACTTACGACCATGAAAAAGCATACATTTTTCGCTCTTCTTGCCACCGCCCTGCTCCTTTCGGGACGGGCATCGGCACAAAACGACGTCTATCAGTTCGGAGGCCTCGCCTTCGGACACGACCTGATGTCGGTATGGGATTTCGGCACGATGTCGCGTACCCAGAATTTCGGTACGTCGCGCGTGATGTCGATGGGTGGCGCATTCACTTCGCTGGGCGCCGACCTGAGTTCGATGTCGATCAACCCCGCAGGTATGGGTATGTACCGCAGCGGCGAGATCTCGATCACCCCGCTGATTTCGATGAATCGCGCCGACCGCACGCAGCAGATCTTCAACGACGGTCGCGGCACGACCGACAACGGCCTCGGCTCGAACCACCGCAACCGCTTTGCGCTGGGTAATGTGGGCGTGGCGATGAATGTCTACCAGAGCCCGCGCTCGACCTTCTCGTCCGTGACGCTCGGTTTCGGTATGAACCGCATCGCCGACTTCAACCGCCATTTCTCGTTCTCGACACCGCTTGACTACAACCCCGAATGGGGCGCAATCCCCTCGATTGCCGACCTCTACGCCCACCAGATGCAGTACGGCGAATACGGCCACCCCGTCTTCCCCGATCGCGGTGAGGGTACGGGCAACCCCAACGGCCCGCTCGGCTACAACGGCACGTCCTACTTCTGGCCTGCCGTCCTGGCATATAAGGGTGCGATGACCCACGTCACGGGCATGGACAAAGACCGCATGTGGGAGCGTGACGCCATCGGCGACAACGCCTCGATCCGTCGCGGTGCGGATGTCAGCAATTCGGGTTCGATCAACGAATTTACGATTTCGGTCGGCACGAACATCAAGAACATCGTCTACCTGGGTGCTTCGTTCGGCATTCAGAGCGTTTCGCGCTCCACGACCGTCATTTACAGCGAGGACTACTCCTACCCCGAAAACGGCACGCCCCAGACGGCACTCGATGCGTCGGGTCGTCCGCTGCCCGCCCAGCTGGAATATGCCGATCTGTGGCAGCGTTCCGAGGTGAGCGGTGCGGGTATCAACCTCAAGCTGGGTGTCATCGTCCGCCCGACGAAGAACCTCCGATTAGGTATCGCCTTCCATACGCCTACCTACTATTCGCTCGACCGCGGTTATCAGGCGGGCATCGACTACAAACTCCTCTCGCATCAGGAGCAGACCGTCTACGAGGGTGGCGAATACTCCCCGAAGATGTACGACGAGGCGAATTTCGCATGGGAATTCACCTCCCCTACCCGACTTTTGTTCGGTGCATCGTATACGTTCGACCGCATGGCCATCCTTTCGGTGGACTACGAACGCGCATGGTTCAAGGGCATCCGCGTAAAGAACGCTCCGGGCGGTAATTTCACCATCTCGCCCTCGGGCTTCAACCACCGCATCCGCAACACGTTCCAGCCGACGAATACCGTGCGTGCGGGTCTCGAGCTGAAACCCACCCCGCGCTTCGCCCTGCGAGCCGGTGGCGGTTACACCTCCTCGATGCTCCGCGACGACCAGATCGCCTACGATACCCCCACCCCGACCGACAGCTGGTACTTTACCTTAGGTGCAGGCGTACGCCTCTCGGCGCGTCTTTCGTTGGATCTGGCCTACCAGCAGCTCACCGAAAACCAGAGCCAGTACTACCTCTTCTACGAGGATGTCCTTCCGCAGGGCAGCGATACCTGGCAACCGGGTCTGGATTCGGGTATTTACGAGACCGCATTCAAACGTCACTTCCTGTCGCTGACGCTCAGTTACCGCTTTTAGCGACCCGAAATATACGATTTCACCGATTTTTGTCCTATTTCACGAGCAGATCGTGAAAATTAAGACAATACCTACATTTTAGTATTGCCTTTTTTCTTTTATTTCGATAATTTTGTGGCGAGTAGTGTTAGTTTTAATTAGAGAGTAACCAAATATGTCCACAAAAATAGGATCCTACACCAGCGAAGACAAAATGTGCGATCTGGTGAGTGACAAATACGCCGTGCTTCAGGTGATGAGCCGTTTCGGCATCGCACTGGGTTTCGGTGACCAGACCATCGGTGAGGTCTGCGCGGCCAACAAGGTCGATGCCGTCACATTTCTGGCGGTAGTCAATCTGCTGATCAACGAGAAAGACGGAGCGTCGCTCGTCGATCAGGTATCGGTCAAGGCGCTGACCGAGTATCTTCACAATTCGCACAGCTATTTTCTGGAATACCGTCTGCCGAGCATCCGCCGCAAACTGATCGAGGCGGTCGATTGTTCGCAGAGCGATGTGTCGTTTGCCATCATGCGTTTCTTCGACGAATACGTGGCCGAGGTGAACAAACACATGCTCTACGAGGAGCAAACCGTATTCCCCTACGTGACGGGACTTTTGCAGGGCGAGATCACCAAGAGCTATTCGATGGAGACCTTCCGCCGTCACCACGACAACGTGGAGAACCGTCTGCGCGAATTGAAGAACATCATCATCAAATACTATCCGTCGGGCGGCACCAACGAGCTGAACGGCGTGTTGTTTGATATTTTCACCTGCGAGCACGAACTCGGATCGCACAACGCCGTCGAGAACGAGATTTTCATTCCGGCCGTCGAGCGACTGGTTTCGAAGGGTGGCGGCGAGCCGAAACAGGAAGCCCTGTCGGCACGCGAGCGCGAGATCATCATCTATGTCGTGAAGGGTCTGACGAACAAACAGATCGCCGACGAGCTGTGCATCTCGACCCACACGGTCATCACCCACCGCCGCAACATTGCCGCCAAGCTGCAAATCCACTCGGTCGCCGGACTTACGATCTACGCCATCGTAAACAAACTGGTCGAGTTGTCGGAAATCAGCGAGACACTCAACGAATCGGTAAATTCGGGAAACAAATAATTTTCAGCCATGGAACACCATCACCATCACCACCATCATCACCACCTGCCTTCGGGTGCCGACACGCTGAACCGTGCCTTTATCATCGGTATTCTGCTCAACGCCGCATTTGTGGCGGTCGAATTCGGAGTGGGTATCGCCTACAATTCGATGGGACTGTTGTCCGATGCGGGACACAACCTTTCGGATGTCGCGTCGCTGATGTTGGCCATGTTCGGGTTCCGTCTGGCACAAATCCACGGTTCGCAACACTATACCTACGGCTTCCGCAAAAGCACGGTGCTGATCTCCCTGACCAACTCGCTGCTGCTGATGGGTGCCGTCGGCGTGATCATCTACGAGAGCATCATGCGCCTCTATGCCCCCGTGCCCATTGAGGGTGACGCCGTGGCCTGGACGGCGGGTGTCGGCATCGTGATCAACGGCATCACGGCCTGGCTCTTTTTGAAGGACAAGGACCACGACCTCAACGTGAAGGGTGCCTACCTCCACATGGCTGCCGATACGCTGGTATCGGTCGGCGTGGTGATCTCGGGCGTACTGATCCACTTCACGAACTGGATCTGGATCGACCCCGTCATCGGATTGAGCATTGCGCTGATGATCCTCTTGTCGGTATGGTCATTGCTGCGTGACAGTCTGCGTCTGGCTCTGGACGGTGTTCCCGAGGGCATCGATCTGAAGGAACTGGAAGAGAACCTCCGCAAGATGGAGGGCATCTGCGGGGTACACCACATCCACGTGTGGGCAATCAGCACCACCGAGAATGCACTGACGGCTCATGTCGTGGTCGAGGATATCCTCCGCCAGCACGAGATCAAGGAGGCCGTCAAGGAGTACCTCCATTCGCACAACATCTGCCACGCCACCCTCGAACTCGAGCAGAAAGGCGAGCATTGTTGCGCCCCCTCGGTCGAATAAGATTCTTTTAAACATAGAAATCCCCCGCTCCACATGGAACGGGGGATTTTTTATGACAACGGTTCGCGTTCGTAGGCGTCGATCATCGACCCGCGTGTGCGGTTGATGATCCGTGCCCCGACGGATCGGGCGTACTCGTTCAGAATCTCATGCCCGCGGAACAGTTCGGCCAATTCCGCCAGATAGAGCGACATGGTGTAGGGTACGGGGGGCACATTCTGACAAATGGGCTTCACCTCGGCGGGTCGGTTGTCGTAGTAATGCACCACGCGACGGCAGAGGCGGTTCTTCTCATCGACACACAAGCCCTCCAGCAGCGTATGATCCACGCCGAAGAGCTCCACCCGCTTGTAGCCCAACAACAGGGCAACATACACGCAATTCTGCACCACCGTGCCGTAGTTGGCGCTACCCAATCCGTGGCGGAAGAGCCAAAATTCCAGACGGCGGAATCCGTGATAGACCTGCGAATGGAACGGCACAATGCGGATGTTGCGGTTGGGCAACACACGGCGGTAATCAAACCGCTCGGGGTTGTAGTACTGCACATAGAGGGTCATCGGCCAGGTGACCCGCTCATTCAGGAGGCGGTACAACCCGTCCACCCGCTCCTGATAGCCGCTCCGACGGAAAAACATCGGGTCGGACAGCACATAGTAAGCCGGTTTCACCTCCACGAAGCGATCGTCCTCGGCAAAGTAATTCACCGCCATAAAATCCTTCTTGAGGTGTTCGCCACGCTCCAGAAGCCGTGGCAGATCCTCACGCAGCGAAGGGCCGTTTCCCAACACCACGACCCCGTCACGGGGCGTGATGCCCGCACCTGCCCGCGAGATGTAGTTGCGGAAATTCTCCTTCACGGCCATCACCGCAAAGTAAAACAACGTGCGTCCCGTGTTTGCGCAGAAATCAAGAATCGTTCGGGTTACCTTCATCGTAAAGCCTTTTATTTGCAAATGTAGCAAAAAACCGATACCTTCGCAACTAAACCCGCAATTCATGTCCCGTCCCCGCATATCGGTTGTCATACCCCTTTACAACAAGGAATCCGAGATCGAAACCACGCTCCGATCGGCGGTGGCGCAGTCGTTTGCGCCCGTCGAGATCCTCGTGGTCGATGACGGCTCGACCGACCGCAGTGCCGAACGTGCCGCCTCGGTACACTCGCCCCTGATCCGCATCATCCGCCAGAAGAACGGAGGCGTTTGCGCCGCCCGCAACCGTGCCATCCACGAGGCCGCGGGGGATTACATCGCCCTGCTCGATGCCGACGATCGGTGGCATCCCGATTTTCTGGAGGAGATCGCTTCGATGATCGGGGAATACCCCGATTGCGGTCTTTACGCCACGGGATTCAACATCCTCAGTAGCGAGGGACTCACCCCCGCCCCCTGCCCTGCAACGCGGGGAATCGTCGGGGATTTTTTTAAAGAATCGGCACACCGCTACATCGCCATCCCCTCGACAAGCTGCATCCCGAAACGGGTTTTCGCCACCGTCGGCCTTTTCCCCGAGGGGATGAAGATCGGCGAAGATCTCTATATGTGGATTCGGATCGCCCGCCGCTATCGGGTTTGTTTTTCACCCACGCCCCGGGTCGATTATTCGCGTGAAGCCTCCAACCGCTCCGCCTCGATCTACACGCCCGAGCGT
Source organism: Alistipes sp. (assembly GCA_020026395.1). Taxonomy (GTDB): domain Bacteria; phylum Bacteroidota; class Bacteroidia; order Bacteroidales; family Rikenellaceae; genus Alistipes. Next base: position 11,332 of record JAHHQM010000016.1, on the reverse strand, counting down.
TGTGCCCACTCGTTCGAAGAGCTTTACGACCCCTCGGCCTCCGAAGCCGACCGCGAATTTGTCGCCCGTGCCGCTCTGGGCAAGGCGCTCGTCATCTGCATCAAGGGAGGTACCGAGGATTCCGCCCGCACCGCCCGCTTTTTCGCCTATACGCGGGTGTATCGCTCGACCCTTCGCAAAATCGTATGGCTGAACCGCCTGCCCGCCTCGTGGCGTCCCCGTCTGATGCAGGTCTACAACTGGCTGGCGTGGAAAATCGCCCGCCGAGGACTATAAAAGGAAAGAGGAGCCTTCCCCTTCGGAAAAACTCCTCCTTCACTACAAACTATCAAACAATCAAATCATTAGTTTTCGAATTTCAAACCATCGCCCCGCGCATCGATCCGAATCGGGCGTGAACGATCGACCTCACCTGCAAGGATTCGTTTCGAAAGTTCATTGACGATCGTACGCTGAATCGTACGCTTGACGGGACGCGCACCAAACAACGGATCGAATCCCGCATCGGCCACCCAACGGCGAGCCGCATCGGTGTATTCCAGTTCGATGCCGTTCTCTTGGAGCATTCCCTTCATGATGCCCATCTGGATATCGACAATCTGCTCGATCTGCTCGCGCGTCAGCGGCTCGAACATCACGATCTCGTCGATACGGTTCAGGAATTCGGGTTTCAGCTGTTGCTTCAACAACTCGATCACATCCTGACGCGTGCGCTCGACCTCCTCTTCCGAGACGCGTTCGCCGTCGAATGCCTTGGCGAAGTGCTCCTGAATCAGATGCGACCCCATGTTCGAGGTCATGATGATGATCGTATTGCGGAAATCGACCGTACGTCCCTTGTTATCGGTCAGACGACCGTCGTCCAACACCTGCAACAGGATGTTGAACACATCGGGGTGTGCCTTCTCGATCTCGTCGAGCAAGACGACCGAATAGGGCTTGCGACGCACGGCTTCGGTCAGCTGACCACCCTCGTCGTAACCGACATATCCGGGAGGCGCTCCGACCAGTCGCGACACCGAGTGACGCTCCTGATACTCGCTCATATCGATACGCGTCATCATCGAGTCGTCGTTGAACAGGAATTCGGCCAGAGCCTTGGCCAATTCGGTCTTACCGACACCCGTCGTACCGAGGAAGATAAACGAACCGATCGGCTTACGCGGGTCGTTCAGTCCGGCACGTGAACGACGCACGGCATTGGCAATCGCCGTGATGGCACCGTCCTGACCGACGACACGCTTGTGGAGTTCCTGTTCCATGTGGAGCAATTTCTCGCGCTCGGAGGCCAGCATACGCTGTACGGGGATGCCCGTCCAACGCGAAACCACCTCGGCAATATCCTGTGCATCGACCTCCTCCTTGATCATCGCACCGCCGTTGGCCGATGCCGCCTTGTTCTGCTCCTTGAGCTGGGCAATATGTTGTTCGGCCGCCTGAATCTTTCCGTAACGGATCTCGGCAACCCGTCCGTAATCGCCCTGACGCTCGGCATCGTGAGCCTCGATCTTAAGCTGCTCGATCTGATCCTTCTCCTGCTGGATCTTCTTCAACAGGTCGCGCTGCCCCTGCCATTTGGCACGCATCGCCGAATCCTTCGCACGCAACTCCTCGATCTCCCGGGTCAGTTTGGCCACGCGCTCCTCGTCCTTCTCACGACGGATCGCCTCGCGCTCAATCTCCAACTGACGCACCTTACGATCCAGGTCGTCGATCTCCTCCGGCACGGAATTCATCTCCAGACGAAGATGGGCGGCCGCCTCATCCACCAGGTCAATGGCTTTATCGGGCAGAAATCGCGACGTGATGTAACGCATCGAAAGCTCGACGGCAGCCACAATCGCCTCATCACGGATACGCACCTGATGGTGGTTCTCGTAACGCTCCTTCAATCCACGCAGGATCGACACGGCATCCTCCTTGGAGGGTTCGTCGACCATCACCTTCTGGAAACGACGCTCCAAGGCCTTGTCCTGTTCGAAATATTTCTGATATTCATCGAGGGTCGTGGCACCGATCGTACGCAGATCACCACGTGCAAGGGCAGGTTTGAGGATGTTGGCGGCATCCATCGCACCCGACGATTTGCCCGCACCGACCAGCGTGTGAATTTCATCGATGAACAGGAGGATCTCGCCGTCACTCGACACGACCTCCTGTACGACGGCCTTCAGTCGCTCCTCGAATTCGCCCTGATACTTCGCACCGGCAATCAGCGCACCCATATCCAGCGAATAGATGACCTTCGATTTCAGGTTTTCGGGCACATCCCCGTCGACAATACGGTGGGCAATACCCTCGGCGATGGCGGTCTTTCCGACACCCGCCTCACCGACCAGAATCGGGTTGTTCTTCGTACGACGCGACAGGATCTGAAGCACACGACGGATCTCCTCGTCACGACCGATCACGGGGTCGAGTTTGCCCGAACGCGCCTGCTCGTTCAGATTGATGGCGTATTTGCCCAGCGCATCGAACTCCTTCTCGGCGGTCGGCGAATCGATCGTCGATCCCTTACGGAAGGTGGTGATCGCCTCGATGAGTTCGCGTTCGGTGGCTCCGTGCTGCTTCAGCAGGTCGGCCGCACGGCCGCGTTCGGCAATCAGTCCGAGCAACAGGTGCTCGACCGACGCATATTTATCGTTAAATTTACGGGTGAAGTCCACACCGCGCTGTACCACCAAAGACAACGGCTGCGAGAAGAACTGCCCGCCCGCCCCCTCGACTCTCGGTAAAGACCCGACGGCACGATCGACCTCTTCACGCAGGCGGCGGACATCAACACCCGTTCGTCCCAGCAAAAAGGACGGAAGCGAGTCGTCTTCACGAATCAAGACGCTCAACAGGTGGAGCGGTTCGACAGCCTGCTGTCCGCGCTCACGGGCTGCAAGAAGCGATGCCTGCAAGGCTTCCTGAGCTTTTACGGTAAGTGTGTTGATATTCATGGTTTTAAATTTTTAAGTTTCAAATTTTACTCTTCCTCCAACAAATCCCCTGCCAAGCCTTCAATGCGGACATCGTGTCACGAAATTGTCAATTATTGTCACAAATTGTCATTTAAGGCCTGCCACCGACGGACAAAGTGACCGCCAATCGGAAAAACGCGGGGCGTGTTATTCCTAAATTCATTCTTAATGCGTATCTTTGTAACCATTATGAGTGATTTTATCGTTAGCGCACGCAAATACCGCCCCGCAACCTTTTCGTCGGTTGTCGGTCAGCAGCACATCACCTCCACGCTCCGCAATGCCATCGAGCGCGGACAGTTGGCTCATGCATACCTGTTCTGCGGCCCCCGCGGAGTGGGAAAAACCACCTGTGCCCGTATTTTTGCCAAGGCCATCAACTGCATGCACCCCGTGGGTGCCGAGGCCTGCAACGAATGCGAATCGTGCCGTGCCTTCAACGAGGGTCGCTCGCTCAACATCCACGAACTCGATGCCGCCTCGAACAACTCGGTCGAGGATATCCGTACGCTCATCGAGCAGGTTCGCATTCTTCCCCAGTCGGGACGTTACTCGGTGTTCATCATCGACGAGGTACACATGCTTTCGTCGAACGCCTTCAACGCCTTCCTGAAAACGCTGGAAGAACCCCCTGCCCACGCCGTATTCATCCTCGCCACCACCGAGAAACACAAAATCATCCCCACGATCCTGTCGCGTTGTCAGATCTATGACTTCAACCGCATCCGTGTGGAGGATGTGGTCGGCTATCTGGGTGAGATTGCCCGCCAGGAGGGAGTCACGGCCGACGAGGAGTCGCTGAACCTCATTGCGCAGAAGGCCGACGGCGGTATGCGCGATGCCCTTTCGATGTTCGACAAGGCCGTTTCGTTCTGCGGAACGACGCTCGAGTACAAGAATGTCGCCCGCACGCTCAACGTGTTGGATTACGACACCTACTTCGACATCACCCAGATGCTCATCGAAGGACGCTATGTCGATGCTCTGGTGGCATTTGACGATGTGCTTTCGCGTGGATTTTCCGATCAGATTTTCATGGCGGGTCTGAACCGCCACATGCGCGATCTGCTAATGGCGCAGGATGTCAATACCCTCAAACTCATCGAGATGACCGGCACGCTCATGGAGCGATACCGGACGCAGGCAAGCGCCTGCACTGCCGGGTTCCTGTTCGGAGCGATTTCAATACTCACGGAACTCGACGGTAGGATCCGTCAGTCGTCCAACCGACGACTGCTCGTTGAACTGGGTCTGATGAAGATTGCAGGCCTGGGTCAAAAAAAAAATGAGGTAAACCCGCTCTTTTCGATTGACGCGCCGCTGCCCGATCCCGCTGCCCCGCAGGCAGCACGCCCCGCAGCCGCCCGACCGACACCTGCACCGTCCCCCGCTCCCGCACCGCAAACGGCTCCGAAACCCGTAAGCGCTGCCCCTGCCGAGCCCCGTCCCGCAACGCGACCCTCGATCTCGGTACGCATCACGGAGGACATCACGCCCGCCGAACCCGTGCGTCAGGAAACACCCCACGTGCAACCCGCCCCGTCGCAATCCGCCGAGGTGAAACCCGCTGAGAAACCGATGGAGCGCCCCGTAGAGGTTGAACCGATGCCTATGGAGACTGCACCGACGCCCGCAGAGGTCGAACCGATCGCACCCGTTGCGCCCCAGCCGACGCCCGCACCCGAGGTCAAACCCGAGGCCAAACCCGAGGCCACAACCGCGCCCGAAGTAACCGCGCCTGTTGCAGAACCCGTTGCAGAACCTGTCCCTGCGGCAACCCCTGCCCCCGGGCAGAAACCCGCCCGCGGTCGCAAACCCAAGGCAGCAAGTTCGATCCTGGGCACTTCGCTTACGGAGCTGATCGCCGAGGCCAAACAGGACACCCCGTCCGCGATGACTGATGCGGAGGGACAACCCGTCGCCTCCTCGGCCGTTGTGATCGACCCCGAATCGGCACGCAAACTCGACGAGGCACGCCCCAAGCTGATGGAGCTGATCCAGACGCGCCGTCCGCGTTTTCTGGCGGCATTCGAGCTGATGAAGATCGACGGCAACCGCATCACGGTCAGCGTTCCGACAACGGAACTCCACGACGAGATGATGCGTACGCGCAATTCGATGTTGCGCAGTTTCGCCGAGGTGGCCGGAATCAACGGTGTGCTCGACCTGGAGGTGAAGGTCAATGAAAAGATCCGTGCATCGCGCCCCATAAAATTGGAGGATCGGTTGAAGTACCTGTCCGACAAGAACTCCGAATTGGGCGATTTTTGCAAAACCCTCGACCTGAATCCCGAATAGGGAAAAACGATTTTGAAAACGAAAAAACAGTTATATAAATGGCAACAAAGAATTTTATCGAAGAATTGGAGTGGCGCGGTATGATCCACACGATCATGCCCGGAGCCAAGGAACAACTTGAAAAAGAGATGACGACGGCTTATGTAGGTATCGACCCCACGGCCGATTCGCTGCACATCGGTCACCTGGTGAGCGTGATGATCCTCAAGCACTTCCAGTTGTGCGGCCACCGTCCAGTGGCTTTGGTGGGCGGTGCAACGGGTATGATCGGCGACCCTTCGGGCAAATCGCAGGAGCGTAACCTGCTCGACGAGAAGACCCTGCGTCACAACCAGGAAGCCATCAAACGTCAGCTGGCCAAGCTGCTCGACTTCGAGTCGGATGCGCCCAACGCCGCCGTCATGGTCAACAACTACGACTGGATGAAGGAGTTCTCGTTCCTGGATTTCATCCGCGACATCGGCAAACTGATCACCGTAAACTACATGATGGCCAAGGATTCGGTCAAGAAGCGTTTCAACGGTGAGGGTGACGGTATGTCGTTCACCGAGTTTACCTACCAGCTGGTTCAGGGCTACGACTTCATGCACCTCTACGAGGCGATGAACTGCAAGATTCAGCTCGGTGGTGCCGACCAGTGGGGCAACATCACCACGGGTACGGAGCTCATCCGCCGCAAGCTGGGTAAAGAGGCCTACGCCATCACCTGCCCCCTGATCACGAAGGCCGACGGTACGAAGTTCGGCAAGACCGAGAGCGGTAACGTATGGTTGGATCCCCGCTACACGTCGCCCTACAAGTTCTACCAGTTCTGGTTGAACGTCAGCGACGAGGATGCCGAGCGTTACATCAAGATCTTCACGCTGCTTGACCGCGAAACGATCGAGAACCTGATCGCCGAGCACCGTCAGGCACCCCACCTGCGTCTGTTGCAGAAGCGTCTGGCCGAGGAGGTCACCGTCATGATCCACTCGAGAGAGGAGTACGAGAAAGCCGTCGAGGCTTCGAACATCCTGTTCGGCAATGCCACTTCGGAGGCGCTGAAGCACTTGGACGAAGAGACCCTGCTTCAGGTATTCGAGGGTGTACCCAAGTTCCACGTGGAGAAATCCGCACTGGGTGAGGCGTTCCTCGACTTCTGCGCCGTGCAGACCCAGATCTTCTCGTCGAAGGGCGAGTGCCGCAAGATGGTACAGGGCGGCGGTCTTTCGATCAACAAGGAGAAGGTCACCGATCCCGCACGCCCCGTCACCGAGGAGGATCTGATCGACGGCAAATACATCCTCGTTCAGAAGGGTAAGAAGAACTACTATCTGGTCATTGCCGAGTAATTTCGACAGGGCGAGTTTTCAGCAAAACACGAAGGATCATGGAGTATAAAATTGAATTGGACCGCATGGAGTTCCGTGCCTACCACGGTTGCTACGATTTGGAGCGACAGGTCGGAAACCGCTTCACGGTCGATTTGGAGCTGACGACCGAATTGGGCGTCGTGGCCGAAGAGGACTGTGTGGAGAAGGCCGTAAACTATCTGACGGTCTATGAGTTGGTTCGCGAGGTGATGAAAACAAAGCAACGCACCATCGAGCGCGTGGCGATGAACATCATCGAGGCGTTGTATATCAAATTTCCGCAGATCAAACACATCCGCATCCGCGTATCGAAGCTTGCACCCCCGCTGGGCGGCAAACTCGAGCGTGTGAGTGTCGTGCTGGAACGATAAACCCGCAAAGCCATAGAAAAAGGGAGTGAATCTTCGGTGATTCACTCCCTTTTATATTATATATAGGTATCCATCTACTGCTTACCCAACAGGATTTTCGCCTGTGCCACGGCAGCCTCGGTGATCGTGCTCCCCGACAACATCTTGGCGATCTCGGTCGTACGCTCCTCATCCGTAAGGCGCGTGATGTCGGTATGTCCCTCCTGTTTGTAGACCACGAAATGAGCCGTACCCTTCGAGGCGACCTGCGGCAGGTGCGTGATGTCGACCACCTGCATCGTCTCCGACAGGCGCGACATGATCTCGCCCATGGCATCGGCAATGCGACCCGACACACCCGTGTCGATCTCATCAAAGAGGATCGTGGGCAGCTGCATACGCGTGGCCAGAAGTGCCTTCAACGCCAGCATCACACGCGACAGCTCACCACCCGACGCAATCTTGCCCACGGGCATCGGAGCGCGGTTCTTGTTGGCCGAGAAGAGATACTCCACCCCGTCGCCACCCGTCGACGAAAGTGATTCCAGCGGGTTCAACCCGATCTCGAACACCGTATCGGGCATACCCAGCTGCACCAGCGTGCGGAGGATCTCCCGAGCGAAGGCGGGAGCGGCCTTTTTGCGGGCGACGCGGAGTTTGTCGGCCAGCGCCCGTGCCTCGGCCTCGGCCTTGTGCAGGGCAGTCTCCGTGGCGGTGATCTGCTCGTCGCCGTGGGTCAGCATCGAGAGTTTGGCGGCATATTGATCCCTGACTTCGATCAGTTCCGCCTCGCCTGCCACACGGTGTTTTTGTTGCAGGGAGAGCAACGTATCCAGACGCGACGAGAGTTTCGTCAGGCGCTCCGGATCGGCATCAATCCGCATCGCATCGGCCGCAACCGATGCGTTTATGTCTTTCAATTCCTCGATGACGCTTCTCAAGCGCTCGGCATATTCGCCCGCGGCGGGATATTTCTCGCCGATGTGTTGCAGGTCGTGTTCCGAGGTACGTAGGCGCGAGAGGATTCCCTCTTCGTCGGCATCCAGCGCATTGGTCAGTGTGGCAAACGCCTCGCCGATGCGGTCGGCATTCTCCAGAATGGCCAGCTCCTCCTCGATCTCCTCCTGTTCGCCCGATCGCAGGTTTGCGGCCGAAAGTTCCTCCGACTGATAGCGCAACCACTCCTCGTCGCGGTGTGCGGCGGCAGCCTCCTCGCGCAGTTCGGCAAGGTGGCGGCTCAAGCGCTGCATCTCGGCATAGCGGGTGCGGTAACGCGCCAAAAGATCCCCGTTACCCGCCACCGTATCGAGGGCGTGGCAACGGAACTCCTCCGACGAAAGAATCAGATTCTGATGTTGCGAATGAATATCGACCAGGCGCTGACCCAGATCGCGCATTTGTTGCAGATTGACGGGAATGTCATTGACGAACGCACGACTCTTGCCCGAGGGGGTGATGATGCGCGTAAGGATGGTTTCGGGCGCATACTCCATGTCGTTCTCCTCGAAGAACGCCTCCAAATCCAATCCGTCCAGCGCGAAAGTACCCTCCACACGGCAATTCTGCGTGGCGTTTTTCATGGCCGTACCGTCGTTCTTGGCACCCAGCAGCAGGCCGAGCGCACCCAAAAGGATCGATTTACCGGCACCCGTCTCACCCGTGATGATGTTCAGTCGGGCATCGAGTTCCAGCTCCAGATGGTCAATCAACGCATAGTTCTCAACCGAGAGTCGTTTCAGCATGGCGATGATTTTTTAAAGGAAGGTCTCCAGTTTGTCGATGATGTGCCCCGCCACCTCGCGTTTGGACATGAGGGGCAGATCCTCGCGTCCCGTGCGGTCGATGAGCGACACCTTATTGGTATCACCACGGAAACCCGCTCCGGCATCACGCAGGGAGTTCAGCACGATGAAATCGAAATTTTTCTTTTGAAGTTTGGCCTCGGCGTGGAGTTCCTCGTCGTGGGTCTCCAGCGCAAAGCCCACCAGAAGGCGTCTGTCCTTATGCGCACCCAGTTCGGCGGCAATGTCGCGCGTACGCCTCAGTTCGATGTTCAGTTCGCCGTCGCCCTTCTTGAGTTTGCGATCGGCAACCTGTTTGGGGGTATAATCCGCCACGGCAGCACACATGATGGCACCGTCGGCCTCGGCAAACGCCTCAACCGCCGCACGGTACATCTCTTCGGCCGACAGGACGTCGATCCGATCCACACCGCGGGGGCATTCCAATGCCGTACGTCCGCTGACGAGCGATACCCTCGCACCGCGTCGCGCCAACTCCGTGGCAAGGGCATAACCCATCTTCCCCGACGAGTGGTTCGAGATGAAGCGCACGGGATCAATCGGCTCGATGGTGGCACCGGCCGTCACCACGAAGTGTTTCCCTTCGAGGCTCTTTTTTTTTTCGGAAAGGAGTTCGTCCACGAAACGGGCGATCTCTTCAGGTTCGGCCATGCGTCCCTTACCCGAAAGTCCGCTGGCCAATTCGCCCTCACCCGGCTCCACGACATGAACGCCGCGCTCAAGGAGGGTCGCAAGGTTTTGCTGCGTTGCCGGATGGGCATACATATCGAGGTCCATGGCAGGAGCCACGACCACGGGGCAACGCGACGAAAGATAAGAGGTCAAAAGGAGGTTGTCGGCAATTCCGGTGACCATCTTGGCCAGCGTATTTGCCGTGGCGGGTGCGATGAGCATACAATCAGCCCACACGCCCAGTTTCACATGCGAGTTCCACTCCCCGTTTTCGGGATTGAAGAAATCCACCAGAATGGGATTCTTCGACAGCGTGGCCATCGTCAGCGGTGTAATGAACTGTTTGGCCAGAGGGGTCATCACGACCTTCACCTCCGCCCCCGCAGTCACCAGCTGACGGCACAGGGGTGCCGCCTTATAGGCCGCAATACTCCCCGTGACACCCAGCAAGATATGACGTCCTCTGAGGTTTTCCAACTCCTTTTGTGCCATGAGACAGCCTACTCCTCCTTCTTGTTCCCGTCGGCAATCTTCCACTCGAGCTCATTGTCGAGGAACTCCTCGGTGGCAATGATCACGGGTTTCGGCAGACGCTCGTAGTAACGCGAAATCTCGATCTGCTCGCGGTTCTCGAACGTCTCCTCGAGGTTATCCGTCGGCGACGAGAAATCGGCCAGTTTCTTGTTCAACTCGTTTTTGAGTTCCGTCGAGATCTGATTTGCACGGCGTGCAATGATGTTAACCGACTCGTAAACATTACCGGTGGGCTGCTCGAAATCAATCAGCTTGCGGGTTACGGTGTTGTTGGGAATGTTTTTCTTAATTTCCATTATCTTAAATCTATAGATAAATTATTTTTTCTCTGCTTTGTTCTTGCGGGCGAGGAAGTCGCGTGCATGTTTGGCCATGCGCTCCACATCCTTCATATATTTCGATTCGGGAAACTCCTCCTTGAACGAGAGGTAGGAGTCCAACATCGCCAAATAGCGGTCGGTCTGCTTCTCGGCAATCGAATTGCTGGCGAAGCGGTAGCTCGAATCGACAATCAGGTACATGATCTGCTCGCGGTGGTGCGACTCGGGGTACATCTTCAGGGAGTTCTTCAGCGCACGGATCGCCGATTTGTAACGGCCGATCTTGTAGTAGGTGTAGGCGTTCAGGAAACTCTTTTCGTAAAGACGTTCGGTGAGTTCGCGGTCGATCTGGGCGAATTTTTCCAGTTTGTCGCTGTTCGGATAACGCGACATAAATTCGTTGACGGCCTTCAGGGCGTGCCCCGTCATCGTCTGGTCGCGCGTGGGACCCGGTGCAAGGTAGTAGTAGCACAGGGCAAACATACCCTCGGCATCCTCGATAAAGACACTGCGGCCGAAGCTGTGGCGGAAATCGTCGAACAACAGGGCGGCCGATTCGTAGTCGCGGTTCTTGAACTTGCAACGCGCATTGAAAAACGCGATGCTGTCCTCGCGCTGCGAGCCGATGTAATAGGGCTGTGCACCCTCAAAAAGGGTCGAGGCACGCAGCCATTTTTCTTTGTGGTAATACTCCAGAGCCTTCTGGTAAATCTGCTCCGAATCCTTCGAACGGAGTATGGTCGTGACGCCGCCGCAACTGCTGAGCAGAATCATCGAAAAGGCTGCGCACAAGGCGTATATGAGGTGTTGCTTCATTGCTTATCGGTTTACGTCATTTGCTAATGGCGCGTTATCGCGCAAAGTTACGTATAAAATAACGATTTACAAAAAAAATCGGTATACGCCGCGCGTTCAAAAATGCGGTTTTTTGGTTGTTTTCCATGTTTTCGGCGGGCGAAGGGCGGTTTTCGGGGAAAAACAGGGGGTGGAGCGGGGATTTTTCGGCGGAAAAGAGCGGGGCGGAGGGCGGTTTGGGGC
>JAHHQM010000015.1 GCA_020026395.1 Alistipes sp. | reverse complement strand
GAACGTATTTATAATCCCTCTAAATCTCCCTTTGAAAAGGGAGACTTGCCTTCGGCGCAAGGATCTTTTATCTTGATGTTTCTACTTTTTTGTTTACCCTTTTCGTTCTTTTTACCCCACTGCCAAGATAAAATGAACGTATTTATAATCCCTCTAAATCTCCCTTTGAAAAGGGAGACTTGCCTTCGGGACTATATTTCCTTTCGCCCTAACAGGCAGACAATCTCTTAAAAAGAAATTCTCTATAACCCTCTCCCCCCGCGCCCAAACTACGCAGGGACGATAAAAAAGCCGAGCGGGGACGATCTGGCCGCCATCAAACGGCCCGACTGCCCCGCTCGAATAAAACCTTCTGAATCCTACTTGGAAATCAATCTGTAAGGAACGCCCACGTTCTGGAACAGGAATGCGTAGCAGTCGGCAGCCTCGTCGATACGTTTCGAGGTCGGTTTTCCGGCACCGTGACCCGCCTTCGAGTCGATACGGATCAGCACGGGTGCATTACCTGCCTGGCAGTGCTGCATCGTGGCGGCAAACTTGAACGAGTGTGCCGGAACCACGCGGTCGTCGTGGTCACCCGTCGTGACGAGCGTTGCGGGATACTTCACGCCCTCGCGGATGTTGTGCAGCGGCGAATACTTATAGATATACTTGAACTGCTCGGGGTTGTCGCTGGTTCCGTACTCGGTACCCCAGCCCCAGCCGATCGTGAACTTGTGGAAACGCAGCATATCCATCACACCCACTGCCGGCAGACACACGGCAAAGAGGTCGGGACGCTGCACCTCGCAGGCACCCACCAGCAGACCACCGTTCGAACCGCCTGCAATGGCCAGTTTCGACGACGAGGTATATTTCTCGCGGATCAGGTATTCGGCAGCCGAGATGAAGTCGTCAAACACATTCTGCTTGTTGGCCAGCATACCGGCCTTATGCCACTCTTCGCCGTACTCCGAACCACCGCGCAGGTTAGCCACGCAATGGATACCGCCCTGCTCCATGAACATGATGGCCGAGGGGTTGAACGACGGAGTCTGGTTGATCTGGAAACCACCGTAAGCATAGAGGTAGCACGGATTCTTGCCGTCGAGTTTGATGTCCTTGCGGTGCGAGATGAACATCGGCACCTTCGTACCGTCCTTCGACGAGAAGAAGACCTGCTTGGTGATGAACATATCGGGATCGAATGCCACCTTGGGTCGTTTCAACAGGGTCACCTTACCCGACTTCAGATCGAAATGATAGCTCGACATGGGCGAGGTGTAGTTCGTCAGCGAGAAGTAAAGCTCCTCGTCCGTGTCGCCACCGCCGAATCCGCCGATGGTACCGATTTCGGGAACTTCCACGTCGCGGACGAATTTACCGTCGAAATCAAACTGACGGATCTTGCTCTGCGCATCCTCCAGATAGTTGGCGAAGATGTAACCGCCGCAAGTACCCACTTTGTTCAACAGGTTCTGCTTGTCCTCGGGAATGATGACCTCCTGCTTGAAGGTCTTGAGGTTGATCTTCTTCAAGGCATAGTTCGAAGCGCCCTCGTTGGTGCGGAAATACAGCTCGTCCCCCTTGCACTCCACGATCTCGTAGTCGTACTTGAAACCCTTCAGCAGGATACGGAAATCGCGATCCTTCAGATTCTTGAAAAGGATCTCGCTACCCGAAGTACCCTCCGTCGAGGAGATGAACAACCACTTACCCTCGGAATCGGCCTCACCGAAGAAGTAACGCAACGGGTGTTTGCGATCGACATATACCAGTTCGTCGTCGGCCTGCTTGTCGCCGAGTTTATGGAAATAAACCTTCTGGAATTCGTTCTTCGACGAATAAACACCCTCTTTGGGAGCGTCATAGGCGCTGTAATAGAAACTCTTCGAATCGGGAGCCCAGCATACACCGGAGAACTTCACCCAGTTGATGCAGTCGTCCAGGAGCTCTTTGGTCTCGGTGTCGATCACGCGGATCTCCACCCAGTCCGAACCCGATGCGGCGGCCGAGTAACTGAAATAACGGCCGTCCTTCGAGAACGACGAGGTTACGAGGGCAACCGTACCGTCATCGGCCAGTTTGTTGGGATCGAGGAACACCTCGCCACGCTCCTTGAGGTCTTTGGTACGGTAAATCACAGCCTGGTTCTGCAAACCGTCGTTGCAGCTGTAATACCACCAATCGCCGTGTTTTTTGGGCGAGGATTCTTTCGTATAGTTGAAAAGTTGCTTCAGACGATCGCGGATGGCATCACGGAACGAAATTTGAGCGAGGTAATTCTCGGTCACGGCATTCTGTGCTTTGACCCACTCGGCGGTTTCGGCCGAATTGTCGTCTTCCAGCCAGCGGTAGGGATCAGCGACAACCGTACCAAAATAGTTGTCGGTCACCTCTCCGCGCTTTGTTTCGGGATAAGGCAAATGCTTCACTGCAGGCAAGTTGTTACAGCCGACACACACAGCTCCGAAGAGCGCGACAGCCGCAACTTTCTTAATTTTTTTCAACATAATCTGATGTGTTTGGATTCAGTAGTGCAAATATAAAGAAATTTTGCATAACTTTGTTTTTAAATGACAAGTAACGAACAAATCTATACAAATATGTATCAGGAACTGAAACAAACGATCGAAGCGGCGTGGGTAAACCGCGAGCTTCTGACCGACGAAAAGACCCGACAGGCGATCCGTCAGGTCATCGAACTGATTGATAAAGGCGAGTTGCGTACGGCCGAACCCATCGACCTCGAGAAGAGCGAATGGCAGGTAAACGAATGGGTCAAGAAAGCCGTGATCCTCTACTTCCCGATCCGGCCCATGCGCAAGATGGAGGCGGGCGAATTGGAGTGGTTCGACAAGATGGAACTCAAACACGGCTACGAAGAGCTGGGCGTGCGTGTCGTACCCCATGCCGTGGCACGTTACGGTGCCTACATCGCTCCGGGAGCCATCCTCATGCCCTCGTACGTCAATATCGGCGCCCACATCGAAACGGGTACGATGGTCGACACGTGGGCAACGGTCGGTTCGTGTGCCCAGATCGGACGCCACGTCCACCTTTCGGGCGGTGTCGGCATCGGCGGTGTGCTGGAACCCGTACAGGCCGCTCCCGTCATCGTCGAGGACAACTGCTTCATCGGTTCGCGTTGTATCGTCGTGGAGGGTGCCCACATCTGCCACGAAGCCGTTTTGGGCTCGAACACCGTCATCACGGGATCGACCCACATCATCGACGTCACGGGCAGCGAACCCGTCACCTACAAAGGCTATGTTCCGCCCCGTTCGGTGGTCATCCCGGGCAGCTACAAACGCCAGTTCCCCGCCGGAGAATACAGCGTGTCGTGTGCGCTGATCATCGGCAAACGCAAGGAATCGACCGACAAAAAAACCTCGCTGAACGACGCCCTGCGCGATTTCAGCGTTTCGATCTAAAAAACTTATCCGGGGCGGTCTTTGCCCGAAACGAAGACCGCCCCTTTCCCTTAAATCCGATTCCCCGATGAAACCGATCCGCGAAAACATCCGCTTATTCCTGTTTTTCTGGGCGTTGTGCCTCGGCGGTTACCTGCTGATCCTGTGGCTTTACAAGGCATCCATCACCCGCTACGACATCGGCAACGGCATTCTTTCGGCCATTGCCATTGCGGTGGTGATCACATGGACGATCCGCAAGCGCCGCGAAGAGGAATCGAACGCCAAAACGAAAAAAGACCATGATCTTCCACGTCGAAAAAACCACCTCCACAAACGATGACGCCCGCCGTGCGGAGTTCCGCGAAGGCGACATCATCTGGGCAGAACATCAGAGTGCAGGCCGCGGCCAGAGGGGGCATACATGGACATCACCCGAGGGTGAAAACCTCACCTTCTCGCTTGTCCTCGAGCCCACGTTCCTGCCCGTCGCCGATCAGTTCATGCTCTTGGAAATCATTGCATTGGCACTGTGCGACACGTTCAAGGAGTTTGACATCGCGACCCGCATCAAGTGGACGAACGACATTTACTGGAACGACCGAAAGTTAGTGGGCATTCTCATCGAACACAACTATTCGGGCAACCGCCTTTCGCGTACGATTGTGGGCATCGGCATCAACGTCAATCAGGAGGTTTTCGACCCCGCGCTGCCCAATCCCGTATCGATGCGCCAAATCACCCGCCGCACCTACGACCGTGAAGAAGTTTTGAACACTTTTCACCGTGCGATGATGACGCGTTACGAGCAGCTCCGCCGTGGCGAAAGCGACCCGATCCAACGCGACTACCACCGCAACATGTACCGCCTCGGAGAGCTTCACACCTTCCGCGAACTTCCTTCCCGCGAGGAGATCCGCGCCTCGATTCAGGGCGTGCGCCCCACGGGCGAACTGATCCTCAAAAAGGAGGACGGCACGCTCCATGAATACCTCTTCCGCGAGGTGGAATTCGTCCTTTAAATCCCCGCCACGGGATCACGACGAAAAAGTCCCGCCCCGCAATCTTTTTACGGTCGGTTTTCACCCCGAAAAAATGCCTCTTTTCGGAACGAAACACGCTCCAAAACACCAAATTCGGAGAAACCGCCCGAAACTGTGAAAAAATTAACACAAAAACCTTTTTTTTGCAAAAATAACCGCTATATTTGCATACGAAATATACAACAACCATTTAACCTTAAAACCAAACAATCATGAACGTACCAGCTAATTTGAAATACTCCGCCGACCACGAATGGTGCCGCGTAGAGGGTGATGTTGCCACCATCGGCATTACCGACTTTGCACAAAGCGAATTGGGCGACATCGTATTTGTCGATGTACCCACCGTGGGCGAGACCCTTTCGGCAGGTGAAGTATTCGGTTCGATCGAGGCCGTAAAGACCGTCAGCGATGCATTCCTCCCGGTCAGCGGTGAGATTTTGGAGTTCAACGAGGCTGTTGACGCCGACCCCGCCATCATCAACAAAGATCCCTATGGCGAAGGTTGGATGATCAAAGTCAGAATGTCGGATCCTTCGGAATACGACAAATTGATGTCGGGCGAGGAGTATGCCGCCCAGTGCGAGTAACACCCCGACACCGCTTACATAATCCGTCTTAACAGGAAGGGCTTCGAGTCCCTTCCTTTAAGATCGGAAAAACACGAGGTTAAATGACCCATAGTATATACGCTTAACAAATAAAAACATTACATTATGTCAAAAGTAACAGTTGTAGGTGCAGGCGCAGTAGGCGCAACCTGTGCAAATGTAATTGCCACTCGCGAGGTAGCAAGCGAAGTTGTTTTGATCGACATCAAAGAGGGCTTGTCGGAAGGCAAAATGCTCGATATGTATCAGACCTCGACCCTGATGGATTTCGATACCACGTTGACGGGTGCCACTAACGATTATAGCAAGACTGCAAATTCGGATGTTGTAGTCATCACCTCGGGTATTCCCCGTAAGCCGGGTATGACCCGTGAGGAGCTGATCGGCACCAACGCCAAGATCATGCGCAGCGTTATCGACCAGGTCGTTAAATACTCGCCCAATGCCATCGTTATCGTGGTTGCAAACCCGATGGATACCCTGACTTACCTGGTTCACAAGACCTCGGGGCTTCCCAAGAACCACATCATCGGTATGGGTGGTGCACTCGACTCGTCGCGTTTCAAATGCTACCTGGCAAAGGCTACCGGCGCCAACATCAACAATGTTGACGGTATGGTAATCGGCGGTCACGGTGACACGACGATGATTCCTCTGTTGTCGAAGGCTTCGATCAACGGTGTACCCGTATCGCAGTTCGCTTCGAAAGAGGTTCTGGAGGACGCTGTTCAGAAGACGATGGTCGGTGGTGCAACCCTCACCAAACTCATCGGTACTTCGGCATGGTACGCTCCCGGCGCAGCTGTTTCGATGATGGTTGAGTCTATTCTCCACGACCAGAAGAAACTCATCCCCTGCTCGTGCCTGCTCGATGGCGAGTACGGTCAGAAGGATCTTTGCATCGGTGTTCCCGCCGTTATCGGCCGTGAGGGTATCGAGAAGATCGTTGAGGTTGAGCTGACGAAGGAAGAGGCTGAGAAGTTCGCTGCTTCGGCCGCTGCCGTTCACAAGACCAACGACGTATTGCGCGAGGCTGCCGGCCTGTAATCAATACGATCCGATATTAGTAAAGGCATCGTCCCTTGTGGGCGATGCTTTTTTTATACCTGTCTCCGAGGGTTTTCAGGGGATCGGGAAACGATGTTTTTTAGGGGCGCTACTTCTTCGCCATATTTCCGAAGGTGTGCCTACCCCGACTCTCAAATCATGCAAGCCAAGGCCTCGCAAATACCCGCCGAGCCTTTCTTATTTTAATAGGAATACCGCCCCAAGATCAAACGGGACGGAGCATCCGCCTATATCTGCGTTTCGAATCCAAGATCCGAAACCTTCTTTCCGTTTTTATTGATTCGCCCGCCACGAAGATGTCGCTCACATCTCTTGCTTCATCAATTTCCGCCCACAAAACCCGACCCGAAAAAATCTTTTTCCCGTCCCATTTTTTCACCCGCACCGCATATCAGCAAAACATCCGCCCGTCCGTCTCGCGCCGACTTATAAAATCACGCCGATCCACTCCACCCGACGACCCAAAATCTTTCCCCTGTCACGACCTTTCCCCAACGCCTTTTTCCACCCGCAACAGGGAACTCTGCTCCGCCTTCCCTGTTCTACCTTGCCCCGATCCATCCCTGCCCCGCAACCTCAATCCGCCCGTAACAGGAAACGCCACCCGCCTCCCTGCCACGACACTCCCTTGCGACCGCATTCTGTCACAACAAAAGACTCTGCTTCGCCACCCCTCCCTGCTCTTTCCCCGCGACCACAACCACGACCGCACTCCGCCCGCAACCGTTCCCACAGCCACACCCCATATCCGCCCGCCCTCGCTTCCATCCTGGCATAAAAAAAGTGTCCCGAAAATTTCGGGACACTTTCTATAAAGTGACTTGTTTGTATTACTCGATCAGCACGACAACCGAACGGTTGGCTTCCTGAGTCTTGAACGGATTCTCTTCGCCACCCATGTTGCGAACCTTCAGCATATCGGGGTTCACACCCTTCTTGATGAGGTAGTCGCGAACGGCCTCCGAACGCATCTCCGAAAGAGCTGCATTTCTCTTGGCCGAACCGGTCTGGTGATCGGCGTGGCTCTCCAGTACGTAAACGATATCCTGATCGCCGTCCTTAATCACCTCGGCAACGATGTCCAGACGAGTCTTCTCGCGCTGGGTCAGCGATGCAGAACCACAGTTGAACAGAACAACCATGTTGCTACGCTTGTCGGCTGCAACCTCTTCGGGCTGCTCGTCGGCAGCTTTCTGAGCCTTCAGCAGGGCATCCTTCAACTCGGCGTTCTCGGCAGCCAGACGCTCGTTCTCGGCACCTGCATTCTCCAGATCGCTCTTCAGCTGACGGTTGGCATCCTGATAAGCACGAACCTCCTCGGGCGTAGGACCTACATAACCGCGGGTGAAGTTACGCTGACCGAAACGGTAGGTAACACCGACCGAAGCCGAAAGGCCGGTCAGGAAACGACCCGTCATATAAACCGAACTTGCAGCGGGCTTGGTCAGCAGCCCCTTCAACTCGAGGTCGATATCCAACTGCTTGCAAACGCGGAACTTGTTCAGCAAACCGTAAGCTACGGCAAACTCGTGACCGGTCTCTGCATTGTTCTTACCCTGACGGGCGAAGTTCGAGCACATCCAACCACCGCCGACAAAGGGAACAGCGTAATAAACGCGATCCTCGCGATAGCCGCCGATCCAGTTCGACAGGTTAACCATTACGTCAACGTGACCGAAAACATAAGGCCATTTTTCGCGGATACGCGAAAGTTCATAGTTCGAGTAGTACCCCCCCTGCAACTGGCCGCGCAGACCGACAACCGGCTGCAACCATTTGGTAGCCGAAAAAGCAACCTCCATACCGATACGCTTCTTGCGGGGACCGATGTTCGAACCCGACGTAATAGCCGTATTGATACCGCCACTCAACGAAATCTCCCAGTTATCCCAGAAGCCGTTGGTCTCGAAACCTGCAAAACTCGGCTTTTTTGCCACCTCTTCCTGGGCAAATGCCGACGTTGCCACAAAGACGGCAGCACAAAGAGTCAAGAATAATTTTCTCATAGTATTTAAAATTTATAGTTCTTCCGTTTATAAATACGCTCTAAAGGTACGGCTTTTTTTTGTAATTCGCACATATTTGCGTAATTATTTACAAAAAAACTGAAAACTTCGACCCAAACGTAGTTTTTCGGAACGGAATCATCCACACTTGGAATAACCGCATGACATACAGGTCAAACAGCCGTTTTGGTAGGCCATCGTCTCCTGCCCGCACGACGGACATTTCTCCTTGGATTTGGTACCGTCGGCGATGTACTGCTTCAGGGCGCGGCACACACCCGTTTTCCAGGTGTTGATCGACTCGTTATCCAGGTGCAGCGACTCGATCAGCGATACCGTTTTTTCGATCGGCATGCCGTAGCGCAGCACACCCGAAATCAGTTTGGCGTAGTTCCAGAACTGCTCGTTGAACAGACGCGAAATTCCGCCTACGGTATTCACATAGCCGTAACGGTCGGTGTACTGGAAGTCGTAACGCTTCGAACCGTCCTCCTCGCGTACCTTGAGGATGTTTCCGTGCTTGATCTTGGGCGGGATGTACAGGGCATCCTCCTCGACCTTACCCGTGAAAATCTCGTAGGGAAGACCGTCACGCAGTCCGACAAAGGCGATCCAATCCTCCTTGCCGTTCTTGAAACGGACGATGTCGGCGGGAATCGACTTCGGACGCTTGGCGGCGTGTACACATTCGGCCACGGGTTTCGAGGTTTTCTTGTCGAGCAATACTCCGTCACGACATCCGTCGCGATAAACCGTAACACCCTTACAACCACACTCCCAGGCCGCCTGATAAACCTGAGCCACCAACTCCTCCGAAACATTGTTCGGCAGGTTCACGGTCACCGAAATCGAGTGATCGACCCACTTCTGGATCGCACCCTGCATCTTGACCTTGGCCACCCAGTCGATGTCGTTGGCCGTAGCCTCGTGGTAAGGCGATGCAGCCACCCACTCGTCCAGCTCCTTGTCGGAGATGTTCTCCAGACGCGCGATGTCGTATCCGTTTGCCGCCAGCCACTTCACGAAATTGTGGTGGTAGACGTTGTATTCCTGGAATTTTTCGCCCGTTTCATCCACATAGTCCACATGCGTATCGACATCCGACGGATTGATCTTACGACGGCGCTTGTAAACCGTACGGAACACCGGCTCGATGCCCGACGTGGTCTGCGACATGAGCGACGTGGTTCCCGTCGGCGCAATCGTCAGAAGGGCGATGTTACGACGACCGTAACGTACCATATCGGCGTAGAGTTCGGGATCTGCCTCGCGGATACGGCCGATCATCGGGTTGTGCTCCTCCTTCTTGGCATCGTATACCTTGAAAGCACCTCGCTCGCGTGCCATCTCGACCGATGCACGGTAAGCAGCCAGTGCCAGCGTCTTCTGTACCTTCACGGCAAAATCCGTAGTTTCCCGAGTTCCGTAGCGCAGCCCCACGGCAGCCAGCATATCGCCTTCGGCCGTGATACCCAGACCCGTACGACGACCCTTAACGGCCATTTCGCGGATCTTCTTCCACAATTCCAACTCCACACGACGTACCTCGAAATCCTCGGGGTCGTGGTCGATCTTGTCAATGATCAGCTCGACTTTCTCCAGCTCCAGGTCGATGATGTCATCCATCAGACGCATGGCACTGTTGACGTGGTTGCGGAACTTGTCGAAATTGAACTCGGCCTCCTTCGTAAAGGGTTTCTCGACGTATCCCAGCAAATTCAAGGCCAAAAGACGGCACGAATCGTAGGGACACAACGGAATCTCACCGCAGGGGTTCGTCGAGACGGTCACGAAGCCTTCGTCGGCGTAGCAGTCGGGAATACTCTCGCGCAGCACGGTATCCCAGAACAGTACACCGGGCTCGGCCGACTTCCAGGCGTTGTGGATAATCTTGTTCCAGAGTTTGCGGGCGTCGATATCCTTCTCGTATTTGGGATGTTCGCCCGTGATGGGAAACTGCTGGTGGTAGGGACGACCCTCCTTGACGCAGTTCATGAATTCGTCGTCGATCTTGATCGAGACATTCGCACCCGTCACCTTACCCGTATCGACCTTGGCATCGATGAAGCCTTCGGCATCGGGGTGTTTGATCGAGAGCGACAGCATCAGCGCACCGCGGCGGCCGTCCTGAGCGACCTCGCGCGTCGAGTTCGAGTAGCGCTCCATGAAAGGTACGACACCCGTCGAGGTGAGTGCCGAGTTGAGCACGGGACTGCCCTTGGGACGGATCTCCGACAGGTCGTGACCCACGCCACCACGGCGTTTCATGAGCTGTACCTGCTCCTCGTCCATACGAAAGATACCGCCGTAGGAATCAGCAGGATGACGGTGACCGATCACAAAGCAGTTCGACAGTGAAGCCACCTGGAAATGATTACCGATACCGGTCATCGGGCCGCCCTGCGGGATGACGTAACGGAAATGATCCAGCAAAGCAAAGATCTCGTCACGCGACATCGGATTGGGATATTTCTTCTCGATTCGTTCCAGTTCGGCGGCCAGACGCTCGTGCATCTGACGAGGCGACTTCTCGTAGATGTTGCCGAACGAATCCTTCAAGGCATATTTCGATACCCATACCGTAGCGGCAAGCGTATCACCCTCGAAGTAACGGGTTGCCTCTTCGACAGCCTCGTTGTAGGAAACGACCTGAGGATTGTTTTGTTTGGTTTCAGACATTATATTATATGTATAGTGAAGATCCCCGTGTCGGGATCTGAAAAAACGATTCGGGGGTTGACCGTCGGTGGGGTTGACCGAGGGCAAAAATTGGGACTTTCCTCAAGAAAAGTCCCAATCGAGCGGTTGAATACCGCCTCGCCCGAGGGGCGAGGACGGATCTTTCGGCGAAAAAGCGCTTTTCGCCTATTTTGCAGCCACGGCGTCGATCTCGACGAGTGCACCCATCGGCAGGGCGGCAACCTCGAAGCAGATACGTGCGGGCATATCCTTCGTGAAGTACTCGGCATAAACGGCGTTCATGGCACCGAAATCCGAGATGTGCTGCAACAGAACGGTGGTCTTCGTTACGTCCGAGTAGTCGTAACCTGCCTCGCGCAGAATGTGACCCAGGTTGTCGAGCGACTGACGGGTCTGAGCCTCGATGCCTTCGGCCATCTTGCCGGTAGCACCGTCGATGGGCAGCTGACCCGAAATATAAAGTGCGCCGGCCTCAACAGCCTGCGAATAAGGACCCACGGCCTTGGGAGCCAGCGGAGAAGCGATGATCTTTTTCATGATGTTATATCGTTTAAATATTTATAGTAGTTCTTCGTGCAAACTTATGAAATATTCCGCGATTTTCCCGTTTTTTTGTTCTCTTTTTTCGTCCGATCGACTTCAAATAGGAATTCGGGCAAACGAGTCGGGAAGTTTGGTAAAAAAACACCCCGCGCCAGTTGCCTGACACGGGGTGTGGATTATAGGATGGCGTTCCACGTGGAACAGCCGGATTGGTCTACCGGATTACATCATACCCATTCCGCCCTGAGGCATGGCGGGCATGGCAGGCTCGGCGGATTTCTTCTCGGCCAGGACGCACTCGGTCGTCAGGAACATCGAAGCCACCGAAGCGGCGTTCTCCAAAGCGACACGCGACACCTTGGTCGGGTCGATGATACCGGCTTTGAGCATATCCTCGAACTTGTCGTCACGCGCATTGTAACCGAAAGCACCTTCGCCCTCGCGTACCTTGTTCACGACAACCGAACCTTCGCCGCCTGCATTGGCAACAATCTGACGCAAAGGCTCTTCGATGGCACGTTTCACGATGTGGATACCCGTCGTCTGATCCTCGTTGTCGCCCTTCATGCCTTCGAGTTTCTGCGATGCGCGGATGTAAGCCACGCCGCCGCCCGGGACGATACCCTCCTCGACGGCTGCACGGGTTGCGGCCAGTGCATCATCGACGCGGTCTTTCTTCTCCTTCATCTCAACCTCGGTTGCGGCACCGACGTAGAGGACGGCAACACCACCTGCCAACTTGGCCAGACGCTCCTGCAGTTTCTCCTTGTCGTAGTCCGAAGTCGATTTCTCGATGGCGGCACGGATGGCAGCCACACGAGCCGAAATGGCATCCTTGTCACCGGCACCGTTTACGATCGTCGTGTTCTCCTTGTTCAGGGTAACCTTCTCGGCCGTACCCAGCATGGCCAGCGTGGCATCCTCCATCTTCATACCCTTGTCGGTCGAGATGACGGTTGCACCCGTCAATACGGCGATATCCTCCAGGATCTCCTTGCGGCGGTCACCGAATCCGGGAGCCTTGCAGGCGGCGATCTTCAACGAACCGCGCAGACGGTTCACCACGAGTGCCGACAAAGCCTCGCCGTCGACATCCTCGGCGATGATCAACAGTGCACGACCGCTCTGGGCAACGGGCTCCAAAACACCCATCAGTTCCTTCATGGTCGAGATCTTCTTGTCGGTGATCAGGATATAAGGTTTCTCCAACTGAGCTTCCATCTTCTCGGCATCGGTGATGAAGTACGACGAGATGTAACCGCGGTCGAACTGCATACCCTCGACAACCTCGACGTGCGTCTCGGTACCCTTGGCCTCCTCGACGGTGATGACACCCTCTTTGTTGACCTTGGCCATGGCCTCGGCGATGAGTTTACCGATGTTGTGGTCGTTGTTGGCCGAAATGGTGGCAACCTGCTCGATCTTGGCGATGTCGGAACCGACCTCCTGGCTCTGCTCACGAAGCGAAGCGACGATCGTGGCAACGGCCTTGTCGATACCGCGTTTCAAATCCATGGGGTTTGCACCTGCGGTGACGTTCTTCAAACCGACACCGATAATCGACTGCGCCAACACGGTAGCCGTCGTCGTACCGTCACCGGCATCGTCGTTGGTCTTCGAAGCAACCTCCTTGACCATCTGGGCACCCATGTTTGCAAACGGGTCTTCCAGCTCGACCTCTTTGGCCACCGAAACACCGTCCTTGGTCACCTGCGGAGCACCGAACTTCTTGTCGATGATCACATTGCGACCCTTCGGGCCCAGCGTTACCTTCACTGCATTCGACAGTGCATCCACACCCACCTTCAACATCTCGCGGGCTTCCACATTATATTTAATCTCTTTTGCCATGATTTTCTTTCGATTTAAAAAAGTTCAAATTAAATGATTGCCAGAATATCGGCCTGTTTCATGATGAGGTAATCCTCACCCTCGACATGAATCTCCTGACCTGCATACTTGCCATAGAGGACCTGGTCACCGACCTTAACCTCCATCTTAACCTCCTGCGTACCGGGGCCTACAGCCACAACTTTACCTGCCAGAGGACGCTCCTTGGCTGTATCGGGGATAATCAAACCGCCTGCAGTTTTCTCTTCGGCGGGATTCGGAAGGATCAACACGCGATCCGATAATGGTTTTACGTTCATTTTATTTGTGTTTTTAATTTGTTTGTTACTTTTTATCGGTTTGTCTTTTTGAAAGACATTTCCTATGTGATCAATTGCTGTGCCAAGCGGATTTTGTCAGTATTTTCGGCAAACGGGGGTGACAAACCTTCGCTTCGCCTGCCATTTTGGCAGAGAAAAGGCGTTCCGCACCCGCGATCGCAACATTTATGGAATTTTTCCGCAGATTTTTTTGGAGGAAACGGAAAAGTGTATTACTTTTGCACCCGATACGAACGACGTATCGATATGGTGGATGTAGCTCAGTTGGTTAGAGCACCGGATTGTGGTTCCGGGTGTCGAGGGTTCGAATCCCTTCTTCCACCCCACAAAGGCCCACAAGGCGATGAAACCTTATAAATCGCATGATTTATAAGGTTTTTTTCTAAGATACCACTGGAGAGGTGCAGGAGTGGTTGAACTGGCCCGCCTGGAAAGCGAGTAAACCCCTAAAGGGTTTCAGGGGTTCGAATCCCCTTCTCTCCGCAAAGAACGTGCAGCATTCCCGCCGCACGTTTTTTGTGCCCGTCTGTTTTCTTTTCTACAAAAATACCTTATTTTTATTCGATTTGCAGATTTTTGGGTTTCAGACTTGCAAAATCGATTTTTTTCAGCTATTTTCGATGATGTTTAAAAAATCGGAAAACCGAAAATGATAACTAAAAATAACCTAAAAACACCAACCTTTATGAATTTCAAACGTTTTATTACCTCGATGGTGCTTATGGCGGCAGCCATCCTGCTCCCCGGATGCAGTGACGACGACCCCGTAATCGCTCCAAAAGTTCCTTCGCTGAACCTCAATTCCGAAGTTGTGGAAGCCGCTGCCGAAGGTGGCGAATACTCCGTCGGTTATACGATCACCGACCCCGTCACAGGAGGCAGTCTCGCCCCCACGTGTGATGCCGAGTGGATCACGCTGAACTCCGCCACAGACGGCAAGATTGCCTTCACGGTAGCCGCCAACGAAACGGCCGAAGCTCGCGAAGCCGTTGTAAAAGTCGGCTACACGAACATCGAGACCCCCGCGACCTTCACCGTAAAGCAGGCCGCAGCCGCTGAAAAACCGACTCCCGAACCCGATCCCGAACCCACTCCTGATCCCGAGATCACACTGAATGCCGCCGAGGTAAATGTTCCCTGCGAAGGCGGCGCAGCCGAAATGGCTTACACCCTCACCAACCCCGTGGAAGGTGCCGCTCTGAAAGCCACCACGACGGCCGAGTGGATCACCAATCTGAATACCGAGGTTGCCGACAAAATCACCTTCACGGTCGCTGCCAACGAGCAAACCGCTCCCCGCTCGGCCGAGGTTGAGCTGACCTACCCCAACATCAAGGATCCGATTCGCTTCACGGTAAAACAGGAGGCTGCTCCCGAACAACCGCAGTCCCAGAACGAGATCACCATCGAGATTTCGAAGATAACCGACAAGTCGGTTTATCTAAAGTTTACGCCCTCAAACAATACTCCTTACACCGCAGGTCTGATACCTTCGTACAAACTCAACGGCAAGACGACCGACGAAGAGATCATCAACTTCATCATCAATGAATTCGGCCCCTATCCGTTCAATGATGTATTCGAAGCCGAAGTTCGTCCTCTGGAGTCCGATACCGAATATTACGTATTCGCATTCGGTTATGATGCAAATAAAAAGAAAGCCACCTCGAAACTCCACCACAAAACGTTCAATACGCTCATAGAGAATAATGAAGTCTGCGACATAAAGATCGTTCTCGAATATGGCGAATATGCCGATGCCCAGTCGGTCGGTGCAATTGATTCAAACTATGGATCCGCCATCGATCCCAGCACGTCGGCTCTGGTTCCTTTCAAGGCATACACCATTCCGGAAGGTCACGAGGTGTTCTGGTATATTTTGGATCCCTCGGCACTCGACCTCTCCAAGGAATCTCTGATTGAGACGCTAATCAACGGCGGAGGTTTCCGCTCCTCGAAGGTACTCCAGTTGGATTACGGAACGACCTTTGTCGGCTTGGCCGTTGCTGAAGACGAGAAAGGTCGTCCCGGCGAACTCTTCATCGGAAAAGAATTGACCCTGACTCCCGAAGGAGTCATGCCTGCTGAAGAGTTCGTCAAGAAATACCCCTTCAAGAGCACGAACCAGATGTTCAGAGAGGCGGCGGTAAAACGCCCCGCCCTCACGGCATCTGAGATGCTGCTCGGCCGATAAGTCCGACAGGATCTTTTCACCCAAGGCAGAATCCGCCCCAAACGGATTCTGCCTTTTATTTTCCCATACGCGCCCCGAAAGGCCTTAAAGCGCGCCATTCCTCCCGCGAACCGCACCGCCCGCTCCACGTGGAACGCCGCCACAGACCCACACGCAAAGCCTTCTGCAAAGCCCGCGCGACCTGCTTGCCACCGCCTCCGAAGAACCGCCCCACAACACCCCACAAAAAAAGCAGAACCCGCCCGAAAGCGGATTCTGCCTTTAAACCGAACACCGAATAAGTTTATTCGGGCACGTAGATGATTTCGCCGTTCTCCAACTGATAAGCGACGCCGACACGCTTGCCGCGCGACTTGCTTTCGGATTGTTCCTCCGACGATTTGTATTTCTCGATCTTCTCACCCTTCTTGGTGATGATCTCCATCTGCTCCGTACCGGGGTTTTTCACCATCGTGAAATCCTCCTGGGAGAAGATCTCGGTCATGTTGAAGCGGGTTACGAGTGCCACCATCAGCGCCACGGCAAATACCATGGCCACATCGAAGAGGTTGGTCAATGACGACAGCGGATCGTAATCCTCCCCCGACTGAAATAACCGTCCTCTATTTCTCATTGTTCTTCTCCTTTAAGGTGTCCACCATAAAGCCGAGGATGTTCATATCGTCGGCCACCCAACGCTGCTTCACCTGCAAGGTGATGAAACCGACGGCACCGATGATGATACCTACGACGGTCGTGGCGAAAGCCACCTGCATGTTGTTGGCCATCGAAGCCACGTCACCCGTAGCCAGCCCCACCAATGCAGGACCCATCGGGATCAGGGTACCCATCAGACCGAGCATCGGGCCGATCTTCACCAAAAGTTTCGATTTGTCGAGATCCTTCTCCGAGGCGATTTCGTAGTCACCGAGGATTTTCTCGAGCATGATCGGGTTGTTGTGGTTATTGCGCACACGCATCAGACACTCCACGATTTTGGCGGGACGTTTCGAGTCTTCCTTCAACTCGTCGAGCATCTTCAGAGCGTCGCCCTCGTCGATCTTGCGATTCAGGGCGCAGTTCACCTTGTTGCGCGAGAGGTAGGTTCCGTAGAAGCTGCCGATCAGAATCAGCGAGCGAACCAGGAAGAAAATCAGAAGCAGCGTCACGGGGATAAGCAATCCCGTCGAGAGCCAGTAAAGCACGTTAGTTATTTGATCCATCGTTTTGGTGTTAAAAAGTGTTTGATATTCCAGTTACGGGTCAGGTATCCGATAAGGATAAGAATGGCCGACGAGATGGCAATGACCACCAGCGGCATCCAATCAGCCTGAGTGTCGGCCGACGAGATGTTGTAATCCGCCACGGCCGAGTTAATCAACAATCCGATCAGAAGGATCATCATGTTCAGCAGCAATTTGAGTTCGAGTTTCATGCTCTCCCCCTCGACCACCTTCTTCAAAAGCAGGGCGAGCGAAAGAACCACCACGGCCACCACGACCGAGTAGATGAGGGCGGTCGCCAGAAAATCTTCGGCCACACGCATCTTGAAAAACATCAGCTCAAAGTAGAGAATACCCAGCGGAGCCAACACTCCGGGAATCACCTTCAGGATGAAGAGTGATTTTTTGCGTTTTGCCTTGGGGGCGAAGTAGTTGTCCAGCAGATTGACTCCCAGCAGGATTCCCGCCAGTGCTTCGATCGTGGTCCACACGGCACCGTCGGTCACCACCTGGCGATCGGTCAGCAGTTGTTCGATGATCGTGACCGGCTCGTTGATGACCACCGGGAACCACACCATCGACCACACACCCGCTCCAAGGGCATAAAGAAGCATCGCCTTGAGGCTTCCCGTAAAGGAAGCCTTCAGGCAATACTTCAAAATTGCGATGACAAAAATCAGTTGAACAAGCAGTTCCATTTTAACGTCTCATTCTCTTTTTGATGACGATCCATGCGGCAACGAGTACCACCAGCACACCCAGCACGTAGATCAACGTGCGGTTGCGACGCTCCTCGGGAGCGGCCTGTTGCTGTTCGCGCTGCTGCTGTTGCGTCTCGTCCTTCTTCAGCACGACATTCTTGTCCTGTGCGGCCTCGTCCAAAGCCACCTCGCGGGCAGCCTTGATCTCCTTCTTGTAGCTTTCGGCCGTCTCGGGCGAGAGGTTCTGCGAGATGAAGTCGCGCAACTTCTGGTTGTCGCAGATAAATCCGCTGCAACCTGCCGTATGCTCCTTGACGAGTTCCCCGTGGAGCTCTGCCGTGGCTTTCAGCTGCTCGGGCGAGGCTTTCCACATACCCTTACGTGCCGATTCCATCATCACGGCCGTCATCTCCTGCAGGGCGTAGGGGTTCTTCTCCGTGAACTTCTCACGCACGCCGAGTTTCAACTCGTCCTGTACATAGATGTCGTAGTATTTGTTCCAGATGTGCTGGTCGATGGCCGTCGGTTTCATGGCGTTCCAACCGTAAGTGTTACGGAAGGTCTCTGCAAAGGTATCCATGGCCGAAGCCTCGCCCTTGAACATCTCGGCGATGTATTTCGGGTTGAAGATCGTCGAATTGGTCTCCACGCCGATGGCTTCCTTCAGCTCCTGCACACGGGCACGGCTCGAATTGCGGAAGTCGTTGAAGTAACCCGTCGGGTCGTTACCCGTCACATGCTTGATGGCTGCCGAGATACCGCCCATGAACTCATAGACGTGATCCAGGCTCAGCGGGCCCCAGGTGTTGTTGGCACGCGGCTGAACGACCACCGAAGTGTTGAGCAGTGCGGCCTCGAAGACGCCCTCTTTCATGACGCCCCAGTCATCACCGCCGTTCGACGAGTAGACGGCGCTCATGTTCTGGATGTAACGCTCGGCGATCTCCGAACGATCCTCCCAGCTGTCGCCCTTCTCGACCATACCCATGATGCCCGTGCCGTAGCCCGAACCACCGAAGATACGTTCGCGCGAGAACTTACGCGCCTCAACCGGCGAGAAGCCCTTCTCCAGAAGGTGACGCTCCGAATCGGCCAGACCCTTCTTCACGAAGTTCTCGCCCTTGTCCTCGGCAGCGGCAGCCATATCGACGGCGCGGTTGATCAGCTCCAGACGCGATGCGGCGATGTCGCGCAACTGACCCGAAGTCTGAATCACCACGTCGATACGCGGACGACCCAGCTGTGCCTCGGGGATCAACTGCAACGAACGGATGTAACCGAATCCGTCACGCAGCGGCTCGACACCCAGCAGGTAGAGGATCTGTGCCACGGTGGCACCCTCCGACGAGATGAAGTCGGTTGCCCACAACGTGAAGCTGACTTTCTCGGGATATTTGCCCTTCGACTTGAACTCGGCCTCCAGAAGATCTTCGGCCAGTCGCTTACCGACCTTCCAAGCCTCGTTCGTAGGCGTGGTTTCGGGGTTGATCGAGTAGAAGTTCTTACCCGTAGGCAGTGCACGGGCATTGATGATGGGATCACCGGCCGATCCGGTCTCGACGTAACCGCCGTTCAGACCGTCGATCAGTGCCTCCTGCTCCATGCGGGTGCTCTTGCGGAGGTTCTCCTCCGATACGGCCACCTTCTCCAGGGCATCGTGCAGAATACCGAGTGCCACCATGCGGCTCTTCTCGGGATCGGGTTTCTGCTCCGAAACACTTGCGGGTTTGGCGTTGGCCATACGATCCATCATCGACTCGCCACCCATCGGTTTCTCGGCCTTCTCCTCTTCGGGGAGCTCTACGAGGTTGCCTTGTTCGTCGAAGAACTTGGGCATCTCCTTCTTGGGTTTGGGAGCCATCATACGTTTCATCATCATCTCCTTCATCTGCTCGGCCATCTGCTCCTTGCGGGCAAGTTCGTCGTAACGAGCCTTGTCCTTGGCTCCGGCCAACTCGGCGAAGATCTTCTCGGCATGCTCGCCTGCGAAGATACGCGAGATGATGCGGTCGGTCTGCGCACCGTAGCGGTGTGCGATATAGCTGACATCCTTCATCTGCTTGTCGGTGATGCGGCCGCGTGCCAACTCGAGCGATGCCAGACCGTAGCTGACGGCATCGACATTCATCAGGCGGGCGGTGTTGCGCACCTCCTCACGGGTGTAGGGCTTGCCCAGCGTGTAAAGACCGTCGATGACCTTCGCACCGTCGATCTCCTCCACGTACATGTGGATGCGGTGGATATCCTCCTCGTTGCAGACACGCGTCGAATCGATCGAGAGTGCCGACAGGATGTTTTGTTTCTTGGCCAGCGCGGTGATCGTCTCGGCATACTGTGCCTTGACGTTGCCGTTATCCACGGTCTCGTAACGACCGATGGCCTGGTGCAGCTGGTGCAACTCGCCATAAACTTCACCCTGCATGAAGGGCGAGGTCATGTGCGATACCAGAGCGGCATAGCTACGACGCTTGGCGATGATACCCTCACCGATGTTACCGATCGTGTAGAGGTAGAAGTGCGGCATGTCGGCTACCAGCGCATCCGTCCAGTCGTAATCCGACAGGGCGACCTGCTTGCCGGGGATGAACTCCAGCGAACCGTGCGTACCGAAGTGAATCAGCGCGTCGGCCTTGAAGGCGTTGCGCGTCCACATATAAGAAGCGACATAGGGATAGGCGGGAGCACCCTCGACGCCGTGAACCAGCTTATCGACATCCTCACCCACCGAAGGCATCGGCTGGGGCAGGATGGCCACGTTACCGAATTCGATACGAGCCACGGCAATCTGCTTTTTGCCGTCGCTCTCGGTAGCCATGTATTCGCCGGGAGCCTCACCGTAGCGGGCTTTCATATCCTCGACGAGTTTCTCGGGCAGCTGCTCGCGGCACCACTCCTTGAAGGTATCGACATCGACCAGCGCGGGATTACCCTCCTTGAGGAACTTGTCGTAAGCGCCCAGCGCATACGCACCCAGCACCGAACCCGACTTCTGAATCATCGCCTCAAGGGCCTTGGCATTCTGCGGAAGCCCCTTCACGTTGTAACCCTCTTTCTGGAGAAGTTTCAGCGTGTTATAGAGCGACTGCACGCCTTCCAAGTCGGCTGCGCCGACCGCGCCCTTACCCGTACCCTTGTAGTAGTAGATGGCGACCTTCTTCTCGGCATTCGGTTTGGTCTGCAACTCGGCATAGTTCTTCACCAGACGACAGAACTTCTCGGTGTGGCCGGGAATGGCATCAAACAATTTCAGACCGTTGCGTTCGAACTGTGCGGCAACGGCATAGGGCGCAATTGCACCGTCCAATTCGGGCATCACGACACTCATCGAGGTCATACCGCCCGAAGCCATACCCTGCTTGCTGTCGATCCATTTGTCGTAGAGCTCGCTGACGGTGATCGGCGCCAGAATCGGCACGTTCAGCGTCTTGAGCATCTCGACACCCGACTCGCCGCCACCCATCACCAGACGTCCGTGGGGGCGGTTGATAATGACGTTGGGTTTCACGGCCATGATCATGCCCAGTTTCTTCATACCGAACGAGTTGATCGGATAGACGTTCAAACCTTTATCCTCAAGCGACTTGATCAGGGCAGCCATATGCTCCTCGTTCGAGTTCTGCATGTTGATGTTACCCGACAGCAGGGCGACACGCGGTGCACCCTCCTTGTAGAGACCCTTCTCCACGTAGAACTTCTGATACTCGTCGAAGGTCGAGAAGAACTCGTCCTCGCCCAGGTGGAAGTAGTAATCCTCGGGGATCAGGACGGGCTCGTCGTAGTCGCCGTTGAAGAGCAACTTGCGGTCGATGTTCTTACGGATGTAGTGGAACATCGATCGGTAGTTCTTCACCGAACCGTTATCCATCAGGGCGGCGATGTAATCCAGCTCACGCCCCTTCAGCGTATTGATGTCGGCATTGTTCTTCTCGGTCGAATAGACGGGAACCCCCTTCTCGATAGCCTTTTTGATAGCGTCGAGGTGGGTTTTCGTCAGGCTCGAACCGTGGATGCGCACCAGCACCATGTCGTAGTCCGAAATCGACTCGGCATCGTCCAAATCAACGGCCTCGATCTTGATGAACGGGTTGTCGTTCGAACGGATGAACTTCTCGACCGTGAAATCGGGGAAGTTCAGCGTTGCGATCTCCGTTCTGGAAAAGAAACAGTTATAGACCACTGCCAACAGGCAGACTGCGACTGCAACCGCTCCTGAAATGATTCGTTTTTTATTCATGTAATTTACTGATTAATATAACCGATAGAAAGGAGTGTTCTCTGAAAACACTCCTTTCTCCTTGAAAAGAACTTATGACTTAAATCCTTATTTAATTTCAGCGTGCTGGAATTTAACGTAACCGCTCTCGCCTTCCTCGTTCTTGTACTGGATGAAATCAACTTTGAAGGTCGATTTGCCATCGGCAGTGCGGAATATGTAAACGGGAGCCTTCAGATATACGGGAGGCATACTCAGCGAACCGTCGGGGTTCTTCTTGAATACGATAACGGTAGCCTTCGACTTGACAACGGTCGTTTCACCACCCATGCCCTGCGAAGTAACAGCCTCGTCAGCCTCGAACTTTGCACCGGCGGGAACTGCGGTCAAACCTGCGAACGTTACGTTCTCCCCGCAAGTGTAAACACCGCCCTGAGCGGCAACCGTGGTGGCGGCACCCGAATTGGTGCGGATCATATAGCGGTTGATGGCCAGATCCCAGTCGGTACGCTTTGCCCACTCAGCGTCGGCAGCAGCATCCTCGGCACCGGTACCTACGACCTTGTTGTCCTTGAGCGAGAAGTACGTCCACATCTTCTTGGCCGAAGCGTCGATGTAAGCCTCCTGTACGGTCGAACCGGGAGCAGGTGCGGGTGCGTTGTCGTCGTCATCCGAGCAACCAACGAATGCAACCATGGAAATTGCGAGTAATGCGAAAATCTTTTTCATAGTTTTAATTTATTTTATTGATTATTAATAATTTGTCTATTTGAATGCGTAGCGGAGACCGAACAGGTACGTGCGTCCCGGGTTTACGAACGAATCCTCCTTGAACTCGAAGATGTTGTCACACTTGAACGTGAACTCCAGCGTGTGTTTCTTGATGCGGAAGGGTTTTACCAGAACCACTTTCCAGATCGAATAACTCTTCGACTTGTCCTTCTCGATGACCGTCTCGCCGTTTTCGTCGGTCGACTGGCTCTCGTAGAGGATTGCCGAGTTCATACGGCCTGCAAACTGCAACGAAAAGGGGCTGCGGCGGATCTTGCCGTTCCACGTGATCGAAGCCGTACCGCTGTGCTTCGCGTTGCTGCTCAACTGAAGCCCCGTGGCATCATCCTTGGCATCGCAGAACGAGTAGGTACCTTTCAGGGTCAGCTGGCGCCACAGGATCCACGAGAAGTTTACATCGAAACCCTTGAGCGTTGCGCTGCTGATGTTGGTGTAATACTTGTGACGTTTCTTCTCCATGATACCGCCCTCACCCTCTTCGAGGATAAAACGGTCGTATTGGGTAATCTTGTCGTCGATGTTGTTGTAGTAACCCGAAACCGATCCGTTGAAGTTGTTGTGCGTGAACTCGACCGACAACGAGGTATAGAGGCCTTTCTCTGCTTTCAGATCGGGGTTACCGTGGATCCAGAACATACCCTGATGGTCAAAGTCGTAGTACAACTCCTTGATCGAGGGGGCACGGAAAGCCGAACCGACA
This sequence comes from Alistipes sp., assembly GCA_020026395.1. Lineage (GTDB taxonomy): Bacteria > Bacteroidota > Bacteroidia > Bacteroidales > Rikenellaceae > Alistipes. The sequence continues at coordinate 3,742 of JAHHQM010000015.1, read as the reverse complement.
CCGCCGCGGAACTTGAACTTGCCGATCTCGTACATCAGCGAGAGTTTCGGCGTGAACGCCGACTTGAACTGTTCGTTGTAGGTGTAACGTGCACCGACCACGGCATCAAAGTTCTTGAAAATCTCCCACTCGGCCTGACCGAAGAGGTTGATGTCGTTGATCGACTTGTCCTTGAGATCGGAACCAAGGCTCTTGGAGGCGAAAATCGACTCGTAGTTGTGCTCGGCACCGCCTACGATCTCGAAACGCTCGTTGGCACGGAATGTATTCGTGAATCGGGTCGAAATGTAATCGGCCGTGTTGTCCTTTTTCTTATAGTCGCTGTGGTCGCCGACCTCGTAATTGAAGTACTTGTCCCAGTTGACACTCAGACGCATGGCGTTGCGTTTGTCGCGCGATACGTAACCCGAGCTCAGGCCTACGGCCATCGTGTGGGTCAGTCCGTGGGTGGTGTTCAGGCTGGCTGCCGAGTTGAAGACCTCGTGGCGGAAGTAACGACCGTTGAAGTTCAGATCGAAACGCTCCGTGGGACGATAGCCCAACTTGACGTTACCGCCGTAATCCTTGTACTCTGCGGCGAAGTTGCCGTTATCGAAACCGTCCGACGAGTGGCGGAAGGCCGAAACGCGCGACGAGAATTTCTTGGAGTGAGTACCGACGTTCACCTTGGCACGCCACGTGTTGTTGCTTTCGCCCGTGAGCTGCGCTCCGGCCGAGAAGTTGTGGACGGGTTTCTTGGTGATGATGTTGATGACGGCGCCCACGGCGTTCGATCCGTACAGTGCCGAAGCAGCACCGTTGATCACCTCCACGTGGTCGATCGTCGAAACGTCGATCTGATCGAGGTTGATGTTACCGCCCGCACCCTCCGAAACCATACGCTCGCCATCGACGAGGAAGAGGATGTAACGGCTGTTCAAACCTTTGATTCGCATATTGTTACCCATGGCATTGGGCGATACGACAATACCGGGGATATTATCCTGAAGGGCTTCCAAAGTCGAAGTGCTGCCCGCTTTCAGAATCTCGCGGTCCTTGATGAGCATCGTCTGAACGGGAGTCTGCGACAGGCGGCGCTCGGTACGGGTACCCGTCACAACCACCTCATCCATGTGCAGCGCGTCCTCCTTCAAAACGAAGTCGACGGTCATGTCGTGCGAAAGGACGATCTCGCGAACCACCATCGGGTAAGCCGTGTAGTACATCGTCTTGAGGGTGTGTTTTCCGGCCTTAAGACCCTTCAACACGTAATGACCATCGCGGTCGGTTTGTGCGCCCTTGTCACCGTTGGTGATATACACACCGGCCAAAGGTACGTTCTTGTCATCGGTCACCACACCTCTGACTTCAAACTGTCTGGTTTGTGCAGAAACCGCACCCGAAAGAAACACCAAAAGAAGCGTTACAAAGGATAGTATCTGTTTCGTCATACTTTTTTAATTTTTTTTACGTTGCAAAGGTACTGGGGTTTCCAAGATTTGACAATACCAAAAAACGTCTATTCTTAAAAATTTTTCCGATATCAGATACCTACTTTTAGGTAGCAAAAAAAGAGAGGGAACGGGCAAAAACCATGCAACATTGAACAATATTCGCATAAAACCTCCGTTTTTAAAGATTGATCGACTAATATTTCGGACAAAAAAAACACACCCGCTTCCCTTTTCGGAAAACGGGTGTGTTTTTCTATGGATTTCAGACGGGGGAAAATCGCCCCGACCGACCCTATTATATATAGGTATGCTTATTTAACGGCGTCAATCACCTTTACGATGCGGTCGAAGATCTCGTCGATCGTACCCAGACCGTCCACCGAAGCATATTTACCCTGAGCCTTGTAGTAGTTGGCTACGACCTCGGTCTGCTTGTGGTATACGTCCAGACGGCCGCGGATCACCTCCTCGTTGGCGTCATCGGCACGACCCGAATCCTTACCGCGGAGCAGGATACGTTTGATCAGCTCCTCTTCGGGAACCTGGATATCAACCATGATATCGACCTTCAAGCCCTCTTTCCCGAGCAGTTTGTCGAAAGCCTCGGCCTGCACGGTGGTGCGGGGGAAACCGTCGTAGATGCAACCCTTCACGTCGCGGTGCGAAGTTACGTAGTTGGCGATCATGTTTACGACGATCTCATCGGGAGCCAGACGACCCGACTCAATATAGCTCTTCATTTCCAGTCCGAGTTTGGTTCCGCCCTTGATTTCGCCGCGGATCACCTCACCGGTCGAAACGTGCTCAATGCCATAATGTTCCTTGAGACGTGCTGCCTGGGTACCTTTGCCGCATCCGGGAGCACCAAATAATACGATATTTATCATAATCTGATTTTTTTATGAATATTCGATTTCCAAATTTACATTATTTTTTGGGGAAACAAGAGGATTTTCCGTAATTTTGTAAAAATTTAGATTTTATGAGCCAGAAACAACGCACCGAAATCGCAACACTCGGCCAGTTCGGTCTGATCGACCTGCTGACGCGGGACTTCCCGATCCACAACAAATCAACCCTTAAAAGTGTCGGTGACGACTGTGCCGTCCTCGCACAGCCGCGTGGCGAGCAGATGCTCCTCACGACCGATTCGTTCTATGAGGGGGTGGATTTCGACCTCACCTATTTTCCGCTCAAGCACCTCGGCTACAAGGTCGTGACGGCGGGCGTGAGCGACATTTTGGCCATGAACGCCATTCCCTCGCAGATCACCGTCTCGCTGGGCGTATCGGCAAAACTGCCCGTGGAGGCATTGCAGGATCTCTACGAAGGCATCAAATTCGCCTGCAACGAATACTGCATCGACTTGGTGGGCGGTGATACGCGTGCCTCGATGACCGGACTTGTCATTTCGGTCACGACCGTCGGCCACGCCAAGAAGACCGAAATCGTCTACCGTGACGGTGCCCGCAAGAACGACCTGATCTGCATCACGAGCAATCTGGGTGCAGCCTACATGGGTCTGCAACTTCTGGAGCGCGAACGCCGCGTGCTGAAGGATGTCGAGCACCCCGAACCCCAGTTCAAGGGGTACGAATACCTGTTGGAGAAATACCTCAAACCGCGTCCCCGTGTGGATATCATTGATGCCCTGCGCGAGGAGCAGATCAAACCGACGGCGATGATCGACCTTACGGACGGTCTGGCCAGCGACCTGATGCAGATCTGCAAATCGTCGAAATGCGGTGCCCGCATCTATCTGGAGCGTATGCCCATCGCACGCCAGACGTCGGATCTTGCCGAGGAGATGCACATCGACCCCGTGGTGGCGGGTCTGAACGGCGGCGAGGATTACGAATTGCTCTTCACCGTGCCGCTTGCCATGCAGGAGCAGGTGATGCGCATGGGGCTGGTCGATGTCATCGGCCACATCACCGACGAATCGACGGGTTGCTATCTGGTCACCCCCGACGGCGGCGAAATCAAACTCAAAGCCCAAGGTTTTCCCGAGAAAGAGTAACGGATTCCAGCCCGTTATTATATATAGGACTCCCCTTCCGATCGGTTGGGGAGTTTTTTATGCGGATTTTGCAAGGTGTCCCCAGAAAAAAACGTCCCCAGAAACACTCTGTCCTCATCAGCCACCGCCTCTGATCCGCGCCCCGAAACATTCCACCTCCGCACCACATTCCTTCCGCCAAACACCCCGTACGCCCTTCCGATCCTTCACCCCGCAACCCGCCCCGCCTCTTCCCATCCCCCCGCCCCTCCCGAAAACTCCCCTCCGCCCCTCATTCCCGCCCCTTTAG
>JAHHQM010000014.1 GCA_020026395.1 Alistipes sp. | reverse complement strand
TAAAGATATGGCGTCAGAAGGACGCTAAAAGCAAAGGAGAATTCAAGACCTACAAGGTGGAGAATATCTCGGCCGACACCTCGTTCCTGGAGATGCTCGACATTCTCAACAACGATCTGATTCACAAGAACGAAGAGCCCGTTGCCTTCGACCACGACTGCCGTGAGGGTATTTGCGGTATGTGTTCGTTGCACATCGACGGCTTGGCACACGGTCCCGGTCAGGCAGCCACTACCTGCCAGATCTACATGCGTAAGTTCAAGGACGGCGCTACGATCACCATCGAGCCGTGGCGTTCGGCAGCCTTCCCCGTAATCAAGGACCTCGTTGTCGATCGTTCGGCATACGACAAGATTCTTCAGGCAGGTGGTTATACGAGCGTACGCACGGGTTCGGTGCCCGATGCACACTGCATGCCCATCTCGCAGGCTGATGCCGAGGAGTCGATGGATGCTGCCGCATGTATCGGTTGCGGTGCATGTGCCGCCACTTGTAAGAACGGTTCGGCCATGTTGTTCGTAGCAGCACGTGTATCGTCGCTGGCCAAGTTGCCTCAGGGTCGCGTCGAGGGTGCTCGTCGTGCCAAGGCCATGGTTGCCAAGATGGATGCGCTCGGCTTCGGTAACTGTACCAACACCGGTGCTTGCCAGTCGGAGTGCCCCAAGTCAATCTCGATCGCGCATATCGCACGTTTGAACCGCGAGTTCCTGGCTGCTAAGCTGGAGGACTAATCTTTCCGATTTACATATTTGAAAAATCCTCGGCAGAAATGCCGAGGATTTTTTTGTTTTACCAAGTGCCGTGCGATATGCGCTTTTGCGCAATTTATATAGACAATCCTCCCAAACCCTCCTTTTCAAAGGAGGGCTTAAACCTACGCCTAAACAGCAAGTTCCTGGCTGCTAAGCTGGAAGTTCCCGATATAACTCCGGTCTCCGTTTGCGCCCTTAAAAGAGTTCCTTTGTCGGTGACCGGCCATAAAAAAAAACGGCTCTACCCCAAGCAGAACCGTTTCCTATACTTTTATTATAAACGACTTATCGGCGCGAAATTCGGCGCAACAAATCCCCGCCCAGAGCGAGCAGAGCCGTACCGCCGACCACCAATACCCAATCCTTCGCGGAAAGAGCCACCGTGCGGAAAACCTCACCGCCCCACTCCACGATAAAGAACTGCCCGACGGCAATCAACACCAGAATCATAAAGAATTCGCGATGCCCCGCAAGATGACGGAAGGTCGAATGATGCGTGGCAAAGGCCTTGGCGTTGAACATATTCCAGAATTGGAAGAAAACGAAGGTCGTGAAGAACAACGTCAGCGCACGTTCGCTCAACACCCCTTCGGGCGATGCCCACCAAAACAACATACCGAGCAATACGGCGACCATCATCACTCCGCTACCGAAGATCGTACGCGCCATCTCGCGCGAAATGATAAACGCCTTGCGCGAACGGGGACGATCCCGCATCACCTCCTCCGAGGGCGGCAGCGAGGCCATCGCCATGGCGGCAAACGTATCCATAATGATGTTCACCCACAGGATCTGCACCACCGTGAGCGGCATATCGGTATCAAACAACGTACCCACCAGACAAACCATGATGGCCACGAAATTGACGGTCAGTTGAAACAGCACAAACCGCTGAATGTTGCGGTACAGCGAACGCCCCCACATCACAGCCGTCACAATCGACGAGAACGAATCGTCGAGCAACGTGATGTCGCTGGCATCCTTCGCCACCGAGGTTCCCGAACCCATCGAAAGCCCCACATTGGCGAAATTCAACGCGGGTGCATCGTTCGTGCCGTCACCCGTCACGGCGACCACCTCGTCCCGCTGCTGCAACAGGCGCACCAGACGCTGCTTATCCATGGGACGCGCACGCGAAAGGATCTTCAGATCACCAATGCGCTCCAACAATTCCTCGTCGCTCGCCTCGGCAAACTCCACACCCGTCATGGCGTTGCGCTCCGTGTCGCGCTTGTCATTCCACAGGCCGATCTGACGCGCAATCTCGCGTGCCGTAACCATCGTGTCGCCCGTGACGATCTTGATCGCAATTCCTGCCGACAGCGTTTCGGCCACCGCCGACGGCACCTCCTCGCGCACGGGATCGGCAATCGCCGCCAGTGCCGCCATTTTCATCTTCGCATCGGCAATCGCCTCGGCACAATCCTCGCGGTCGGTATAACACCACGCCACGGCCAGCGTACGCATGGCATGACGCTGAAACTCCGCCGCATCACGTTCGACCTGACGTCGCGCCTCGTCGCCACACATCTGTGCCACGATTTCGGGTGCACCCTTCACGGTCAGCACCTGACGCCCGTGCTCCCCGCAACGGAAAATCGTCGCCATATATTTACGCTCGGTCGAGAACGTCAGTCGATCGACGATCTCCGCCCCTTCGCGCAGTTTTTCGTAATCCTCGCCCTTCTTTTTGAGCCACGCAAGCAACGCACCCTCGGTCGGATTGCCCAACGTATTACCCTCCTCCGAAAGAAATGCCGTGGAATTGACGGCCAGCTGCTCGCCAAACTCCCGCAACGAAAGCGTATCGTAACGCACCAGCTCCTGCACCGTCATGCGGTTTTCGGTGAGCGTACCCGTCTTGTCGGTGCAGATGACCGTCACGGCACCCATCGTCTCGCAGGCGTGCATCTTGCGCACCAGGTTGTTGGTTTTCAACATACGACGCATCGACATCGCAAGCGAAATGGTGATGCTCATCGGCAGGCCTTCGGGTACGGCCATCACGATGATCGCCAGCGAGATCATCGTCACGTGTAACATTTGTTGCAGGATCTCGAACCACGGACGCGCCAAGAGGTCGCCAAAAACCAGCGATTTGAACATCATCACGCAGAAGATCGTCACCGCCACGCCGATTCCGACCCGTCCGACCACCTTCGCCAGTCGGTTCAACTGACGATCGAGCGGCGTAGGCTCGTCGTTGCGTACCGTGGCCTGCTCCGTGACGCGTCCCGCTTCACTGTGATCGCCCACGGCCGTCACCACCATACGGGCATAGCCATCCAAAAGCGTCGTTCCGCGCAAAAGCATGTTCGACGGATAGGTTGCCTCGGGATCCAGGCGGGTTTCGTCGGCCGTTTTGTCGGTCTGCGACTCACCCGTGAGGGTCGATTCATTGACCTTGACCTGCACGGCCTCGACCAGCATACCGTCGGCCGGGACCTCATCGCCCGTCTCGACAATGACCACATCGCCCCGCACGATGTCGCGACGCGGAACGGAACGGATCACGCCCTCGCGCACCACCTTCACCTCCACATCGTCATTGACCTGATTCAGCGAACGGAACTTGCGCTCGGCATCCCATTCGAACCAGAAACTGACGCACGTGGCCAGGATAATGGCGCAAATAATACCGATCGACTCCGTGAAATCGCCGTGCACCGCCCCCACCGACAACGACACGACGGCGGCAACGAGCAGGATACGGATGATCGGGTCACGAAATTTATCCACAAAAAGTTTCCATGCGGCATGGTTCTCCTGCGGGGTGATGATGTTTTCGCCGTAACGGCTGCGACTTTCTTCGACCTCCTTCGGGGAGAGTCCTTGGGGATTATAAGGGATCATATTCTATGAAGCGATGAGAATTGACGGGTTGAAGCATCCAGACGGATGGCGATAAAGAGCAGGATGGTGAAGGCGATGAGCGACGAACCGCCGTAACTCATGAACGGCAACGGAATACCCATCACGGGCATCAGACCGATGGTCATGCCGACGTTCACCATGACGTGGAACAGGAGAATCGAGGCCACACAGTAGCAGTAGATGCGTCCGAAGGGTTCTTCCTGACGCTCGCCCATGTTGATCAGGCGGAAAATCAGCGCGGCAAACAACCCCAACACGACCATCGTTCCCACGAAGCCCCACTCCTCGCCTGCCGTGCAGAAGATGAAGTCGGTGTGGTTTTCGGGCACAAATCCGTATTTGATCTGCGTACCCTGCAGGAATCCCTTGCCGAGGAATCCGCCCGAACCGATGGCGATTTTCGACTGGTTCACGTTATAATCGACACCCAGCGGATCGCTGATAATACCCAGGAAACTGAGGATACGGTCACGCTGGTGCTGTTTCAGAATCGAATTGAAGATGTAATCTGTGGTCGGCAGGAAGATCATCATACCGATAAAAAGGCTCAATATGATGAAGATGTTATTGAGGTTCTGGCGATAGGCATAAACCACCACCACGATGAGCGACAACAGGGTCACGGTCAGCAAAGACCCGTAGAGCGACAACGCACCGGGCGAGACCAGCTCCACGCCGATTTTCAGCAGGATGGTCGCCAACGCAATCGACGCCAGATAGATGACGCGCGTTTTCCATTGGCCGTTCATCATCGCCTCGGAGAGCGTGCAGACCAGGATCGAGATGATCAGAAGGGTCATCGGCGAAAGGAGGAACGAGATGATAAACAACGCCGCAATCAGCAACACGGGGATGCAGAGCCATTTGTTCAGACCCTCACGATAAAGCACAAAGAGGAACGAACCGAGCACGATACCCGAACCCGTATCGTTCTGCAAAACGATGATAAACAACGGGATGCAGATGACCATGGCAACCTTACGGAGGTCACTCACGCGGTCGATCGAGAACGAGTAGGCACTCATCACACGCGCCAAGGCCAAAGCCGTGGCGATCTTGGCAAATTCGACGGGCTGCACCTGAAACGATCCGAATCTGAACCACGCCTTCGCGCCGTTCACCTCGTGACCGAACAGCAAGGCCGCCAGCAACAGGAAGATACCGCCGATGTAGGCCGGATAGGCGAACATGTGGTAGAAGCGTTCGTCCAACAACAGCACGACCACGCCCACACACCACGCCGCACCGATCCAGATCAGCTGTTTCATGTAGAAGTGCGACATGGAGAACATCGACGTCGATGCCTCGTCGTAGGTTGCCGAGAAGATCGACACCAAACCCACCAGCACGATGGCCACATAGATGCCGACCGTGCCGAAGTCGATTCCCTCGAAGATGCGGGTGTGACGGCTACTTGTCATATTTCGGATAATAAATTACTTTGTTCTTGACGTATTCCAACATTTCGGGACGGCGGATCGTGTCCGTCAGGTAGTACTCCTCCAGAAGCGAAGCGATCGGCAGTGCGATCGACGCACCGAAGCCACCGTTCTCGACATAGACCGAAATGGCGATCTTGGGGTTGTCCTTCGGGGCAAACGACATGAAGGTCGAGTGATCCATACCGTGGGGGTTCTGCGCCGTACCCGTCTTACCGCAGACGTTCAGTCCGGGCAGCTTGGCACGGGTCGAAGTACCGCCGACGTTCACACCGCGCCACATACCCTCGACGATCGGTTCGAAATACTTGGCTTCGACCTTCGTGTATTGGCGTTCGTAGAAACGCCGGTCGATCGAATCGCGCCCCTCGATGTGCTTGATGATGTGCGGAATGTAGTAGTAACCTCGGTTGGCGACGATGCACGCAAGGTTGGCCAACTGCAAGGGGGTACATCCCAACTCGCCCTGTCCGATCGACAGCGAAAGCACCGTCAGCGAGTTCCACGACTTGCGGTAGGCGCGGTCGTAGAAGGCGCGGGTCGGCACATAGCCCTGACCCTCATCCAGGAAGTCCGAACCGAGCTTACGGCCGAAACCGAAACTCTCGACATACTCCCTCCACTTGTCGAATCCCTCCTTGACGCTTCCGTAGCGGGGATTGTCCAGGATATCGCGGAAGACATAGCAGAAATAGGCGTTACACGATGTGGCCACCGCAAAACGCAGGTCGAGCGGCGAGGCGTGGTCGTGACAACGCATCTTTTTGTTGCCGTAGGAATAACCGCGGCTGCACGAGTGCATGTCCGAGGGGTGCAACACGCCCTCCTGCAATCCGATCAGACCCTGCACCAGCTTGAAGGTCGATCCCGGAGGATATTTCGCCTTCACGGCACGGTTGAACAACGGATTGCGTCGGTTACGCAGGAGTTTCATATAGTGATTGCCGCGCTCACGACCCAACAACTCGTCGGGATCGTACGACGGCGAAGAGACCATCATCAGGATTTCACCCGTCTGGGGTTCGATGGCCACCGCAGCGCCCACCTTACCGCGCATCAGCTCCTCACCGAGCAGCTGCAACTTGGCGTCGATGGTCGAGGTCAGCGCACTGCCCGCCACGGGCAGCGAATCGGCCGCACCGCCCTGAAAAGCGCCCTTCAACGCTCCGTGCGTGTCGCGTTCCATGATGCGCACGCCCTTCTTGCCCATCAGTTCCTTTTCGTAGGAGAGTTCCACACCGCTCATGCCCACATAATCGCCCGGGCTGTAAATCGGATTGCGTTTGATCATATCGTGGCTCACCTCGCCCACATACCCCAGCAGGTTACCGCCGATCTTACGCGGATATTCGCGCATCGTACGATCCACGGTGTAGAATCCGGCGAAATTGCACTCGTCCAGACGCATCTTCTCCTCCTGCAACACATAGCTGGCCAGAAGATGCGGGGCACGCGGACGCTGGGCGGTTTTCTTCAGTTCGCGGCGCACCTTTTGGATCGACAAACCCGTCACGGCACACAGACGCGCCGTGTCGAATCCGTTTTTGTCCATGTCGTGACGCACGACCATCAGATCGTAACACGGACGGCTCTGCACCAGGTATTCGTGGTTGCGGTCGAAGACCTCACCGCGCGGAGGATACTGCACGATGGGTCGCTGGGCGTTTCGGTTGGCCTGCTCGACGTAGCGATCGTCGATGAGTTGCAGGTAGAACAAACGCCCGACCAGAAGCGAAAATATCAGAAGCACCACGCACTGCAACGTGCGTTTGCGTGCGAATCCTTCGATGCTGTCAATCATTATCTTGAGGAATTAGCCGTGAAGACACGGGCAATCAACCACACAAAGCCGACACTCACCACCGTGCTGATGATCCATTTGAGGAGCGTGTGCATCAGAAAACTCATCGACAGTGCCTCGAACAGGAAGAACAGCAGGTGATGCGTCGCAACGCCGATCACCAGATATTCCGTAAAGTTATGCACGCCGAACCGCTCGGGCGAGGGAATACCGCCCTCACGCGCATCCTCGCGGTTGCAGAACACGCCGACCAGACGCTGACGGAAGAAAGCCAGGGGAAGGGTCGAAAGGGTGTTCAATCCCGCAATGCCCATCACCCAGTCCATCGTCACGCCCGTCAGGAGTCCCAGCGCGAGCATCACCCACGCGGGGGTGTCGATCGGCAACAGCAACACGAAAGCGATGTATATCAACGGATTCAGATAGGAACTGATCAGCAGGTTGTCGAACAGGAACACCTGCAACAGCACAACCGCCACAAAGAGCAGTGCATAGGGTAAAATCCGGTACATTTGAGTTTAGTTCTTGTAATAAAAATCAATTTTCTTGCTTCGCTTGAGCGAATCGATTGCCCGTTGATCGACACGTTCGATCAACAAAAGGTCGGTCAGCGACGAGAAAGGAGCCGCCAGACGTACCCGTGCGGTGTATTGCGTACCCGTCTCGTTGAGTTCGACCGATTCGATGGTACCGATCGGCACATCCGAGAACGAAATCTCCAGACCTGCCGTCACCACCTCCTGCCCCACCTCGGGGAAGGCATATTTGGACAACTCCGACATGGTGACCACTTCGGGATCGCAACCGTCCCACGTGATCGATCCGAGGCCGTTGTTGTGTTTGAGCTTGCCGCTCAGTTTCATCGAGGTATTGAGCACCGACACCGCCACGGCATAGTCGTCCGTGCAGTCGGCCACATAACCCACCAAAGCACCCGACGGCGAAACGAGCGTCATGTTGTCGGTCACGCCCTCCCGTCGTCCGCAGTTCAGCACGATGAGGTTCTGACGGCGGTTCACCGTGTTGGAGATCACCGTGGCGTGCATCACGCGGAATTTCGACTGACTCTCGGGATCGGAGTAGATGCCCATGCGCACCGAGTCGGCCAGATGGATGTGTTCGTAACCCGCCAGGCGTTCGCTCAATCGCGCCACATGGTCGAGCAACTCGTTATTGACCTGCCGCAGGTGGAAATATCCGCGCACATCGGCCATCATGCCGTGTACACCGCCCACCATGCTGTTGGCACGGGTCAGCAACCGCGCCTGCGTGTAGTGGGTGGAATGGGCGTAGTAGTTGATCGCGAGGATCTCGAGCACCACAAAAAACACGAAGACATAGATGGTGCGTATGAACTCAATCAGTTTATGCAAAGTGCTTCAATTATTAAGATTGCGGGCACGAAGCCCGCAATCAAATCACAAAATATCACTCCGATCCCCCTTCGGATCGGAATCCTTATAACCTATCCGTCAAACGGAATCCCAAGCCCGATTATTTCATCAGGAACGAGAAACCGTTGATGTTCTTCAGAGCAACGCCCGTACCACGAGCAACGGCACGCAACGGATCTTCGGCCACATGGAACGGAATACCGGTTTTTTCGTTCAGACGGCGATCCAGACCCTTGATCAGGGCACCGCCGCCGGCCAGGTAAATACCGTTCTTGACGATATCGGCATACAGCTCGGGAGGCATCGAGCCGAGCACCTTCATCAGGGCGGCGTCGATCTTCGCCAGCGACTTCTCGAGTGCGAAGGCGATCTCACGATAGCTCAACGATACGGTCTGGGGCAGCGGGGTGAGGATGTTGGGACCCGTCACCACGCAATCCTCCGGCTCTTCCTCGAGCGTCGGACAAGCGGCACCGATCTGACATTTGATCAGCTCGGCCGTACGCTCACCGATACGGATGTTGTGCTGCTGACGCACGTAGGTCAGGATATCGTCCGTGAAGACGTCACCGGCCACGTTGATCGACTCCGAGCAGACGATACCGCCCAGCGAGATGCAGGCGATTTCGGTCGTACCACCGCCGATGTCGATGACCATGTTGCCTTCCGGTGCCTCTACATCGAGTCCGGCACCCAATGCGGCAGCCATCGGTTCGTAAATCATGTACACCTCACGACCGCCCGCATGCTCGGCCGAGTCGCGTACCGCACGGATCTCGACGTTGGTCGAACCCGACGGAATGCAGATGACCATACGCAACGAAGGTGCGAACAGGCTGCCCGACGTTTTAACTTTTTTGATCAATCCGCGCAACATCAGCTCCGTGGCGTTGAAGTCGGCGATCACGCCGTCCTTCAGCGGTCGGATGGTTTTGATGTTGGGATTGGTTTTCTCGTGCATCTGACGGGCTTCGTGACCGATAGCGACGAGTTTACCCGAATGTACGTCGAGCGCTACGATCGAAGGTTCATCGACCACCACCTTGCCGTTATAGATCACCAACGTGTTGGCCGTGCCCAGGTCTATAGCCAACTCCTGAGTCAATGAAAATAATCCCATATTGTTTCCCTACCTTATAAATTTTCAAAAGTTTAATAATCTGCACATTGCGCCAAAAGTGTTGAATTTTCGGACACAAATGCAGATCTTAGCAACAAAGGTAACAAAAAGCCTCGTATATTCGGGACTTTTTTTCCGATTTTTTTTGTATATTTGTATTGCGAAAGATTTGACAACTATGGAATACAAAATTGGAAACAACGCCCGTTATGCAGTGATCGGCTACGGCAGTTGGGCAACGGCCATTGTGAAAATTCTGGCCACGAACCTCGATCGGGTGGGCTGGTATGTCCGCAATCCCGAAGTATTGGAGTCGCTGCAGACCGCAGGTCGTAATCCCCGATACCTGAACGATGTGGAGTTCGACATGGAGCGCATCGCACCGTCGGATGACCTGAATGGGGTCGTTGAAAATGCCGACGTGCTGATCATGGCCTGCCCCTCGGCTTACCTCAAGAAGTTCCTCGAACCGCTCACCACCTCGCTCAAGGACAAATACATCATCTCGGCCATCAAGGGTATCGTTCCCGACGACTACACCACCGTTGTCGAGTACATCCACGACCACTACGACCTGTCGTTCGACCAGATGGGACTCATCATCGGCCCCTCCCACGCCGAGGAGGTCGCCCGCGAACGCCTCACCTACCTGACCCTCGTATCGCCGCAGTTGGAGATTGCACGGACGATGGGCGAAAAGTTCCAGACGCCCTACATTCACCTGAGCTACTCGACCGACCTCTACGGCATCGAGTACGCCTCGATCCTCAAGAACATCTACGCACTGGCCGTGGGTATGGCCGTAGGTTTGGGCTATGGCGACAACTTCCTCGCGGTGCTGATCTCGAACAGCGTCAATGAGATGACCCGTTTCCTCCAGGAGAGCTACCCCGACAAGCGCAACACGCTCGTTTCGGCCTACCTGGGCGACCTGCTCGTGACGTGCTATTCGACCTACAGCCGCAACCGCCGTCTGGGTCTTTTGATCGGTCACGGATGCACCGTAAAGAGCGCCCTGAACGAAATGACGATGGTTGCCGAAGGTTATTTTGCCGCCGACACCATCCGCCACATCAACACACGCCACAAGATCGACATGCCGATCGCCGAAATGGTCTACAACGTCCTTTACAAGAACGACTCGGCACGCAAAAGCATGAAAGAACTCACTACAAAACTGATTTAGAGAAACATACATGAAACTATTAAAATTGGAAATGAATAAAAGCGGCGTCGAACTCACCGACGAGGTTCGCAAGGCCGCTTTGGATGCCAACGCCCTTTTGGAATCGGGCAAAGGTGCGGGAAATGATTTTCTGGGTTGGGTACATCTGCCCTCGTCGATCAGCGAGGCCGAACTTTCCGACCTCGAATCGACCGCCGCACGCCTCAAAGCAAAAGCCGACCTTGTGATCTGCATCGGCATCGGAGGTTCGTACCTCGGTGCACGTGCCGTGGAGGAGGCTTTGAGCAGTTCGTTCAAATATCTGCACAAACAACACGACACGCGCATTGTCTATGCCGGGAACAATCTCTCGGAGGATTACCTGCACGACCTTTTGGAGGCTTCGCGCGAATACTCCGTGGCCGTGATCGTCATCTCGAAATCGGGTACGACGACCGAGCCCGCCGTTGCGTTCCGCATCTTCAAGGAGGAGATCGAACGCCGCTACGGCAAGGAGGAGGCACGCGAACGCATCGTGGCCATCACCGACAAATCGCGCGGTGCCCTGAAAACCCTCTCCACGCAGGAAGGCTATAAGACCTACGTCATTCCCGACAATGTCGGCGGCCGTTATTCGGTGCTGACGCCCGTGGGACTGCTCCCGCTGGCCGTTGCGGGCATCGACATCCGCGCACTGGTTGCAGGTGCCGTTCATATGGAACAGGCCACGGCAACCGACAAACCGTTCGACGAAAACCCCGCCGCCGTTTACGCTGCGGTACGTAATATCCTCTACCGTTCGGGCAAGAAGATCGAAATCCTCGGTTCGTACGAGCCGCGCCTGCAATACATTAACGAGTGGTGGAAGCAGCTTTACGGCGAGAGCGAAGGCAAGGAGGGCAAGGGTATCTTCCCCGCAAGCGTCACGCTGACGGCCGACCTGCACTCGATGGGTCAGTACATCCAGGAGGGTGAGCGCATCCTCTTCGAGACGATCCTTTCGGTGGAGCATCCCGACCACGAGACGAAGATCGACGCCGACAAGGACAACCTCGACGGACTGAACTTCCTCGCCGGGAAACGCCTCTCGGAGGTGAACGCACAGGCCGAATTGGGCGTACAGCTGGCACACGTCGATGGCGGCGTACCGAACCTGCGCCTTTCGATTCCGCAGATTTCGGCCAAGATGATCGGTCAGCTGATCTACTTCTTCGAACGCGCCTGCGGCATCAGCGGCTACATGCTCGGCATCAACCCCTTCAACCAGCCCGGTGTGGAGGCCTACAAGAAGAACATGTTCGCCCTGTTGGACAAACCCGGCTACGAAGAAGCCTCGAAAGAGATCCGCAAGCGACTCTAATCACACCATTACCCCCCCCAAGGGACGGTCTTCCGATGGAAAGGCCGTCCCTTTTGTATATACATAGGTATTTCGATCGGTTTTTCCCGAAAAAACCGTTTTGCAGGAATGCACCAAAACAAGAACTGCATTTTAAGAAACGGGAAATAAATTAATAATAAATTAAAATAAGCTGTGAAAAACGAAATAAATTTTTATTATATTTGTTCAAACAAGCTAAACCGATATACCTATGCCTATGAAAGAACTTTTGTTGGGAGACGAAGCCCTTGCATTAGGGGCGCTCCACGCAGGACTCACGGGCGTATATGCCTACCCGGGCACGCCCTCAACCGAAATCACGGAGTATATCCAATCGAGCGAACTTGCCCGCACACGCAAGATACACTGCACCTGGTCAGCGAACGAAAAAACCGCCATGGAAGCCGCACTCGGCTGTTCGTTTGTCGGTAAACGCGCCCTGGTCTGCATGAAACACGTCGGCATGAACGTGTGTGCAGATGCGTTTGTCAATTCGGGCATGACGGGCGCCAACGGCGGACTGGTGATTGTTGCCGCCGACGACCCCTCGATGCACTCGTCACAAAACGAACAGGATTCGCGTTTCTACGGCAAATTTGCCCTGATTCCCGTATTCGAACCCTCCTCGCAACAGGAGACCTACGACATGGTACGCGCCGCTTTCGACCTTTCGGAGCAGTATCACATTCCCGTCCTGATACGCATCACCACCCGCATGGCACACTCGCGTGCCGTGGTCGAAACGGGCGAGATCCGCGAACAGAACATGCTCCGCTACCCCATGGAAGAGTTGCGCCGTCAGTGGGTACTGATGCCCGGTAACTCGCGCGTCCGCTACAAGAAACTGATCGAAGACTACGCCACCTTGGAACACGAGGCGGTCGGCAGTCGTTTCAATGCCTATACCGATGCCCCCGACCATTCGCTGGGCATCATCACCACGGGTATCGCCTACAACTACGTCATGGAGAATTTCCCGGACGGTTGTCCCTACCCGCTCCTGAAAATCGTTCAATATCCCACCCCGCGCGATCTGATCCGCCGCATGGCCGATTCCTGCCGCGAAATCCTCGTCATCGAGGAGGGACAACCCGTCGTGGAGGAGGCCTTGAGGGGTATTCTCCAATCGCCTCTGAAGATCCGCGGCCGCCTGTCGGGCGAACTTCCGCGCACCGGAGAACTCACCCCCGACTGCGTGCGTCAGGCTCTGGGTCTTGCCCCGCTCGAGACCCACAAGGCAAGCGAATATGTCGTTCCGCGTCCGCCCGCCCTGTGTCAGGGTTGCGGTCACCGAGACATGTACACCGCCCTGACGGAGGTCGTCCACGAGATGAAGGACGCCAAGGTCTTCAGCGACATCGGTTGCTACACGCTCGGATGGCTCGCCCCGTTCCACGCCATCGACTCGTGCGTCGAGATGGGTGCGTCGATCACCATGGCCAAGGGTGCGGCCGATTCGGGTCAGCATCCGTCGATCGCGGTCATCGGCGACTCGACTTTCACCCACTCGGGTATGACGGGTCTGCTGGATGCCGCCAACGCCAATGCGGACATCGTCGTCATCATCTCCGACAACCTCACGACGGGTATGACCGGAGGTCAGGATTCGGCAGGTACGGGACGTCTGGAGAAGATCTGTATCGGACTGGGTGTCGATCCCGACCACATCCGCGTCGTGATCCCGCTGCCGAAAAACCGCGAAGCAATCAAGGACATCATCCGCGAGGAGATCGCCTACCACGGACTTTCGGTGATCATTCCGCGCCGCGAGTGCATCCAGACGGCCAAACGCCACGCACAGCAACGCGCCAAAGAGTTGAAAAACAAAAAAAACGATTAGGACATGAAACGCGATATCATACTTTCGGGCGTCGGGGGACAGGGAATTCTCTCGATCGCCACGGTCATCGGCAAAGCAGCCCTTGCCCTCGGATTGTACATCAAACAGGCCGAAGTTCACGGCATGAGTCAGCGCGGTGGCGACGTACAGTCGAATCTGAGATTGTCGTCCGACCCGATTCTTTCGGATCTGATTCCGCATGGCGGTGCCGACATCATCATCTCGATGGAGCCGATGGAGGCACTCCGCTACCTGCCCTACCTGAATCGTGAGGGTTGGATCATCACCAACACCGAACCTTTTGTCAATATTCCGAACTATCCCGAAATGGAGGCCGTCACGCGCGAACTCGAGCAGCAACCCCACGTGGTGCTGATCGACATTGTGGCCATTGCCCACGAGATCTCCTCGCCGCGTTCGGCCAACATCGTTCTTCTGGGTGCGGCCGCGCCGTTCCTCCACATCGAACCCGACAAATTCGAGGAGGGCATCCGCGCCATCTTCCAGCGAAAGGGCGACGAGGTGGTACAGACCAACATCGCCGCATTCCGCGCAGGTTATGAGTATGCACAAAACAAAATCCGAAAATGAAACAGCCACTCGATAAATCCATCCTCGACCAAATTCTGAAGAGCATGGATATCGCCGATATTTCGGCGGCAACGATTCGTCAGTCGGGCGACATTGCCCGCAAAATGGAACACGAGACGGGTATGGATTTTCTGCACCTGGAGATGGGCATCCCGGGACTTCCGCCCGAGAAGGTGGGAGTCGAAGCCGAGTGCCGCGCCTTGCAGAGCGGTGTAGCCTCGAAATACCCCAATATGTTCGGTATTCCCGAGCTCAAACAGGCCGCGTCGCGTTTCATCAAGGCCTTCATCAACATCGACATCGACCCGCAAGGCTGTATTCCGACCGTGGGTTCGATGCAGGGCAGTTTCAACAGTTTTCTGATGACCTCGCAACTCGACCCGAAGAAGGATACGGTGCTTTACATCAATCCCGGATTCCCCGTCCAGCGCATGCAGACCAAGATCCTCGGCATCCGCAGCGAGTCGTTCGACATCTACGAATACCGCGCCGAGAAACTCGGCCCGAAACTGGAGAGCATCCTCAAAAGCGGCCGCATCGCCTCGATGGTCTACTCCAACCCGAACAACCCCGCGTGGATCTGCCTCACGGAGGATGAATTGCGCACGATCGGCGAGCTGGCTACAAAGTACGATGCCGTAGTGGTCGAAGATCTGGCCTACCTCTGCATGGATTTCCGCAAACCGCTGGGTCGCCCCTTTGAGCCGCCCTACCAATCGACCGTCGCCCGCTATACGGACAACTACATGATTCTGATTTCGGGTTCGAAGATCTTCAGCTATGCGGGTCAGCGCATCGCCGTCACCGCCATTTCCGACAAGCTCTACCACCGCACCTACCCCGCTCTGAAGGAGCGTTACGGCATCGGTCGTCTGGGAGATGCCTACGTGCTGACGTTCCTCTACGCCGCCTCGTCGGGCACGGCACATTCGGCACAACACGCCCTTGCCGCCATGTTCAACGCCGCAGCCGACGGACGCCTCGACTTCGTGAACGAGATTTCGGAATACGGACGCCGCGCCGCCCTTACCAAGGAGATTTTCGAACGCCACGGCTTCCACATCGTCTACGACAAGGATCTTGACGAGAAGGTCAGCGACGGATTCTTCTACACGATCGGCTACAAGGACTACACCAGCGCACGTCTGATTCAGGAGTTGTTGTTGGTGGGCATTTGCGCCATTTCGCTCACCTCGACGGGCAGTTCGCAACACGGCATCCGCGTCTGCATCTCGCAGATGAACCGCGAGGAGCAGTTCCGCGAGTTGGACGAGCGTTTGGAAATTTTCGAAAAAACCCGTTAAAACACTCCTCTTATGATTAAATATGTCAGTGCGGCCGAGGCCGTAAAACTCATACACAGCAACGACAGCGTCTTCATCCAAGGCAGCACCTCCATTCCGGAGGTGCTCATCGCCGCCATGACCGAACGCCACGCCGAACTGCGCGGTGTGAAGCTCTACTCGGGATTTGCCGTGGGTGCTTTCGATGCCCCCTACTGCAAACCCGAATACAAGGATTCGTTCCTCGTGAACAGCCTTTTCGTGGCGAACAACATCCGCAAATGGATGGCGGCAGGCTACGGGCAGTCGATTCCCGCTTTCTTAGGGGAAATTCCCGGCTTGTTCCGCGACGGCACGATTCCGATCGATGTCACGCTGCTCAACTGCTCGCTGCCCAACGAAGAGGGTTATTGCTCGTTCGGTATTTCGGCCGACCTTGCGTTTTCGGCCGCCGAATGCTCCAAGACCATCATCGCGCAGATCAACCCCCACATTCCCTTCTCGTATGGCGATGCCCTGATCCACATCTCGAAGATCGATGCCGCCGTCGAGGTCGATGCCCCCCCCGTGGAGCTGCCGACCCCCATTCCCAACGAGATCGAAACAAAGATCGGCGGCTACATCGCGGAGATGATTCCCGACGGTGCGACCCTTCAGATCGGTGTGGGCGGTATTCCCAATGCCGTTTTGTCGGCCTTGCGCGACCACAAACACCTGGGTCTGCACACCGAGGCGATGACCGACGGCGTATTGCCCCTGTTGGAGGCGGGCATCATCGACAACTCGCAGAAAAAAGTCCTTCCGGGCATCACGGTCGGTTCGCTGGCCCTGGGTTCGAAGGAGCTGTACCGCTATATGGACTACCGCAAAGACCTTCTGATGAAGGATGTGGCGTGGACGAACGATCCGTTCCGCATCCGTCAGAATCCGAAGGTGATGGCCGTCAATTCGGCGGTCGAGGTCGATCTCACGGGACAGATCTGCGCCGATTCGATCGGTGAGCGCATCATCTCGGGTGTCGGCGGACAGCACGACTTCATGTACGGTGCATCGCTTTCGGAGGGCGGTATGAACTTCATCGCCATCCCGTCGATGACCTCGCGCGGCGAGTCGAAGATCAAACCGCGGCTCACACCCGGTGCGGGTGTAGTCACCACCCGCCACATGATCCAGCACGTCGTGACCGAATACGGCGTGGCACACCTCAAGGGACGCAACCTCGTGGAGCGTGCCCGCGAATTGATCCGCATTGCCCACCCGTCGGTGCGCGAAGAGCTCGAACGCGAAGCCGCCAAACGCTTCGGCCATTCGTGGAATGTCTGCTGGAGATCGTAAAACAGGAAAAGATTTTCACTTTCATACAAACAATTTTTCAGCACACCCCCTGCCCTCCGTGACGGACGCAGGGGGTGTCTTATGTAAGTCGAAACCCGTTCGGAGGGCAAAACACCGTCTTCGGAAGAAAAAAGATGCCGAAAAATTTGGCAGATTAAAATATAAGACCTACATTTGCACACTCGAAAACCGAAAAGGCTTTTTTGCCCAGGTGGTGAAATTGGTAGACACGCTACTTTGAGGGGGTAGTGAACAATTACGTTCGTGCAAGTTCGAGTCTTGTCCTGGGCACGAAAAACTGACGACTTGGAAATCTCCAAGTCGTTTTTTATGCCTTCCGCGGCCGAATCCTTGCCCGTCCGCCCAAAAATTCCTATCTTTCGATTACAATCCCGTCGGAAATACCAACCCCAAATACTCCAAACCATGAAACGAATGATTTTTGCGGTTTTGTGTCTGCTTTTCACCACGGCCGCACTTGCCCAAACGTCGGACGATTCGAGAATGGGCATCATTTCGCCCAATGAAGACATCAACTACCGCCTGTTCCCCACGCAAAACATATGGACATTCCTCAAACACGACACCCGCAACGGCATCATCCCCATCGTCCAATGCTCCACGGAGGACTACGCCATGGGGTATCCCTTAAACGACACCCCGCTGGCCTTGGGCGCAGAAGCCATTCCCGACCGCTTTTACCTGTATCCGTCGGGAAACATCTACAACTTCATCCTGATTGATCAGATCGACGGCCGCGTATGGCAGGTGCAATGGCATCAGGACAAAGAGTCCCGACTGATCATCCCCATCAAGCTGGCAGAGAACCGCTAAAAACAAAAAGGAGGCATCCGAAGATGCCTCCTTTTTGTTTGATAACGCTTCCGATTATTTCTTCTCGATAATTTCCATCTGCTGGCGGATCGACTCCTCGTGAATGATGCGCAGAATGGACTCCATGAAATCGCGATCCATACCCAACGCCTCGGCAGCATCCGAACGATGCGCCAGAAGCTCCTTGTAGCGGTCGGTTTGCAGGATCGACATGGCGTGCTGTTTCTTGTAACGGCCGATCTTGCGCGAGACGGTCATACGGCGGTGCAGCAGCTCAACCAGCTGATCATCCACCTCGTCGATCTCGGCACGCAGGCGCACCAGCTCCTCGCCCGACGCCGTCACATCGCGGATCACCAACGCATCCAGCACCCGACGCAATTCCGACGGGGTCACCTGCTGGGCACTGTCGCTCCATGCCTTTTCGGGGGTGCAGTGCGACTCGATGATCAGGCCGTCGAAGCCCAAATCCATGGCCTGTTGCGCCAACGACCCGACCAAATCCCGACGCCCGCCCATATGGCTCGGATCGCCCAGAATGGGCAGTTCGGGCAGACGACGGCGCAACTCGATCGGAATCGACCACATCGGCTGATTGCGGTAGGGCGTTTTGCCCAGCGTGGGGAATCCGCGGTGAATCGCCGCCAAACGGCGCAAGCCCGCATTATAGAGGCGTTCTAACGCTCCGCTCCACAAATCCACATCGGGACTGACGGGATTTTTCACCAACACGGGCATATCGCTTCCGCCCAAGGCATCGGCCAGCTCCTGCATGGCGAAAGGATTGGCCGTGGTACGTGCCCCGATCCACACCAGATCGATGCCCGCCTCCAAAGCCAAGGCCACATGTTCGCGCGTGGCGACTTCCGTGGCGACCTTCATGCCCGTTTCACGTTTGACGCGCCCGAGCCATTCCAGACCGACCGCCCCCACACCCTCGAAACAACCGGGTTTGGTGCGCGGTTTCCAGACACCCGCACGGAACACATGCACCCCGTCGGCGGCCAGCTGACGCGCCGTGGAGAGCACCTGCTCTTCGGTTTCGGCACTGCACGGACCCGCAATCACCAGCGGACGAGCCGTAGCGACGGATTCGGGAAATATGGGACGAAGATCGTTCATGGGCACACAAAAAAGTCCGAAGAAAACAGGACTTCGGACAACAAATGTCGGGATTTAATCCCGTGAAATCAAATCCTCGGGCGGTTATTTTTTCCCTTCGTGCGAAAATAGACCGCGGAGCCACTCCACTACCTGGTGCTTATGCTCCTTAAAGCGCACAAAACCAAGGCGTAGGAAGATGCCCTTGAGCAGCATTTCGTCGTGATCCCAACCCCGAAGATCGGCATAATATTTCAGGATGTGCAGAAACGGCAGGGCGGGACAAAACAGGCGGCGCAGATTGACGATGCACTCGCGTTTCGAGAGCGGACGGTAGTGCAGACGCATGCGGTTGATGTCCACCAGCTCAAATTCACAGTCACCCGACTCGGGATTCCGTCGATAAAGGATGTTCGAATGGTTGAAATCGCGATGCTCGACCCCCGCATCGTGCAGCGAAAGGGCATAACGCACAAAGGCATTGACCACGGGGATGCTTTCAGGGGCGGGATAGACCGAGGCAACCTCCGTAAAGTGCAGCCAGTCGGACTGAAGCGTCACCAGATAGCTGTCGCGGATAATCCCCCACTTCCGCACGACGACCCACGCCACGGGATCGGGTGTGCGGAATCCCATCGTCGCAAGTTCCAGCGCATATTCGTAGGCACGGCGGCATTTGGGTTTGCGCAACCAGCCGTAAATAAATTTATTGGGAAAATCGGGGCGTTTGAATCGCTTGACATTCAACGAGTGCCCCTGCTCGGTGTAGATCTTGAGCACGTTGCGTCCCCGATGGATACACTCGCCCTCGGCGGCGAATCGTTCGGGCAGCTGCTCAACGAATTCCCGCAAAAACTCATACTGCGGATTCAATACGATTTCTCGGCTCATCATCTTTTGTTCGGGTGCACCGCAAAGATAGCCGAAAAGCCGCTCCGGGGCTTGTTCAAATCGGAACCGCCTCTTGTCAAAACAGACTGCCCGAAAAAAAAGGAAAACCCGCCCGCAATGCGAAATTTTCCTTTTCAAATTATTTGTCCTGCGCCTGCAAGACGGCCAAAAGTCGGTTGCCGTCCATCAGAAGGAGCATCCCCGCATCCATCGCATAGGTCGAGGTCTGCGCAAGTACCGCCCTCAATTTATCGTAAAGCGCTCCGCGCCCTGTCTCCAACGGTGCATCCAACCGAAAACGCAGTTCGACTTCCGCCTCGTTCTGGGCGAAATGTCCCGTAAGTCCCTCGGCACGCCCCGTACAACGGAACGTGTGGTCGGTTGCGTGGAACCAGATCTCGGTATCGAGCTCCGCGGTCGGGATGGTATGGCCGTCGATCTGATACACCAGCCACGCATTGCCCTCCAGCGGACGGCGGTTACGTTCCTGCGCACGACGGCACGAGTTGCAGTTGGCGGCGCATCCCGACATGAGGAGCACCACCACCGACAGGCACAAAATCCACAAACGATTCAATCGGTTCATCTTCCTAAAAAATTTGTTTCGGACAAAGGTACGAAAAAGCACCGTCCTTCACAAGAACGGTGCAAAATCCTTGATTCCGCCTGTCGGGGGATTATTTCTCCTCCTCTTTAACGCCGAACGGGAACTGGTGTTCGTGTACGTCGTCGAAACGCATACCCTTTTCGTAGGTCTTCATGGCGCGGTGGCTCATACCCATCGACGAGAAACCGCCGTCGTGGTAGAGGTTCTGCATCGTCACCTTACGCGTGAAGTCCGAGAAGAGCGTCAGCACGTAGTTGGCGCAATCTTCGGCCGTGGCGTTACCCAGCGGCGACATGCTGTCGGCGAACTGCATCAGATCGCTCATACCCATCACGCCCTTACCTGCGGTGGTAGCCGTCGGCGACTGCGATACGGTGTTGATACGTACGTGTTTCTCACGGCCGTAGATGTAACCGAAACTGCGGGCAATCGACTCCAGCAGAGCCTTTGCGTCGGCCATATCGTTGTAGCCGTACAAGGTGCGCTGTGCGGCGATGTAGCTCAGAGCCACAATCGAACCCCAGTCGTTGATGGCATCCTTGTGACGTACGACCTGGATGGCCTTATGGAACGATATTGCCGAGATGTCGAGGGTTTTCTGGAGGAATCCGTAATCCAAATCATCGTAGGTACGACCCTTACGCACGTTGGGCGACATGCCGATCGAGTGCAGCATGAAGTCGAATTTACCGCCGAAGTGCTCCATCGTGCGGTCGATCAACTGCTCGAGATCCTCCACGCTTGTAGCGTCTGCGGGAATGACAACCGTGTGGCATTTCTCAGCCAGTTTGTCGATTGTACCCATACGGATTGACACGGCCGTATTGGTCAAAACTATCTCTGCGCCCTCTTCGACGGCACGCTCGGCAACCTTCCAAGCAATCGAGTCCTCATTGAGAGCACCGAAGATCAAGCCTTTCTTTCCTTTCAATAAATTGCAAGCCATAATGTAATTTGGTTTAAAAATTCCGCCAAATGTAACATTTTTTTTTGAAGAAACGGCCAAAATCCCAAAAAATCCGCTTTTGATGCCCTTTTACCTATATATATAAAGTTTTCGCGACAAATTCCCTTTGCGTCCTATCCGATCATCGCGGATCGCCACCCGCCGCACTTCACTTAATTTCTCGCATATCCCACCCTTTTATTTTTGTTTATTTAATAGACACACCTATATTTATGCATAATTATTAATAATGATTTTCCGCAAAACGACTCTGACAGATCTTTATGTACATTTAAAACTTCTACAAACCTCTAATCTTCTAACTTATGAAAACATTAATCGCCATAATTTCTGCAATATTTTGTGGTTTTCTGACCACCTCTTGCAGCGGATTCGACAAGAATCCTGGGAGGATATGAGCCTGACGACTCTATATCCGGCTCTATTTTTGTTGAAGGCCATAACATGGAAGCAGAAGGCACATATGCCGGAAAAGCATTGGAGCATCCCCAGTTATACATGAGTCACATAAACATCCACAAGGTATCCGACAACGAAGTTTCATTGCACTGTATCTCCGCATCAGAAGACGCAAAGTATGAGATTACCATACCGACCATTGCCTTGTCCGGTAAACCCTATGATGTCACGTTCGATTGTCAGTCGCATGATGCCACCATAAAACACAACTCGAACGAACCTGTTACGACAAGCGCAACCGTTAAGGGATGGATTAAAATCGAAGAGACACGAGCAGCATCCTACAACAGGGAAGGCGATCCCGCAACTCCCGCTTACGACTGCGAGATCAACATCAGTTGCAAGCTCGACGGCAAGGAACTCCGCCTGAAAATCACCAGAATGAGCGTCATCTGACAATATGATCCGGGGATTTCCCGACAAGCGATCTACAAGAAGCACCGTAATCAATTGATATACGGTGCTTTTTTATTTCCCCTTTCCACCGTCTCATTCTCATCGGCATTGGCAGTATTTGCAGCGACGACCAATGCCCCCCTTATGATGCCCCCGGGGAACGTGTCGCAATTATGTAACACTTGTGCAATAAGATTATCACCCGTCGGTTGTCGAAGTGTAACATCTGTATCGGACTTTTGTGACGAGAATTTTAAAGAGAAAGAATGAGAATGAAACTAAGTTACAGATGTATCTTGCTGCTGATTTTTTTATGCACCTGTTTTACGGTCGCGGCCGAAGACATTGATGTGAAAGGTCACATCAAAGACCGCACGACCCAAGAACCCCTCGCGGGAGCCTCCATTGTGGTGGAAGGTTCGTCCACGGGATGTGTCTCCGATGCGGAGGGTAATTTCAGTCTTACGTTCCTTCCCGCAGGGAATTATACGTTGAAGATTTCTTATGTCGGTTACAAAACGGCTTGCAAGGCGGTCGTCCTGCGCTACGGGCAGCCCCTTGTACTCAATCTGGAGCTCGAACCCGAAGAGCTGACAATGAATACGGTGGTGGTTACCGGACAGATGAACCGCGAGGGCGAACAATCGAACCTGCGCGTACAACACGAATCGGTCATGGCGATTCAGTCGGTCGGTGCCCGCGAACTCTCGCGCAAGGGCGTGGGCGATGCGCAGGCGGCACTGACCAAGCTTTCGGGCATCTCCAAGCAGGAGGGTGTGAAAAATGTCTTCATCCGCGGCCTGGGCGACCGATACAACATCACCACACTCAACGGATTCCCCATTCCGTCGGAAGATCCCGAATACAAGAACATATCGCTGGATTTCTTCTCGACCGATCTGATTCAGACGCTCGGGGTGAACAAGGCATTCAGTGCCGCGGGGCAGTCGGATGTGGGCGGTGCGCATGTGGACATCCGCTCCAAGCAGCTCACCTCGCAAAGTGAGGCCTCCATCGGCCTTTCAGGCGGACTGAACACCCAGACCGTGGGCGTGAACTTCCTGAAGATGGACGGTGCGAATTACTTCGGCTTTGCGCGGAAGAGCAAACCCCGCCACGGCTCCGATGAATACTCCTTTCGGAATCGGCTCGACCCCACCGCCCATTCCGTGCCGATGAATCACAGCTACGGCTTCTCGTGGGGGCGTCAGTTCAAGGTGGCACGCCATCCGCTCTCGATCTTTGTGGCGGGCAATCACAGCAACAAACTCCACTACTACCACGAAGAGGTTCGCAATTCGGTCACCACGGGCGAGTTGTCCCAGGATCAGACCGGAAGCAAATACGACCGCGAAACACAGCAGTTCGTTCTGGCCAATGCGAGTTACTCGCCGGGCGATGTCCACCATCTGGCCTACAATTTCATGATGATCCACGCCTCGGAGCAGTCGCTGGGCGATTATCTGGGTATGGATGCCGATTACCAGTCGTCGGACAACTACGAGGGGTTCATGCGCCGTCAGCAGATGAACGACAACCTGCTCTTCGTACACCAGTTGCTCTCCGAGTGGCGGCTCTCCCCGAAATTTGACATGGAGGTGGCCTTGGCCTGCAACACCATCGACGGCAAGGAACCCGACCGACGCATCAACAATCTGGTACGCGAAGAGGAAGGGTATGTCCCGATGAAGGGTACGGGTGTCCAGCAACGCTACTTTGCGGATCTCGACGAGACGGACGCCCACGTCCGCTGGGCACTCTCCTACCGCCTTCCCGACCGTTTCGACCACCTCTCCCGACTGAAGATCGGTTACCGCGGACGCTTTGTCAATCACCATTTCGATGCCACGGAGTATGACCTCTCGGTCGTGCGTCGTCCGATATTCGATCTGGAGCACTATTCGTGGGACGACTACTACAATGCGGAGAATTTCGCCAACGGATTCTTCAAGATCGACCGCAACGACGACCGCTACAAGGTCGATAAGGACATCCACACGGTCTTTGCGGAAGCCACCTGGCAGTGCGCATCGCATCTGATCCTGAATCTGGGCGTCAAATACGACGATGTCGTGATGAAAGTTGATTACAACGTCAATCGCGGAGGTACACAGGGTCGCCGTCAGATCGACAAATCGTACTTCCTGCCGAGCCTCAACCTGCGTTATGCCCCCACGGCGGAACATGCCCTGCGTCTGAGCGTCAGCAAGACCTACACCCTGCCCCAACCCAAAGAGATCTCGCCGTTCCGCTACACGGGCGTATCGTTCAACAGTCAGGGTAATCCCGATTTGCGCCCCTCGGATGTCTACAATGTCGATTTGAAGTGGGATTGGTTCTTCTCGGGTTCGGAGTTGTTCTCCGTGACGACCTTCTTCAAGCACATTGCCCACCCCATCTCGCGCATCGAGATTGCGAGTGCCGGAGGGTACCTCTCCTACGAGAATATCGCCGACCATGCCACGGTGGCGGGTGTCGAAGTCGAATTCCGCAAAAACATCTTCTCGAAGCCCCTGCCCCAGGACGGACTGCACCAGCTCTCGCTGGGCGTGAACGGCTCCTACATCTATACGTGTGCCGATGTGCCGCTGGCCACCGACAAGACCGGATCGAAACTCGAGGGTGCCGCCCCGTGGATCGTAAACGCCGATCTCTCGCACCAATACCGCCGTGGCAAATACACGTTTACCAATACACTGG
Source organism: Alistipes sp. (assembly GCA_020026395.1). Taxonomy (GTDB): domain Bacteria; phylum Bacteroidota; class Bacteroidia; order Bacteroidales; family Rikenellaceae; genus Alistipes. The sequence goes on along the minus strand of JAHHQM010000014.1, from coordinate 5,674 downwards.
TGTTCAACTACTTCAGTGACCGCGTCTACACGATCGGCACCGAAGGCTACCGCGACATCATGGAACACGGTGTCCCGACCCTCGATTTTATCTCCCGTGCAAAAGTCTCTCGCCACGTGATCATCTCGCTCAAGGCCAAGAATCTACTCGACTCGAAGCATCAGCTGACCCGCGATGCCAACAGCAACGGACAAGCCGTTGTGCTGAAGAAGTATCGACACGGCATTGACATTTCGCTGGGAGTTACCTGTCAATTCTAATACACACAATCATAGTTTTCACTAAAAATTTCAAAAAACGATGAAAAGAAGAATTTTATGTTTGCTGGCTATGGCCGCATTGATGAGTGCACCCGTATTTACGGCGTGCGATGACGACGACGATGACAACAAGTCGGCCGTACGCCCCGATGAGACCCCGACCGAAGAGAATCTTTCGGGTGTGATCACGGGACGCAAAACACTCGATGCCGGCACACGCTACTATATTTCGGGAACGGTCATCGTCGAAGACGGAGGCGAATTGGTGATTCCCGCCGGCATGACCATCCGCGCCAAAAAGGGTTTTGCCAACTACATCCTCGTGGCACAGGGCGGTAAGATCCGTGCCGAGGGTACAGCCCAACAACCGATCATCTTCACGGCCGACAGCGACAACGCCACGTCGGGTTATTGGGGCGGTATCATCCTCAACGGCCGTGCGCCGATTTCGGGTGCGTCGGCCACGGGCAACATCAGCGCCACGGAGATCAACAACGACTACAAATACGGCGGTGACGACCCCGAGGACAATTCCGGTGTACTGCGCTACGTCGAAATCGCCTATTCGGGGGCACGTTCGAATGCCGAAATCGAGCACAACGGTCTGACGCTAAACGGTGTGGGTAGCGGCACCACCATCGAGAACATCTACATCCGCGAAAGTGCCGACGACGGTGTGGAGTTCTTCGGCGGAAGTGTCAATCTGAAGAACCTTCTGGTGGTCAATTGCGAGGACGACATGTTCGACTTCACGCAAGGTTACTGCGGTACGCTTTCGAACTGCTACGGCGTATGGGAGAATCAGTTCACCAGCGACGAGTCCGACCCGCGCGGTGTGGAGTCCGACGGCAACATGGACGGTGACGGCCCCGACCACAAACATCAGTCGGATTTCAGAATCGAGAACATGACCATCGTGAACAATTCGTCGCTGGCCGAGATGCAGGATGCCATCAAGATCCGTCGCGGTGCCAAGGCCGAGATCGTCAATGCGCTGGTTACGGGCAGCGGTCACGTCATCGACCTCGTCGATCTCACCGACAAGAAGGGCGACGGCAACCCCTCGTCGAGTGTAAGTGTCACGAACCATCTTTCCAAATCGGTTTCGGGTAAGGAGATCAACGGCGAAGGTCGTGTAACCCTTTCCGAGAGCAACACGGGTGCCGATCGCAACGCGTTCGCCTGGTGTAACTACAAATTCTAAACCTGACGCGCCCAAAGGGCGTGTTCATTTTTCCAAGTAGTTTTTATTAGCGGCCTCTGCCTTTCGGGGCGGAGGTTTTTTCGGGGCAGCGGCAAGTTGTTACATTTTTGTTAAAAGTTGAGTATTAAGGGATAACCTCCGCAGGGTTTTGGTATCTTTGTCAGATCAAATCTCTGTTATGGAAAAGCAAAAGATACTTGTTGTGGACGATGAGGAGGCGCTGACCAATGTCGTACGCTTCAATCTCGAGGTGGAGGGGTACGAGGTGGACACCGCATCGTCGGCCGAAGAGGCACTGAAGTTGGATGTCCGCCAATACGATCTGATTCTGCTCGATGTGATGATGGGCGGCATGAGCGGATTCAAGATGGCACAGGTGCTCAAGGAGAATTACGAGACGTTCTCCATCCCCATTATTTTCTGCACGGCCAAGACCACCGAGGACGAGATGGTCGCGGGGTTGAATCTGGGCGCCGACGATTACATCACCAAACCCTACTCCATCCGCAATCTTTTGGCGCGGGTCAAGTCCGTTCTGCGCCGCACCTCGCGCCCGAAGCAGGATGACGCTCCCCGCAAAACCGACAGCATCGATTTCGAGGGGCTTCACATCGATTGCGATGCCAAACGGCTGGAGGTCGACGGGGTCGAAGTGCCCGTCACGCGCAAGGAACTCGAACTGCTGATCCTGCTGATGAACAATCTTGGGAAAATCCTCTCGCGGGAGGAGATCCTCGCCCGCATCTGGGACGACGATGTCTTCGTGCTGAATCGCACGATCGACGTCAAGATCACGCGTTTGAGAAAAAAGATCGGCCCCTACGGCAAACACATCGTGACACGGTTCGGTTATGGGTACGGCTTTGAAAAATAGACTGCCCTACCACCTGAGGATCTTCCTCTTGATCGTCGGCTTCGCGCTGCTGCTCATGACCAGCTTCATCCTCTACCAGTATAAACGCGAACGGCTCTTCAAGGTCGAAAAACTCAACAGCACCCTCCAGCTGTTCAACATGCGCATCCTCAATCTGATGGACGAGGGCGTGGAGATGGATCAGATCATGCAGCAGGTCACGCCCCCGTTCGACGGGATGCGCGTCTCGGTAATCGACAACCGGGGCGTGGTGTTGTTCGACAACAAAGGCAATGCCGCCGACATGGGCAACCACCTCGACCGCCCCGAAGTGATCGACGCCCTCCAGAACGGCACGGGTTATCAGGCCATCCGCTACTCAAAAACCATCTCGACCAACTATTTCTATTCGGCCATGGAGGGCAGGGATGTCGTGGTGCGCACGGCCGTCCCCTACTCCGTGTCGCTACGCGAGGTGCTGGCGGCCGACAGCGGTTTTTTGTGGTTTATGATCGGGATTACCCTTTTTATGAGTATTGCGGGGTATTACATCTCCTATCGGATCGGTTCGACGATTTCGAGTTTGAGCCACTTTGCCGAGCGGGTGCATAACGGCGAGGCGATCACCGTGACCGAACCCTTCCCCAACGACGAGTTGGGCAACATCGCCCGACACATCGTGCAGCTCTATGCCAAATTCCAGCAGGCCACCGAGGAGCTGAAACTCGAACACAAACGCGCCCTGTATGAGGAGCAGGAGAAGATCCGCATCAAGAAACAACTCACCAACAACATCAACCACGAGCTGAAGACCCCGATTGCGGTGATTCAGGCCTGCCTGGAGACGCTGATGACCCATCCAGAGATCGAGGAGCGCCGCAAGCAGGAGTTTATCGAGCAGTGCTACGCCAACAGCGAACGGCTGTGTCAGATGCTCAACGATGTGGCGACCATCACGCGCATGGATGAGGCGAGCCGTCTGATTGCGATGGAGACGGTGGATTTGAACGATGTGATTTTCGATGTGGCCGACGAGCTGCAAATCAAACTCGAACAGCATCACATGGAGCTGCATATCGAGATCGACGAACCCATCACCGTCAGCGGCAACAACAACCTGCTGGCCTCGGTTTTCCGCAATCTGATTGCCAATTCGTTGTCCTATTCGGGCGGACGGAACATCACCATCCGCCTTCTGGAAAATACCGCGGATTATTGCCGTCTTTCGTTCTCCGACGACGGGCAGGGCGTTGCACCCGAACACGTGGCGCACCTGTTTGAACGCTTCTACCGCGTCGATAAGGGGCGTTCGCGCAAGTTGGGCGGCACGGGCTTGGGACTTTCCATCGTCAAGAATGTGATTCTGTTGCACGGCGGCACGATCTCGGCACGCCTTGCCAAATCGGGCGGTCTGGAATTTGTCTTCTCGATCGACAAGCACCAACCGCAAGGCGACACCAAGTAACAAAAAAAAGCATCGTAACCCCTCGGATTACGATGCTTTTGCGTTTTGGCGATATTCGCCTCTCTATTGGATGACGATGTTGATGTTGGGGAAGTTCTTCGCCTCGCCCCTTACATAATCCTCCTCGGCTCCGCTATCCACACGGATCGTGTGCAGTTTCGGGTTGTTGTAGAAGATCATATATTCATAGGCATCCATGAAGCTGTCGTTCTTCAGGTCGATCACCTCCAGATTGGGCATATCCTGCAACTCGATCTGGGCAATGAGCGGATTCAGGCTGAAGTCGGCCTTCGTGATGAGGTTATTGCTCATGTAGCAACGGAAAAGCATGGGCATCTTGCTGAAATCGGCCTCCGCAATGGCATTGTCGAAGATCGTGAGGAACATCAGTTTCGGAAGGTCGAAATCGATCTTCGTAAGTTTGTTCTCATAGGCCACCAGATGCTGCAAGGCGGGCAGATTGGTCAGCGTGAGTTTCTGAAGCTGGTTCTGCTCCAGGTAGAGTTTCTCCAGAAACGGCAGGTTCGAGGCCTCGAACTCCACAAGCGAACCCTCGCGAAAATCCAATCCCGTCAAAAGAGGCATATCCGCCACCTTCAACGACGCGATCTTGGTCTGACGTGCCACCAGAATCGAAAGATTCTTCAGGGGCGAAAGATTCAATGCACTGAGTGCCGTACTATAAATATCAATCACCTCCAGCGCGGTGTTGTTCTTCAGATCGAGCGATGTGATGCCCGTTTTGAAAAGGCGCAGATCCTTCAGGGCGGTCAGCTCCGAGAGATCGACTTCCGGAATCGGGTTGCCGCCCAGGTGCAGTTGCATGAGTTTCTTCAGGCCGCGAATCGGCTCGGCACTCTTGATGCGGTGGTAGTTTATGGCCAGCGTATCGAGGTTGGCGAAGTGCTGCAAACCCTCGAGGCTCGTAAAGGTATTCTCCTCGGTAATCTCATCGTCCATGCGATAGCTGAACTCGAGTTTATGGATCGTGAGCGCCTCCTCCACGATGATATTCTGGTCGCCGTTGGCATCCAGGCCGGGGATCTCCAGCAGTTTCTGCTTCAAGAGCGGATCTTCAAATTCGATCACCCGTTTCATGGGTTCGATTTCGACCGTCACTTCACACTGCGCATCGGCCTTGATGCCGTCCTTCGAGGCGGTCACACGGATGAAAGCCACTCCTTCGGCCAGGGCTTTCACCTCGCCGTCCGACACAAGAGCGACCTTTTCGTCCGTACTCTGCCATACGATCTCGGCCAGTTCGGGTGCACCGCTGAAGCTCACCTGAGCCGTTTCACCCACTCGGAGGGTCAATGTTTCGGGATTAAGCTTGATTTTGAAAGGCTCGACGGGATCGTCGCTGTCCGAGCAAGCCGATAAGAAGAGAATGCCCAAAAGCATCCAGAGGAAGAAGAATCGTTCCTTTTTCATAATAGTTTGTTTGAAGGTTCGTTTTTCGTGAATCCGTCGGTTTAATTTTTCATTTTTACGCGGAATCACCTTCGCAAAAATACATTCCCAACGCAGCATATTATGCTAATTGATTATCAATGGTTTATGACTTAAAAGATAGAAGCCTCGAAAATTTACTTGTTTTTTCGCCAAAAATCGAAGATTTAACGTTTTTAACCTTAGTTTGTCTTCAAACGAAGGGGAAAAGAGAATAATGGCTCTCTTTTGCTCTTAAATCTCCGTTTCGCAAAGATAAGGCATATCGGTGATTATTTCGCCGATTGTGGCTGTAAAATAGAGGGTAATTTTACGGATTTTGGATGGGCTTTTGGTGGCTTGACAAGGGCTCGAATCATGTTTGTTTTGTGAGCAGGATTTCTGTGTCTTTTGCAGCCAAAAGAGTAAATCCCAGCCTTTGTCTTGATTGAAATCAGATTGGA
>JAHHQM010000013.1 GCA_020026395.1 Alistipes sp. | reverse complement strand
GCGGGCGGAGAATGTTCTTCGTCAAGGATCTGATTAATCCGCAGGAGTTGATGAGGTAAGTCTTTATTGCTAAGCAGGCATAACAAAACCACATATCAAGTGTTAAAATATGAGATATTTTCTCAAAATATCAACTCTGCATGGAAAATAATTCATATCTTTGCTCAAACTAATAAAGCATAGATTCATGTTGATAAATTTTACATTTCAGAATTTTCGCTCATTCCGGGATGAAAAAACTCTCAGTTTGGAAGCAGGTTCAATTAAAGAACTGAAAGAATCTGTAATTACCAAAGGTACATATCGCTTGCTGCCGGTGGCAGTTATGTATGGAGCAAATTCAAGTGGAAAAAGCAATGTTCTTATGGCTTTAATGGTCATGAGAAATGTTCTATTAGAAAGTGTCCGATTAAACCCTAAAGATGAATTAGATTTCCAACCATTTAAGTTGAATCTTACTTCAGTCCACGAGCCTACATCATTTGAAATTCAGTTTCTTTTAGATGATGTAAAATATCGGTATGGTTTTGATTATGATAAAACACATATTTGCAAAGAATGGCTATACGAAAAATGCGAAGGGCAACGTGAATTCAATCTGTTCCTTCGTGTTGATAGCGAGTTTGAGGTATCAAAGAGTCGCTTCCCGGAAGGACTGGGCAAAGAAAGTGCAACACCCGCCAACCGGCTCTTTGTTTCTTTAGTAGCTCAACTGAATGGAGCAAAATCAATGCGTATTTTAGACTGGTTCAATAACTGCAATTATCTTTCAGGTGTGGATAGTCGTGGATATGAAGGATTTACATTAAAGATGTTCAACGAGCATCTGGATGGTTGCAAACAGGCTTTGGATTTCTTTCATCATACCCAACTTGGTTTCAATGATTTGTTGGTCACAGAAAAAATCTTCTCTGATGAAACTTTGTCTGGCAAAATGCAAGTACCTGATGCGTTACGCACAAAATTGATGGAAGAATTGAAAGGTGTCAAAGTAATGGAAGCAAAAACCACTCATAATATTTATGATGAGAATGGTAACGTAAATGGAATCGCTTCCTTTGATAAAGATGAAATGGAGTCAGAAGGGACAAAAAAGATAATTGAAATGTCCGGACCGATTTTTGACACACTTAAATTTGGAAAAATTTTGATTATCGATGAATTGGATGCAAAGCTACATCCTCTTTTGACACGAAGTATTCTACAATTGTTCATGGATTCTGAAATTAACACCAATGGAGCGCAATTAATTTTCGCCACCTATGACACAACCCTACTTAATCTTGCATATTTACGTCGCGACCAGATTTGGTTTACAGAAAAAGACAATACGGAATCTACCGACCTCTATTCTTTGCTTGAATTCAAAGATGAAAGAGGAGCCAAAATTAGAAATGACCGTAGTGTTCAAAAAGATTATATAAATGGACGCTATGGAGCAATACCATTTCTGAAATAAAAGGGGAATAATCATGGGACTATTGCCAAAATACAAAATAGAAGAGTTAAAACGCGAAAAGCGTTTAGCTAAAGCTGCAAAGAAGCGCAAAGAGAAGACTCGCTCCAAAATTGTCCGTTTCCTGATTGTCTGTGAAGGTGCATGTACTGAACCAAATTACTTTCAAGCATTGATTAAAGACAAGTATTCTGAAGTACGTGATGAAGAAATCATAGGGGAAGGGAAATCAACTTGCGCACTTGTGAAAAGGGCTCTCCAAATCAGACAAGAATTGGAGAAGAAACGCCAGCTTACATTTGACCGTGTTTGGGTAGTTTTCGACAAAGACGATTTCAACGACTTTAACGAAGCCATAACATTGGCAGCCAACAATTCTTTGCAATGTGCATGGACGAATGAAGCCTTTGAATTGTGGTATTTCTTGCATTTTCAATATTTAGATACAGGTATTAACCGCCATGACTATATTGTCAAGTTGCAGAATGAAATACGAAAACATCCCGACTATGAGAATTATATATACCAAAAGAATGATGTTTCCACTTATCAGATACTGACGACAATAGGTAATGAAAATTTTGCCAAACAATGTGCAGAACGATTGCGTTCAATGTTTATCGGAGATACTGATTACAAAGAGCATAAGCCGTGTACTATGGTTGATTTATTAGTGTCTGAACTTGAAAATCCAGAGAAACTATTATAGCGAATAAATGTAAAATATGGAGAAGTGGTTGTTTTTGCGCTTATACGCCCGATCTCCGAGCCGCTTGCCACCCGCCCGCGTTCTTCTATTCCTCTGCCTGTCTTCCGTCCCGCACCTGCCAACTTGCCCGTCCGCCCGCCTATTCCTTTGTCCGCCTGCCTGTCCGCCCGTATGCCGTTCCACACCTGCCCGCGCCCCTCTATTCTTCTGCATTCCGTTCCGCACACCCACCTTTATTTATCCGCCCCGCACAACACGCAACCCGTGCTCCCCGACCTCCGACACGCGCCACACACCGCCCAGACACGCACGCCCACGCCCATCACCCCCGCACACCGCCCGCAAACACCTGCAACCGTCCGCAACACATCCGTCCTCCGATTTCCGCTCATCTTCCGCCCTTCGCCTTACCCCACCACAAAAAAAGACGGCCGTACCGAAGTACAGCCGTCTTTACGTTTGCTATTTCTTTAGAAAAATCGACTCAATATTATTTGGCAGACTTTACAAAGATCGAGATGTGATTATCTCGGCGGGTGTTACCAATGTAGCCTTGTTTAATATTAGCCCATTTTCCCTTGTTGTTACCCAGAGCTTCAATTTTGGTCTTGTCACCATCAACCCAGACCTTGAAGTGGTAATCCATATCATTAACTTGACCTAAGTCATTCATTACAAAATAAGAATTTTCCGATTGAGACTCCATATATTTACCCTTGCTCTCGATCCACCAACCTTCACCGGCAGTGGTAGGAGTCATCAATTTGAAGACACGTGCATCGGCTACATCTTCAACAGCCACAAAATCGCTCGAGATTCCGGTTGCCAATTCCTTGAATTTAGGCTTCTCAGCACCGAGCCAAGTCGTTCCGAACTCATTCGATACATAAGATTTGCTCTTTTCCGGAGAACCCAGGATGACAAACTCGGCACCATCAACCAACAACTCGCTGCTATTGGCTGCGGTCAGACGAACATACATCTCCTGTTTCTGGGCAGAAGGCTTAATATTCAAAGCAATACGGTGTACATTAGCGCGTTTGAAGGTCTTGTCCGTAACCGGAATCGTCACCACGTCACCGGTCGTCGTCTCCACCATAAAGTTACCGGTATAAGTACCCGGAACGATCATCAGGTAAGCCACATTGTTGTAGTCCTTCGCAGCAGCCTTGTCCACGATCGTGGGGCAGTCAGTCGGGAAATCAACCTGAACAAAATCACCACCTTCGTTGGCAGCACCGACAGCCTCAAACTTAACCATCTTGATCTGCTTGCCGACCATCTCGGGAACTTCCGTTACGAAGCGGATCTGCATATACGAAGCAATGTGTTTGAAATTAAAGGCGGCATTAATCTCATTCTCCACCTGCATCGAAGACTCGAAAACAACGGGAGCAGCCTCGAACGGAACATTCTTGAGGTTGAAATAAACGCCATTGTAGCTGTTCTCCTGTACGGCGGGAATACCGACGAAATTACCATCCTTACCGGGAGTCATCGTAGCTGCGTGCATCTCGGAACCAACCTTGATTCTACGCATAAAGTCGTTATTCTTGTTGATAAACTTACGAGTTTTCACGTCAAAATCCAAATCGATCTGATTCGGACGATCGGCAGTACTCGTATAGTTCACGCGAATACGGTCGCCTTCGCGCCAAGTCATCTGGCTGTTGTTACCGTTCTCGAAATCGGCACGGGTCTGACTCTCGATATTGGCCTCAACCGAGAAGGTCAGATTTTCACCTTCCTCTACGGGAGCAATAACCGAATCCTCATTATCGGAACATGCAGTGAATGCCATCGCGGCTGCCGCGAACAGCATTACGGATTTAAATAATTGTTTCATTTGCGCTACCGTCCTTTTGATTAATAAAATTCTTCTTCAGTTTCCTCCCAGGTGGTATTCTCAATCACAGGTGAAATTGTGAATCCCTCCTCCACGGCAACTTCGCAGACATCAATCGACGGAGCGACATAATCTTGATTAAAAGTGTTCAAAGCTTTCATTTTGTAATATTTTTAGGAATTATTAATTGTCTCAATAAAACTGAATAGCGGAGCAAAGGAACACATTTTCTACAAAAAAAACAAATTTTTTCTATTTATTTTTCCCCCGACCCGAAATTCAAGTCCGGTTTTCCGGAATTATTCAATACTTTATTTTTCAGCATTTTATATTTTTAATCCGTATCCGAAAAAACCGATCCAGACGCTCTTCAGCGACGGTTTTTTATCGGTTTTAAGAACGCCCATCAAAAACATAAAATTTCCAACAAACCGACCCTGTTTTTCCAAATATTAAATAACACCCCGCAATACACTTTTTTTGCCCCTTTTCGTAAATCTGGAGAATTATTTCTAATTTTGCAGCCTCGTAGCAAATACGACCTTCCGGGGAGCTGTTCCGCTCCCGAAAATTCGACATTTACCTTATATGTACAACAAGAAAAAGATACTCAAAGTCAGCTATCCGATCATCCTCGGACTGCTCGCGCAGAACATCATCAACGTCACCGATACCGCTTTTCTGGGTCACGTCGGCGAAGTTGAGCTGGGTGCATCGGCCATCGGCGGTATTTACTACTACTGCTTCTTCATTCTGGCATTCGGCTTCAGTGTCGGTGCGCAAATCCTTATGGCTCGCCGCAACGGCGAAGGCAATCACCGCGAAATCGGCCCGATCCTTACCCAGGGTTCGCTGTTCATCCTTTTGATCGCCATCCTGCTTCTGGCCGCCACGTTCACCACCGCACGCCCCATGCTCGGCATGATGCTCAGCTCGGAGAAAATCATCGACGCCGCCGTCATCTTCTATCAGTGGCGTGCGTGGGGTTTCCTCTTCTCGTTCATCAACGCCATGTATCGCGCCTTCTACGTGTCGATCACCCGCACGAAGGTTTTGACCTACAACGCCATCGTCATGGCCGTCGTCAATATCTTCCTCGACTGGGTGTTGATCTTCGGCGAATTGGGATTCCCGAAGATGGGTCTGGAGGGTGCCGCCCTCGCGTCGGTCATCGCCGAGGCCGTATCGCTCGTCTACTTCATCATCTACACCAAGCGGAACATCGGAACCGAGCACTACAACATCCGTTTCAGCCTCAAGATCGACCGCTCGCTGATCCGTTCGATCCTCGGCGTATCGTCGTTCCTGATGTTGCAGCAGTTCGTGCCGTTTGCGACGTGGTTTGTCTTCTTCCTTGCCATCGAGCACCTCGGACAGCGTGAACTGGCCATCGCCAATATTTGTCGGAGCATCTACATCCTGGCGCTGATCCCGATCAACTCGTTCCAGACCACCGTGAACACGCTGGTGAGCAACACGATCGGTGCGGGTGCCGTCGACAAGGTGCGCACGGTCATCAACCGCGTGACGCTGATGAGTGTCATAACGGGTATTTTCTTCTGCGGTCTGATGTACTGGATTCCCGAGATGATGCTCCACATCTACACGCACGATCCGCAGCTGGTGGCCGATTCGGTGCCGTCGCTTCACGTGATCGGCATCGCACTGATCATCTGCGCCGCCTCGAACGTGCAATTCAGCGGTATTTCGGGTACGGGAAGCGCCCGCGCCGCCTTCTGGATCATGATGCCGTGTCAGCTGGCCTACATCCTTTGGATCATCGTCTTCACCGGCATTCTGAAGTGGTCGGTTGCCGCAAGTTTCACGTGCGAGGTGATGTATTACTGTCTGCTTTTGACCGCCTCGTTACTCTACCTCAAATACGGCAACTGGCGCAACGTAAAGATCTAAACGGTTCGGGCGGGACTGCCCGATCGATTATAAGGAACGGGAAGCTTTCGGGCTTCCCGTTTTTTTGTGGGCGGGGGTTTGGAGGCGGAGAAGGAGGCTTTTGGGGAGGAGGCGGTTTTGGGACATCGGTTTTGGGGGCGAAGGTTTTGGACGGAGGTTTTGTGTCGGGGACGGGGTCTGCTCTTCGTTGCGCTTTTGTTTTACGACTTGCTTTTCCATACGCTTTCTTCTCGCCTCCCTTTCCCTGCACAGCCCTTCTCTACCCTCCGCACTTCCAACTACCCCATTTCCCCGAAAAACTGCCCTTACCCGACTTTCCCGTGCGCATCTCGGCATCTTCCGCTGCATTTCCCGATCTCCCAGTGCCCCTACTCCATCCACCCGTTCCAAGCCCCCGCACCCGTTCCGCGCTCTTTTTTCGTTCCCGCCGCCCCAAATCGGACGAAAGAGAACCGTGCCGAACCGTATACACCCACCCAAAATGCAGGCTGGAAGGGTTTAAAGCGGGGGTTCCCGAGATTTTCGCAAAAAAGTTTAGAAAAATGAAGGGAAAAATTTGGAGCGAGAAGTTTTTTGCCTTATCTTTGCACTCGCAATCACAGGGAAAGTGATTACCCCAATTCTGCGGAAATAGCTCAGTTGGTAGAGCACAACCTTGCCAAGGTTGGGGTCGCGAGTTCGAGTCTCGTTTTCCGCTCATAAGAGCGAAGCCGATAATCAAATGATTATCGGCTTTTTTGTTTTAGTCACTTTCCCTATCTCCACAGCCTTCGCCCGAATCCGTCCGCCACAGTTTTTCATCCGCGCACCCCCTGCCCGATACCCTATTTCCGAAGAGCACCTTCCCGTTCGTTATTTATTTCTGATTTTTCCGAGCAAACCGACCGCCTGCCCGTTTTATATTCCGCATCGCCCGAAGCCGCAGAACGCGCCCCGCAAGCAATCCACGCCAAACTCCGCCCCACCATCCGCAGTCGCGCGAGAACCATTCACATGACGACCGACTAATATCCATCCGCCCGCCCCAGCGAGATCGCACCAAACAAAAAAAGACGACCTACCGAAGTAGATCGTCTTGGAGTGGGAGCTGAGGGATTCGAACCCCCGACCCTCTGCTTGTAAGGCAGATGCTCTGAACCAGCTGAGCTAAGCTCCCTTTTTGGATTTCAAGTGGTGCAAAGGTAATGCTTTTTTTGGAAAATCCAACACCCTCTCGAAAAAAAAGTAAAAAAACGAGTGAGCTCCTTATATCGCACCGCTACAACCGCATACCCTTGCTTGATTCCTCACCTGGGGGATTCTGCAGGAGCTGGTCGTATAAGACTCACTCGCGGGTACAAAAGTAGTAAAATTTTGGATCAATCCAAAATTCGAGGCATTTTTTCTCTTTTATTCCTCTTTTTCGCCGCGCGTCTTATACTCGGACACGGATTTGGGGAAATGTTTTCGGACACCCCCGCCAAGCAAAACCCCACCCCTTCCCCAAAGCCTCTTCCCCACGAAGCAACCCCGAGGAACGCCCTGATAGGAATGCGCTCCCCACTTTCCCCTTTACGGGAAGATGTTCATAACCCCCCCCTGCTTATCAACAGAGTTATCAACAATTTTGTTTATAACTTTTTCAACGCACTGATTTTCAGAGGCGATAAAGTGCCCTCAAAATAGATAGATATTCGCTTTCCGATCACAATCTGCCCGTTTTTCGGCGGGAAAAGGTCTATGGAGCGGATCGGGGCAATGGGGACAGGCGACCGGAAAAAGGAGGGAAGGAGGAAAGGAGGGAAGGAGGGAAGGAGGGAAAGCGGAAAGGTGAAAAGGCGGGATGGAGCGGACGGAGGTCGAGGCGAAAGGAGGTCGCAAAGATGCAGGGGCATCACAAAGGAGGAAAAGGAGGAAGGATTTGTCGTGGAGACGATGGGGAGCGATGGAGGACAACGGGAAAACGAAAAACGACCTTGAGCAACCACGGATGCATACGGAGGCACACACGGAAGAACACACGAATGGGCACGGTGCCGCATTATTCAGAAACACTCCTTTAATCTTTACGACACGAAGATTAGCGACCGCCCCGATAAAACACCATCAGCAACCATCACCCGACAGGCCGACACTGCCCCGTCCAAAGAAGAATCACCCGACCCCATACCTCCGACAAAATATCGTCCACCAAGCCGAACGAAACACACCACGCCCCCCCCGAAAACGTCCTCCTCCAACAAACGCCACACCCCTCAGCAGCCGACAAGCCAACCACGCCCCCGAACACGCCCCACGCCCGAAAACACCCCGCACCCCATCAGTCGGCGAGCCAACACCTTACACCGCACCCAAACCCGCACTTCCTCCCCTCAAAAAAAGCACAAAAAAAGGGAGGAACCGCATTGCGATTCCTCCCGGATATTTAAGAGTTCAGAGTCCTTAAGATTACTCCTCTTTCTTAGCGGCAGCCTCCATGGCGCTCTTCAGCTCGGCCAAACCTGCGATGTCGCCCAACGTGGTCTTCTCAACCGATGCGTTGATCTTCTTCACAGTCGATTTGGTTGCGTCGGCAGCGGCACGCTTCTCTGCCTTCTCGGCAGCAGCTTCAGCCTTGCGAGCCTCTTCGTACGTACGCAGGTGCGACAGGGTGATGCGCTTCGAAGCCTTGGTGAACTCGATGATCTTGAACTCGAGCTTGTCACCTACTTTGGGCGTCGAACCATCTTCCTTAACCAGCTGACGCGAAGTGCAGAAGCCCTCTACGTTCTCGTCCAGAGCTACAACGGCACCCTTGTCGGTGATCTCGGTGATCGTACCCTCGTGAACGCTGTCAATCGGATACTGCTGCTCGTACTCGTTCCAGGGGTTCTCCTCGAGCTGCTTGTGACCCAGCGACAGACGACGGTTCTCCTTGTCGATCTCCAGAACCAGAACGTCGATGTCGGCACCTACCTGAGTGAACTCACCCGGGTGCTTAACCTTCTTCGTCCAGCTCAAATCCGAGATGTGGATCAGACCGTCGATACCCTCTTCGATCTCAACGAAGATACCGAAGTTGGTGAAGTTGCGAACCTTGGCGGTGCACTTCGTACCAACGGGGTACTTCTCCTCGATGTGCTCCCAGGGATCGGGCGTAAGCTGCTTGATGCCCAGCGACATCTTGCGCTCCTCGCGGTCGAGCGTCAGGATAACGGCCTCAACCTCGTCGCCTACCTTCAGGAAGTCCTGAGCCGAGCGCAGGTGCTGGCTCCACGACATCTCCGATACGTGGATCAGACCCTCAACACCGGGGGCGATCTCTACGAATGCACCGTAGTCGGCCATAACGACAACTTTACCCTTGATCTTGTCACCAACTTTCAGGTTAGCGTCAAGAGCCTCCCAGGGATGAGGAGTGAGCTGCTTCAGACCCAAAGCGATACGCTTCTTCTGATCGTCGAAGTCGAGGATAACGACTTTGATCTTCTGGTCGAGCTCTACGATCTCGTCGGGGTGGTTTACACGGCCCCACGACAGGTCGGTGATGTGGATCAGACCGTCCACGCCGCCCAGGTCAACGAATACACCGTAAGAAGTGATGTTCTTAACGGTACCCTCGAGGATCTGACCCTTCTCGAGTTTCGACATGATGATCTGCTTCTGAGCCTCAAGCTCGGCCTCGATCAGAGCCTTGTGCGAAACAACGACGTTGCGGAACTCCTGGTTGATCTTGACAACCTTGAACTCCATGGTCTTATCAACGTAGATATCGTAGTCGCGGATCGGCTTAACGTCGATTTGCGAACCGGGCAGGAAGGCCTCGATACCGAATACGTCAACGATCATACCGCCCTTGGTGCGGCACTTGATGTAACCCTTGATGATTTCGTCCTTATCAAGAGCCTCGTTAACGCGATCCCAAGACTTGAGCTGACGTGCTTTCTTGTGCGAAAGAACCAGCTGACCGTTCTTGCCCTCAGCCGATTCAACATAAACTTCTACCTTATCGCCTACGGTCAGTTCGGGGTTGTAGCGGAACTCCGATACCGAGATGACACCTTCGCTCTTATAGCCGATGTTCACCATGACCTCGCGTTTGGTGATCGAGGTTACGGTACCCTCTACAACTTCGCCTACGGCAATGTTCGACAGAGTTTTGTCGTACTGGGCCGTGATCTCTTCTTTAGAGGCCTCGTTGTAAACCCCCAGCTCGTTTTCGAAAGCGTTCCAATCGAACTGCTCGTTGGCAACTTTTTTTGCTTCTTCCATATTAGGAAATTTTTTGCGATACAATCGCTCGTTAAATGATTAATAATTAGTTTTTTCGCTTAAAAAAGCGACTCCCCGTCGCGCAGTACGCGCAACGCAGGAGTCACAAAGGTAGTGCTTTTTTCCGAACTTGCAAAAAAAGCACTAAATTTCAGTCGTTTACACTACTTTTTCACCACGACTTTCTGGTGCGGGGTGTTGTCGGGGGTGTAGTTTTTCACTTCGCCCATACGTTTCAGCAGCATGCGGTTTACCTGGATGCCCGTCTGAACGGGATTCTTATACTCCAGCTCCTTGTAATTCTTGAATACGTAGTCGGGCAGGGCAACCGTATATTTCTTGCGTTTTTTCAGATCGGGGAAACGCACATCGACGGCCATATCGTTGCCATCGGTGATGATTTCGTAGTCGGTCATCGAGTAGAGGTCGATGCGGTGTGCCTCCTTGCGGTTCTCCTCATCGTTGTACTTGGCGATGATCATCTTACGCATCTGCACGGGCTTCATCTCCACCGTCACGATCTTCGTACCGAACGGCTCCAGATCGAAGAACTTGGCCGTACCGACACCGCCCTTGGCAATACCGTCCAAACGGACGCCGCCGTAGTGGTAGAAGCTGACATCGGCCTTCGAAGCCTCGCGGATCGACTCGGCCATCCAGTTGACCAGACCCACCTTGTCGGCTTTGGCCAAGAACGTACCCACGGGACGGTTCAACTCCTCGTTCTGCATGTACTCCTCGACCATCTTGCCGTATTCGGGATCGGCCTTGTAGTTCGAAAGCGGAATGATCTCATAGGTGATGCTCTTCACCTTGTTGTCCTTGTCGAAACGTACCTTCGTCACACCGATGTTACGCATGTACTTGCCGGCCTGCGTCAGCTGTACGTTGTTGATCACCTTATTGACCTCCACGTGCGTGTGACCGCCCAGCACGAGATCCAGGTTTTCGGGGTGTTTTTCCAGAAGTTCGGCATCGCGGTCGTCACCCATGTGCGAGATGAGCACCACCAGGTCGCACTGCGGACGCAGCTCGGCGGCATATTTGGCAGCCTCGGCCTGCGGATCGGTGAAGTGGATTCCGGCAAAGCTTTCGGGGTTACCTGCGGGGTAGCCGCTGTTCTCGTAATTGGTCACCGCGCCGATGAAACCGATCTTCAGCCCGCCGCGCTCCATAATCACATAGGGATCCATCTTGGGGAAGGTGCAGGTGTCGCTCTTGACGTTGGCGCACACGTTCTTGAACTCGGCCATCTGGAGCATCTTGCCCAGGTGAGCCTGTCCGTGGTCAAATTCGTGGTTACCGAGCGTGGCCACATCAAATTTCA
The DNA here is from genome assembly GCA_020026395.1 of Alistipes sp. Lineage (GTDB taxonomy): Bacteria > Bacteroidota > Bacteroidia > Bacteroidales > Rikenellaceae > Alistipes. The sequence continues at coordinate 31,473 of JAHHQM010000013.1, read as the reverse complement.
GGCGGTTCATCAGTTCGATAATCGGACGACCCGACGGATCGGCCATATCGACATAGGCGTTACCCGTCCAGCGGTCACCCGCATCGGTCAGGAAAACCATGTCGGTCGTATCGCGACACTCCCTGACGGCCTCGGCCAACTGCGGAAAGTGCTGGATCTTGGCATGCATGTCGTTCGTCGAGAGGAAAACCAGAGTCTTTTCGGCGGGTGTACATCCCGCGAAAAGCATCGTTACGGCCAGTACTGCAATGGAAACCGATGCCGTCCAAACGGATATAAATCTTTTCATAATCTTGTTTTTGGTTTGTCAAAGTTATAAATATTTTCTATCTTTACACATCACTAAAGTGCATTTTTCGTTATGAACGATACGATTCAGGTTGTATGCGAAAATCTCGGGCGGACGCTCGAAGTGCCGATGGGTACTCCCCTGTCGGATCTCGTCCGCCAGATCGCCGAGGGCAGGTACCCGTTTTTGGCCGCCATGGTCAATAACCGCATCAAGGAACTCAGCTACAAGTTATATACTCCCGTCACTGTGCGTTTCATCGACATCACCTCGTTCGAGGGCATCCGTGTCTATCAGCGCACCTCGTGGTTTCTGCTTCAGAAAGTCGCCGAGGATCTTTACCCCGACCATAAACTCCACATCCGCCACTCACTCGGTGAGAGCGGGTTTTATTGTGAGATCGAGGGCAAACGCTCCTTCACGCAGGAGGAGATCGACCGCCTTCGCCAACGCATCGAGGAGCTGGTCAAGGAGGATCTTCCCATCACGCGCCGCCGCCTTCTGACCTCTGAAGTGCGCGAACGCTACGCCGAACACGGCTTCCGCGACAAGATCTCGCTTTTGGACACCCGTCCCCGCCTGTACAGTAACCTCTATACCCTGGGTGACACGGTGGGTTATTTCTACGGAGCACTCACCCCCTCGACGGGTTACATCACGCGATTCGACCTGAAACCCTTCTATAACGGATTCTATCTGGCACTTCCCGTGCGCACCGATCCCGAGCGTCTGAACAAAGAGGTGCAGCAACACCGCATGTTCGGCATCTTCCACGAATACCAGTCGTGGGTCGAGCTGATGGGTGTGCCGACCGTCGGTGCGGTCAATTCGCGCGTCCTGGAGGGCGTGTCGGGCGGTATGATTCTGCTGGCCGAGGCATTCCACGAACGCAAATTCGCCGAGGTGGCCGACGCCATCCAGAAGGCCAACAAAGAGAAAGGTACCCGCGTGGTGTTGATTTCGGGCCCTTCGTCGAGCGGCAAAACCACATCGGCCAAACGACTGGCCATCCAGCTGGGTGTCTTGGGCATGCGTCCCGAATTGATCTCGCTGGACGACTACTTCGTCAATCGTGAGGATACGCCCCGCGACGAAAACGGCGATTACGACTTCGAGGTGCTGGAGGCGATCGACATCAAGCTCTTCAACGAGCATCTGCAACGCCTGATGCAGGGCGAGAGCGTCGATATTCCGCGTTACGACTTCATCACGGGTCGCCGCACGTGGCACAATGCCCCGCTGACGCTTCACGAAAATTCGATTCTGATCATTGAAGGCATCCACGGACTGAATCCGCGCCTTACGCCGAGCATTCCCGACGACAAGAAGTTCAAGATCTACATCTCGTGCTTCACGTCGGTTGCCATGGATAACCTTTCGCGTATATCGACCACCGACAACCGTCTTCTGCGCCGCCTTACGCGCGACTACCGCCAACGCGGCTCGTCGGCACTTGCGACCCTTTCGCGCTGGGCATCCGTCCGCCGCGGTGAGGAGCGCCACATCTTCCCCTATCAGGAGAATGCCGATGTGATGCTCAACTCGTCGCTCTTCTACGAGATTTCCGTGCTGAAGCCCTTCGCCGAGAAGATCCTGCGCGAGATTCCCGATACCGTCCCCGAATATCAGGAGGCCTGCCGCCTGTTGAAATTCCTGGACAACTTCATTCCCATTCCGACCGACACCATTCCCCCGACTTCGATCCTGAGAGAGTTCATCGGCGGATCGGCCTTTACCTATTAATATAGCAAACCGAAAACCTTAAAACCATATTTATGTTTGACAAATTCACAGAACGCCACGTTGGCGTCAGCAATCCCGCCGAGCTCAAAGAGATGCTCGACACCATCGGTGTAGGTTCCGTCGATGAACTTATATCGCAGATACTTCCGCAATCCATCCGCCTGAAAAAGCCGCTCGAGCTGGACAAAGGCATGAGCGAATACGAATTCGCCACCCACATCCGCCAATTGGCCGCCCGCAACCGTCAGTTGCGTTCGTTCATCGGTATGGGTTATTATCCCACGGCCGTCCCCGCAGTCATCACCCGCAACGTGCTGGAAAATCCGGCATGGTACACCTCCTATACCCCCTATCAGGCCGAGATCTCGCAGGGACGTCTGGAGGCACTGCTGAATTTCCAAACCGCCGTCATTTCGCTTACGGGCATGGAGATCGGCAACTGCTCGCTTTTGGACGAGGGTACTGCCGCCGCCGAGGCGATGCTCATGATGTTTGCCTCGCGTTCGCGCCAGGCCATTAAGGAGGAGCGCAACCAGCTGTTCGTCGATCGCAACATCTTCCCGCAGACGCTTGACGTGCTTTTAACGCGTAGCGAACCCTTCGGCATCGAGCTGATCATCGACGATTTCTCCGAGTATGAATTTTCGGGTCGCGAATTTGGCGCGATCGTTCAATACCCCGCCGCCAACGGTGCCGTGTGCGACTACGCACAGTTCACGGCCAAGGCACACGAAGCAGGCGTCATGGTCACCGCATCAGTCGATCTGCTGTCGCTCGTCCTGCTCAAATCGCCGGGCGAATGGGGTGCCGACATCGTTGTGGGCTCTTCGCAGCGACTGGGTACGCCGATGGGTCTGGGTGGCCCGCACGCCGGTTTCATGACCACGCGCGAAGCCTTCAAACGCAACATGCCGGGTCGTATCATCGGTGTTTCGGTCGATCGACTGGGCAACCGCGCCCTGCGTATGGCGCTCCAGATGCGCGAGCAGCACATCAAACGCGAACGTGCCACCTCGAACATCTGTACGGCACAGGCTCTGATGGCCTCGATGGTCGGTTTCTACTGCGTCTATAACGGCCCCGAGGGTCTTCGCCGCGCTGCCGAAACGGCACACCGCGCCGCCGTCACCGCCGCCCACGCACTGAAGGCGCTGGATTACGATCTGGCTTCGGAAACCTTCTTCGACACGCTGGAGGTACACGCCGAATCGGCCGTCGTTCAGTCGATTGCACTCGAGGAGGGCATCAACTTCTTCTACCCCTCGGAGGATCGCGTCCGCTTCTCGTTCGACGAAGTGACGACCGACGAGGAGATCGAAACCGTCATCCGCATCTTTGCCATGGCCAAGGGTCGCAAGGGCAAAGCCATCAAATACGCCACCGAGAACGAGATTCCCGAGAACCTGCGCCGTACGACGCCCTATCTCGAGGAACCGATCTTCAATACCTACCGTTCGGAGATCTCGCTGATGCGTTACATCAAGAAATTGGAGTTGAGAGATATTTCACTGGCCAATTCGATGATTTCGCTCGGATCGTGCACCATGAAGCTCAATGCAGCGGTCATGATGCAGACCCTGTCGCTGTCGGGCTTCCAGAACATCCACCCGTTCGCCCCGTCGGATCAGTATGAGGGTTACACCGAGCTGATCACGGAGCTTCAGCATGACCTTTCCGTCATCACGGGCATGGCCGCCTGCTCGTTGCAGCCCAACTCGGGTGCGGCAGGCGAATACACGGGACTTATGGTCATCCGCGCCTACCACCAGAGCCGCGGTCAGGGCTATCGTAACATCGTCCTGATCCCCTCGTCGGCTCACGGTACGAACCCCGCCTCGGCACACATGGCCGGCATGAACATCATTACGGTGGGTTGCGACGAAAACGGAAATATCGACGTCGAGGATCTGAAAGCCAAGGCACAGCAGTACTCTTCGGAGTTGTGCGGTCTGATGGTGACCTACCCCTCGACCCACGGCGTATTCGAGAGCCGCATCCGCGAGATCGTCGATGCCGTTCACGATGCGGGCGGTCAGGTTTATATGGACGGTGCGAACATGAACGCACAGGTCGGTTTGACGAACCCCGGATTTATCGGTGCGGATGTCTGCCACCTGAACCTGCATAAGACCTTTGCCATGCCTCACGGAGGTGGCGGCCCGGGTGTCGGCCCGATCTGCGTTGCCGAGCACCTGAAGCAGTTCCTGCCGTCGCACTCGCTGGTCGGCACGGGCGGTGATGAGGGCATCACGGCCGTATCGTCGGCTCCGTGGGGTTCGGCCATGCTGCTGCCGATCACCTACGGCTACATCAAGATGCTGGGTGCCGAGGGATTGCGCCACGTCACCGAGATGGCCATCGTCAATGCCAACTACATGTCCTCGATGCTCAAACCCGAATTCCGCACCTACTACAGCGGTGAGACGGGTCGCGTGGGTCACGAAATGATTCTCGATCTGACGCACTTCAAGAAGGATTACGGCATCGACTGCGGCGACATCGCACGCCGACTGATGGACTACGGCTTCCACGCCCCGACGCTTTCGTTCCCCGTACACGAGACGCTGATGGTCGAGCCGACGGAGTCGGAACCCAAGGCCGAAATGGATCGCTTCATGGAGGCACTCATTCAGATCAAACGCGAATGCGAGGCCGTGAACGGCGCCGAAGACAACGTCGTTGCCAACGCTCCGCACACCGCCAGCGAGCTGTGTGGCGAGTGGTCGCACCCCTACTCGCGCGAGGAGGCCGCCTTCCCGCTCGAATGGATCCGCGAACAAAAGGTATTCCCCTATGTATCGAAGATCGACAACGGTTACGGCGACCGTAACCTCTGCTGCCGAAACGAGCAATAGGACTGAAATACAATAAGAAAAAGGCTTTCACCCGAAAGGTGAAAGCCTTTTTTAGTTAAAGAATAACGGCTTGAATCAGATTGGTGCCTTCGGGGAAGGAGAACCGGATGTCCAGCGGCTCCTCGTCGAGCCGTGCTCGGACCACTCCCCGCTTAAAATCCACCCCCAGCAGATGCAGATCGCCAATCAGATCCAATCCTTCGCGGGCGGCGTATTTTACGAGGCACTCCTTTGCGCACCACGCCACGCCGAGCCACCTTTCGTCGCGGCTCAAAGCCTGCTCCTCCACGCTCAAATAGTGGTCGGCAATCCGACGAAAGTTACGCTCCGACGATTCGATGTCGATGGCGCAACGCCCCTCGGACAGCACCACGGCGACATACCCCCGCGCGTGGGATACCGATATATATAAAGGATTGTTTTCGAGTTGCGGAGCACCCGCCTCGTTGTAGCCGATCCGAAGATCGCGCCCCAGCTCCCGACGCACGATCATCCGCCATGCGAAGAACTCCCGTCGGCGTCCTTCGGCGTAGGATGCAGCCCGTAAGGCCTCCTCCCTGGTGACCCACTCCCGCGAGCGGTCGATTTCGGGCTGAAGCTCCAGGATGATTCGGGGCAGGATCATAGAAGCTCCACCCGTATTTTGTCGATGCGGTGCGCCTCCATCTCCTGTACCGTGAAACGCATCTGATGTGCCACGAACGAATCGCCCTTGACGGGGAAGTCGCGTTTGAGCTCCAGCATCAGACCCGCCAGCGTCTCGGCCTCGCCTTTGACATCCGACAGGCTATCCTCGTCCAGATCCAGGATGCGTTCGAAGTCGCCGATATGGGTTTTACCGTCGAAGATGTAGTTTTTGGCATCAATGCGCTGGTAGAAGCTCTCGTCACCGTCGCTCTCGTCGGAAATCTCACCGACGATCTCCTCGATGATATCCTCCAGCGACACCAGACCGAGGGTCGATCCGTATTCGTCGACCACGATGGCCATATGTACCTTATTCGACTGGAAATCAGCCAAGAGGTCGTTAATTTTCTTGTGTTCGGGCACGAAGTAGGGTTTGCGCACCAGGTGCTGCCACTCGAAATCCTTGCCCATGTTGATGTACGGGAGCAGATCCTTGACATAGAGCGTACCCTTGATGTTGTCGGCATCCTCCTCATAGACGGGGATACGCGAGAAACCCGATTCGATGATCGTACGTTTCACCTCGTCGTAGTCGTCCGTCGTATCCAGCGCGATGATGTCCACACGCGGTTTCATGATCTCCTCGACCTCGGTATTCACGAAATTGACGATACCCGACAGCATGACGTGCTCCTCGGGCGTGGCACTTTCGGTCATATCGACGGCATCGGCCAACTCGTCCAACGAGATTTCGCTTTTGCGGGCGGCCTTACGGCTGATGTGGCTGCTCATGCCCACCAGCACGCGCGACAGGGGCGAAAATACCCAGCGCAGGACAACCAGCGGACGCGCCACCATCTGCGCAAAGCGCAACGGCATGGTCTGCGCCGTCACCTTGGGAAGGATCTCGCCGAAGAGCAACAAAAGGAACGTCACCAGCACGGTCTTGATCAGGAACTCGAACTGATTGAACGTAAAGAGCGAGTCGATCAACATTGCCGAAAGGATGGCGATGCAGATATTGACCAGGTTGTTGATCTCGAGAATCGTCGCCAACAACATGTCCACATCGCCCAACAGCGACAACACGGCACGTCCCGAAGAGGTGTCACGCGCCTTCAACTCGCGGACATCGGCCGGCGAAAGGGAGAAAAAAGAGGTTTCGGCACCCGATACAAGCGCCGAAATCATGAGTAAAAGAATCGTTATGCCCAACATCACGAAAAACGAAAGGTTGAGCGATTCAAAATGACAAATTATCCAGGGGTCTGCTTCCAAATTTACAATCAATTAATTTAAACATACCGACTTTTTACGGGAGGGTTATTCCTCGGTCGGTTTTATCTCGGTGTCCTTCTCGTCGAGCGATTCGGTTCGTTTCTCGGCCGAGGCGCGATGATTTGCATTGATCGGGCGCAGGAAACGCACCTTACGACGCTTGTAGGCCGGAAGGTCGATCTTTTGCTCGATGTCGGCATAACGGGTCGAACGGTCGTCCAACGTGACGAGTTCGTCCTGCGGATGATCCACTTCGGGCGTGGGAACACCTTTGGCGGGTTCCAGATCGTTCTCTGCGGGGCGCTCCGCCACGAGTTTCTTCTCGGAAGTCACCAGCGGAGTGACATCCTCGTCCTCCTCGAAGCCCGTAGCCACCAGCACCAGCTCCATGGCATCCTCCAGGTAAGGTTTCTCGCTCGTACCCCAGATGATGTTGGCATCCTGAACCTCGCCCTTGCCGTTCTGCACGCTGGCGTGTTGCTGTATGTAGTGCAGGATGGAGATCACCTCCTCGTAGATCAGATCGTCGGTATTGCTTACCGAGATGTTCAACAGGATGTTCTTCGCACCCGAAATGAGGTTGTGATCCAACAGCGGCGAATGCAACGATGCCTCGGCAACCTCCTCGGCACGGTTTTCGCCACGACCCACGGCCACGGCCATATGGGCGCGACCACTGTTGCGCATCACCTTCGACACATCGGCGAAATCGACGTTCACCAGGTCGCTCTCCACCGTGATGATCTCGGCGATACCCTTGGTGGCGGCCGCCAAAATATCATCGGCCTTACCGAAAGCCTGCTTCAACGACAGGCGGCCGTAGATGGCCACAATATTCTCGTTGTCGATCACCAGCAGCGAATCGACATTCTGACGCAACTCCTCGATACCGCGCTGTGCCTGCTCGTAGCGGATCTTACCCTCGACGATCAACGGCGAGGTGACGATGGCCACGGTCAAAAGTCCCATCTCCTTGGCCAATTTGGCGATGACGGGCGACGCTCCCGTACCCGTACCACCACCCATACCGGCCGTGATGAAGATCATCTTGGTACCGTTCTCCTCCAATCGCTGGCGGATGGCGGGCAGGGACTCCACGGCTGCACGGCGACCCACCTCGGGATCGTTACCTGCACCCAGACCCTCGCCCATGCAGATTTTGGTCTCCACGGGGCTCTTGTCCAACGCCTGCTGATCGGTATTGCAGATCATGAAGGTCACGTCGCGAATACCCAGACTGTACATGTGATTCACGGCATTACCACCCGCACCGCCGACTCCGACCACCGAAATGATCGAACCGCGGTCCGATGCTGCACGAATTTCCGACATTAAATCATCAGTCATATCTCTTAATTTTTTTATTCTCGTTAATTTTTCTCAAAACACCCTACAACTCGTCATCCTCGTCGCTCGACGACATCTGGTTGTTGAGCTTCTGCATCTTATCCTTCAGGATTTTGAGCCAACCTTTCGTCTTGCCTTTCGGGCTGGGGTCCGGTTCGAATTCGGGGTCCGGTTCGGACTCGGGTTTCGAAGGCTCCGCAGCAGGTTGCTCGGGCTTCGAAAGCTCCACGGCGGGCTGCTCGGGTTCGGCGACAGGCGCAGGCTCGACGGCTGCAGGATGCTCGACGGGGGCGGGTTGCTCGACGGGAGTCGCCACGGGTTGTTCGGCGGGTTTTGCCTCCGCCACAGGCGCATCGGTCTCGGGGCTCTGCACCAGCACACTCGACATGCCGAGTTGTGCTCCGCGCAGCAAAAGACCCGTCACGGTCGTATAGGAGGGATTATCCAGGGCTTGCGCCGTCTCTTCCGTAAAGCCGATTTCGGGCAGTGCCACACGTACCTCCATGCCCGTCACACGGCGGAACAATTCGTCGAGGTTCGTCAGGCGTGCCGAACCGCCCGTGAGGACGATACCGTAAGCCAGTTTGTCGTAATATCCCGAGTCGCGGATCTCCTGCATGACATACTCCACGATATCCGTGGCGCGTGCCTCGATTGCCGCGGCGATGTTGCGTACCAGGAACTCCTTGGAGTCACGCCCCGTGTGTCCGTTCAGACGCACCATACGATCCTCGGGTGCGAGGTCGGCAACGGCCGATCCGACCTTCAGTTTGAGTTTCTCGACGGTCTTCTCGGGGATGCCCATCGAACGGATGTCGTGGTTGATGGCCGAAGCGCCCATGGGGATGGTGGCGATGTAACGCACCACGTTGCGGTAGTAAACCGCCACATCGGTAAGTTCCGCACCGACATTCACGACGGCAACACCCTCATCCTTCTCATCGGGGACAAGCACCGACTCGCCCATGTAGAGCGAATTGGGCAACACGTCGAGGATATTGATCTTCATGCGTTTGAGCGCCAGCTCCAGACGCTGCATGGGGGTCTTCTGACACAGGATGAAGTTGAACGTGGAAGAGAGTTTGCGGGTGAACGATCCCTCGGGATTCTCCACCTCCTGATTGTCATCGACGATATAGTTCTGCGGCACGCGTTCCATGATGACCTCCCCCTCGGGAGCCTGCACGTTGCGCATGCGGTCGAACAGCCCCTGCACGTCGTTGTGGTTCACGCCGTTGTCGGGATCCGACACAAAAACATGATCCGTATGACGGGCACAGCGGACAAATTCGCCCGAAATACCGGCATAGGCCTCCGTGATGTGGATGCCCAGTTCTTTCTCTATTTTGGTGATTACCTCGCGAATGGATTGTCCGACCAGTTCGATGTTCTCGATCTGACCGGCACGCATACCCTTGGTGTGCGCCTGGACAATACTCACAATATCGAGCAACCCCTGCTCGTTTTTCTCCGCGATGGCAACCGTGACATTCATGGAGCCAAGATCGATGGCAATTACATAATTCTTTCTTTCCACGACTAACTCTATATTTTTTCTCTTCGAAACTACTTATCTTTTACAAATCACCTGATTGTCATATCGAACATCAATGCTCCGGAAATGATTCCACCCGATACGGCTCAATCCTTTGCGATAGAAACGCTCGAGGCGTGCAAATTTGCGATCGACCTCGTCCAAACGACCGAAAAGAATCCGAAAATCGCCGCTGCGCGGGATCAGATCCACTTCGAGAGATCCGGCCGGAGTCGATCGTGCCACGATCTGAACCACTTCCGACCTCCAAAAAGCGTCTTCTTCGACATGTTCTACAAAGGTAAGGAGTTTCACGAAATCTTCGTAGTTTTTTTGCAATTTTTTTTGCATCATTTTTCGACTTTCCTGCTGACGCGCAATTTGTTTGACCGTATCCTGATACAATCCGCGGATATAGCGGAATCGGCGGCGGTTCATCTTCTTTTCGCGGCGCAGTTTCACCACCCGTTTGTCAAACTCCTCCTCGTTTTCGCCGAGCCACCATTGGCGCTTGATGAAGCGGCGGCGCTCCTTGCGCATCGAGTCCGTGTAGTTGTCCATCCACTGGTACAGGGGGCGTTTCGACTTCTCAAGCTGGCTGATTTCGAGATCCAGATCGTCGATTCTTCGTTCGATATAATCCCTGACCGAGCCTTTATAATCCCTCGGGAAGGGCGGTGCATAGTCGCCCGTCACCACGGGCACATAAACCGACGAAAGGGGCGGGGCGACAAACGTATAGCCCGTCCGCGTCACATAGCTGTTGCGGCGATCGCTCATCAGGCGGTAGACGGGATCGCGCTGCGAAATCTTGATGCGCAGCACCCCCTCGTTGGTGATGTATGCCACGGCCTTCTCGACAAATCCGTCATGCGTGATGAGCCGTTCGATGCGGTCGCAATCGACCTTATCGACCTGCTCGCCGACGGTCGGGATTTTTGCCCGTTCGATCTGACGGCGCACGCGGTCGGCCGTGACCAGAAAACCCATCTCGGAGCTGTCCCGCAGTTCGATCTCCAACCGTGCCACCTTCTTGTGGGCACGCAGGTCGTCCCGCAACGCAATCGCCAGGATCACGTAGCCGACCACACTGCCCCACAGCAGCGTCCAAAGCACATGTCGGAGTACGGGTTTCATCTCGGAGATCAGCTCTTCAGTTTCAGTTTTTCGGCAATCGCCTTGCAATAGACGTCGATGTTGCCCGCACCGAACGTGATCACCACATCGGTCGGCATGGCGTAGAGCGTATCGGCCAGATGCTCACGCTCGACGATCTTCCACGGCGCAGTCACCAGACGACCGATCATCTCCGACGAAACACCCTCGATGGGCTCTTCGCGGGCGGGATAAATCGGCACGAGGATCACCTCGTCGGCATGCGACAGTGCCTCGGCAAATTCGCGGTACAGGTCGCGCGTACGGGTGTAGAGGTGGGGCTGGAAAACGGCCGTCACACGGCGTCCGGGGAACATTTTCTTGACCGACGTAAGCGTTGCGGCCAGTTCGTTGGGATGGTGGGCATAGTCGTCCATATAGACCTGACGCGGGGTATTGACCCAGAAATCGAAACGGCGTTTTACGCCCGAGAACGAATCCAGCGCTTCGCGCACCTTGTCGTGGTCGAGTTCCACGCCTTCGTGCTTGGCGGCGTACCACACGGTCGCCACGGCAGCCACCGAATTTTCGATGTTCACCCATCCGGGAACGCCCAGTCGGCACTTCTCGATCGTCGAGTCGGGCGTCACCAGATCATACTGATAATGACCGCCTTCCAGAAGTTTCACGTTGCGGGCGTAGAAGTCGCACGGTTCGTCGTAGGAGTAACGATAAGTCGTACATTTCAGGTCGTGCAGGGGCAGTTCGAGTCCCTGTTTGATGATGAGTGCACCGCCCTCGCGGATCTGTGCGGCAAATTGTGCGAAGGCCTTTTTGACCTCCTCGTGTGTGCCGTAAATGTCCAGATGGTCGGGGTCGGCCGACGTGATCACCGCCACATCGGGATAAAGGCGCAGAAACGAGCGGTCGAACTCGTCGGCCTCAACCGCAAGGCGTTTGCCTTCGCCCAGCACCAGATTGCCGTCGAAATTCTTCGACAATCCGCCCAGAAAAGCCGATCCGCCACCCGTCAGCGTACGGTTCAACCACGCCACAAGGGTCGAGGTCGAGGTTTTGCCGTGCGTCCCCGACACGGCCATGACATATTTGCCCTCGGCAAGGTGGCCGAGCATCTGCGAACGCTTCTCGATCTTATAGCCGTGTTCGCGGAAGTAGCAGAACTCCTTATGATAGTGCGGAACGGCGGGCGTAAACACCACGAGCGTATCCTCCGCCGAGCGCATATCCTCGGGGATCAGCTCTACGTTCTCCTCGTAGTGGATCTGTGCGCCCTCCTCCTCGAGGCAGTGCGTCAGCGGTGTGGCCGTGCGGTCATAGCCTGCCACATGCCAGCCCTCGTGGAGAAAATAGCGTGCAAGCGCACTCATACCGATTCCTCCGATACCCAAAAAATATATCTTTTTCATCTCTTTCTATTTTAGCAATTTTACGATTTCATCGACGATATCCTCGGCGGCACGGGGACGCGCCAGGCGTTCGATGTTGCGCGTCATGCGCTCCTTGCGTTCCGTATCCCTTGCAAGGTCGATGGCGCACTCCATGGCGCGTTCCTTACATTCGCGGTCGGGAACGAGCAGTGCGGCATCCTTCTCGGCCAGGGCTCGCGCATTTTTCGTCTGGTGATCCTCCGCCACATTCGGCGAGGGGATGAACACCACGGGTTTGGCCACCAGACACAACTCCGACACGGTATTGGCACCGCTGCGCGACACCACCACATCGGCGGCGGCATAAGCATAATCCATCCGTTCGATAAATGCGCCCTGCCAGATGTGTTCGGCGGGGTGTTCCTTCAGGAAGGCCTGCATCTCCTTTTCGTAGTATTTGCCCGTCTGCCAGATGACCTGCACGGGGGCTTTGCCTTCGGTACGCAAGATCCACGCCTTCATCATCTCGTTCATCGAGCGTGTACCGAGCGAACCGCCCACGACGAGCACCACGGGAAGATCGGGCGTAAATCCGTAATACTTCAGCGCCTCATCGCGATCGGCGCCCTCCTTCGAGAAACGGCCGCGCAACGGGTTACCCGTCATCGTGATCTTTTCGGCGGGGAAGAAGCGTTCCATATGGTCATAAGCCACGCAGATGCGTTTAGCGCCCTTGGCCAGGATTTTGTTGGTCAGACCCGCATAGGAGTTTTGTTCCTGGATCAGGGTCGGCACCTTCAGTCGTTGTGCCGCCCACAGCACGGGGGCACTTGCGTATCCGCCGAAACCGACGCAGATATCGGCCTTAAATTGGCGGATCGTCTGGCGTGCCATACGGATGCTCTTCAGCACCTTGAACGGCACCAGCAGGTTATGCCAATCCATGCGGCGTTGCAGACCCGCAATCGGCAATCCGACAATCTTATAGCCCAGTGCAGGCACTTTTTCCATCTCCATCTTACCCTCGGCACCCACAAAAAGGATGTCCACATCGTCACCGAAACGGCGTTTCAAAGCCTCGGCAACAGCAACGGCGGGATAGATGTGGCCACCTGTTCCACCACCCGAAACAATTATTTTTTTCATTGGTTTACTCCTATTATATCCTTCTTAAATCTGGTTTCATGGTCTTGGAGTCTATTATCCTCCTGCCCATGAAAAAATAAGATATTGACAATCCCTCTAAATCTCCCTTTGAAAAGGGAGACTTCCAGCTCCGCAATCCATCGGGAATTTACCCTTATTATTTTTATCGGACGTCTCTTGCGACTTTCCGCTTTACAAACGAAATCCGCCGACCATTCCTATATAAATTACCGCACAAATTCCTATGACACGCCTTACACGCCCGCGGCCACAATCGGCATCGGTGCTTCCGCGCCCATCATACCGTGCAATTTGATCAGCATTTTCCTTGCCCAAGCGATTTCCTGACCCACAAACTCGCTGTTATACCGCCACAACAGTTCCGCCTTATAAATATCGGTGGAGACACCGCCCATACCGCTCAATTTATTGATGTAATCCTTCAGCAGAGCAACGGCCTCCGTCCGACGGTTCATTCTCAGATTCACGACGATCTCGATCCGATCCGCATCCAACGGACGTCCGATTGCCTTGGCTTCGGAGAGCAAATCCAATATTTCACGATTGGATTCCTCGGTATTCGACATGACCAAAAGACATTTGGCCTTCAGGATATAATCATCCGCCGTTGCCACATGGTTTTCGATATTCTGATCCAGGAACTTTACACACTCTTTAAACCGCCGATCCTCATATTTCATCATGGCCTGATTGGTCACCGCAAAAGAAACCATCTGCTCAAAGGCGACATCATCCAATTTCTCTGGTTCGCCACTTTGTCTAATACGCGCATCCAGACTATGATACCCTTCCGAAGCAGCATACAGCGAATTATTACACTCCTGAAAATACAATTCTTCGATATGATTTAAAGCCGTAGAAAGTGCATTTTTGTTGTACCCCAGCAACTCCAAAATTTGAAGAGCCGCCCGATCTGCCACTCTTTTCTGCCTATAATCATACGCCATTCCGAAATATTTAAGCATTTTTCTTCGTATCTCCGAGGACGATTCCGAAATTGTCACTTTACTATTTTCTACCGGAGTAACTATTATTTCCGATCCGAATAATATTGATAACAAACTTATCTTAAATTCATCGTCATCTTGAGCACTTCTCGTAGTAATATCAATATTTTGGAAGCCGTGATCCAAAACGAAATGCGCAAGTTCACTAGCCAAAACAGCCACCAATTCATCTTCCGAATGCAACACGGACAACAAGCCCGTACTGAGGATTATCGTTCCGTTCGGATAAACATCACCAAAGGGTATGCGATCCTGTTTAAGCAGAATGTTGATTTGTGGCGATCGCCCGTCCAGCAGTCTTTTCGGCATAATCTTATGGGCAAGATCGTAAATATAACTCTTCAAATAGGGATCCTCAAACTCCAAACCGTGTTTTTGAATTTCCCGTACATAGGTAAGCACCTCCTCCGCCATTTTTTCTCGCAGATCGGTTTGGAAGCCGACTTTACCAAGGGGGCCAATAACCTTACTAATGACCTCACCATCCCAAAGAGTCTGAATATCATCGTAATGGAAATCAAACGTATCATCAAGATTTTGATAAATTTCGAAACTGAAATTCACACTGTCATCTATCAAAAAAAATTGCTCTCCGACAAAACCCGGACCGACATATTTTTCATGCGTAAATCGTGTGAAGTGCACCTCGGTGCCTTCCTTCAACTTCTTCATGTTTTTCAACAAGGTAGCCTGCAAATCCACATCAAACGTGGTCTGCGCAAAGCCCGAACTCAAAGAGAACACGCCCAGGAGAAGGATCAAAAGTTTAAAATGTCTCATGCCAATCACTTTTTATATTCAATTTTCGGACACTTCCACTCGTCACCGTCCCCAACTGCCTCTGTCCAGATTTCGATATCCGATGGCCTCGGCGATGTGTGTCACACCGATCTCGGCAGCACCCTCCAGATCGGCAATGGTTCTTGCCACCTTGAGGATGCGGTCGTAGGCACGCGCCGACAAATCCAGACGGTTCATCGCCCGACCCAGCAACTCCGCCCCTGCGGCATCGGGACGGGCATATTTCTGCAACAGTCCGGTGGACATCTGCGCATTGCAATAGACGCCCCGAACCTCTTTGAAACGCTCTTTCTGAATGGCACGCGCGACAATCACCCGTTCACGGATCTGCGCACTCGTCTCCGCATGCGACTCCCCTGCAAGGGCTTCCAACGGTACGGGCGTCACCTCGATCTGCAAATCGATACGATCCATCAAGGGGCCCGAAATGCGGTTCATGTAGCGCTGCACGACACCCGGCGAACAACAACACTCCTTCGTGGGGTGGTTGTAATACCCGCACGGGCAGGGGTTCATCGCCGCCACCAGCATAAAGTTGGCGGGATATTCCACGCTGTATTTCGCACGCGAGATGGTGATCCGCCGATCCTCCAACGGTTGGCGCAACACCTCCAGCACATTACGCCCGAATTCGGGCAACTCGTCCAGAAACAACACCCCGTTGTGTGCCAGCGACACCTCACCCGGACGCGGCGACTGACCGCCACCGATGATAGCGACCTGCGAAGCCAAATGATGCGGTGCACGGAACGGACGGCGCGACATCAGCCCGCCCTCGAAATCCGTCTTGCCCGCCACCGAATGGATCTTGGTGGTTTCGAGTGCCTCCTCACGGCTCAACAGAGGAAGAATCGACGGCAGACGACGTGCCAGCATCGTTTTACCCGATCCGGGCGAACCGATCAGGATGATGTTGTGTCCGCCCGCGGCAGCCACCTCCATGGCACGTTTGACGTATTCCTGTCCCCGCACATCGGCAAAATCGTCCTCATAAGCACCGCTTTGAAGCTCCTGTTCCGCCGCCGCGGACGATTCGGCGGGAAGGATTTCGACCTCGCCGTTCAAAAAATCAATCGTCTGACGGAGATTCTCCACCCCGATGACCTCGATTCCGTCCACCACGGCCGCCTCGACGACATTTTCACGCGCCACGACCAGGCGTTTCAAACCCGCCTTTCGGGCGCAGAGCGCAATGGGCAGAATACCGTGCACGGGGCGCACCGTGCCGTCCAACGACAACTCGCCCGCAAACATCACCGCCTCCAACTCTTCGGAGCGGATGCGTTGCATGGCGCCCAGTATGCCGATGGCGATCGGCAGATCGAATGCCGCACCCTCCTTGCGCAGGTCGGCCGGAGCGAGGTTCACCACGACTTTTCGTCCCGACATCCGCTCGCCTGAATTTTCGAACGCCGCACGGATGCGCTGTTCACTCTCCTTGACGGCATTGTCGGGCAGTCCGACCAGGTACAAACCCAGTCCGCCCCCGGCGATATTGACCTCAACGGTCACCGCCACGGCATCGATACCGACAATGGCTGCTGCATGAGTCGAGACAAACATAACCCTTTAGTGCGATTTAGAACGGCGCTTCGTCATCCAATTTTTTCGAAGCATTGACATCAAATTCGGTGCTCACGGCCGAACCCAATCCGCTGCTTACGGGCTGGGCAGCACCTCCGATCGAGGAACTTACATAGTCGTCGTAGGCCTGCTGTTCCTGCGAAGCGTCGGACGGGGGCAGCATCGACTCGTCCATATCGACAAATCGAGCCTGCTCCTTCAGGAAGCGCAGTTTCACATCGCACACGGCACCGTTACGGTGCTTGGCGATGATGATTTCGGCCAGACCCGCCGTCGGCATGCCGTTTTCGTCGGTCGTGATGCCGTAGTACTCGGGACGGTGGATGAAGGCCACGATATCGGCATCCTGCTCGATGGCACCCGACTCACGAAGGTCGGACAATTGCGGTCGTTTCGAACCGCCACGCATTTCGGTGGCACGGCTCAACTGCGACAGGGCGATGATCGGCACGTTCAACTCCTTGGCGATGGCCTTCAGGGTACGCGAGATGAAGGCCACCTCCTGCTCACGGTTACCCTTCGAATCCTGATTTCCGGTCATCAGCTGCAAGTAGTCGATGATGATGATTTTGATGTCGTTGTGTATTTTCAGACGGCGTGCCTTCGAGCGGAACTCGAATACGGACAACGCCGGCGTATCGTCAATGTAAAGCGGAGCCTGACCCAGCGGTTTGGTGGCGGCCTCCAGGTGTCGCCACTGCTCGGGGGTCAGTCGTCCCGACTTCACGTCGTTACCCTGCAAACCCGTCTCGGCAATGATCAGACGCATCATCAGCTGCACGGCCGACATCTCCAACGAGAAGAAGGCCACGCCCTGCTCGTGATCGACGGCCATGTTACGCGCCATCGACAACACGAATGCGGTTTTACCCATCGAAGGACGGGCGGCGATGATGATCAGGTCGGAAAGCTGCCATCCGAGCGTCACACGGTCGATTGACATAAAGCCCGAAGGCACACCGTTGAAGGCACTCGCATTTTTCGAGGCCTCCTCGATCTGCTCCAACGCTTTGGCCAAGATGTCCTTCGAGGACTGCACCGAGCGTTTGACGTAACCCTCCGACACCTTGAAAATCTCGCTTTCGGCAAATCCGATCAGATCGGTCACATCGGTCGATTCGTCGTACGAACGACGCTGGATCTCCGTTGCCGAACGGATCAGCTCGCGCTGCACGAATTTCTGGGCGATGATCTTGGCATGGAACTCCACGTTGGCGGCCGATCCGACCTTCTGGGTCAGTTGCGCAAGATAAGCCGCGCCGCCCACCTTTTTCAGCTCGTTTTTCGATTTGAGGTGTTCGGTGACGGTATACAGGTCGATGGGTTTCAGGTCTTGCGACAACTCCATGATCGCCTTGTAGATCAGGCGGTGTTCCTCGGTATAGAACGCATCGGGAACGACGTAATCCTGCACGGAGATGATGCTGTCCTTTTCGAGCATCAGGGCACCGAGGACGGCCTCCTCCAGTTCGACGGCCTGAGGGGGTACGTTTCCGTTTGTTGCGGTCAATGCTTCGTAAGCCTCCCGATTGCGGGAAGAAGGGGTATATTCTTTTGCCATGTCAAAGGGTATAATTCAGAGGTCAAAATTAACAAAACCTGCGGAGAATCGCAAGGATACGGCCGACGGAATCAATCCCGCAAACCGATTTCACGGCACGAGACGGCCAGGGCGGCGATGCTGATGCGGCAATCGGGTACGGCGGCCGTAAGCGCCGATGCGCAGGCGAACATCGTGCTGCCCGTCGTGAAGACATCGTCGACCAGCAGGATGTGGCATCCTGTGAGCTTTTCGGGGTGTTTTACGCAGAAGGCACCCTCGACATTCGCGGCACGTTCACGGCGCGAACGGAGTGCCTGACTACGGGTGTTGCGACGACGTTTCAGATGCGTGCGATCGACCCTGACACCCAGTTCCGAGGAGATGCCTTCGGCCAGATATTCCGATTGGTTGTAACCCCTCAAGCAGCGTTTCCACGGGTGCAACGGGATCGGGATGATGACATCGACATCCCCATAAAGCCCACCCGCACGCAGTTCGCGTCCGTACCACGCCCCCAAGGAGCGTGCCAGCGACCAACGGCCGTGGTATTTGAACGCATGGATCAGATCGCGCCACCCGCTTCCGTGGCGGTAGAACAGAAAGGCCGAGGCGTGTTCAACGGGCATAAAGTTGCGGCAGTGCAACCACACGGGATTCTCCTCCACGGCGGCAAACCCCGTCCGCGGAGCCGACATGCGGCAAACGGTGCAGACCGCGTGTTCGCCCTCCAGCAGCCGATCGCCGCAAACAGCACACCGCGCAGGGGCAAAGAGCGACCACAAATCACTGAGGATCGACATCGGCCACAAGGGTTACGGATTTGAATTCCGCTTTGGAGAGAAGGGCGTCGATCTCACCGCGAAGCAGTTCGCGGGCACGTGCACTCGATGCCCCGTGTTCGACTTTCAGCAGGAGTTCCACCAGAAATTCCCCGCGGATACGATCCACGGGCGGGGTCATGGGTCCCAAGACTCGCCGTCCGAATCGGGCACGAAGGCGCGAAGCCAATTCGCAGACCGCACGGCGCAGTAAATCAAGATCTTTATGCCGCAACGTAAGACGCGTCAGGCGGGCATAGGGCGGATAGAAGAAACTTTCGCGTTCGGACAACTGCTGACGCGCCATCGCCTCGTAATCGCCCTCCACGACCTGACGCAACACGGGATTGGCGGGTTCGGAGGTCTGGATGACCACCTCGCCCCCGTCGCTGCGTCGTCCGGCACGCCCCGCCACCTGCATCATCAGCTGGAAGGCGCGTTCCGAGGCGCGGAAATCGGGATTGTACAACAGGTTGTCGGCATTGAGGATTCCAACGAGCGACACCCCGTCGAAATCGAACCCTTTGGTGATCATCTGCGTGCCGATCAGGATGTCGATGCGCCGTGCCGCGAAATCGTCGATGATGGCGTTGTAGGCGCGTTCCGAGGTGACCGTATCGCGATCCAGACGCGCCACACGCGCTTCGGGGAAGAGTTTTACGACCTCCTCGGCGATCTTTTCCGTACCGAATCCCATGGCCGTAAGGTCGGCCACCTGACACGCCGGGCAATGAGCCGGGACGGGGGTTGTATAGCCGCAATAGTGGCAGACGAGTTTCTCGCCCGCCTTATGGTACGTAAGCGTCACGTTGCACTCGGGACAGCGTGCCGTCCATCCGCAATCCGTGCAGGTCACATAGGGCGAAAAACCGCGCCGATTCTGGAACAGCATGACCTGTTCGTGGCGTTCGAGGCGCTCGCCGATCTTGTCCAAAAGGGTTTTATTGAAATGCGACTTACGCTCACCGCGCCGAGCCGCACGAAGCGTATCCGAAAGAATGATGCGCGGGAGGCATCCCTCGCCGTAACGTTCCGTGAGGGCGGCATAGCCGTATTTCCCGCTGCGGGCATTGAGCCACGTCTCAAGCGAGGGGGTTGCACTGCCCAGAAGGGTATGTCCGCCGAACAGGTGCGCCGTCATCACGGCACAGTCGCGGGCATTGTAACGCGGAGCGGTGTCCGTTTGCTTGTAGCCCGAATCGTGCTCCTCATCGACGATGGTCAGTTGCAGGCGTTTCAGCGGCAGGAACAGTGCAGACCGCGCCCCGACGACAAATTCGCCCCCCTCGGAGCGGTTCAGTCGCAGGTAGGTTTCCGTACGCCGCTGGGGCGTGAGTTTCGAGTGATAAGCCAGCACACGGCTGCCGAAAATGCGCTCCATACGCTCAATGAGTTGTGCCGTGAGGGCGATTTCGGGGACGAGCAGCAGCACGTCTCCCCCACTCTGCAACACCTCGGCAATCAGGTGGATGTAGATCTCCGTCTTGCCCGATCCCGTCACGCCCTGAAGCAGTGCCGTATGTTTTCCCGCGTGGAAATCCGCCCGAAGGCGTTCCAAGGCCTCGGTCTGGTGGGGTGTCAGGGTCGGCAGGCGGAAGCAGATCCGTCCCCGCTCGAAGCTCCGTTCGCGTTCGGTGGCGGTGATATATCCTTTGCGCCGGAGGGTCTGGAGGATCGACCCGTCGGCCGAAAGCAGACGGCGCGGCAGTTCGCCCGAATCGTTCCGCCCCTCGGCATCGGGTGCAGCGATCTCCAGCAGTGCCTCATATTGGCGGGGTGCACGGCGCGTGAGTTTTTCGAAGACCTCGTTCAGCCGCTCCTCGTCCCGCAGTTCGTCGCTCAAACGATAGCAGGTCTCGGTTTTGGGGCGGTATTCGCTTTTGGAAAACTCCTCCTCGCTGCGTCCCGACGATTTCATCATGCGGGGCAGGGCGACGCGCATCACCTCCCCCAGCGTACACATGTAATACTCCGAGATCCACTCCCAGAAGCATTGCTGAAGCGGGGTGACCAGCGGACGCTCGAAAACGATGTGATGCACCCGTTTGATGCGGTCGAAATCGGGTTTCTCGTCGTGCAGACGCCACACGATGCCCGTGTAGTAGCCCCTCATGCCGAATTGCACGGCAACGGCCTGTCCCACAACGAGGTTCAGATCGTCGGGAACGGCATAGGTGTAGGTCGGCTGTGCCAACGGAAGGAGGATGTCTGCAAAATGTGCCATAGCGAGGTGCAAGATACAAAAAAAACTGCGCCCGACACAATCGGGCGCAGTTATAATCAAAACCTGAAAGGAAGGATCAGACCTTATTCAGCGCGTCAAAGCCCTTACCGTAAGCTCCCATGACGGAACCCACCGTAATGAAGGCATCGGGATCCACCGTCTTGACGAAACGCAGGATCAGCGGAGCCTCGAATTTACGGCAAACGACCATGACGATCTTACCGCTTTTCTTCGTGTACCAGCCCTGTGCATCGATCATCGTGACACCGCGGTGCATCTCGTTGGTGATGGCGTCGGCCATCTTCGTGTAGTCGGGCGTGACGATCAGAATCTGACGCGACTGCTTGTTACCCGACATCAGGGCATCGGCCGTATAACCGACGACCACCGTCATGATGAAACCGTAGATGATGACGCTGAAATCGTAACCTACGAACAGTGCCGAACCGATAATACAGGCATCCGTACAAATCAGGATACGGCCGTAGTTCACGTTACGGAACTTCTGGATGATCAGCGCCACGATATCCGTACCACCTGTTGTACCGCCCTGGGAGAAGCATATCGCAATACCCATACCGGCAAAGATACCTCCCAATACCATCGGCAGCAGGGGATCCTGACCTTCGGGGAAGATGTGGAAATTCTGGATATAGCCCGAATCGTAGAGCAGCCACTGCCAGAAGTTCATGCCCAAACCGATCATGGCCACCGAGAACACGGTCTTGGGGCCGAAGTTCCAGCCGACGATCAAACCACCGATGATCATCAGAATACCATTGACCACAAAGACCATCGTACCCACCTGGATGTCGATATCGAAGAGGATTTTCATGGCCTTGGTCGTCACCAGTGCAAAACCGCCGGCACCACCACTGGTACAATCATAAGGAAGAACGCAGGCGATCCATCCGAATGCATAAAGCATCATCGCCAGGAACATCACGATATATTCCTTGATCGCGATGAGCACTTGTTTAACAGTCAAACCTTTCATAGATTCAGGTGTTTTTTACAATTTGTGCGCAAAGTTATAAAAAATTTCTCCTTGATGTACCTTCAAACGCTCCAATCTTTCCTCCAAAAGCAAGAATAATTGGTCTTTCTTAACTTTTTGCCAAACTCTCCGATGCAGGAAACGGAGCGGTGCGGAGGACACAAAACGCTCTACCACAAGCGTCGGGCGCAATCTTCGAAGGATTTCGACGGACAGGGCGACATACTCGTCGGGTGTCCAAAATCGGAATTCTTCGGGATGCAGGTCATACTCCCTCGCCAGGGGCGTATCGCGGAAAATCTGCAACTGATGGAACTTGACCGAAGTCAGCGGAAGGCGGTTGATGCGGTCGCACTGCTCAAGGAGCATCTCGTCGCTCTCTCCCGGCAGTCCCAGAATAAAATGCCCGGCCGTACAGATCCCCCTTCGGGCGGTCTCCTCGACGGCTCGCTGTGCCGTGGCGAAGTCATGCCCGCGATTGACCCGTCGGAGGGTCTCGTCGTAGGTCGATTCGATGCCGTACTCCACCGTGATGTGGGTTCGGGCGGCAAGATCGGCCAGATAGTCGAGTTTACGATCGTCCACGCAGTCGGGGCGCGTGCCGATCACCAGCCCCACCACCCCCTCGACCGAGAGTGCCTCCTCGTACAGGCGGCGCAGGGTGTCGAGGTCGGCATAGGTATTCGAAAACGACTGGAAATAAACCAGATAGTGCCGTGCATCGGGGTAAAGCCGACTGAAAAACGCCTTACCCTCGGCGATCTGCTCGCGCAGCGGTTTTCGGGACATACAATAGGAGGGTGTAAACGCTCCGTTGTTACAGAACGTACACCCTCCCATAGAGATTCGTCCGTCGCGATTCGGGCAGGAAAAGCCCGCATCCACGGATATTTTTTGAACACGCTCCCCGAAAAGGGACTCTACAAAGCGCGAATAGGAATTAAACCGCCTCGAATCCCCCCACGGATAGCGCACAGCGCAATCTTTATTAGAAGTTCCAGTCACGCGTGTTGAACGACTTCTTCGGTGCGTTGGGCACGTTGGTGAAGAACTTGTGACCCGTCAGGCGCTCCACTTCCTCAACCGTCTTGAACATACCCTTTGACTCGAAGTTGCTCGGACGAACCACCTCACCCTTCGAGTAGGTCTTGTGACGGATCCAGATGCAGATCGTCTGCAACTCGTCGGCCGTACAATCGCCGACCCATTTCTTCACGCCCTTCTTGGCCTTCAGAAGCACGGTGTAGTAGTGCGACGGGATCTCCGTGCCGCTTACGACCTTGCCGTGGTTCTCCCAGTAGCAACCTACGACCTGATAGCACGTATCGTTCGAGTTTCTCCACTGAAGATCAACCCAATCCTCGGCCGTATTCCACTGACCGCCACCCGTGTTGAAGTAGGTCTGCAACTGGGGTGCGATGTTCGAGAAGTAGAACACCTGGTGGTTGGTGGCTACCGTGCGGTTACGCTCGGCCGACCCCAGCATGTGACCGCGCGTATAACCCGACCACTTGCCGTTCTGCTTACAGGGGATATCGGGGTCGGGCTTGTAGGCATCGTGACGACCGCCGCCTGCATAGCTCACGTGAAGCGGTGCTGCAACCCATACGGGGCAGATCTTCGACTTCGAGTAGCAGGTCGTGAAGTTACGCGCCTTGTTGCCGCCCGCATAGATATCGGGGCAGAGGTGGTAAGCGTAGTAATACTCGTTGTTCTTCTTCGAGAGATCCTCGTTGGGAAGCTCTGCCCAACCTTTGTATTTGGTGTTGGAATCGACACCCGGAACTTCGCCACCCTCCTGTTTCTTGGTGGTGAACTTGCCGATGCCGCTCTTGAAGGTCTTGCCCTCGAACTCGACACACAGCTCGAATTCGTAAACCGTCGCGGGAATCAGACCGCCGACCTGTGCCTTGTAGAGGTTACCCTCTGCCAGAGCCTTCACCTCGCGCTTCGACGTTCCGTCGGGCTGGCGCAGCATAAAGTACACCTTCGACGCATCCAACGATGCAAACTCTACGGCGCACGAGAGCTCGACCGAAGTCTCGGTCACGTTCTCGAAACGGGGCGTGCCGAACTTGGGTTCGGCCGAGGGTTCGGGTTGGGGATCGGGCTTATCGCTACCGTTACCCTCCTCGACCTTCGTCGCCATGACGTTGAAGAACTGGCTGTCACGACCCGAAACGCCTACGGTGTAACCCGTAACCGTGATGGTCTTGTTGTTCCAGGCGGGATTGACCATACCCTCCAGCGGGTTCACGATGCTGCCCGTTACGGTGGCACCGTCGACCTTCACATTATAGTAATACGAACCCGGATGTTTCGAGTTCTCCTGCATAGTCAGTACACCCGTATATTTGATGTAGTTGATCGACAGCGGAGCTTCACCCTGGCAGTAAGCATCGATCATCGAAGCATTCCATGCCGTGGGAACGGGCTGCGTAAATTCGCCGTCCTTCGTCTTCTCGATCGAAGTACCCTTACCCAGCTGGATCATCTTGCCGTACTCGGACGTAATGCCCGAAACCTTCACATGATCACCGATCTTGGCGTCGGTCACCTCATAGATGTAGAGGATGCCCGTAGCGTCCTGCATCAGGAAGCCGCGCTCGTGCTTGGCTACGACCTGACCCGACACCTCGACCGTCTGGTTGGCACCGCCTGCGATCACGCTTGCGATGGTCGTACCCTCGGGCTGGGGTTCGGGATCGGGCTGGGGTGCTTCACCGTCAAACGAGATGAGCATACCGCCCTCGCCCTCCTCCAGAATGAGGTCATCCAGCGAGAATACCAGTGCCTCCTTCGCCTCGAACTTCAGCGTCAGGTTCGACACGTTGTTCGGCAGGGTGAAATCAACCACGTAACGTACCCAGTAAGGATCCACGTCGTCATCGCCGCCGAGTTTCCGGTAAGCGACAGCACCCGACCAACCCAAGCCGTTACCCATCGTCAGGATGAATTTGTCTTCGGGGAATTCGTATACACCCGAATTCAAATTGTTATAGTTTACGCCGAACGTCAGGCGCAGGTTCTTGCTTGCGGCAATCGTAATGTCCTTCACAGAGAATTCGGCGGGCGTCTTGCCGAAGAAGAGTTTGTTCTGACCCGAAGCACCGGCATAACCTGCGCTCAAAGTCTCCGACTGGCGCACCGACATGCCCGAGAACTCATACGATACGTTGCCCGAACCCGAACCCGTGTGGTTCTTCCAGGAGTCCGTCTCGTCCAGATAAGGCCAACCCGTCGTCACCTTTACGGCAGGCGCTTTATCGAAGTTGTTCGCATAAACGGGGTTCTCCGAAGGATCGACGTCGATGGGCGAACCCTGCTGCTCGACCTCGACCATCTGGGGCTCGAACCAATCGTACTTCAGGGCAATCTGTGCCGAACGGAGCACGGCTTTGTTTTCGGCCACCGAAAAGAGGATCCTGCCGTCCTCGACCTTGAAGCCCGAGATCCAATCGGCCTCCGACTCGGCCTCGATCGAGACACCCTCCACGGGGTTCTCCAGCGTGTAGGCCACCTCGAATTCGCCACCCTCAAACGGAACGGCGATCTTCTCGCCCGAGGTGATCGTCAGCACGGGATCCACACCCTCGGCCGCAGTGGTCAGCGTGAAATCCACGCCGTTCATCTGGGTGCCGTTCAGCACGACAAACGGGAATACGCGGTAGGTGGTGTTGGGCGTAAGGCCTTTCAGATAAGCCGAAATGGCCTGACCCTCAATTTGGCAGCCGTCGGTCTTGAGCAGCTCGTCGCCGTTCTCGGCCGTAAAGTAAAAACCGGCTTCGGCAGTCGCCAGCACACCCGCATCGTAGGAGGTGTTGCAAACGACCTTTGCGGAGGTTGCGCTGACATGCTCCACACGTGCCGTCTCGAACCAGCCGTTGTACGACGTGGTCTCGTCATCGCTACACGAAGTGAACGTCACGGCAAAAACCGCAAGTGTCAAAAGGATAAATCTTTTCATGTTCTTGTATGTTTGATGTTTTGTTTATTCCTTGTTTTTGGAGTCCATCCAGATGGTTACGGGGCCGTCGTTCAGCAGTTCGACCTTCATGTCCGCACCGAAAACACCCATCTTGACCTCACGCCCCGAAAGCTCCGCCACCTTCCGGCAAAAAGCCTCGTACAAAGGTTTCGAGACGGGTTCGGGAGCGGCCTTGATGTAAGAGGGGCGGTTGCCCTTTCGTGTCGAGGCCATCAGCGTGAACTGACTCACGGCCATAATCTCACCGCCGACCTGTTGCACGTCGAGGTTCATCACACCCTCCGCGTCGTCGAAGACACGCAGTTTGCACAACTTGGCGGCCAGATAATCAATATCTTCCGCGCCGTCCTCCGCACACACGCCGACCAGCGCCAGAAGGCCGTGGCCGATTTGGGCGTGCAGCTCGCCGTCAATGGTTACCGAAGCGTGTTTTACACGCTGAATCAAAAGACGCATATCGGGAAATTATTTGAAATTTTCGAAACAAGCCCACAGGTTGTCGCCCTTGGGTACGGGGGCGGTCACCGTAACGGGTTCTTTGCGGACGGGATGCTCGAACGACACGCAACGCGAATGCAGCGAGATGCCTCCGTCGGGATTCGAACGGCGGGCGCCGTATTTCAGATCGCCGCGGATCGGACAGCCGATTTTCGAGAGCTGGGCGCGGATCTGATGATGACGACCCGTGAGCAGTTCGATCTCGAGCAGCGTATAGCGGCTGCTTGCCCCCGCAATGTGGTAGCGCAGGCGTGCCAGTTTGGCATCGCCCTTCGGCGCATCGTACGCACGCGAACGGTTGGCACGCGCATCACGCCAAATGTAATGCACCAACTCGCCCTCCTCCTTTTCGGGAGCCGATTCGGTCAGTGCCCAATAAACTTTGTGGATCCGTCCTTCGCGGATCATCTCGTTCAGACGCACCAGCGCCTTCGAGGTCTTGGCAAACAGCACCGCACCGCTCACCGGGCGGTCAATGCGGTGCACGACACCCAGGAATACAGCGCCCGGCTTCTGGTCGCGCACCTTGATGTAGGCCTTGATCTCGTCTTCCAGGGCCGCCTCTCCCGACGGATCGGGTTGCACCAGATCACCCGCGTGTTTGTTCACGACGAGCAGGTGGTTGTCTTCGTAGAGTATGTCTTCGGGTTGAAACATCCGTGTGAAATTACAAAATGAAGGTAAAGGGGAGCAGAATCTCCGCCGAATCGACCATGGTGGCCGAATCGCGTCCGGTCATGTAGATGCGGAACGGGGTTTTCTGGCGGCGCTGCACATCGACAAGCACCTGACGGCATTGTCCGCAGGGATAGCACTCGCGCTCGTCGGGATTCGACGCAATGGCAAATGCCACGATCGGATCGTCGGCATGGTTCGACTCCAAAAAGAAAAGCAACGACCGCTCGGCACACAGGCCTGCGGGATAGACTTCGCTTTCGAAGTTGCTGGCGGATAGAATCTTACCGCTCTTCAGACGTGCCGCGGCACCCACATGGAAATGCGAATAGGGAGCATGGGCCTTTCGGGTGGCCTCCTGCGCCGCTTTCACCACTTCGAGATCATCCGCCGTGATCTCCTTTAAAGAAGAGAAGCGGGTGTAACTGAGTTGTAATTCCTTTTTCATGATTCCAAACACCTATTTATAAGGGGTGAACCACAAAGATACAATATTTTTTCTCAAAAAGCGAAACCTGCGCCCCTGCTTTTTACACAACACGCCTCTACCGGAGATAAAAAACGACATCGGATCCCGAGATCCGATGTCGTTTGGTGCAAGTACATACGAACAAAGCCGACCTCACTCGGAGATCGACTGTATTCTTTAATTTCGGACGGGGTCTAATTAAGCGTACTTAAAGGTAGACTCACACGAAACGGTCAACTTTTTGCGACCTTTTGCACGACGTGCAGCCAACACCTTACGGCCTTCTGCCGTAGACATGCGCTGACGGAAACCATGCTTGTTGATTCTCTTTCGGCGCGAGGGCTGGTAAGTTCTTTTCATTGCCATAGCTGTATAGTTTTATTTGTTTTATACATTTTTACGGATTGCAAAAGTACAACAAAAAAGTCATCCGCAAAAATTTTTCACAAAAAAAAGTACATAAAGAGCGGGAAAAGAGGGAAATCTTGCTAACTTTGTAAACAGTCGAATGACTTTTCACCCCAAATTTCACAGACAATGGCTATCTTCAAAGTTGAAGGAGGTCACCGCCTCCACGGAGAAATCACTCCCCAGGGAGCCAAAAACGAAGCGTTGCAGATCATCTGCGCCACGCTGCTTACTCCCGAAAAAGTCACCGTCCGCAATATTCCCCGCATCCTCGATGTGCTCCAACTCATCGAACTGCTCCGAAAAATGGGTGTCGAGGTCGAACAACTTTCCGACGATACCTACACGTTCGCCGCACGCGACATCGACTTCGATTACCTGCGTTCGGACGATTACCGCGAGCGTTGCACCCGCCTGCGCGGATCGGTCATGCTCATCGGCCCGATGCTGACGCGTTTCGGCATCGGCTTCATCCCCAAACCCGGCGGAGACAAGATCGGACGCCGCCGTTTGGACACCCACTTCATCGGCCTGCGTAAATTAGGCGCCGAACTCGACTACGAGGACGGCGACACGGTATTCACGATCAAGGCGAAAAACGGCCTCAAAGGCTCCTACATGCTTTTGGACGAGGCCTCCGTAACGGGTACGGCCAACATCGTCATGGCCGCCGTCCTGGCCAAGGGTACTACCACTATATATAATGCCGCCTGCGAACCCTACCTGCAACAGTTGTGCAAGATGCTCAACCGCATGGGTGCACGCATCACGGGCATTGCTTCGAACCTTTTGACCATCGAGGGCGTCGATTCGCTGGGCGGAACGACCCACACGATGCTCCCCGACATGATCGAGATCGGCTCGTTCATCGGCATGGCCGCCATGAACCAGTCCGAGCTGACCATCCGCAACGTCTCGTTCGAAAACCTCGGCATCATCCCGCAGCAGTTCGCCCGCATGGGTATTCATTTCGAGCAGCGCGGTGACGATATTTACATCCCGCAGCAGGATCACTACTCGATCGAAACCTTCATGGACGGTTCGATCATGACCATTGCCGACGCGCCGTGGCCGGGACTGACGCCCGACCTGTTGTCGATTCTTCTGGTCGTGGCCACCCAGGCCGAAGGTGCCGTGCTGATCCACCAGAAGATGTTCGAGAGTCGTCTGTTCTTCGTCGATAAGCTGATCGATATGGGTGCGCAGGTGATCCTGTGCGATCCCCACCGTGCCACGGTCATCGGTCACGACCACCGCATCCGTTTGCGTGCCACGAAGATGACTTCGCCCGATATTCGTGCCGGTGTCGCCCTGCTCATCGCCGCCATGTCGGCCGAGGGTACCTCCATCATCCAGAATATCGATCAGATCGACCGCGGTTACAACAACATCGACGGCCGTCTGAATGCACTCGGCGCACACATCGAGCGTATCGACGAATGTGCCTTAAAAAGATAAAACAAGACCTTCTATAAAGGGGGAGGGCTATTTTTCTCCTCCCTTATGGAAGCCCCCACAACCCATATAGAACACCATGTTTTTAGAGAATGCCAGCAAAAAAGGGTGGATCGAAGTGATCTGCGGATCGATGTTCTCGGGTAAGACCGAGGAGCTGATCCGCCGCCTGAAACGTGCGCAATTCGCCCACCTCAATGTCGAAATCTTCAAACCGCGGATTGATGTCCGTTACTCGGAAGAGAATGTCGTTTCGCACGATGCCAACGCCATCCGTTCCACACCCGTCGAAAATTCGCAGAACATCCTGCTCATGTCGTCCGATGTCGATGTGGTCGGCATCGACGAAGCCCAATTTTTCGACGAGGGGATTGTCGATGTCTGCAAGCATCTGGCCGATAACGGCATCCGTGTGATTGTGGCAGGTCTGGACATGGACTACACGGGAAAACCCTTCGGCCCGATGCCTGCCCTGATGGCCACCGCCGAATACGTCACCAAGGTACACGCCATCTGCGTACGGTGCGGCAACATCGCACACCACTCGCACCGTCTGATCGCCGACGAGAAGCAGGTGATGCTCGGTGCACAGGACAGCTACGAACCGATCTGCCGTCATTGTTTCAACGAACTGCGCAAGAAGGAACTCGGACAATAACCGCTCGGACGACCGAAAAATAAAAAGAGTGTCCTTCACGGGGCACTCTTTTTTTGTTCGATATACGAAAAATATCGGCACAAACGTTGTGTAAATAGGTTTTGCGTGAAAATAAACAACAAAAAAGTACCGTAATTCAACATTAGGCACTATCTTCGTATGCTGTTTTGCAAGACAGTTTTTTATAATTATACATTATGGGCAATCACCGACACAAAATTTGGATGCGAAGTTCTACCTTGTTGCTTTATGCGGCGACCTCGTTCTATACACTGAACCTGTTGCTGCTTGCGACCAAGGTGCATCGACTGATCGGGAATTCAGTACTACGAACACCCATTAAATTTATGCGCACGCCGCTGATGATTCTGCTGGCATTGGTTTGCGTGCTTTACATTTTGGCTCTGTATGATTTCAAGAGCATCCAGCAGAAACAGGACTACAAAGCCATCAACAACCTGATTTACTCCCTTTACATCGGACTTGTCGGCATCGGCTTCAACCTTTTCGGCTCGGGCATCATTGCATTTTGCTTCTTCTTCACGGCATTGTTCTGCATGCTTTTGGGCTATAACTCCATGCGCCAGTCGAGCACCCTGCCCGACCCCGCCGTCCACGGCTCGCAACGCCTGTGGCTCGGTTCCCTGCTGGCACTCGGAGGTTTGTTCCTGAGTAAATTTACGGTTGTAGGCTGGGCATTGAGCTTTATCCCGTTTGGTTTGGCGCTTTACTACACCTACCACGGATGGATCGAGATTCGCAACAGCTCCGCCGAATAAACCAGCATTTTCCCGAAAACACAAAAGGTCGATTCCCCACGGATCGACCTTTTTTATAATATATATTGAAATCGGATTTCACCCTACATTTATAAGGGTATCCTTTTCCTAATTCTCACCCCGAAATGCGCTCTTTCATCCCCGATTAATAGATATAGGTGAGTTGCATCACATCCGCACCCAAGCGCAGGAATCGCCTCTAATCTGCGAAAGGAGCATAGCCGAGTCTGATATTCTTATCTACCA
>JAHHQM010000012.1 GCA_020026395.1 Alistipes sp. | reverse complement strand
TTGTAGGTCTTGAATTCTCCTTTGCTTTTAGCGTCCTTCTGACGCCATATCTTTAATGTGAAATTCATTGTGTCAAAATTTAATTAAAGTGTTACGACGTCGTTAGTCTTTGTAGTTACGCTGTGCGGGGTGAACAAACTCGAAGTTCAGCGGCTCCTTCGTCAGTTCGGGAACCTGATCCTCGCCCTTGTACTCCCATACGGCTGCGTAAACGAAGTTCTCATCGTCACGTTTAGCCTCACCTTCCTCGGTCTGGTGCTCCACACGGAAGTGACCACCGCAAGACTCCTCACGGTTGAGTGCATCGCGTGCGATCAGCTCGCCCAACTCCAGGAAGTCGGCCAGACGAAGTGCCTTCTCCAACTCTACGTTGAAGTCGTTCTCGCGACCTACGACCTTCACGTCCTTCCAGAACTCCTTGCGCAAAGCCTGAATCTCGACGATGGCCTTGTCCAACGACTCCTTGGTACGTGCCATACCTACGTTCTCCCACATGATGTGCCCCAGCTTCTTGTGGATATCGTCTACCGACTGCTGACCCTTGATCGACATCAGCTTCTCGATCTTGGCTTTCACGGCCTTCTCTGCATCGTCGAATGCCTTGGTCGTGGTGTCTACCTTCGGAGCCTGGATCTTGTGCGACAGGTAGTCGCCGATGGTGTAGGGCAGTACGAAGTAACCGTCGGCCAGACCCTGCATCAGAGCCGAAGCACCCAGACGGTTGGCACCGTGATCCGAGAAGTTACACTCGCCGATGGCGTACAGACCGGGGATGGTCGTCATCAGGTTGTAGTCAACCCAGATACCACCCATCGTGTAGTGAACGGCGGGGAAGATCTGCATGGGCTGCTCGTAAGGACTTACGTTGGTGATCTCTTCGTACATATCGAACAGGTTACCGTAACGCTTCTTGATGACCTCTTTACCCAGACGGGCGATGGCGGTCTTGAAGTCGAGGTAAACGGCCAAACCGGTCTCGTTTACACCGTAGCCAGCGTCGCAACGCTCTTTGGCGGCACGCGAAGCCACGTCACGCGGAACGAGGTTACCGAATGCGGGGTAACGGCGCTCCAGATAGTAGTCACGATCCTCCTCCTTGATGTCAGAAGGCTGGAGTTTTCCGGCACGGATGGCCTTGACGTCCTCCAACTTTTTGGGAACCCAGATACGACCGTCGTTACGCAACGACTCCGACATCAGCGTCAGTTTCGACTGCTGCGTACCGTGTACGGGGATACAGGTGGGGTGGATCTGCGTGAAGCAGGGGTTGGCGATACCGGCACCCTTGCGGTAGCACTGCATCATGGCCGAACCGTTCGAAGCCATGGCGTTGGTCGACAGGAAGAATACGTTACCGTAACCACCCGTAGCCAATACGACGGCGTGTGCACCGAAGCGCTCGATCTGACCGTTGATCAGGTTGCGGGCGATGATACCTCTTGCCTCGCCGTTCTCGATGACGATGTCGAGCATCTCGTGACGGGGATAGGTCTTCACCGAACCGTTGGCAACCTCCTTGTTGAGTGCCGAGTAAGCACCCAGCAGCAGCTGCTGACCCGTTTGACCGCGGGCATAGAACGTACGCGATACCTGCGCACCACCGAACGAACGGTTGGCCAGAAGACCGCCGTATTCGCGTGCGAAAGGTACACCCTGAGCGACACACTGGTCGATGATGAGGTTCGAAACCTCGGCCATACGGTATACGTTGGCCTCACGGGCACGGTAGTCACCACCCTTGATCGTATCGTAGAACAGGCGGTAAATCGAGTCGTTATCGTTTTGGTAATTTTTGGCTGCATTGATACCACCCTGAGCGGCGATCGAGTGTGCACGACGGGGCGAGTCCTGAATGCAGAAAACTTTGACATTATAGCCTAATTCACCGAGTGAAGCAGCAGCGGATGCACCGCCGAGACCTGTACCGATGATGATGATGTCGAGCTTACGCTTGTTTGCGGGGCTTACGACTTTGATGGCAGCCTTGTGATTGCTCCATTTCTGTTCAAGAGCACCGGCAGGAATTTTAGCATCTAATTTGAAAGCCATATCTTGTGTGATTTATTGTTCTTAAAAATTACTTCTTAGAAAATGTCCGTCAGATTAGGCGGCAACGGTGACAAAGCCCAGTGCGTAGCAGAGTACCACGGCGGCAAAGCCCAGGAAAATGATGGTAGCCACGATGTTTGCGAGGCACTTCAGACGGGGGTACCAGGTGTTGTTGGCCCAACCCATCGACTGGAACATCGACCAAACGCCGTGCGTAAGGTGGAACCACAGAGCGGCGAACCACAGGAGGTAAACAACGACATAACCCCAGCACGAGAACGTAGCCTGGATCAGCGAAGCACCGTCTTTGGGGCTCAGGCCGAGCGAATTGGTGTGCTGGCCGAGGAGCTCGACGAGCTGCATCTTTGCCCAGAAGTTGTACAGGTGGAGACCCATGCCGACTACGATGATGAAACCGAGCACGAGCATGTTTTTCGAAGCCCAGCTTACACCCGGCTCCTTGGCGGTTACGGCGTAACGCTGGTTACCGCGTGCCTTGTAGTTGTTGATCGTGAGGATCAACGCGTAGATGATGTGCACCAACACGCCCAGAGCCAATACGAGGGTACCGGCCAGTGCGTACCAGTTGGCGCCGAGGAACCCGCAGATCATGTTGTAGCCTTCGGGGCTGATGATCGCCGTGATGTTCATCGACATGTGGAAGAGGATGAAAAGCACGAGGAATGCACCCGACACGCTCATCACCACCTTCTTTCCGAGAGAGGAATTGGTTAAGAAACAACTCATAATGTTAAAAAATTAGTTATATTTGTATGTGAATAAATGTTTTACACGCTATCCTGAATACATACGCACAGTCGCCCGGCAAGTCGTGGAGAACAGAGCAGGCAGGCAAACAATGCGTGTTTTGGAAATATATCGCAAAGATAAAGATTGTTTGTGGAATAACAATAAAAAGGGATATTTTTTTACAATAGAACACAATATTTATGAATAAAAAGGAGTTGCGTACCGAAATCAAGCGGTTGAACCGTGCGGTTACCCCCCAAAACAGGGGATTGGCCGAGGAGCGTATTTTCTCGCAGGTCGAGCAGTTGGAGGCGTTCCAAGAGGCTCGTTGTGTGGCGTTTTTTGCGGCGCTGCCCGACGAAGTTTCCACCGAAAAGACGCTCCGGAAATGGAGCAAAACCAAGCGGGTCGTCATCCCGAAAGTCGAGGGTGACGAGATGGACTTTTTCGAGTATGATCCCGCGACGCTGGTGTCGGGTGCGTTCGGCATTATGGAACCGGGCGACGAGGCGGTGTTGTGCCGTCCTGAGGAGATCGATCTGATCGTGGTGCCGGGAGTGGCCTTTACCCGGGCGGGTGCCCGTATGGGTCGCGGCCGCGGATACTACGATAAGTACTTGTCGCGCAACGGATTCCGTGCCTGTAAGGCGGGTGTCTGCTACCGTCACCAGCTGGTCGGTGAGTTGCCCGTCGAGCCGCACGATGTCTTTATGGATTGTGTCATAAGCGAATAGACGTTTTCCGGAAGGCTATATATTATATATTGGTGTCTTCTGATTTTTATACTGATTTTCAACCTTAAACGAACGAAAAATGGAAAAACCGAAAATTGCCCTCGTATTGGGCGGTGGCGGCGCTCGCGGAATTGCCCACATCGGGGTGATCGAGGAGCTGGAACGCCGCGGTTATGAAATTTCGGCGGTGGCGGGAACCTCGATGGGTGCGTTGGTCGGCGGCATGTACGCTTCGGGCAATCTGCAAGCCTTCAAGGAGTGGATGTGTTCGCTCGACAAGTATAAGGTCTTTTCGCTGTTGGATCTCTCCTTGAGCGGAAGCGGCTGGGTGAAAGGCGACCGCGTGATCCGTGCCATGAAAAAACTCGTGCCGGAAGTGCAGATCGAACAGCTGGAAATCCCCTTCACGGCCGTGGCGGCCGACTGGATGACGGGTAGTGAAATCCTCTTCGAGCGGGGCGGGCTGTACCATGCCATCCGTGCCTCGATCTCGATCCCTTCGTTCTTCAAACCCGTACATCGCGGAAATCATCTGCTGATTGACGGCGGCGTGGTGAATCCGCTGCCTGTCAATCGGGTACACCGAACCGAAGGGGATCTTTTGGTGGCGGTCGATGTCTGCATGGGATTCGAACAACACCCCGAACGGCGCATCAAGCAGTCGGAAAATTCGTTCAAGATGATCCACTCGACGATGCAGATCATGCAGCAGCAGATCGCCCGTCAGATGTGTGCGGTGTGTCCGCCCGACATCCTTATTCCGATGGCGGCCGACAGTTTCGGCGTTTTCGAGATGTATCGTGCCGCGGAGATTGTCCGTGCGGGGCATACGATTGCCCGAAAAGCGCTGGACGAATACGAGAAAAAACGTTCGATGGATTAGCGTCCGAGGAACAGACCGCGGGAGATGCCTGCACGCAAACGGATGAGCCACACCGATTTACGGGGTGACATCATAAGGCAGAGCAGAAGCGTAGCGCCCCATTTCAGAAGCTCCAGTACGCGGCTTTTTGCCCGGCGGTCGTGGATTTCGGCACGAAGACGCTGGCTGATGCCCACGTTCCGCGCCAATTTGCGGAAATATTCGGGGGTGAGTTTGCGGGGCGGAATCACGTGCCACATGACGGCCGTGGGAACATACCAGATCACTTCGCCCGAACAAAGAAGGCGCTCGAAAAGGTCGTTCTCCTCTCCGCCGATCAGTTCGCGTCCGACGCGTCCGAGCGAAGAGTCAAAACCCTCGATGCGGTCGAAAATCGCACGGCGGAACGCCATATTACCCCCTCCGGGAACTCGTCCGCGGGGGAAGGGGCAGACCTCCGACCCGAAATCCATCGGGTTGGCGATGGGCATTTCGACATATTTCGACATCCATGCGGGACGTCCTTCTGGGTATTCGGCGATGATGCGCCCTCCGGCAACCATGGCCGTGGGGTGGCTTTGGAAAAATTCGAGGTAGGATTTCAGAAAATCGGGATTCACGTGCTCGTCGTCGTCGATGAAGGCCAGAAATTCCGAGTGACACTCCCGTATGCCGCGGTTGCGGGCATACGACACGCCGGGTTGCTCTTCGCGGACGATGCGCAGATTCAGTTCGGGGTGCTTGTCGCGAAACTTGAAAAACTCCTCCCGGGTCGTGTCCGTCGATCGGTTGTCCACCACGACACACTCCCATTTTTCGGGGGAAAGACTTTGCCGGGCCACCGAATTTAACGCAAAAATCAGTTCCGATGCCCGATTATGGGTCGGAATTATGAGCGAAAGTGAAATCATATCACAAATATATGAATTTATCCAGATAAAAGAATTATCTTTGCGCAAATTAAAAACCCGTTATATTTTTGAATTAAAACTTCAATTTTTACTCAAATTATGCTTAAAAAATTACGCATTGTATTCCTGCTGATCGCCTCGCTGTTCATCACGGGCATGGCATCGGCTCAGGAAACAGCCTGGAAAAGCTCAGTCGAGCATTTGGAGGGTAACGAGTATCGCATCGTATTGGAGGCTTCGATTCCCGAAGGTTTCCACATGTATGACCTCGGCCCCTATGAGAACGGTCCTGCCGCAACCGAAATCAAATTCGACAAGGTTGAGGGCGTTCAGTACCTCGGCGCTGTCGAGATGTTGGACAAACCCCATCGCGCCATGGACGAGATCTTCGAGATGGAGATCGGCACCTTCGAGGGTGTGGTTCGTTTTGCACAAAAGATCCGTCTGAACGTAGCTGCGGCTTCGGTGAAGGCTTCGATCTACTATCAGATCTGCATGGACGGCGCCTGCATGACCCCGACCGACGTGGATCTTACGATCGACTTGAAACAGGCCGAGGGCGTGGATCTGGAGAAGATCCTGGCCGAGAACCCCGTAGTCGAGGAACCCGCCGCTGAAGAGCCCGCCAAGGAAGAGGCAACGATCTCCGAGGCTAAGGAGGAGAAGGGCGGTTCGATCTGGGCTTACATTCTGGAAGCAGTCATCTGGGGCTTTGTCGCCATGTTGACTCCCTGCGTATTCCCGATGATCCCGATGACCGTTTCGTTCTTCATGCACGGCTCGGAGAACCCCGCA
Source organism: Alistipes sp. (assembly GCA_020026395.1). Lineage (GTDB taxonomy): Bacteria > Bacteroidota > Bacteroidia > Bacteroidales > Rikenellaceae > Alistipes. The sequence goes on along the minus strand of JAHHQM010000012.1, from coordinate 42,565 downwards.
ATGGGTCGCTTCCGCGCCATGATGTACGGTTTCTTCATCGTATTGCTCTACACGCTGCCTATTGCCGCAATCATCCTGATTACGCGCGTTGTGGGTGGTGATGCCGTAACGGCCGACATCTTCAACTGGTTGGCTACGCACTGGCTTCCCAATATCATCTTCTTCCTTGTATTCATGGCTTTCGCTGCTTCGTTCTTCGGTGCATTCGAAATCACGATGCCTTCGTGGATGGTTAACAAATCGGACAGCCACGCCGACAACAAGGGTCTGGGCGGTATCTTCTTCATGGCCCTGACTTTGGTGTTGGTTTCGTTCTCCTGCACGGGGCCGATCGTGGGTTCGGTGCTGATCAAATCGACCGCAGGTGAGTTCTGGACGCCTATCATCACCATCATGGCCTTCTCGATCACCTTCGCACTGCCTTTCACCTTCTTCGCCCTGTTCCCCTCGATGCTGAAGAAGATGCCGAAGAGCGGCGGTTGGTTGAACTCGGTGAAGGTTGTCCTCGGTTTCATTGAGGTTGCCCTCGGTTTCAAGTTCCTGTCGATGGCCGATATGACCTACCACTGGAGACTGCTCGATCGTGAGGTTTACCTCGCCATCTGGATCGCCACCTTCACCCTGCTGGGTCTCTACCTGCTGGGTAAGATCCGTTTCTCGCACGACAGCGAGTTCAAGCACATGAGCGTAGGCCGTCTGATCCTGACTATCATCACCTTCACGTTCGTAGTTTACATGTTGCCCGGTATGTGGGGTGCTCCTTTGAAGGCACTTTCGGGTTACCTGCCTCCCATCACCACGCAGGATTTCAACCTGTCGATGGGTGGAACGGCTGCGGCTGCTCCCGCAAACACGCTGACGACGGTCGACGGAAAAGCGCCCAAATACAGCGATTTCCTGCACCTGCCCTATAACCTCCAGGCATTCTTCGACATCGAGGAGGCCGAGGCTTATGCCAAGAAGGTCGACAAACCCATCTTCATCGACTTCTCGGGTCACGGTTGCGTAAACTGCCGTGAGATGGAGACCCGCGTATGGTCGGATCCCACCGTTCTGAAGATGTTGCGTGAGGACTTCGTACTCTGCGTACTCTACGCCGATGACAAGACCGAACTTCCCGAAGAGGAGCATGTAACGACCGAGACGGGTAAGGTACTGACGAGCCTGGGTAAGATCAACTCGCACTTCGTAACCACCAATTTCGCGAAGAACGCTCAGCCTTACTACTTCCTGGTAAGTCCCGAGAAACCGACCGAATTGCTGGTTGAGGCTCGCGGTTACGACCTGAGCATCGAAGGCTTCATCGAGTTCCTGAACAACGGTAAGAAAGCTTACAAAGCTTCGAAATAATCCGAGGCTGTCTTAAGGACTGCACATTGAAAAAATTCCGAATACCTCGCGTGGGGTGTTCGGAATTTTTTTTGTTTGGGGACGGACGCGGGGGTAGAGTTGCGCGGAGGCGTCGGAGAAAGTGCGCGGGACGTTGCGTGGGCGCAGGGGGCGGACGGTGTTGCGCGGAGGCGTGGGGTGTTGTTTGGAACGTGTTGTGTCGCGTGGTGTAGGGGCGCGCGAATGCCCGGGGCGATTCTTTGGAAAACCTTTGCCGATCCTTTGCCCCTAAATAAAAAAGGCAACCGTGTCGAACGGTTGCCTTTTTTTAGAGATGTTCTTCTTATATTAGAAGAGGTATTTTTCGGTCTTGACCTTTCGTACCAGGCGGAAAATATCCTGCCACGACTCTTCGCCGAAGGTGGTACCCACGACTTCGATTACCTTTCCGGCCGTGATGGCACCGATCGTGCCGCACTGGCGCAACGACAATCCGTCGCAAAGGCCGCTCATGAAGCCTGCGGCATAGAAATCACCCGCACCCGTCGTATCGACACGTTTGGCGGCTGCCATAATGCCGACGTGTACCACTTCGTTACCGCGTTTGATCAGCGCTCCCTTGATGCCGATCTTCACGACGGCCAGCGAAGCCATTTCCGAAATGGCCTGAAGGGCGTTCAGCGGTTCGGACTCCGAGGTGAAGGCCTTTGCCTCATCCTCGTTGGCGAATACGATATCGACATAGTTGCGCACCAGATCGCGCAGGAATTCGAGGTTCTCGGCAACGACATTGAAACTTGCAAGGTCGATGGCCACATCCAAACCGCACTCCTTGGCCATGGCGGCCGCCTTGCGGATCAGGTCGTGGTTCTGCACCAGATAGCCCTCGACATAGAGGCAGTCATAACCCTTGAAAATCTCGGGGGTGATCTCCTCGGCCGACAATTCCAGGGCGGCACCCAGGTGAGTGATCATCGTACGCTCGCCGTCGGGAGAGATCAGCGATACGCACTTTCCCGAACGCTCCTCACCGCGGAATACCACGGGACTCACGCCCAGATTCTCCAACGCCTGATGGAAGAAATCGCCCGTTTTGTCTTCGCCGACCTTGCCGATGAAACCCACGCTGCAACCCAATTTGGCCATGGCGCGGATCGTATTGCCTGCCGAGCCGCCCAGCGAAAGCGAGTAGGGGAGTCCGGCAACCGATTTCGAAATCTCGGTCTGAAGCGGAGTGTCCACCAGACTCATCGAGCCCTTGGCTAAATTGAATTGACTGAGTACGGAGTCTGTCTTGAGGTTGACCAGCATGTCGGTCAAGGCATTTCCAATGCCGATTACACGTTTCATTCGTTACGTTAAGTTTGGATATTTTGTTGCTTGCTTTTAGATCGAAAGGATCTTCACCAGATTGAGGTCGTCGCGGTTGATGCCTTTGTTGTGTTTGACTGCCTTGGTGAAGGGCACATAAACGATGCGTCCGTTCTCCACGCCGATCATCACGTTGCGCTGACCCTCCATCAGAGCCTCGATGGCAGCCTGTCCCATACGCGAGGCGAGGATGCGGTCGATGGCCGTCGGCGAACCGCCGCGCTGGATGTGGCCGAGGATCGTCACGCGGGCATCATATTCGGGAAACTCTTTCTTGATACGCTCGGCAAGACCCGTTGCGCCACCCGTCTCGGGATTCTCCGCCACGATGACGATTGCCGAGTTCTTGCTCTTGCGGAAACCCTGATTGATGAGTTCGGCCAACTGGTCGACTTCGGTTTCCATTTCGGGGATGATCGCGGCCTCGGAACCCGACGCAATGGCCGAATTAAGTGCCAGATAACCCGCCGTATGTCCCATCACCTCGACGAAGAACAGGCGCTCGTGGCTCGATGCCGTGTCGCGCAACTTATCGACGGCGTCCATGATGGTGTTGAGTGCCGTGTCGAAACCGATCGTGGCATCGGTACCGCCCAGATCGTTGTCGATCGTGCCGGGAAGTCCCACAATCGGGATGTTGAACTCTTCGGCGAAGATGCTCGCTCCGGTGAGCGATCCGTCACCGCCGATCACAACCAGTGCGTCAATGCCTGCCGCACAAAGGTTTTCGTAGGCTTTTTGGCGTACTTCGGGCGTGGAAAATTCCTTGCAGCGTGCCGTCTTGAGGATGGTACCGCCCTGCTGGATGATGTTGCTGACGCTCTGCGAATGGAAATCAACGATTTCGTTGCAGACCAGTCCCTTGTAACCGCGCATAATGCCCTTTACCGCAAAATTGTGGTAGATTGCCGTTCGGGTCACGGCACGGATGGCCGCATTCATACCGGGGGCATCGCCGCCCGAGGTGAGGATGCCGATACATTTGATGTTTGCCATATTCTTTCTGTGTTTTCTGAACCTGGAAACCCTGTCATCACAAATACTTTACCGCACTTCGATTTCAAGTTCCAAAAATTACTCAAAGGTAGTGATTTTTCTTTGGAAACATCAAAATTCGGGGGCGAATCCGTCTTCGAGGCCTTCGTTTTTGGAAAAACCGCGTCGGGAGTGGCTCTGCGGCGGGTTTCCTTTCCTGAAAAGAAACAAAAAAATCGGGAACTGCCGCTGGTAGGGGGCGTTCCCGATTTCTCGAAAAAACTTTTATTTTGAACATCCGCTTATGATGTCGGTTTTATTGCTTCGGCTTCGGCTCCGTGGGCGTGGTCGTTACGGTGGCCTTCACCGAATTGTCGTCGATCTGAAGATTCATCTGGAGGTTGCCCTCGTTGAGCTGTTGTTTCAGGTCGTTGAGTGCGGCATCCTCGTCAATGTCTTCGGGTTCGAGTTTCATCTCGACAGGGCCGAATTTGAGCCAGCGCATGGAACGATCCAGAAGGAAGGGATTTTGCGGCGAAGTCAGCGTCACGATGACCAGCGTGGCAATCTCCAGAATCCACAAAAGAAACAGAATCAGCGAGGCTCGGAGCGAGATCTTGTGGGAGATGATCAGGCAGAACAGGATGTAGATCAACAATACCAACGGAGTGAGCAGGATCAGGATGCTGAGGATCACAAAACCTTGCGGAAGATTGGCCAGCGGGGAGAAGGGAATGAGCAGCGACGAGGAGAACAGCGAAAGGAACATCCCGACGGCTACGGTTACCAGTCCGACGACAAACAATCCTGCAATGATCTTCAGAAAGATGATGATGATGCGTCCGAACAGCGACACGGCTTCGGCGACGATGGGTTTGGCCTTGCTGTCGGCATCGTTGGCCGTGGCGGTTACCTCGGCTACGGATCGAGCCGTGATGGGGCGACCCTCCATCTCGAGTTTCTGGCGTGCGGAGCGTGCCGTCGGAAGGCTGAACCACAGGATCACATAGCAGACGATGAGGATAAACTGCATGTTCATCAGCATACTGGATAAAGCCCAGATATTCAAGCTGTTTGCTATGATGGAAATCAGAAACGGCAGGAACATGCCGAGTCGGATCCACAGGGGGTTGATGTTGAAATACTTGCCCAGTCCGATGCAGACACCGCCCAACTTCGCACCCTCCATCGAACGATACAGACGGCGCGAGATGCGCGAATCGGGATCGGGTTCGAGGTCGTCGTCCGTCTGCGACGAGGAGTCGCTGTCGGAGATATCCCGCACCGTACCCAACTGGCGGATAATATTTTGAATGAGCGGAAGTTGCACGACGCGCTGGGCATCCTGCGCAGAAAGAATCAGTTCGGCGATGCGGGCTTCGAGGTCGGCCAGGATCTCGCGTCCGTCCGAAGAGGTTCGGTAGGCCTCCTCGAGGCTGTCGAGGTAGCGTTTCAAGGCATTGTAGGCCTCCTCGTCGAAGGCGAAGGCGATGCCGGAAATACTGTATTTCTTGATTTCGTTCATGACTGCGTTTATTTTAAGGATCTCACACTGCCCCCCGACGAGGTGCGTGCATCAATATCGGTGCCGGGACCCGTATAGCAGATGCGTCCTCCCGATGAGGCACGGGCGATGAGTTTGTGGGTGAAATTCAGTTCGATGTAACTTCCCGATGTGGCATCGGCTTCGGCATTGCCCACATAGAAATCCTCGGCCTTGATCTCGCCTGAAGAGGAGGTTTTTACCGTGAGTTCCTGTGCCGTACCCTCCAGTTCGATTTCGGCCGAAGATGTGGCATCCAGCGTGCAGCGGTTGCGGGTGTGGTTCTCGGCTTCGATTTCGGCCGACGAGGTGGCCGAAATCTGACTGTCGTCGGCTTTGATCGAGCATTTTATGTCGGCGGACGAGGTGGCTTTGAGGTCGCAATGGGTGGCTTCGACGGCAATGACCAGATCGGCCGACGACGATGCGTAGCCGTTGAAGGTCTTGCATTGGGCGGCAGCCACGATGCGTGCCGACGACGATGCACGGAAGGTTATGCCATCCCCTTTGATCGGGCGTTCGGAACGGATGTCTGCCGATGAATTGGCTTCGATCAGATCGAGTCGGTCGTTCAGCGGAACGATCACTTCGACCTCGCGATTTTTCATCATGATGCGACTGTCGGTCTCCATCTGAATGGAGAGCGTACCCATGTCACAGGCGACCTTTACGAAGTCGATTACCGACTGGTCGGCCTTGATCAGGATCTCCTTTGAGGGGCGTTTGGTGAGGGTTACGTTGATGCCGTGACGGGCAACAACCGCACGGTAGTCGGGTACGGGGAGGCGTTTCTGGGTGATTTGTGCCGAGACGGATTGCACACCGAGCGAAAGGGCTAACAACAGGGTAAGGGTGTGTAAAATCGGATTTTTCATGGTATGGGTATTTTAAAGGTTATTTACTGACGGATATGGATATTCCGTGACGGATGGCTTCGATCTGGGAGATCATTTCCTGCCATGCGGCGTCGAGTATGGCAAGGTGTTCGTGTCCCTTTTCGGAAAGGGTGTAGTACTTGCGCGGCGGGCCTTGGGGCGACTCTTCCCAACGGTAATCGAGCAGTCCCGAATTTTTCAGACGCGTAAGCAGCGGGTAGAGCGTACCCTCGACCACGATCATCTCCTTGTCCTTCATTTCGGCGATGATCTCCGGTGCATAGGAATCACCCTGCGAAAGAATCGAGAGAATGCAATATTCGAGGATTCCCTTGCGCATTTGAATTTTGATATTTTCGTCGATTTCCATGGTCTAGTGTTATTTTTTGGGGATGAGAATTCATAAAATGATATATACCCAGAGCGATATTCCGCCTGCCAAAATCAGGATGAGCGTAATGAGTCGCAATGTACCTGTGTCCCAACCGAAATGTTCGGCAATACCTGCGCAAATGCCGGCAAGAACGGCATTGTCGGAAGACCGATACAGGTTGGTGCTATTGGTTTGAATGTGCATATCTGGAAAATTTTTAATGTTGTTTGTTAGAGAAAGGGTTGTCCAGAGGCTCTTCGGGGATCAGAATCCACAGGATGATATACAGCCAGACGGATACTCCGCCGAAGAAAATCAAAATCAGGGCGATAAGACGGATCAGGGCGGCGTCCGCATTGAAATATGCGCCCAATCCGCCGCAGATACCCGCCAGAATGCGCTCCTTGCGCGAGCGGTAGATGCGCTGATTCTTTTGGGGCGTAGGCCGCGGGGTGTGCGACTCTTCACCGAAGCACGACGGCGCACCGATCTGCTCCTTGAGACGCATGACCATATTATAGGTCACGACCTGCATCGGATTGCGCACCTCGCCACTCAAAATTTCGGCAATGCGTCCCTCGATGTCGTCCAGCGTATCGTGATCCTCGTCGGGCAGGTGACGGCGAATCTCATCCAGGTAGTTGCGGAGTTCGTCGTAGGCGTCACGATCGAGGGTGAAGGCAAGCGAGCCGATGTTTACGTTTATGGTCTCTTTCATGGTAAAAAGATTTTTATACTACTTTTGTACTGCAAGTATAATACTTATTTTGGTATTATGCAAAACAAAGTACCAAAATTTTCAGGATACATCTGATTTTTTTGCTTTTTTCCGATTTTTAGGTAAAGTATGCCGAAAATTTCGTATCTTTATATGTTCAAAAAACCAAACTTCTATACTAACATGAAATTCTTTATTGATACTGCAAATCTGGCTCAGATTCGTGAGGCCAATGAAATGGGTGTGCTGGACGGCGTAACGACCAATCCTTCGCTGATGGCCAAGGAGAACATTCGCGGCGACGAGGCCTGCAAGGAGCACTACCGTCAAATCTGCGACATCGTCGAGGACAACGTGAGTGCCGAGGTGATCGCCACCGACTACGAGGGTATGATCCGCGAGGGCGAGGAGCTCCACGCCATCAATCCCGCAAAGATCGTCATCAAGCTGCCGTGCACGGCCGAGGGTATCCGCGCCGTGAAGTACTTCTCGAAGAAGGGCTATCGCACCAACTGCACGCTGGTCTTCTCGGTAGGACAGGCACTGTTGGCTGCCAAGGCAGGTGCGACGTTCGTATCGCCGTTTGTCGGCCGTCTGGACGACATCTCGGAGGACGGTGTCGAGTTGGTTGCCCACATCGTACGCGTTTACCGTACCTATGGCTACAAGACGCAGGTGCTGGCCGCTTCGATCCGCCACACGAACCACATCATCAAGTGTCTGGATGCAGGTGCCGACGTGGCTACCTGTCCGCTGAACGCCATCAAGGGTCTGCTGAAGCACCCGCTGACGGATATCGGTCTGGAGAAATTCCTCGCCGACCACGCCAAGGTCAATGCCTAAATTTTGGATCAGACCAAAATAATAAAACCTTCCTCCGAACGGTGGAAGGTTTTTTATTTATATATAGGTGTCTTAATGTAAGATCTGAAAACGCGAGGAGAGCTTCGTCCACAATCGGATGCGGAGTTGGTCGATTGCGACCGATGCCGCATAGATCCCGACCATCAGCGCAAGGATCATTCCCGCAAGCGCCACGCCGTGGAACTCCTCGTGGATCATTTGCACGCAGGCGCGGAAATGGGGCGCCACCAGCGGGTTGAGGTGGACGAGGTAGACCGAAAGGCACGAGCCCGCCACAAGATTCACACCTTTGCTCTGGAACGAGAGTTTCGAGCAGAAGAGCATCAGGTAGACCGAACCGATGAGCACCAGCGGGTTGATGTAGGAGTAGAGATCCATCTTGTATTTCACGTCATCGCCGAAGATGTTCCATTCGAAGAAGGTGTTGGCCGTTGCCAAAAGGGCAATGACCAGCGGCAGGAGCAGCACGACGGCAAGATCCGCCATGCGGGGAAGGCTGCACCATCCGCCGCCGTAGATTCGGACGTAGCGGGCGAGCAGGTAAAGGCTCATGAACGAGGAGAGCGAGTAGCCTCCGATAAAGAAATTGCCGATGTTGAGTCCCCACACGATCAGGGTCTGGAGCGTGAAGAATCCGACGAGGATATTACGCAGTCGTTTGCGCGGGGAGCGTTCGATAAGGCGGTTCAGCAGTGGCGAGAGCAGGTAAAGGCAGAGGTAGGAGTTGACAAACCAATAGCCCCGCGTGATGAGCAGCGATCGGAAAGCCGTTGCCCACGTGAAGGGGACTGCGCCCGTAAGGAGCATCACCGCGCAGATGCCGATCGAGTAGAACGCGCACTGGAACAGGAGGTTGGCCGCACCCTTGACCGTGGGGCGTCTGATGCCGAAATAACCCGTCAGCAGGATGAACAGATCGACGCATCCCGTGGCAAGTGCCTGGAAAAAGTTCAGGCTGAATTGCGACAGGGGATCGGCCTGCACCTCGGCGACGGTCGGACGGCCGAGCGAATAGTAACCCGTATGAACCAATACGACCAGAAGCATCGAGAGGATGCGCAGCAGTTCCATGTTGGATTGGCGGGTGTGGGGTTTCGGGGTCATGGTCGGATTGTTTTTTCGGATTCAAAGATAAGAAACCCTTCCCGAAACACCAAGCGGAGGCATAAAAAACGGCGGCGGAGTGATCCGTCGCCGTTAATTTGTTGTTTGAGGGTGGTTATTTGGCCTCTTTGGGGTTGTATTTGTAGCGGAATGCGAAGGCAAACGCAATGGCTACGGCCAGCGAGTAGGCGGCAAAGATGAACCACGAGTGGGGGAATGCGAAGCAATCGACCACCATACCGGCGATGTACGAGCCGATGAAGGCACCGAAACCGTTGGTCATGATCATGAATACGCCCTGTGCCGACGAGCGGATGTCGGACGAAGTCTCCTGATCGACGAACAGCGAACCCGAGATGTTGAAGAAGTCGAAGGCCACGCCGTAAACGATCATCGAGAGGACGAGCATCCACGCACCTGCACCCGGATTACCGAAGCCCAGCAGGCCGAAACGCAATACCCAGGCGATCATCGAGATCAACATCACCTTCTTGATGCCGAAACGCTTCAGGAAGAACGGGATGAGCAGGATACACAGGGTCTCGGATACCTGCGACAACGAGATCAGAATGGTCGATTGGCGGACGATCAGCGAATCGGCATATTCGGGCAACTGTCCGAAGCTCGAGATGTAGGGATCGGCAAAGGCGTTGGTGATCTGGAGCGACATACCGAGCATCATCGAGAAGATGAAGAAGATGGCCATCTTACGCTGCTTGAACAGCGAGAAGGCTCTCAGACCGAAGGTGTCGATCCACGACTGCTGCTTGACGTTGCGATTGACGGGGCAGGCGGGCAGCGTGAATGAATAAACGGCCAAAAGCAACGACAGGAAGGCCGAGAACAACAACTGCCACGGCGTATATTTCAGCTGGACGGGTTTCTTGGTTTCGGGAGCCGTCAGTTTTTTGGTCAGCGACAGGATGTTGGCGTCCTTTTCGAGTTTGGCGATGGGGTTTGCGGCCTCGAGTTCGGGCAGTGCCTGTTTGGCCGAGTTGTCGGTGGCTGAAACCGCCTCGGCACCGGGTTGCGTGGCATCCTTGACAACGGCCGAAACCTCCGTCTTGAAGGGTTCGTCCTTGAGGGGTGCAAATCCGAAATCACGATCCACCACCACAAGGCTCACGAACCACATGGCGGCGATGAAACCCACCGTACCCCACACACGGATCGGCGGGAAGGCCTTCACGGTGTCGAGTTTGGCTTTGGTCAGCGCGTTGAATGCCACGGAGTTCGACAGGGCGATGGTCGGCATGTAGAACATCACGCTCAACAGTACGGCTATATATAAGGTATTGTAGCTGGTTTGCGTGGCACCGTAGGCCAGGAAAGCACCCGCCAGCAGGTGGCAGATGCCCAGCAGTTTTTGTGCCGGAATGAATCGGTCGGCCAATACGCCCATGATGGCGGGCATGAACAGCGAGGCGATACCCATCGTCGCAAAGAAGGTCGCAATCTGGCCTCCTTCGAAGTGAAGGGTGCTCGAACAATAGGTTCCCAGGGTGATCAGCCATGCACCCCATACAGCGTACTGTAAAAAGTTCATGACGATCAATCGAAATTTAATTCCCATATTACGTTGATTTAGATTGATTTAATATTTTCAGTGTTAAAAACCATCAAACAAAGATACATTTTTTTTGTGATTTTCTTTGGAGGATAAAATTTTTTATCTACTTTTGCATCGTCGAAACAAAAGGACATTGAGCTATGGTGTAATGGTAACACAACAGATTCTGGTCCTGTTATTCCAGGTTCGAATCCTGGTAGCTCAACGAAGACTGATGATTTTCATCAGTCTTTTTTTTGTTTCAGGCCTCTTCGGAACTTCCGGAGCGGGGGAATAGCTTCTCCGATGCGGCGAAAAAAAGCGGGATTCGGACAAGAAAAGTACCTTTTGTGACGGGTGAAAATTCCGATCTTTGGAGTGTGTTCCAAAGCGTAAAAGATCCCGAAAAACGTAAACTTTCCGCGTGACGGAATTTTTGAATCGGCGGTATTTTCGCGTACAAAATTGCCCCGAAGTGAACCGCTAAACCCCCTAAAAAGACTATTTTAAGAATAAAAAAGCCTCTTCGGACAATGAGCCGTAGGAAATATGATTCTTTTCAGATTTTCTATTTTGAATTGTGCGGACAAATGGTTAATTTTGAGACGATTTTTCGATGGAAAGAAAGATCGATGTCAATTGAAAATCAAGACTAATTAAACAATATAATGATGAAAAAAATTGGAACTTATGCAGCTCCCGCAATCGAGCAGATCGAGATTGCGGTAGAGCAGGGCTTTGCCGGTTCTATTGGCGATGCTTCTTTTGGTGATTGGGGTTCGGCCGGATTTACCGACGGTTCACAGGAAAATGATTTGGGTGAATTCTAAATCGCAAGGATCATGAAGAAAATCTTGACAAGTTTATTGGCTGTTGCTATAGCAGCAATGGCTTTTACGGGTTGTTCCAAGGATGAGGACGAAATTCGCGGTGAAGAGCCTACGCTCAGCGTTAAGCTGATCGCCGAGAGTGAAGTCGCAAACCAGACCCGTACCGAGTTTGATGCCGTGACCAACAACATCATCTGGAAGAATGGTGATCAGGTGTCGTTCTATGTAAATAGTGGTTTCAAGGGTAAAAAGACTGCAATGACCACCGATGGCGGTAAGACCGCATCGTTCACGGTGACGGGTATGACGGCAAACCAGGCCAACAAGATCCAGGGTGTTTATTCGGCCGTCTCGGATTACCACAGCGATGTGAAGAAAAATGGTGAGGTCGTAGCATTCGGTATGGTGCTTCCCGCTACGCAGGAGGCTGTGGCTGGTTCTTACGACACGGATGCCGATGCATTGGTGATGGATATGCTTACGCTGACTCCTACGGCTGCATCGGAGGAGATTCCCGCACAGAAAGTACGTTTCGCACGTACCGTGGCCATTTCGAAGGTTACCTTCAAAGGTGTAACCCCCGAAGCAGGCGAGGTCGTTACGAACGCAAGTTTTGAGATCGTTACCCCCGGTAAGTTCCTGGCCGGTAATTATCTTTTCAACCCCACTACCCGTACGTTTGTTGGCGCGGATGGTGAAACGGCCGTAGCCGACAAGAACAACATCTTCCATGCAAGCGCAGGTCAGTCGGTTATCGTAAATTACAATAATGTTCCCCTCACGGGCGATATGTTTGATGCCATGTTCGTGACGGCTCCCGTAACCTTGAGCGCAGGTGATGAGATTGCTTTCTCGTTCGTAACCAACAAGCGTAAGTTCACCAAGAAGATTACGCTGAACAAGGAGGTTGCTTTCCTGAACACGAAACTCAACAAACTGGCGGTTAATCTTTCGGGCATTACTCCCGAGAAACCCAGCAGTGTATTTGAGATGGATGCCGCAGGCAAATTCCCGAAACCTGTTAATCCGTTGACGACGAATGATCGTTATTTGTATAACCCTGACAATTCGGTTGTTGTGATTCTGGGTGAGGGTAGTGCTTTCTATACAAAAGCCAATTCGAATCCCGGTCAGTATAACGTCTTTAAGAACAGCACTCTGACTGTCGAGGGTAAGGAGATCACCAAGGTGGTTTGGAGTGGTGCGTTGTTGAAAGAAAACAGTGCAACGGGCGAAGCTCAGATTACGACAAACTGTGGTAATTATTCGGGTGAAGTTTGGACTGCAACCGAACCGACCCACCGTGTTGTATTCACGACCAATGAGAATGTTTATCAGTGGCGAATTTCGACGGTAACGGTTTACTATAAGGATGATACCAAGGCCGAGTTTACGCCCGAACTTGCAATTGAAGGTCACTTTACTCCTTTTGCTGCTACGGATGTAACGGAGCAGACCGTTAATTTCTCGGTAGTAAACAACCCGCAGGATATCGCTCCGACGCTCAATACTGCAAATCTGAAACATTTCAGTGCAGAGGTTCGTGGCAATGCAATTGTTGCAAAGCCTTTGGCTGCCAATACGACTTCGGCCGATATTGTCGAAACCTTTGAGATGAAGCTCGGTACGATCACCAAGTCCTTTGAGCTGACTCATATGGCTCCCGGTGCGGCTGTCGCAACTGAAATGACGATTGATCTGTCAACCAAGAATTATGCACCTAAGAAACCTGTTCCTGAAATTGTTCCGGATACAGCACCTCTTTCGGTTGTTCTTGCTAAAAGCACAGGTAGTTCCGTCCCCGCATATTACACTCCTGCTGTACGTATGTATGCAAAAAATACTGTGACGATTAGTGGAAAGACGATTGTTAAAGTAGTATTTACTACTGATAGTCCTAAAAAGACTGACAATAAAATGTTGTACAATGGTCAGGCTATTAATTCAGTAAATAATAAGACATGGACTTGGGAGGATCCTAATGGCCTTTCAGAAGTAGTCTTTAGTATTGGAGGTACTTCGGGAAATCTTCCTGTTAAGACGATTACGGTTACCTACAAATAATCGTTGAATTGTTCTTTATTGAGGTTCGGCCTTTGGGTCGAACCTCTTTTTTTTGTGCGTTATGGAATGGAAAAAGGGAGGACGGTTCCTCCCTTTTGTGTGTCGCCCTCGCAAAAAGACATGAAAAAAGGGAAGAACGAAAATTCTTCCCTTCTGGTACCCGGAGCCGGGATCGAACCGGCACAGTATTGCTACCATTGGTGTTTGAGACCAACGCGTCTACCAATTCCGCCATCCGGGCGGCGCACCTTTTGACTTAAAGGCGTTGCAAAGATAGCGAGTTTTTTCCGTTCTGCAAATTTTCAGACCTTTTTTTCGAAAAATTCTTTGATCTTTCTCGCTTTCGATTGTCCCACAAGGGGCGTTAATTCCTCGATATTCGCCGTCTTGATCTTTCCCACCGTGCGGAAATGACGCATCAGCATGTCGATCGTCTTTGTGCCGATGCCCTCGATCTCCTCCAACTCCGAATGGATGAAATTGCGGCTGCGTTTGGCGCGGTGGAACGTGATGCCGAAGCGGTGCGCCTCGTCGCGGATGTGGCACACCACCTTCAGCGGTTCGCCCGTGCGGCTCAGGTAGTAGGGTTCGGGATCATACGGGAAATAGATCTCCTCCAAGCGTTCGGCAAGTCCCACCAACGGCACGCGGTCGAAGATCCTGAGCTCCTTGAACACCGAAATCGCACTCGACAGCTGTCCCTTGCCGCCATCGACAATCACCAGATCGGGCAGCGGCGACCCCTCGGCCAACAGGCGCGTATAACGGCGCGAAACGATCTCGCGCATCGAGGCGTAGTCGTTCGCCCCGACCACCGTCTTGATGTTGAAGTGGCGGTACTCCTTGCGCGAGGGTTTGCCGTCGCGGAATACCACGCACGCCGCAACGGGATTCGTGCCCTGGAGGTTCGAGTTATCGAAGCACTCGATGTGGCGTGGCGGACGTTTCAGGTGGAGTTCCTTCTGCATGGCGGCCATCAGACGGTCGGTATGGCGTTCGGGATTCTTGATCTCCATATTCTTGAGTTGCTCGGCGCGGTAGATGCGGGCGTTGCGTTGCGAAAATTCCAGAAGTTCGAGTTTTTCGCCCCGTTTCGGCACGTTGAACACCACCCCGTCGAAGAGCATCGTGGCCGACGGCAGCAGCGGCACGATCACCTCCTTGGCCAATTCGCCGCCGCCGATCTTCTCGACGATGTGCTGGATGGCCTGCGTGAGGATGTCGGCATCCGAAGCCTCGACACCGGGCGTAAGACGGATGGTCGATACGCCGATGATCGAGCCGTGGCGGATACGCACGAAATTGCACCATACCACCTCGTCCGAATCGTCGTGCAACAACGAAAAGACATCCGTATCGACAATGCGGGCACTCACGATGACCGATTTTCCGGCGTAGTTGTCCAGGGCGTCGATGCGTTGTTTGTAGCGTTGGGCGACCTCGAAACGAAGCTCCTTGGCGGCTGTCTCCATCTCGTGCTCGAGGTATTGGCGTACGGGGCGCAGATCACCCTTGAGGATCGAGACGACCATCTCGACCAGCTGGTCATACTCCTCTTCGCTCTGATGCCCCACGCACGGACCTTTGCAGTTGCCCAAGTGGTACTGAAGACACACGCCGTAACGCCCGCGGGCAATGGCGGAGGGCGAAAGGTTGAGTTTGCAGGTGCGCAGGGGAACGACCTCGCGTACGAATTCGAGGATGCTCCGCTGCATCATGATCGAGCTGTAGGGGCCGAAGTAACGCGAACCTTCGCGTTGGAGGATGCGGGTCGATTGCACGCGCGGGAAATTCTCGCGGCGCACGACGATCCACGGGTAGGTTTTGTCGTCCTTCAGGAGGATGTTGTAGCGCGGCTGGAGGGTTTTGATCAGCGAGTTCTCCAAAAGCAGGGCGTCCGTCTCGGAATCGACGACGATGTGGCGGATTTCGACAATCTGACGCACCAGAACCCGCACCTTGGCCGTGTGTTCGCGGCTGTTTACGAAGTAGGACGAAACGCGTTTGCGGAGGCTCTTGGCCTTACCCACATAGATGATCGTACCCGTCTTGTCCACAAACTGGTACACGCCGGGTAAAAGCGGAAGCAGGGCGACCTGTTCCTTGAGGGTAAGCGAGGTTTCTTCGGCCATAGCTTTACAAAAATACGATTTTATTTTGAGTCTTGAAGCATGTGTGGAGCTCGTTTTGGAAAATTTCTTGGTCTGAATTTTCGAAAAAAGGAATAAAATTCGTAATTTTGAGCATATAACTAACCCCTAATATTATGTTTATGAAGAAACTTTTCCTCTTTTTGATGGGAATCGCGGTTTCTTTTACCTCCTGCGTAGATTCGGATTACGATCTTTCGAATGTGAATACCGACAACATCACGCTCGGAGAGGAAGAGCTACGTTGTCCCTTGGCAACCGTGCGCATTACCCTGGATGATCTCCGTCAAAACGGGACGGACATCCGCGAAGTGTGTGCCGAAGCCAACGACTGGCTGGCAACGAACACCACCCGTGAATTTCTCGATTTGAAGCGTTTGATGAGTGACGAGGTCTATTTCAACGAGCTGGCCGGCGAGCTGCTCGCGGAGATGGATGCCGATCCCGCCAAGCGCAATAAGGTGGCAGGTCGTATTTACGATCGTTACCGCGACGATTTCTTTTCGATGATGGGCGTGCCCCAGAATGTGGATCGCAGCCTGTTCGTGGAGGTCTATGCCTCGCGATTCGGTGACGGCCGTATCCGCGAAAAGACGGTCGAGGTTGCCCGTCGTTTCCTGGAGGGTATCCAGATCGACCCCATGGAGTTCCAGCTCGACCGGATCAACATCAGCGCGGATATGTTCGACATGCTGACCCAGAACCTCGATCCGCGTGACGATACGGATCCCGAATCGACCCTGTCGTTGGAGGGTGCGATTACGAGTGTCGTGCCGTTGTCCTACACGCTGACTCCCGAATTTATTCCTGCCGACATCCGTTTCATGATGCCCGTCGATGCCGAGGTGGAAGGCCCGCAGACGCTGCCTTCGACCCAGATCTTTGCCGAGAACCTCGACGCCGTGATTCGCGGCGTTAGGATCGTGATCCCCATCAGCCTGGAGCGTTACTACTTCAAGCGTTCGTTCGTCGAGGGCGATCAGCTCGTCATCAAACTGAGTCTTATGAAACGAGGCGGTCTTCAGATCGACCTTTAAAAAACGGATGCCATGAGAAAACTTAAACTGATGCTTGTCTCGGCGGCCTTGTGCCTGATGGCTCCGATCGCTGCACAGAATCCCACCACCTATTTCATGGAGGGATCGACTTTTCGTTCGCAACTGAACCCCGCGCTGGCTCCCACGCGCGGGTATCTCAATATCCCCGTGTTGAGCGGTATTCAGGTCGGTATGGCGGGTAATATCTCGCTTGACCGAGTGCTTTTTCCGCGTAACGGCGAATTGGTGACGATTTTCGACAATTCGGTGTCGGCCAGGGAGGCACTGTCGGGTCTGAAGTCGCAGAACACGCTGGAACTCAACACGAAATTCAATATCCTGGGCTTCGGTGCTTACACCAAGAACCGTCGTAATTTCTGGTCGTTCGACATCAACGCCCGCGTCAATGGCGATGTCGGACTGCCGTATTCGTTGTTCGAATTCCTGAAATTGGGTCGTGACAACAAGATCCGCGGAATCGGCGTGAATGTCGATTCCTACCTGGAGGCCGGATTCAACTATTCGTTTGCCGTCGATCGTCAGCAGAAATGGTACATCGGTGTGCGCCCCAAGATGCTGATCGGTGTGGCACGTGCACGACTGGCGTTTGATCGTTTCGATGTGATGCTCGGTGAGGATCGCTGGCAGGTCGATGCCCAGGGTGTGCTGGACATCACGGCCGCAGGCGTGGAGGCCGATCATATGCCGGGCGAGAGTTTCGAGTTCGGCGATCTGGATATGAAACCCACCAAACCCGCGGGTTATGGTTTCGCCATCGACCTGGGGGCGACGTATCAGGTGCTGCCGAATTTGCAGTTGTCGCTGGCCGTCAATGACCTGGGATTCATCAAATGGCAGAAGAAACACAACCTGAAGGCCTTCTCCGAGAAGATGCTTACGTTCGAAAGCATCGAAGTGGATGCCAACGGACAGGTGGGTGAACAGCCCGATTTCGATCTGGATGTCTTCCAGTTCAACGAGAGCGATCCGGCCGACTACACCAATATGTTGTGTGCGTCGATCAATGCGGGTCTGGACTACGAGCTTTTCAACCACAAGTTGGGTTTCGGTCTGTTGTATTCGGCACACATGCGCGAATTTGACACCCGTCACAACCTGACCGCTTCGGTCAATATCCACCCCAAACGGTGGTTTACGCTGTCGGGCAGTTACTCGTTCCTGGAGAATCGCGGTAACGCCTTCGGACTGGGTCTGAACCTCAATCCGGGTATGATCAATTTCTTTGTGGCCACGGATGTTTTGCTGACCAAGAAGACCAAGCAGTGGGTGCCGATCAGCCAGAGCATTATGAACGTGACGTTCGGTATGGGTGTGCCTATCGGCAAGGTCGGTCATCGTGTACGCGAGTACATGCCTGCACGCGAGTTGTATCGCCTGATCAAGGACAAACCCGTCGAGGAGTTGAGTTCGATGGAGAAGCGCCTCATGAAGAAGAAGGGCGCGAAATTCGCCGCCGAGCAGGCCGAGATCGATCACCGTGAGGCCGAGAAGCAGGCTGAAATAGAAGAGAAAGCAGCCCGTAAAGCCGCCCGCAAGGAGGCGAAGGCTGCCAAAAAATAATTGGGACGTTCCCGAATTTAAGGGTGGACAGTTACGGATGCAGATCCGTCCCGCAAGGGGGAGCGGGTGTCCTACATAAGGGAAATCCCAAAAGAGAGGTCGGACTCGTTTGAAGTCCGACCTCTCGCCTTTTTATCGGGATCCGATGATTAACGGATGCGGTTGAGCGATTTTACGAGCATCTCGTCGCGGAAGGTGGCTTTGGCAGCCAGCAGGACGAATACCAGCGCGATGAGCGGCAGTGCGATGGCGGGTTTTACGCCCTGCGATGCGGCCTCGCTGCCGAGGGTGAAGTAGGTGTAACCCATCATCAGGAGCGATCCGATGTTGAGGATCACCTCGACCACACACAGGCGCACCTGCAACATGCGATTCTTGAACAGGAAGATCGTCACGGCGGGAAGCAGCGTGGTGATGATGAGCAGGATACCCGTCCATACGGGCATTTTTACGATGGCGTCACCATTCTCCAGCGTGAAGGCGTGAAGGATGGCCATCTGCTGTTCCGATCCGAACCATGCCAAGGGGGCGAATACGGTGATGCCGCACAGGATGGCGGCGATGAGCAGATAAAGGGATTGAATACGTTGTATCATAGTTCTTTAGATTTGTTGTCAATACGTTTGTCGATCAGGTAGCGGTTGCGGTCGCTCGAATTGCGGTTGATCATCTCGCCCAGGAAACCCGCAAGGAACAACTGCACACCGAGGATGATCGCCAGGATGGCCAGGTAGAAGAGCGGTTGCTCGGTGACGGGGCGCAGGGGCATGGCGTGGAACTGCTTGTAGAGTTTGGTGGCGATGAGCCATACGGTCGTGCCGCCGCCGAAGAGGAACATCAGCGTGCCGAGGCTGCCGAACAGGTACATCGGCGAGCGTCCGAAGTAGGACATGAACATCACCGAAATCAGGTCGAGGTAGCCCTTGATCATGCGTTCCAGACCGAATTTCGAATGTCCGTATTTGCGGGCGTGGTGCTCGACGACCTTCTCGCCGATCTTCTTGAAGCCTGCATTTTTCGCCAGGATGGGGATGAAACGGTGCATCTCGCCATAGACCTCGATGGCCTTGATCACCTTGCGGCGGTAGGCCTTCAGACCGCAGTTGAAATCGTGCAGTTTGATGTGCGAGGCGGTGCGTGCCGTCCAGTTGAAGAACTTCGACGGCCAGCGTTTGCCGATCGGGTCGTAGCGTTTGCGTTTCCAACCCGATACCAGATCGTAACCATCCTCGAGGATCATGTGGCGCAATTCGGGGATTTCGTCGGGCGAATCCTGCAAGTCGGCATCCATCGTGATGACCACTTCGCCTTCGGCTTCGGCAAATCCGCAATACAGGGCGGCCGATTTGCCGTAGTTACGGCCGAATCGGATGGCACGGATGGCCGTGTATTTGTCTTTGAGGCCTTCGATCACCTCCCACGAATCGTCGCTCGAGCCGTCATCGACGAAAACCACCTCGTATGAGAGGCTCTCGCGCTGCATGACGCGGTCGATCCATGCGATGAGTTCGGGCAGCGATTCCTCCTCGTTGTAGAGGGGAACGACCACCGAAATATCCAGTTTATTCATCGTCATCCTTCTTGTGGTTTTGTTCGCCGAACAGCTGCGGACGACGTGCCAGAACACCCGAAATGATCAGTCCGAACACGGCACCGAACAACCATCCCGAGAATACGTTGCTGAAGATGATGTCGAAGAGCGTGGGTACTTCGGCCTGCTGGAGCGTGCCGATCATCTGGTTGAGGGGACCCATAAGGGCGCTGTTGCCCGACTGCGAGGCGATCTCGACCAGAGCCTGCGAGTAAAGCTCGAGGAAACGGTCGTAACCGATCACAAGGTGCGTCAGGATGAAGTTCGTGCAGCCGACCAGAAGTCCCGCAAAGATCGAAATCACTTGAATAAAGGCATAGCCGTGCATAAACAGGAAGCCTTCCTCACGCGAGTAAAGTTGCGAGCGCTGACGCGTGTAACGGTGCAGCAGGTAGTAGTGGAGCACGGCCACGGCCACGGATTCCGCAACCAGGAAAATGCGCAGAGCCAGACTGCCCGACAGCGAGCAGGCTGTCTCCACAAGGAACGATCCCGAAAGGATCAATCCGAGGACGGCACCGCAACGTGCCGCGTCACTCCAGAAATTTTCTTTTGTCATCATATTGTTTCTGTTTTTGTTTTTGTTGCTTATTGTAAGTAGCCCGCTCCTTCGCGGATGATTTCGGCCTCGTCGCCCGTCAGATCGACAATGGTCGACGGGAGCAGCGATCCGATACCGCCGTCCACGACGCAATCGACCACGTTGGCGTAACGCTCCTCCAGAAGCGACGGGTCGGTCATGTATTCCGTCTCGGCGTCTTCGCGCACCGAAACCGAGGCCAGCGGCGTGCCCAGGTGGCGTATCAGTGCCTGCGTAATGGGGTTGTCGGGCATGCGCACGCCGATCGTCTTGCGTTTGCCGAGGGTCTTGGAGGGCATACGCGACGAGGCGGTCAGAATAAAGGTGAAAGGCCCCGGAAGATTCGCCTTGAGCGTGCGGAACGTCGCATTGTCCACACGGCAGTATTCCGAAATCTGGGAGATGCTCTCGAACGATACGGAGTGGGCTCCTTCGCCCTTGATGCGGCGCAGGCGTTCGAGTCCCTTGGCCGAATCGAGCGCACAACCGACGGCATAGACCCCGTCGGTGGGGTAGATGACGACACCGTCGTGGCGGAGCAGCTCCACTACGCGGTCGAGTTCTTTTTCGGAGGGGTTGTCCCTATAAATCTTCGTGAGCATAGCGACAAATATAATGTTTTTTATTTGATTTTGCGACGATTCAGCTCGGCGGAATAGGCGCGGGCGTTGGCATTGTGCTCGGAAAGCGTGCGGGCGAAGTTATGTCGGCCGTCGAACGTGGGGCGGGCACAGAAGTAGAGATAGTTGTGGTGCTCGTAGTTCAACACCGCATCCACGGCCGCAATGCTCGGCAGGCAGATCGGCGAGGGAGGAAGTCCGCGGTTGAGGTAGGTGTTGTAGGGCGATTTATACTTCAGGTGGCGGTGGAGGATACGGCGCAGACCGAAATCCTGCATGGCATATTTCACGGTGGGGTCGGCCTGAAGGGGTATTCCGCGGCGCAGGCGGTTCATGTAGACGCCCGCAATACGGGGCATCTCCTCCCGGGCGCGGGTCTCCTCGGTGACGATCGAGGCGAGGGTCACGACCTCCAGACGGCTCAGTCCCGTGGCCTTGCGTTTCCCTTCGCGCTGCTCGTTCCAGAAGCGGTCATACTCCTTTTTCATGCGGCGCACGAACTGTTCGGGCGAGGTCGTCCAATAGAGCTCGTAGGTGTTGGGGATAAAGATCGAGAAGAGCGTGAGGCTGTCCAAACCGAGTTCTTCGGCAAGCGCACGCGAGGTGAAGGCCGACATCAGCTCCGTGGAATCGGCATCGAGTTGCGGGGCGAGTTTCGCGGCAAGGTGCGACGGGATGCGGGCATTCTGGAACGAGATGCGGACGGGTGTCTGCATGCCGAGCGAGAACATACGGGCGATCTGGATGACGTTCATGCCTTGGCGGAGCGTGTAGCGTCCCGGTTTGAACGATTTTCTCAGATTGAGGTGATCGGCGTAGTACTCGAATGCGCGGTGGTGGCTGATGTGGGGCAGAAGCTCTCCGATGAATTGGTCGTAGGAGGTGCGTTTACTCAAGAGGAAAATCTGCTCCTCTTTGACGGCGCTTCCCTTGAATTCATGGAAGAGGAAGGCGGCCGTGGCGGCTCCCACGATAAGGAGGGCGGCAAAAATGCGCAAAAGGATTTTTCGGGTCATGGCGTTTGGGGTGGTTATTGTTCGTCGCGCTTGAGGATCAGATCCTCAGCCACGATTTTCGGAACGTAGTGAATGCCGTTTTGGCGGTAATAGTCTTGGTTTTCGCCCGCGCGGATGGGTTTCAGCTCGATATGCTCCGCGCCTTTGCCGATGGCAAGGATCAGCAGCGGTTTGAGGGGCAGACGGAGCACCTCCCGAACGGGTTCTTCGTCAAAAGCGGCGATGCAGATGCCGTTCAGACCGATCTCGGTGGCCTGAAGCAGCATGCTCTGTGCCGAGATGCCGAGGTCGATGTCCGTGTAGCGGGTTTCGGCACCCGTCGAGCAGATGACGATGAAGGCACGCGGTTCGGTACCCTTCAAAGGCAGATGTAGTTCTTTGAGGCGTGCACCCAGGCGGATGTGGGGCAGGACAAGGTCGGCCTCGTCGTCCAGCACCATGCGGAAACGCAACACCTGACCGTTGCAGGCCGACGGGGTGCGGGTATTCACCTCGATGATGCGGCGTAACTGATCTTCGCGCACGCGAAACGACGGATCGTAGCCGCGGTAGCTGCGCGTCTTGAGCAAAAGACGGCTCAACGAGCCGATCTTGTGGTGCGGTTTCTCGGCGGGACGGGCGAAGTACTCCTCCATTTTGCGTCCCAGATAATTGTCTGCCATAATTTTGTCGTTGCGGGTTTACCGGGCAAATTTACGAAATTTCGATCAAAATCTTCCCATTTTCGTATCTTTGTCCTCCGACCCTTTGTTTTGAAGATGAAAGCCCGCGAATTATTTACCTTTGAAGACGCCCTCAAGGCGACCGCTCCCGTTCGGTTTCAGACGCTTGTCAAACCTGCGGGATCGCTCTGTAACCTCGATTGTGCGTATTGTTACTATCTGGACAAGGCGTTGCAGTACGGCGGGCGCGAACCCAAAATGTCGGACGAGGTGTTGGCGTGCTACATCCGTCAGTACATCGAGGGCAATCAGGGCGATGTGGTGCAGTTCTGCTGGCACGGCGGAGAACCGCTCGTGATGGGGTTGGATTTCTTTCGGCGGGCGGTGGAACTCCAGCGGGTTTATGCCCGCGGACGGCGGATCGAAAACACGTTGCAGACAAACGGCACGTTGCTTGATGAGGAGTGGTGTGCGTTTTTTCGGGAGCACGATTTTCTGATCGGCATCTCGATTGACGGCCTGAGGGAGATTCACGACGGATTCCGATGTGCGAAGAATGGTGATCCGACCTGGGATCGGGTTGTGCACGGGGTTCGGATGCTACAGCGGTTCGGCGTGGAATTCAACACGTTGAGCACCGTAAACCGACTCTCGGAAGGGCGCGGTGCGGAGGTCTACCGCTATCTTCGGGATGAGTTGGGGAGTCGTTACATGCAGTTCCTGCCCGTGGTGGAGCATGTCGTCGAAAAAACGGGCGATCGTCCGCGGATCGTACCGCCCGAATACGCGGGGGCGCATCTTGCACCGTGGTCGGTGTCGGGTGCGGGTTACGGGCAGTTCCTGTGTGATGTGTTTGACGAATGGGTGACGAAAGATGTGGGCGAGGTGTTCGTGCAGATGTTCGATGCCACGCTGGCTCGTTGGAGTTCGATGGAGCCGGGCGTATGCTCGATGTGCGAAACCTGCGGGCAGAACCTTGTGGTGGAGCACAACGGCGATGTCTACCC
Organism: Alistipes sp.; assembly: GCA_020026395.1. GTDB lineage: Bacteria > Bacteroidota > Bacteroidia > Bacteroidales > Rikenellaceae > Alistipes. The sequence goes on along the minus strand of JAHHQM010000012.1, from coordinate 18,726 downwards.
CTGCGACCATTTTGTCTATCCGCAATACCGTCTGGGCAACATCATGCGGGATCGGTTGGTCGATTTGTTCCGCTCGAAAGCGCAACGCGATTTTGCCCTTGCAAAGCGCAACACCCTGCCCGACGAGTGCATCGGGTGTCGTTATCGGTTCGCCTGTTCGGGCGAATGTCCCAAGCATCGGTTTGAACGGAGCGGGGACGGATTTCTGAAAAATTCGTTGTGCGAGGGGTTGTATCACTGGTTCTCGCATGCCGAACCCTATATGGATCGGATGCGGGAGTTGCTCCTTAAGGGGAGTGCTCCGTCGGATGTCATGTCATTTGCCCGCGAGCGTCTGAATCGCGGTTAGTTTCCCTTCTTTTCCGTTTCACGAGCCTTACGGCGGTTGTCCGTGGCATATTTACGGCAGTAGGCCGAGATGCCGCATGCGTCGCATTTCGGGGCGCGTGCCGTACACGTATAACGGCCGTGCAGGATCAGCCAGTGGTGGGCGATCGGAAGCAGGTGGGAGGGGATGTTCTTCTCCAGCGTCAGCTCCGTCTGCAACGGGGTTTTCGAATTGGTCGTAAGACCGATGCGGTTCGATACGCGGAACACGTGGGTATCGACGGGCATCACCTCCTTCTGCCAAAGGACTGCCCCCAGCACGTTGGCCGTCTTGCGACCCACGCCCGGAAGGCGTTGCAGTTCCTTCAGATCGCTCGGCACCTCACCGCCGAACTCCTCGCACAACATCCGCGCCATGCCCAGCAGGTTTTTGGCCTTGTTGTTCGGGTAGGAGATACTGCGGATGTAGGAGTAGATCTCTTCCTGCGTGGCGCGTGCCATGTCGTAGGGCGTCGGGTAGGCCTCGAACAGGCGCGGTGTGGTCATATTGACCCGTTTGTCGGTGCATTGTGCCGACAGGGCAACCGCTACGAGCAACTGGTAGGGGTTTTCGTAGTGGAGTTCGCTTTCGGCTGTGGGCATCTCGCGCGAAAACCACGCGATGATGCCGTCGTATCGTTCACGGAGTGTCATTTCAGAATCGTTAAGGATTTACGCGCATAAGTCATCAGAAGTTTCTTGCGGCCGTTCGCCCCGAAATCAATCTCGAGGAGGGTGTCGGTCGAAGCGGTCGATACGGAGAGGATTTCGCCCCGTCCGAATTTGGTGTGCATGACCTGTTGTCCCACTTGAAATTCGCACGATGAGGGTGTCGTTGCGGGGGCGGGGTCGGTTGTGCGTACCGCGACGCGGCGCATACCCGAAAGATTGACGAGTTGGGGACGCGGTGCGGGTTGCGGCGTGGGTTGGGGCGTGTTGCCGCGCGAAGGGAATCGCTGGGCGGAGGGGAAACGCTGGGCGCGTCCCGATTCGCCGTCCGACGGCATGCCGAAGTGCGAACCGCTGCCATAGGATCCGCTGTGGCGGCCGTAGCCGTTCTCCTCGCCGCGTTTTTGCTGGAAACGGAAATCATACTGGCGGCGCAGGCGGTTGATGGCCGTTTCGGGTTCGCCGTCGTTGTCGATCTCGGGCAGGTCGTTATCGTCGCTCGGCATCTCGACATATTGCGGGTCGATCTCCTTCAGGAAACAGCTCGGACGCGAAAATTCCATATTGCCCCACTTGTAGCGCATCTCGGCGTAGGAGATCGTCGCGGCGACCTTGGCACGCGTCAGTGCCACATAGAACAGACGGCGCTCCTCCTCCATGCCGTCGGCCGTTTCCGAGGCACGTTGCGAGGGGAACAGGTTCTGCTCCATACCCACGATATAAACGTATTTATACTCCAGACCCTTGGCAGAATGGACGGTCATGAGGGTCACCTTGTTGTTGTCTTCGGGATTATCCTTGTCCATGTCGGTGGTCAGCATCACGTTCTGCAACCACTCTTCGATGGTGGCAACCTCCTCCTCGCTGCGTTCGCCATTGCGGATTTCGGCATCGCGCTGCTCCTTGAAAAGCTGCATCGAGTTGAGCAACTCCTCAATGTTGGAGATGGCCGAAGTGGCCTCGGTGGTCTGCTCGGCGCGGTAGAGGTTCAGGATGCCCGAACGGGAGGCAACGGCCATACCGAAGTCGTAGAGTCCCATTTGGGTGCGCTCCAGCGACAGCGAACGGATCAGTTCGACGAAGTCCTTCACCTTGCGGATGATGGCCTTCTGCATGGCATCCTGGGCGGGTTGTTCGACCAGAGTGTCGATGGCATCCCACATCGAGACCTGTCGCTCGGCGGCGAGTTGGGCGATGCGGTCGACCGTCGTATTGCCGATACCGCGGGCGGGGTAGTTGATGATGCGCTGGAAGGCTTCATCGTCACGCGGATTGATGACAAGGCGGATGTAACCCAGCATATCGCGGATCTCCTTGTGGTCGTAGAACGACGAACCCTTATAGATGCGGTACGGCACACCGCGGCGGCGCAGGTTGTCCTCCAGCACGGCCGATTGGTTGTTGGTGCGGTAGAGGATCGCCACATCCGACCACAGGGCGGCATCGCCGCGCACGCGGTCACGCAGGTCGCCCACGACCAGATCGGCCTCCTCGCGGTCGGTGTAAGCCCTCAGAATGCGGATCTTCTCGCCCTGATCGCCCTTCGAGAAGCACTGCTTGTCCATACGTTTGGCGTTGTGGGTGATGACCGAGTTGGCGGCATCGACAATGGTGCGGGTCGAGCGGTAGTTCTGCTCGAGTTTGAAGACCATGGCCGAGGGGTAGTCCTTTCGAAAAGAGAGGATATTCTCGATCTTGGCTCCGCGGAACGAGTAGATCGACTGCGCATCGTCGCCCACGACACACACCTTGGAGTGGAGTTGCGAGAGGCGGCGGATGATGACATACTGGGCGTAGTTCGTATCCTGATACTCATCCACGAGGATGTATTTGAACTGCTCCTGATAGAGGGCGAGCACCTCGGGGCAATCGCGCAGGAGGATGTTCGTCTGGAGCAGCAAATCGTCGAAATCCATCGCGCCGTTGTGTTTGCAGCGCTGGCAGTAGATGTGGTAGATGTTGCCGAATTCGGGAATCTTGGCCTGTCGGTCCTCCGTGGCGCAAGCCGTATTGGCCATATAAGCCGCGGGTGTCACGAGGCAGTTCTTCGCATAGGAGATGCGCGATGCCAGCGTGTTGGGCTTGTATTGGTCGGGGTTGAGGTGCAGTTCGCCGACGATGGTCTTCAAAAGGTGCTTCACGTCGTTGGGTTCGTAGATCGTGAAGGTCTTCGGGTAGCCGATCGCCTCGGCATTCTCGTGCAGGATGCGCGAAAATACGGAGTGGAACGTACCCATGCGGATGTGCCGACACGAACCGTCGGGAAGCATCTGCGCAATACGTTCGCGCATCTGCTCGGCGGCTTTGTTCGTAAAGGTCAGCGCAAGGATGTTCCACGGCTTGACGCCGCTTTCGATCATATAGGCGATGCGCGAAGTCAGCACACGGGTTTTGCCCGAGCCTGCTCCGGCAATGATGAGTGAGGGCGAGTCGTAGTTGATGACGGCGTCGCGCTGGGCGGGATTGAGTCCTGCAAGGATGGGTGAAGCACTTGATTCCATAGATCGCAAAGATACGAATTTTTCGGCAAGCGGTCGGCCGTTTTTCCGAAATTTTGGGGTAGGCACAAAAAAACGGCAACAGCCCGTCTCACGACCGTCTGTTGCCGTAGGAGTCAGAACTCCTTAACTACTACCCCAAACTTAAATAAATGAAGAAACCCCGCTGCATTGTAAGGCAGCCGGCACTCGCTCAATCCGCAAAGGTCGTGCCAAACGGGGATGAAAAAACCGATCCGACGGCGGGGTCGGATCGGTTTTAAACGGGGGTGTTGCCTTGCGGATTAGTTCTCGTTGGGAAGGAACGAGTAATTCTTCGAATAATCCATCATCTGGCGCGTGTAGTCGGCGGGGTAGGAGATGCGGACATCGATGACCTTGTCGCCTTCCTTTACGAGCTCGTACTCGGGATTGACAAATCCGCCGTAAGGCTCGATGTGCAGGGCGGCGTAGCGTTCCAGAACCTCCTTGTGCAGTTCGGGATCGACCTTCACGGCATATTTCTCCACCAAGGCGCGTCCTGCCGCGTAGTCGCCTTCGGATTTGATGCGCTGGATCTCGTGCAGCAATTCGCCGAACAGCTCGCGCAGGCGTTTGAAGTTGTTGATCACCACATACGTCTTGCCGTTCTCCTTGACCCATTCGATGATCTTGCCTGCCTTGCCGTGTTCGTAGCACCAGGCCGAGATCAGCTGGCGGTTACGCATATGTGCTTCCTCGATATTCTTGCCCAACTCGACGCGTGCCAGCTGGGTCATCAGTCCGTTCATGATGTAGTGGGCATAACCCGCCTTGGCCACATCGAACGAAGGTACGAGTCCCAGTTCGAGCATGTGGGGATCGCCCAGATAGTACAGACCGAATAGATCGGCGCGTGCCTCCTCGAGGGTCGATCCGTAGCTGCGCAGCTCGTCGCCCTTGGTGCCCGGAGCCAACTGTCCCGAGCCGTGGCCGAGGCATTCGTGCAGGTCGGTATGGAGGTCGTCGGCCAGTTTGCCGTATTTCTCGATGCGGTTGCGGTCTTCCAAACGGAGCATGAACTCCTCGTTGAAGCCGTTACCCTTGGCGGCCTTGTCGTAGGCGTAGGTGATGTTGTCGATGGTCACCGACTTTGAACCGAACTCCTTGCGGATCCAGTCGGCATTCGGCAGGTTGATGCCGATGGGGGTCGAGGGGTAGCAGTCGCCACCCAGCATGGCGGCGGTGATCACCTTGGCCGATACGCCCTTGACGTGCTCCTTGCGGTAGCGGGGATCGACAGGCGAGTGATCCTCGAACCACTGGGCATTCTCCGAAATCACATCGGTGCGGTGGCAGGAGGCCGAGTCGATGAAATTGACCTGTGCCTCCCACGAAGCCTTATAGCCGAGCGGATCGCCGTAAGTCTCGATAAAGCCGTTGGTGAAATCGACACGCGAAAGGGTGTCGCGTACCCAACCGATGTTATAGCGGTCGAAATCCTTCAGATCGCCCGTCGTGTAGTAGTCGATCAGGGCGCGGATGTTCTCCTGCTGCATACCCGTGGCCACCTTTTCGGCCTCCTTGAGCCAGTAGACAATCTTCTCGATGGCGGCCGAATACATACCGCCGATCTTCCAGCGGCGTTCGGTGAGGATGCCGTCGATCTTGGTCAGCTGCGAGTTCAGACCGTACGATACGGGATGGGGATTGCCCTGGTCGGCAGCCGCCATCTCGGCATAGAAGCGTTCGCCCTCAGCCTGTGTGACGCCCTGATAGTAGTTGCTCGACGAGGTCTCGAGCATATCCACACCGTCGGTCTGGTTCAGACGCGTGGGGTAAACCTCGGGATCGAAAATGGCGCGTGTGACCTTTTCGCGGTGCTTCAGAAGGTCTTCGCCGAATTTATCCTCGACGGATTGGTACACCCGGTCGAAATACTCCCGTGAAAACTCGGGACGGAATTTGTCGTTCGAATAGTGGTGGTGGATGCCGTTGGCAAACCATACCTTTTTGAGGTATTTTTCGAGCGCCTTCCACTCCGTGGAGGTGCGGTCGCCCTGATAATGTTCGTGGAGGGTCTCCAGCGTGCGTCGGATCGGAAGATTCAACGGGCAGTTCTGATCGTAAAGAATGTCGCGTCCGCATTTGGCGGCCTCGCTTAAAAAGTAAACAAGCTCCTTCTCACGAAGCGTCAGATCCTCGAAATGAGGCACTTCGTAGCGGATGACTTTGATGTCGTCGAACCGGTCGACGATCCACGGTTGCTCCTTTTCGCAGGGAGCGTCGCACGCTGTGAGTGCAACGGTTGATAATGCCATAAACAATAAATTTTTCATAAGGACGCTCTGGTTGGTTGTTTTAGTGGTGGAACGAAGATACACATTTTTTCGGGACGGTGTTCCCCGAATGAGTGATTTTACACAGGAAAAATGATTCTATTTTCTTAAAAAATAAGCATTTTGGGGTGGTTTTAAGCGCTATTGGGGCGATCTTTTGTGCTTTTTTGTGCTTTTTACTTCCTTTTGTCTTTCGGAATATTTACCTTTGCACCGCAATTCGTTGCGAACATGAAAGTACTGACAAGTGTAAAATCGCTCCGCGCAGAATTGGATAAATTGGAGCAGAAAGGAATCGGTTTCGTACCGACTATGGGTGCCCTCCACGCAGGACACCGTTCGCTGGTGGAACGCGCCCGCCGCGAAAATCAAACTGTCGTTGTGAGCGTTTTTGTCAACCCTACCCAGTTTAACGACAAAAACGATCTGAAAAACTATCCCCGCACCCCCGAGGCCGATGCCCGCGTGCTGGAAGAGGCCGGTGCCGACTTTGTGCTGATGCCTTCCGTCGAGGAGATCTATCCCCAGGAGGACAAGCGTCAGTTCGATTTCGGTCAGATCGACAAAGTCATGGAGGGCGCTACCCGTCCGGGTCACTTCAACGGAGTGGCTCAGGTCGTAAGCCGTCTGTTCGACATCGTCCGCCCGGCAAGAGCTTACTTCGGTGAGAAGGATTTCCAGCAGATCGCCGTCATCAAGGCGATGGTTGCCCAGCTCAAACTGCCGATCGACATCGTCGAGTGCGACATCGTTCGCGGAGAGGACGGTCTGGCACTCTCGTCGCGTAACACGCTTCTGGACAAGGAGCACCGTGCCGCAGCACCCCACATCTACGCATCTCTGAAGAAGAGTGTCGAGATGTCGAAAACGCTGTTGCCCGAAGAACTCAAGAAATGGGTCGTCGCAGAAGTGGAGAAGAATCCGCTGCTGAAGGTGATCTACTATCAGTCGGTCGATGCACTGTCGATGCAGGAGGTCAAATCGTGGAACGACGCAAAGCGCATTCAGGGCTGTATCGCCGTGCAGTGTGGCGATGTGCGTTTAATTGATAACATATTGATCCGTTAAGATGAAATTTCAAGTAGAAGTACTGAAGTCGAAAATCCATCGCGTGAGCGTCACGCAGTCCAACCTGAACTACGTGGGCAGCATCACGATCGACGAGGATCTGATGGACGCCGCCAACATGATCGAGGGCGAGAAGGTGCAGATTCTGGACAACAACAACGGCGAGCGTTTCGAAACCTATATCATCAAGGGCGAGCGCGGTTCGGGTTGCATCTGTCTGAACGGTGCCGCAGCACGCCGCGTGGCCGTGGGTGACGTGGTCATCATCGTGTCGTATGCCATGATGGATTTCGAGGATGCCAAAAAATTCCGTCCCTGGGTGATCTTCCCCGACACCGAGACCAACAAATTGGTAAAATAAGCTTCGCTCAAGCAGTGAAGTTTGAGAAAAAAATCTCCCCATACGGGGAGATTTTTTGTTTTATTTATATCTTTGTATACATTAATAAGGACTTGAAACGATGGATATTCTTCTTCTGATTCTGGCATTGGTGCTCTCGCTCGTAGGACTTGCGGGGTGCATCGTGCCCGTACTGCCCGGTACGGCGTTCAGCTACCTCGGATTGTTGGCCGGGGCGCTGACCTCCTATTCGGCCATTTCTCGATCGACGCTGTGGATCTGGCTGGTGGTGTCGATTGTGGTCATTGCGGCCGACTTTGTCTTCCCCGCGATGATGACCAAGCGGTTCGGCGGTTCGCGCTACGGCTCGATCGGGGCTACGGTCGGCATCTTTGTAGGCCTGTTGGCAGGCCATGCGGGCGTTATTCTCGGCCCGTTTTTGGGAGCGGTGGTCGGCGAATTGTTGCACGACAAAACCGACACGCAACGTGCCTTGAGGGTGGGCTTCGGCTCGTTTATGGCGTTTATCGCCGGAACGGGATTGAAACTCGTCACCTCGATCTGGATGCTGACGATTCTGATGGGCGACCTGTGGCCTGTGGTGCGCGGGTTCTTCTCGTCGCTCTTCGCCTGAAATCAATCAACTTAAAAAACATGAAAAAATTATTTCTGTTCGTTGCGCTGATCGTCGCGTTGGCGGGTGCCTCCTGCGATGAGTATGTGTACGAAACCTTTCCCAATGACCCGTTGCACACGCGTCTTTACACGCTGGACAACGGACTGAAGGTCTATATGAGCGTCATGAAAGAGCAACCGCGCATCCAGACCTATGTCGCCGTGCGGGTCGGCGGCAAGAACGATCCCGCGGAAACGACGGGTTTGGCGCATTACTTCGAACACCTGATGTTCAAGGGTACGCCTTCCTACGGTACGGTCAATTACGAAGCCGAAAAACCGCTGTTGGACGAGATCGAGCGCCTGTTTGAGGTCTATCGCAAAACGACCGACGAGGGGGCGCGTGCCGAGATCTATCATCGGATCGATTCGGTGAGCTACGAGGCCTCGAAATATGCCGTGCCGAACGAGTACGACAAGCTGATGGCGATGATCGGTGCGTCGGGATCGAACGCCTACACCTCGCAGGACGAAACGGTCTATTGCGAGGATATTCCCTCGAATCAGATCGAGAACTGGGCGAAGATTCAGTCCGACCGCTTCAAGCATCCCGTGATCCGCGGTTTCCACACCGAGCTGGAGACGATCTACGAGGAGAAGAACATGTCGCTGACGCAGGACGTAAGAAAGCTCTTCGCGGCGATGGACGAGGCGCTGTTCCCGCATCACCCCTACGGCATGCAGACCGTGCTGGGTACGCAGGAGCATCTGAAAAATCCGTCGATCACGAACGTGAAGAAGTATCATGAGACCTACTACGTGCCGAACAACATGGCGATTTGTCTTGCGGGTGATTTCGATCCCGCAGAGATGATCCGAGTGATCGACCGCTATTTCGGCGATATGGAGCCGAAGAATCTGCCCGAATTGTATTTGCAGAAGGAGAAACCCATTGTAAAACCCATCGAGCGCGAGGTATTCGGCCCCGAGTCGGAGATGTGTCTGATGGCATGGCGACTGCCCAAATACACCGATCGTTCGAACGATGTGGCGCAGATTGCGGTCGCCTTATTATATAACGGTCAGGCGGGATTGGTCGATCTGGATCTGAATCAGCAGCAGAAATTGTTGTTCTCCTATGCCGACACCGACATGCAGTCGGATTACAGCCGTTTCCTCGTGGGCGGTGCTCCCGTGGAGGGGCAGTCGCTGGAAGAGGTGCGCGACCTGTTGTTGGAGGAGGTGGAGAAGTTGCGTCGCGGTGATTTTGACGAAGGGTTGATCAAGGCAACGGTCAATCAGTTGAAGTTGGAGCGCATGATGATGTTGGACAGCTACACCGACCGTGCCGATTTCTATGTAAATATGTTTGTAAGGGGTGCGGAGCCGTCGGACGACATCAACCAGATCGAGCGCATGACGACCCTCACCAAGCAGGATGTGGTGGCCTGGGCGAAGAAATACCTCGCGCCCGAGAGCTACGCCGTGGTCTACAAGCGTTGCGGTGTGGATCGCAACGAGCAGAAAATTGCCGCCCCGAAGATCACTCCGATCGTGATGAACCGCGATTTGGAGAGCGAATTTCTGAAGGAGGTCCGCGCGACACCCGTGCGTCCGATCGATCCCGTCTTTGTCGATTTCGAGCAGGATATGAAGCAGTTCGCGTTGCGTGACGGCATCAATGTGTTGTACAAGCAGAATACGACAAGCGATTTGTTCTCGCTTACGATGGTCTTCAACACGGGTCTGATGGATCGTCCCGAGTATGGCCTGGCGTTCGACTATCTGGATTACCTCGATACCGAGGCGTTGTCGGCCGAGGAGCGTGCCGCGAAGATGTATGCGCTGGCCTGCGATTTCTCGTTGTCGGCCGCGGATTATACGACGCAGATCGCGTTGTCGGGTTTGAGTGAGAACATGACCGAGACGCTCGACATCTTCGAAGACCTGCGTCAGCATGCCGTGGGCAGTGAAGAGGTGCTGGACGGTGTCAAGGCACTGAAGATCAAGAGCCGTGAGGACTTGAAATCGCAGCAGGAGGCCAAGTTTGCCGCCCTGCGCAACTATATGTCGTTCGGCGGGGAGTACATCCGTCGTCAGACGCTTTCCGATGAGCAGATCCTGACCCTGACCTCGGAGCAGATGCTCGATGCGGTGCGTTCGTTGGGTGGTTGTCAGCACGAGATTGTGTACTATGGCCCGATGACGGAAGAGGAGCTGAAGGCGGCATTGAACGAGCACTACAAGACCGATGCGGAATTGCGCCCCTTGGAGGAGCGTTACGCCGAGCAGCTGCCGACAGACAAGAGTACGGTCTATTTGGCGCAATACGATGCCAAGCAGTTGCAGATGATGCAATGGAGCGACTACCGCACACCGTTTGCCGTGGAGCATGATCCCGCGATTATGCTCTACAACCAGTATTTCGGCGGGGGTATGAATTCGATCGTCTTCCAGGAGATGCGCGAATCGCGCGGTCTGGCCTACACGGCTGTTGCCTACCTCTCGACGCCCGAATCGAAGGCGGATTCCTACGGTTACGGGGCGTACATCGCCACGCAGAACGACAAGATGAAGACCGCCATCACGGATTTTGACAAGATCATCAACCAAATGCCCGAATCGGAGGCTGCATTCCAGGTGGCGAAGGAGTCGCTGATCACGCAGTTGCGCACGCAGCGTACGGTCAAGGAGGATGTGTTGTGGCGCTATCGTGCCCACCGTCGTCTGGGACTTACGGAGGATCGCAACAAGGCCGTATTTGAAAAGGTCGGCGGCATGACCCTCGAGGATGTGAAGCGCACGCAGCAGGAGTGGGTCAAGAACCGTAATTACGTTTATTGCATCCTGGGCGATATTCAGGATTTGGATCTGAACTATTTGAAAACGCTCGGCGATATTCGGACGCTGGGTGATCAGGAGATCTTCGGTTTCTAAGCGAGAGTCCTTTTTTAGAAAAATGTCCCCGATCGGTTGTGGTCGGGGACTTTTTTTGTTTGGCGGGGCGAGCAGAAGCTCGACGGGTGTAGGGGAGCGTTTAACGGCTGTCGGGTGTAAGTGCTCTACGGCGTATAGTGCCCTCCCGTAGGGGCATAAAAAAGCCTTTGACCCGTGGGGCTCAAAGGCTTTTCTTATATTCGGAAGTCAGCGGCTTACAGCATGACTTTGAATTCCATCGTACCGCGGGTGGCGCTCTTCAGACGGATGGTGCATTCGCCCTTCAACGATGCGGTCTTGATGACAAAACCATTGTCGTTCGAGGTCGAAACTTCGGCCGTCTTATCGACGTCGCCCTGCAACAGCTGGAGCGTAACCTTGTCGGCTGCCTCGGTGAAGATCGTCATCTCGCCTGCGGCCTTGTTGTACTCCATCGTTACGTGCTGATCCAGATCGTTCGTGGGTTCGGGTTCGGGCTCCGGTTCGGGAGTCTCACCGCCCTCCTTGAGGATGATCTCGGAGATGCAACCGTCAATGTTACCCGGTGCAATCGGCGTCCATTCCGACGGATCGAGGTACTTGAACACACCCATGATGCGGTCACCTGCCTCAATCGGCTCGGTGAGGGTACACTTCAAGGGATTCGTCTCGGAGAAACCTGCAATCTCGATCGGGTAGAAGGTGTACTCGGGGTTGCGGGTACTGATGATCTTTTTGACCTTGCCCTGTGCGTCGCAGTGTGCAATGGCGATGCTGCCTGCAAACGAACGCGAACCTACGTTGCGGAACTCTTTGATGGTTACGATGAACTCCTTGTTCAGCGTGAACTCTTTCTCGGTGGTGATCAGACCATATTCGTGACCCTCCCAGTACTGTTTGTACACGATCTGGTCGAAGTCACGACCGCCGGGGTTCGACGGATCGGGCTGGATACCGATGATGGCGTCCTGACGATTTACAAAACCCGTCGACGACATCGAACCACCGGTACCCTGCTCGGGCGGGTTCATGTCGGTCAGAAGGTAGAAACCGTTCGATACACCGCTCCAACCCCAGTTTACACGGTAGTAGTTACCCTCGGCATAGCCGTCCAGCACGAACTGGTGACCGCCGCCCGACGAATAACCGCCGTAGAGGATGGGACGTTTCTCGTCCAGCTCCTTCTGCATCATCTGGTGCCATTTGGCATCGCTGAAATCCTTCTTGAAGTAGCTCTTGATGGTCGATGCGTTGTAGCGCATGAAGATCGGCATGAGCTGCGGAAGGGTCTGCTCGGGCAGTGCACCTGCCGAACCGCCGTGGTACTCGGTGCGGATCATGGCACCCACGTCACGCATCAGGATACCGACCTGATCCTTCTGATATTGGGTAGGCATCGAAACCTTATAGTTCATGGGCATGTTGTCCCAGTCGTAAACGTGACCCAGCGGAATGGGAGGAATCTCGTCGCGGTACTGGGGAATCGTGCCGACACCCTTCTCGGGCCACTTGTGGTAGCGCATGATGATCGAGATGGCCGTTGCGGGGCAACCGGTAACCCACTCCTGCGGGTTGGCCAGCTTCGAGTTGTAGGGGTCGCGCTGGTCCCAAAGGGGAGTCTCCAGAACGACGATGGGGCGTGCCGAGGGGTTCGGACCCGAAACGGCATTGCGCCATGCCTTGACCGTGCGGGGCGAAGGCAGTACGTTCTCCTGACGCAGGGTATTGATGTGCTCGCGAAGACCCGTCATCCAACCGCGAAGGTTCGAGGGCATCGACTGTGCATCGAAATTTTGGTCAAACGAATAACCGAGGATCGGCACCGTGCGGTCATCGCCCGATACGATCACAAAACCACGACCCGAATCGTTGTTGAATACATAATAAGCAGGGTGGTTGGCGGAACGGGTCGAGGCAGTCTCGCCGTCCCAGATCATGCGTAACGACGCAGAACGGGTGTGGGGCGTTGCGGCAAAGAATTGCCGGGCAATTTCCTGTGCCTTTTGTTGCGGAACGTTGTCGGCAAACAACATTCCGGGCAACAAAGCGAACAGCAATAGAAATAATCGCTTCATCATAATTTGATTTGGTCTATTTAGTATTTAGAGTTAATATTTTGCAAATATTTGGGCAAAAATACACGAAAATTTGCGGATAGACAAATTCTCGGCAGGTTTTCAACGTCTTATTTATAATATAAGGGCGATCGGGTGTCGGAAGCGGGGCGGAGGACTGTTCATTTGGTTTATTGAGTTGGCGGAAATCGTCATAAAATTCGCAATATGGCTCGATTTAGAGACGAAATAAACACCATGCGGAGTAGTTTGGAAGAAATTTAATCGGATTTGGGCTTGTAATTCCGAAAAATAAGAGTTATAATTGTAGACTAACAATTCCGAAAAGGTTGAATACATTACGAATTGTTAAAAAATTAAACCTAAAACCATCAATCTAAATTAATTTTATGAAAATTAAATCCTATTTATGGAATTTGTTGGCGTTTTCCATTTTGTCGCTTGCCGCTGTCGGTTGTAGCGATGATGATGACGTGACGCCTACGCCGGAACCTCCCGCTCCGGTCGAGAATCTGACACTGACGCTCAGCGTTGAAAACGTGACGGCGCACGGTGCCGACCTGAAGGTAACCCCTTCGGACAACAACCAAACCTATTTTGCCGATGTGGCTCCCGCAGCCATGTTCGAAGGTCAGGCGGATGCCGCTTTGATCGAGATGATCTCGTCGAAGATCTCGGCAGCCGATCTTAAGAAGGGCGAGACGTTCTTCCCCGCAAGTTCGATGAAACTTGAGGCCAAGAGCGACTATGTGTTCTTTGCGTTGGGCTACACCGACGGTAAAGTCACCTCGAAACTCGCCAAGAAGATGTTCTCGACCCTCGAGGCGGGTGACGACGAGAAACCCGAACCCGGTGTGAATCCCCAGGTCGAGTTCAAGGTGATGGCCGGTGCTTTGGACGGCACGGGCAAAAACAGCACGGTGACGCTTGTGGCCAAATGTACGTCGCAGGATGCAACCTATGCTGCCGTTTTGATCGACACCCAGGGTGTGATCGACCAGGCTGTTGCCGCAGGTAACACGTTGGAGGCCATCTTCGATGCCAACGAGGCCAATGCACAGATCTTCGATAAATCGTGGGTGGATCAGATGAACCTGCAGGATCCCGAAAGTCCCGACGGCGTGGTTTTGAGCCTGAACGGTGCCGATCCCGACACGCGTTTCGATATGATGCTCGACGTGAAGAACGGTAAGGGCGGCCGCACGATAAAACGTGCCGAGTGTACGACCGAGGCACGCGTAACGAAGGTACAACTCATCGACGAGGCATTTTTCGTAGCCAACATCTGGGACTTCAAACAGGACAAGCAGTGGAACTTCAAGGGCAACAAACCTATGGTCATCGACTTCTTCGCTACGTGGTGCGGTCCTTGCAAGATGATGGCGCCCATCATGGACAAGTGCTCGATCGATTATGACGGTCGCGTTGCATTCTATCAGATGGATGTTGATCAGAATACGTCCGTATTCCAGGCTGTTTGCGCTCTGGCCGAGCACGACGGTGCGATTCCCTTCTTCCTCTTTATCGATGCAAACGGTAATCTGACCAAGTTGCGCGGTGCTACCGACGAGAACTATTTCCGTTCGCTGGTCGATTCGATCCTCGAGGGTGCTCCCACTCCCGCAAATCCTCCCATCGTAACCTTGCAGAGTGTATTTGATGCCGCCCAGAACGGTATCCTCTACAAGATGCAGTGTACAACGAAGGATGCTTCCTATGCCGCATACTGCATCGCTTTGCAGGAAGAGTTGGATAAGATCATCGCCGACAGTCAGGGGCAGGTTACGATCGAGCAGATCATGGATATTCCCGACAACAGCCATCAGCTGCCCGCCGAGGCCATTGCAAACATGAACGGCGAGGGTCTGCAAATGATCTTCAACCAGGGTCAGAAGGGCGTCAGCTATTCGTTCCTGCTGGATGTGCGTAACGAGGGTCGCGGTCGCGTGGTAAAACGTCTCGATACGCTTTACGAAGAGATCAAATACGAAGAGGGTGTGACGGTTTCGAACGTACGCTCCGACGGTCTTACGATCCACCTGGAGGTTCCCGCTTCGGTTAAGGCCAGCGGAAATGCCGTTCGTTGGAACCGTACTTGTCTCCCGATGTACAACATGCTGAAGATTAATGGTATGACCGATGCCGAGATGTTGTTGCAGAATGCAGGAATGATGCTTACCGAGTCGGGCGATATCTTCGTCGACGAGGAGCACAGCATTGCAACCGATCCCGATACCGGAGAGCAGTATCCCATCGGTGATCCTCTGGTTCCGGGTGAGCCCGTGATCTTCCTGGCCGGTGAGTTCGCCTGGGGCGAAGATCAGTTCGGTGGCTGGGGCGAAGGCTACTACAAGTGGTTGTTCGACTACGACAAATGGATGGCCGACATGGGTGGCGGCATGGGTGGCGGTGGCGTCATGAGCGCCCGTCCCGGTGTGGTAAGAGCCATCAATGAGAATGAGGCCAAATATTGGAGCGGTTACTATCAGGCACTGAACCTGAAGACCCAGGAGCCCGCTCACTTCGACGGCAAGGTGAAGTTCTCGACCGTCGATCTGACCCCGATTCAGGGTACGTTGCGTTTCGAGCCGGATAATACGGTAAAACGTTACTGCGTCATGCTGACCGACGATGCGACCATGAACAATGTCATGCTCCCGATGTTGGACAACAAGACCGAATATCTGCAGTGGTTCACCACGTCGTTCTTCGCATTCCAACAGCTGGGTGTGATGGCTTATGAAGGCCCGACGGATCTGAACCTTTCGGAATGGGCTGGCGAGCTCGGCCCGGGTATGAAGTTCCACATCCTGATCACCGCCATGGGTGATGATGCAGGTATGTTGCAGAACTTCTCGCGCCACGAGGTGGTTATGCCCGAGCGTACGTTGCCCGCTCCCGTTATCGAGGTGAAGGAAGTTCCCAGCCCCGAGACCGGTAAGATCGAACCCTATGAGGTTTGGTTCAACATCAAGAAGGTTCAGGGTGAGGTATTGAGAATGAAGTATGCCGCCAACTACAAGCGCGACTTTGACTATATGCTGACCCACGGATACGACTACTACTCGCTGGTTGACCAGAAGGGTAACGAGCTGTCGAATGCCGATCTGACGAAGGTTAATTCGGCTTCGGGTCTTAACGTGAAGTTCGACGTACGTCCCTTCTCGACGATGACCCTGTCGGCCGTCGGTTACAACTCGGAGGGTCTGGGTAGTGAAGCCGGATGGGCTGAGGCCACGGCTGCCGAGCTGCCTGCCGCCGAGACGGTTAATTCGTCTTACTTCGAGTCGTTGAAGGGTGACTGGACTGCTTCGGCAATCATCAGTCGCTACGACTATCAGACCAGCTCGTGGGTGAACGATACGGAGCCGACCAAGTTCAAGGTTTCGATCAAGAACAGCGTCTGCGACTTCCCCGAGAAGTTGCCCGAAGAGATCTACGCCCTGTATGAGGGTATGACCCGTGAGCAGGTTGATGCCATGTATCAGGAGTTCAAGGAGCGTGCAAAACTCTACGACGAGCGTCTGAAGCGCGGAAACTGCCTGCAGTGCTGCGGTCTGGGATTCGATCCCAAGGGACGTCTGGACTACAAGTCACCGTATGACCTGTTTACTTCGACCACCTACAGCGCAAGCTCGACCGAGGGTCTGTTCGAGGACTTCGGTGCCAAGTGGTATCTGAAGATCAATGCCGACGGTACGGTCTCGGTGCCCATCAACGTGAACTACATGAACCCGCTGGCTGCATGGAGCATGAAGTACGGCCGCAAGGATACCTATTATCTGGTGGGTATCGGCGATAAGGACTTTGTGGGTATGACCAAGTTGCCGCAGGACAAGTGGGATGAATTCCCCGTTGAGGTTTCGGCCGACAACAAGACGATCACCATCAAACCGATCGTTCGTCCCGACAGCAAGGGTGTAGAGACCACCTATTATCCGAGCGTTATGAACTACATGCAGAGCTACCGCCCGATCGATGCCGGTAAGATCGTTTCCGAGATCACGCTGACGAAGGGCTGGACGGAACCCGCTCCCGTAGCCATCAGCCGCAACATCAAGTATGCTGCTCCCGAGATTGAATCGGCCAACGGCGTGCAGTTCAAGGAGAAGAACTACTCGCTCCTGATGCGTACGTTCTTCAAGAAGGAGCCCGCCAAGGTCTTCAAGAAGGTGGTCAGCACGCAGCTCAACGGTAAGGAGATTGCCGCCAAGATGGATGAACTGGTACGCGAAACTTCGGCTCGTCTGAAGTCGATCCACGAGAAGAACGTCGTACAACGCGAGGCTCTTGAGATGACGAATGCTGCCGACGGTGGTGTGGTTGAGCTGACTCCGCTGATGCTCAACAAGGAGTATCTGCCCGAAATGCGTGGTGAGTGCGGTGATCATGCACTGGTACTCACTGTGGAGAAGCTCAACGGTAACATCCACACGCTTCCCGGAAAATTTCTTGAATAATTAGAGATTCTTCCCGATATGATGACGGGCGATCCGCGAAGGATCGCCCGTCTTTTTATGGAACGACGGAATGTGTCGGAAAAGGCGAAAAAAAATTACGTTTCGGCGAAAATTTTATGGCGGCGATGCTTTGACGGGTGGTGGAAATCCGTTACATTTGCGCATTCGGTAATTCATGTATAACTTAAAAGAAAGGCGAATTATGAAAATGAAATTCTTATCATCGTTTGCGCTGCTCTCACTGATGTTGGTTGCCTGTGGCGGCAACGCCAACAAGAAGGACAACGCGGCTTCCGAACAGACGGCTGTCGTTGAGGAGCAGGCTCCTGCCCAGGCTGATTATTGCGCAACTTATTTTGGTGTGCTTCCCGCAGCCGATTGCGGTGGCATCGAGACGACGCTGACGCTGAACGCCGACAAGACCTACAATCTGAAGAAGAAATATCTGAACGGCAAGGATGAGGCCTTCGAAACGAATGGTGTTTATGAGTTGAAGGGTGAGGATCTGGTTGAGCTGACCACTCCTTCGACCAACGCCAAGACCTACTACAAGATCGTAGAGGGTAACGTCGTGCTTTCGGATGCCGAGGGCGTCGTAAACGACGGTGAACTGGCCGAGCACTATGTGCTGAAAAGAAAATAATCGGGCATATCCCCGAATTTAAACGAGAAAGAGGTCTGACCTGCGGGTCGGATCTCTTTTTTTGTGTCGGTATGGGGCGGATTTGCGACGGTTGGGTTTCGGTGGGTGATCGGAGCGTTTTTCGGGGTGGATTTGCGACGGTCGGGTTTTCGGTGGATAGTAGGGGCGCTTTTGGGGCGTTTTGTGGCGTTTGGATTTTTTTTGCGGATGATCCGGGCGGGAAAGGATGTCGCGGAGTTGAAATTGCCTGTTTTAGAGCTATGTTGTGCGGGGTTGAGTAGCGCGGATGGGGTATAAAACAAAAAATCCCCGATTCGGTTAAGAATCAGGGATTTGCTAAATATAATAGATTTTATATTATTGTACCTGTATCTTTAAGCTTTTTTTCTATATCACCCCATCTGCTACAAGAAAAATTCTTCACAGTGGCTGCTAAAAGCCATACTACATCCTGCTGAATATCCATTCTTGGGGTGGCAGATCGTTTGGATTTTCTTAAAACAAAAATTTGATCTATTCTTGAGTATGCTGGATCAACTTTTAAATCTACATCATAATTTTCTGCCACAACAAAAAATTTTGAATATGGATTTCCCATTTTGATTTTTTCTGCAGTTGCAATAGCCCCTTCTAACATCGTTTTATCCAGATATGTCTTTACTTCTATTGCAATAATAGGTAAATTTACAACTTCTGTTAGATTGTTATTAATTGATAAATTTAACGTAAGCATAAACAGAAGTACACCTTTTAGAGTAAGCGGAAGAGTTGTAGTTTTG
>JAHHQM010000011.1 GCA_020026395.1 Alistipes sp. | reverse complement strand
TGGTAGATAAGAATATCAGACTCGGCTATGCTCCTTTCGCAGATTAGAGGCGATTTCTGCCCTTATATTTTAAATAGGTGTGATTGTATATCGGGCGGGGAAATGGGTATGGAAGAGCGGTCTTGAATCCGATAGCGGGGTGCGGAGTGTATAGGTGTCAGGGTGCTTTGAAAGCAGAACTCTTATAGAAAACCTTGCTTTAATTGGGGGCTGAAAAGTGTTTTTTAAGCATTTCATTCCGTTTATTCGTTTTTTGTTGTATCTTTGCACGTGTAATCAAGAGTTGAATCCGAAGGTTGTACTTCGGTCAAGATAATTTAGGTGGTTATAGCAGTGAGGTTCCACCTCTTCCCATTCCGAACAGAGAAGTTAAGTTCACTATCGCCAATGGTACTGCGGTCTTCCCGTGGGAGAGTAGGTAGCCGCCTCTTCAAGGTCAGACTTTATGTCTGACCTTTTTTATGTCCTGCCCCCAAGACGGATATATTTGATATACATCAGAACTCCGAAAACGGAGGATCCGCGACGGGCAAGGTGACCGTCGGAGTGGGCTGTTTTTGAAATATTTCGGGCATTTTGACGGATCTTTGCCGTGAAGGGGCGATTTCACGGGGTGTCGGTTAAGATTAAACCCTATATTTTTTCTTTTCTAATTCTTATTTTATAACTTTGCGTTCTAATTGAAAATTAATTTAATCAATATATCATGGGAAGAGCATTTGAATATCGCAAAGCGCGTAAGTTTAAGCGTTGGGGACACATGGCTCGTGTCTTTACGAAAATTGGTAAGGAGATCGAAATTTCCGTTAAAGCTGCCGGTCCCGATCCTTCAGCCAATACCCGTCTTCGCCTTTTGATTCAGAATGCAAAGGCTGAAAACATGCCCAAGGAGAACGTTGAGCGTGCGATCAAACGTGCAACTGAAAAAGACTCTGCCGATTACAAGGAATTTGTTTACGAAGGCTACGGCCCTCACGGTATCGCTTTCCTGGTGGAGACCGCTACCGATAATACCAACCGTACGGTTGCCAATATGCGTATGCACTTCAACAAGTGCGGCGGTCAGCTGGGTAACAGCGGATCGGTTGCCTTCTTGTTCGAGCACAAGTGTGTGTTCAAGTTCAAACCCGGTGAGGGCATGACGGCTCCCGATCCCGAGGAATTGGAGTTGGAGATGATCGACCTGGAGGTAGACGAGTTCTATGCCGAGGAGGACGGTTCGTTCACGGTATATGCTCCCTATGAGGCATTCGGTAACGTCCAGAAGTGGTTGGATGACAACAAATACGAGATCATCTCGGGTGAGTCGGTACGTATCCCGACCGATACCAAGGAGTTGGATGCCGAGGGTCGCGAGTCGATCGAGAAGATGGTCGAGCGTCTGGAAGAGGATGATGACGTGACCAACGTATACCACACCATGAAGGAAGAGGACGACGACGAAGCCGAGGAGTAATCGGACAAGTTGCGTTAAAATACAAACGAGGAGTGACTTTTTTGAGAGTCGCTCCTCGTTTTTTGTGCCTGTTCAAGACCCGTTCCCCGAAGCCCCGCCAAAGATTCCGCCGAAGCCCTTCCCCTAAAAAAGATTCTCCCTCGAATCGGTTGTGGAACGGATTTTGCGGTTTATGGATTCGAACATAAGTACCATGAAGCGTGTGTTTGATTGATTTGGTGCCGAATCACGCCTTCTGAAAACGGGTGGAGGAATCCTTCATAACGGAAGAAACGCGGCTTAAAAAGGCATCGAAGACCCCGAACAGCCTGTTTTAGGCAACGACACTCCCTCTGCGGCAAAGGCAGACTGTCGCCGGGGAGGTGTTCTCCCCGAAACGAAGGCTTTTCAGCACAAAAAAGTCTGATCCTCCCTTAAAGGAAGATCAGACTTTTTGATTTTAGGCTTACTCGAATTATTTGCCGAGCAGCGGGCTGGGGGTGTTGTAAACACGCGAAGCCAGCTCTTTGTCGAACATATAGAGTCCGTATTTGTTGCCTTCAACGGCATCGCAAGCCGTCAGGATGTCGCGAACGGCCTCTTCCTCCTCGACCTGCTCGTTGATGAACCATACGAGCATGTTCGACGAAGCGTAGTCTTTGTCCTCGGCAGCGATGGCAGCCAGGTTGTTGATCATGGCGGTGACCTTCTTCTCGTGCTCCAGCGTGTTTACGAACATGGCGTGAACCGACTCCCACGAGGTCTGAACTGCGTCAACGGGCTTCAGCTCAACCTTGGCGTCGCACGAATAAAGATAGTTCATCAGAATGCGGGCGTGGTCCTGCTCCTCCATAAACTGGATTCTGAACCAGTTGGCCATACCTTTGAAGCCTTTGTTCTCGGCTTCGGCCGACATCGAAAGATAGAGATAAGCCGACCAGAATTCGGCATTGATCTGTGCATTGATAGCGTCGTGTAACTTTTGACTTAACATGATCTTAGATTTATTTGATTTGGGATAAATGCTCCGTATTCGATTAGGACAAAGATACAAATTTTATAAATAGGTGGTTCTTTGTGGCCAAAATATTTATCCATATTGGAAAATCGAACAGATTCGGAGTAAAAAATCCGCATCCGAACAGCTCGGGTGCGGATTTTTTTGTCGTTGGAACTGCTTTTCCCGTAAAAACCTGTTTCTTGGCTTTGCGGAACATCAGATGGGTGTCGAATTCCAATTCGCAACCCGACTCCAGACGAGCCTCATAACCCTCCTTCTCGCGGTTGATCTTCACCACGTGGCTCTGCGGGTAGTTCTCGTGGATGAACTCCAGAATCTGACGCGGAATGATCGCATCGGGAACGGTCGTGTGGTGGCATTTGACCTCTTCCCACTTGCCGTAGAGGTCGAATTCGATCTCCGTGCCGTTGTTCAGGATGACCGTATAGTCGCGGTCGTAGGTGTCGTCATCGTCCTGCATCAGCGATACGATTTTCGTGTCGGGGAAGTGCATGCTCAGGAATTGGTGTGCCACGTCGGGCAGCTCTTTCATCGAGATCGGATGGTCGGTGTTGGCCTGAAGCGTGATCGGGAACAACATCCCGATAAGCAATAAACCCGGTAAAGATTTGAATCGTCTCATTGCATTAATGTTTTATGGTTGTGCCTGTGATCCTCCCAACAACCTTGCCAAACCCCTTCTTCGGGGGAAAAACAGATGAGCGGAACAACCCCGTGGTTGCTCCGCTCATTATCAGTATTTGGTACTTAATCCTTAGGCTTTCGAGCCGTCGTAAGCCCATTTCACGTAGATTGCACCCCATGTGTAACCGCCACCGAACGATGTCAGAATCAGGTTGTCACCCGGACGCAGCTCCTTCTCGTAGTCGCACAGACACGAAGGAATGGTTGCGGCAGTGGTGTTGCCGTTGCGCTCGATGTTGATCATGCACTTCTCGGGCGTCAGACCCATACGCTGTGCGGTCGAGTCGATGATACGCAGGTTGGCCTGATGGGGAACCAGGTAACGGATATCGTCGGCCGAGAGGTTATGCTTCTGCATCATCTCGCACGATACGTCGGCCATCTTCGAAACGGCAGCCTTGAATACGGCGCGGCCGTCCCAGCTGATCGTGTGCCAGTTGTTGGCTACGGTCTCCTCGGATGCGGGGTAACGCGAACCACCGGCCTTCATGTAGAGCTGACGCTCGCCCGAGCCGTCCGAGTGGAGGATCGAGTCGATCACGCCGTAACCTTCGGTCGAAGGCTCCAACAGTACGGCTGCTGCACCGTCACCGAAGATCGGGCAGGTCGAACGGTCGGTATAATCGATGATCGACGACATCTTGTCGGCACCGACAACGATGACTTTCTTGTGGGTTCCGGCCTCGATGAACTTGGCACCCGTCGTGAGGGCGAACAAGAAACCGCTGCATGCGGCCGATACGTCGTATGCAAAAGCGTTTTTGCAACCGGCCTGATCGGCGATGAGGTTACCCGTCGAGGGGAAGAACATATCGGGAGTTACCGTGGCGCAAATGACCACGTCGATGTCCATGGGATCGACACCCGTTTTGTCCAACAGGGAGATTACGGCGCGGGCACCCATATAGGAGGAACCTACACCCTCACCCTTGAGGATGTGACGTGTTTTGATACCGACGTGTGAGGTGATCCACTCGTCGGTGGTATCAACCATGCGGCTCAATTCTTCGTTTGTGAGAATATAGTCGGGCAGGTACTGTCCCACGCCCGTGATAGCTGCTGTTATTCTGCTCATTGGTCTTCTTCTTTAAAATTAGTTTTTGAATGCCTCCTGCAATTTGGCGGTGAGGCTGGCGTGGATGCACTTTTCGGTCGAAAGGATCATGCTTTTGATGGCTTCGTCCGACGAGCAGCCGTGACCGATGATCACCGGTGCATTGACACCCAATACGGGAGTACCGCCTACGTGTTCGTAGTTCATGGCCTCCCAGAACTCGTTGGTCATGCCCATGGCCTTGTTGATCCGGTAGAGACCTTCGGCCATTTTGAGCGCAGAGTTACCCACGAAACCGTCACAGACGATCACGTCGGCAATTTTTCCGGAGAAGAGGTGCGTGCCCTCGATGTTCCCGACAAAATTAATTCGAGTATCTCCTTTCATCAATTCGAACAATGCCTTGGTCTGGGCGTTACCTTTGGTTTCCTCCTCACCGATATTGAGGATTGCGATGCGGGGGTTCTCAATACCGAGAACGGCTTCGGCATACACCGAACCGATCAGACCGTATTGTGCCAGAACTTCGGGTTTGCAGTCCACGTTAAGACCCACATCAAGCAGCAACGCGGGGCGACCTGCGATGGTGGGGATCAGCGAGGAAATGGTGGGGCGGATTACACCCTCGATGGGTTTTACGGCATACATCGAACCGACCATCATGGCGCCGGTCGAGCCTGCACTTGCAAAACCGTCGATGAGACCTTTGGCCAGGTAACCGAATCCGACCGTAATGCTCGAATTGCCCTTCGACTGAAATGCTTTGGCGGGATGGTCACCCATCTCGATGACCTCCGTTGTGGCAACGATGTCGAACTGGTCGGCAGGGCAGTGTTCGCGGTCGAGGATTTCGCGGATTTTCGCTTCATCACCGAACAGAACGATGCGGCTGTTCCGATCAATTTTTTTCAGTGCCAGGATGGCACCTTTGACGGTTGCTTCGGGAGCGTAATCGCCGCCCATAGCATCTATACCTATCTTTAACATACTCGTGCTTTTAAGTTTTCTAACAGCCCGATGGTTTGTAGGGAACCGTCGGACAATAAACAATCCAAGGGGTGACTCAAAGTTTCCTTTTTACAGGAAAAAAGGTTAAGCCCCCATCTTTGCGGAGAACGGGAGCACGTTCACAAAACAAAAGAAGAGAGCATCATGGCGGATGCGCTCTTCGTAGTGCTGGGCTTTATTCAGCTGCCTTTTTCTCGATAGCGAGCTTACCGCGATAGAAGCCGCATTCGGGGCATACACGGTGGTAGAGAACAGATGCACCGCAGTTCGAACAAGTAACGACCGTAGGAACGGTAGCCTTGTAGTTTGTTCTTCTCTTATCGCGTCGGGTCGACGAGACTTTGTGTTTAGGATGTGCCATTTTTTTACTTTATAGTTATAAGTTTAACGTATTTGTTTACTTTGTTGCCGAGTTGCGAGCTTAGGGTCTCCCTCGTCGGACATTAAAAATGTTTCGTTACTTTTTCTTTTGTTCCTCCTCCTGCATCTGGTCGCGCAGGGCTTCCAGGCCTTTGAAGGGCGATTGTACGTCGTTTTCCTGTGCTTTTTCCTCGATGGCGGCAAACTCCTGCTCCGAGACGATGTTGAATCGCTTGAGCATGTCGGGGTTACATTCGCCCTCGGGGTGTACGCGGCTGTAAGGCAACGACAGGACGACGCTCTCGTAGAGGTATTGCGCCAGGTTGATTTCGTCCTCGGCGGGCAGTACCCACATCACTTCGCCGTCGTATTCGCCCACTTCGTTCGAAATGCGGACGATGAGCTGACCGTCGAAATGGATCGGCAGGTCGAACTCGTCCAGACAACGGTCGCAGGTGACGCGCACGGTTCCGTCAATGGTGATGTCGAGATTCATCTCGTGCTCCATTTTCATCAGAGACACCTTTGCGGTAAGGTTTCCGTCTTTGATGTCGGTGCTCTCAAAGGCTTGAAACAGAGCTCCGTCCAGCACGAACTCAAATTCGTGCAGACCTGATTTCAATCCTTTGTAGGCAATTGAATATCGTTGATTTACATCCATCTGAACATACTTAGGTCGCAAAGTTACTAAAAATTAGAATAATTGCAAAGATTTCCGTGAGTTTTAAACTTTTCCCGTCTGATGCAAAGGCATTTGGAGGGCTATTCCCGCGAAAAACGCAATTCGAGCGAGGCACCCGACCAGCGGTTGATGCTTTTGGTCGTTGTTTTCATCTCCTTACCCGCGTACGAGGCGCGGATCTTCACGGGGAACGGGTCGTCCTTGATCTCGTTGTCTTCGGGCAGGGTGTGCGGTATTATATATAGGTACAAGAGCAGATTGTCGCACTCCCCGGTTTGGAGTTCGATTTTGCGGGTGCGGTGTTTGTCGCTTTCGCGCACTTCTCCGCCCACGTCCGTGATCTTCGATTCGGTCGAGGCAAAGCCGATGCGGCGTCCCTCCCGATCGAAACAGCCGCACGTGACGGCCACGTTGTAGCGCCACCACTCCCCGTCGTGGCAGATAATCTCGATGGTGAATCCTTCATGCTGTGTCATGATCTATGCTTTTGGGTGCTCGTCCTTGTGTCGGAGCGAGACGTTGAAATATTTTTCGGTGACGCAGGCCTTGACCTCCAATTCGTTGTGGAGGCAGATCTCCCGAACGATCGTAAGCCCCAGGCCCGTGGCCTCCTTGTGATCCTTCGTGCAGACGTAACGGTCGAAGAGATCCCCCTCGGGAATCGTGTTCGAGTAGGTGTTGCGGATCATGAGTTCGTCGTCGGTTGCGTGTAAAACGATACGCCCCTCGGGCATATTGTATTTGATGGCGTTCGAGAGGAGGTTGCCGATGAGCATATCCGCCAGAACGGGATGGAGCTTCACTTCGAACGGCTCGCGTTCCGTCCATTCGACGGTGATCTGCGCGGCCTCCAGAATCTCCTCGTGTTCCGAGAGCATGTTGCCGAGCACCTGTTCCAGGTTGATGTCCTCTTGTCGGTAGAAATGGTCGCTGCTGATGCGCGAGATGAGCAGCACCGAGCGGTTCATGTGGCTCAGGCGGTGCAGCGAATTGCGGATCTCGATCAGGTATTTCAATTGCTCCTCGTTCTTTTCGCACAGTTGCGAAAGTTGTTCGACCTTCATGCTGATGACCGCCAGCGGGGTCTGCAATTCGTGGGATGAATACTCCATCAGTTCTTTCAGGGCGCCGTAGTCATGGTGCATGTGGTTCATCATGCTGTGCAGTCCGCGATCGAACTCCTGTAACTCGTCGACCTCGGCTTTGACTTCGGGTTGGGACTTCGAACTGCGGATGTCGTAGTTGCGCATCTGGTTCAAAAGCTCGTAGAAGGGGTGGGTGATGCGCTCCATGTAGCGCATGCCGACAAACGAGGCGATGATGAAGATGATGAAAAAGAAGACGGACGAAAGGATGATCGACATGCTCAACTCCTGCTGCTCCATGGCGGGAAGGGCGAAGCGCACGATGTAGTATTCGTTGCGGGCCTGCAACGGGAACTGAATGGCACGGAACAGGATCTGCGATTCGGCGTAGGGGTTGTAGATGGTCGTGTCGTAGATGCGTTCCTTGAAATTGCGGATCGAATCCCGATGGGTGAGTTTCGTCAGAATGCGGTGGCGGTTGATGAGTCGGTCGAGCAGCAGGATCGAATCGGTGCGGGCAACGGATTTCTCGATGCTGTGCCGATACTCCATCAGCACATCGTCGGTCGTGTGACGCATCATGTTTCCGTAGATGATGTACTCGTAGATGAAGCCGAGCGTCAGCACGATGACAATCAGCAGAAACGAGAAATTGCGGTATTTTTGACCGATGGTCATGGCTTAGGCTTTTTCTGAATCTTTGTCGTCGCAGAATTTGTAGCCCACGGCATAGACCGTGCGGATGTAGTCCCGTGCACCGGCTTCGAGGAGCTTGTTGCGCAGGTTGCGGATGTGGGCGTAGATGAAATCGAACGAATTGAGCGAGACGCTCATCATATCGCCCCAGAGGTGTTCGACGATGGTCTCCTTGGAGAGAATGCGGTCGCAGTTGGAGATCAGATAGACCAGAAGGTCATACTCCTTGCGCGTGAGTGTCACCTCGCGGTCGTGGACAAAGACCTGATGCGCCGAGTGGTGGATGCTGATTTCGTTGAAACGAAATTCGGTCGAGCCGTTGAAGCAGCGGCGACGGATGACGGCATGGATACGTGCATTGAGTTCGGCCAGCGAGAAGGGTTTGGCCAGATAGTCGTCGGCACCGCACTCCAAACCGAAAATCTTCTCCTCGACCGTCCCGCGAGCCGATACGACGATGATGCCCACGGGCTTTTCGCGCTTGCGGGCGAAACGGATCAGGTCGAGACCGTTGCCGTCGGGCAGCATGATGTCGACAATCATGCAGTCGTATTCGTATAAATCCAGTTTTTCGTGACCTTCCTGATAGGTGGCGGCCTGCTCCACGGAGTAGTGTTGCGTACGGAGCAGATTCGTCATCTCCTCACGGAGCAATCGTTCGTCTTCGATAACCAGAATATTCATAGGTGCGCGGGTTAGTTCTTTTCACAAAGTTACCAAAAAAACGCGGTACAGCCCCCTTTACGTGGATTTTTTTTCAAAAAGGTGTAATTCATTGTCGAATTTAGAATAAATTCAGATTTTTTTTCGTTCTTTTGTAAAGCACTAATAAAAACTACCAATTATGAAACTTAATTTGAAATGGACATTGATGCTCTTGGCATGTGTGGTTTTTATGAACGCATGCAATGATGACGATGATGGAATTTATTCGGGTAAACCGTCCACTACTACTGAACAGGCTTTCCAACGCGATTTTCCCACCGCAGAATATGTGACGTGGAGCAAGAAGAAAGGCTATGATGTAGCCAAGTTTACGTTGCCCGCAACGCGTGTTGCCGGTTCGTTCGAACATACGGCATGGTATCCCGAAGGTACCGACCAGAACGCTTACACGAAGATGGAGATCTCGTGGGATCGTTTGCAGGCTGAGGCTCCTTTGGTAGCCGAGGCATGGTTGGCTTCGATTTACAAGGCCGAGGGTTATGAACTCGACGACGAGATCGACGTGAGAACCTACGCAGGTCAGGATCCTCAGTATAAATTGGAGGCCGAGCGCGGCGAGGTTGAGTACGATCTGATCTACACGAAGGAAGGCGTCCTGGTTTCGGCCACGTTGGACGACGATGATTCGGACGAGGAGTTGGAGGATGAACCCTGCCCCGTGCAGATTCTCGACTTTATCAAGGTGCACTTCCCCGAGGCACGCATCGATGAGAGTTCGTTCGAGCAGGAATTCGGTTACAAACTCTTTGTCGTAGAGATCGAGGAGATGATCGAAGGTCGCATGGTGGAATCGGAGTTGCTCTTCAGCGACAAATTCGACTTCTGGCGCATGGTTCGCGAAGTTGAGGATGCTGATATCGCCAAACTTCCCGCCGCACTGTTGGACAACATGCGTCAGGTTGCTCCCGAAACCGACTGGGACGAGGTGATCGTTGCCTACGACGTGGATGGTGTGGAGCTCGGTTACTACCTGATTGTCGAGATTGAGGATGAGGCTACCGACCGCGAGGAGGAGCACCTCTACGAATTT
The DNA here is from genome assembly GCA_020026395.1 of Alistipes sp. Taxonomy (GTDB): domain Bacteria; phylum Bacteroidota; class Bacteroidia; order Bacteroidales; family Rikenellaceae; genus Alistipes. The sequence goes on along the minus strand of JAHHQM010000011.1, from coordinate 50,832 downwards.
GGTCTGGACGGCGTATTGATCAAGCAGATCGCATAACAAACCCAAGTTGAGGAGCTGTACTCAACTTTTTTTCAGAAACAGCATTAGGGGGATGGGATCCAAGCCTTTTGGCTTGGATCCTTCTTTTTTTGCGAAGATGTGCGGAAAGGTAAAGGCGTGCAGCAGTGCGCGTCTTTTTTTTATTGAGGGTGGGGCAGGTGCTTACGGAAATGAGCAGTCGTTTCGCTTCTTATATTGTTCCGCCGAGAAGGATTATCCTTTTCCCCGCACCGAGAGCAGCCAACGCCTTTAAATGCGGCCGCCCTCTGCCCCGTCCCTGCCCCCGCTCTCAAAACAAAAAGCGGAGCCCCGTCCCCAAGACGCGACCCCGCAGGCACAAAAAAAGAAGGATTCGAATCGAAATCCGAATCCCTCTTTTGAATATTGGGTTGATGACTATTTGTTGTTGAAAGCAGCCATCTTCTCGATCAGCATGAGCACCTTGTTCGAGTAACCCCACTCGTTGTCGTACCACGAAACAACCTTCATGAACTTGTCGGTCAAAGCGATACCGGCAGTAGCGTCAAAGATCGAAGTACGAGCGTCGTTCAGGAAGTCCGACGAAACGACAGCCTCATCGGTGTAGCCGAGGATACCCTTCAACTCGCCTTCCGAAGCCTCTTTCATTGCGTTGCAAACCTCCTCGTAGGTAGCCGACTTAGCCAAGTTAACGGTCAGGTCAACAACCGAAACGTCGAGGGTAGGAACGCGGAACGACATACCGGTCAGCTTGCCGTTCAACGAAGGAATAACCTTACCTACAGCCTTGGCAGCACCGGTCGACGAGGGGATGATGTTACCGCAAGCGGCACGACCACCTCTCCAGTCCTTCATCGAGGGACCGTCAACGGTCTTCTGGGTAGCGGTAGCCGAGTGAACGGTGGTCATCAAACCGTCAACGATACCGAATTTATCATTCAAAACTTTAGCTACGGGAGCCAAGCAGTTCGTGGTGCACGATGCGTTCGAAACGATGGTCTGGCCGGCATAGGTATCCGAGTTTACACCGCAAACGAACATGGGGGTGTCGTCCTTCGAGGGAGCCGACATAACAACATATTTAGCACCTGCAGCCAAGTGAGCCTGCGACTTCTCCTTCGTGAGGAACAAACCGGTCGACTCAACAACGTACTCTGCACCAACTTCATTCCACTTCAAGTTAGCGGGATCTTTCTCAGCGGTTACGCGGATCACGTGACCGTCAACGATCAACTGGCTCTTCTCTACATTGCAATCAACGGTGCCTTCGAATTTACCGTGCATCGTATCATACTTCAACATGTAGGCCATGTAGTCTACGGGAACGAGGTCGTTAATACCTACAACCTCAATGTTGTCGTGTTTGCAAGCTGCGCGGAATACCAGGCGGCCGATACGACCGAAACCGTTGATACCAATCTTAATCTTTGCCATAATTTTGATTAATTAGTTAGTTAAAAAACTTATCTGTTGAATTCTCTTCTCAAATGTTCGCCACAAAAGTAGTGACTTTCTATTTTTTACGCAAATAAAAAAAGTAAAAAATTTTATTAAATTTCTCTGTTTTTTTTGCTCATTCGTCTTTCGGGGTCGGAAACAATCCGGGGATAACACTCCGAAATAGACCAAAAAACGGCTTGTAATATACTGTAGAGCGGTTTTTGCGTATTATTAAAAATTTCTGTGTACCTAATAGTAACGGAAACTCTTCGGGATTTATTTTACGGAGGATGCTTTGGCGCGTTTGGCCATGGCCGAGGCGAAGACGAAATCGTTCAGCTCGCGGTTGTCCGCCTCGAGAATGTCCTGATTCGATCCTTCCCACCATTTGTGACCCTGGTGGATGTAGATGATCTTTTCGCCGATCTCCATCACGGAGTTCATGTCGTGGGTGTTGATGATGGTGGTGATGTTGTACTCCTGCGTGATTTCGTGAATCAGGTTGTCGATCACGATCGAGGTCTGCGGATCAAGACCCGAGTTCGGCTCGTCGCAGAACAGGTAACGCGGATTGAGCACAATGGCGCGGGCAATGGCCACACGCTTGATCATACCGCCCGACAATTCGGCGGGGTAGAGCTTGTTGGCATTGTCCAGACGCACGCGCTTCAGGCAGAAATTCACGCGCTCCAGCTTTTCCTCCTCGGATTGCGAGGTGAACAGGTCGAGCGGCAGCTTGATGTTCTCCTCGACGGTCGAAGAGTCCAGCAGGGCACCCCCCTGGAAGATCATGCCGATGTCCTTGCGGATGGCTTTGCGATCCATGAAACTCAACTGCGTGAAATTCGTGTCGTCGTACCACACACTGCCCGAATCGGGCGTATGTAATCCGACCAGCGTCTTGAGCAGGACGGTTTTACCCGATCCGCTTCGTCCGATGATCAGATTGGTCTTCCCGGTCTCGAATTGTACCGAGATGTCGTTCAACACGGTACGCCCGTCGAACGATTTGATGATGTTTTCCACACGAATCATATCAGCAGGATCTGGGTCAGAATAAGGTTAAAGATCATGATCACCACCGAGCTGACCACGACGGCACGCGTCGAAGCCGCACCGACCTCCAACGAATTGCCCTTGGCGTAGTAGCCGTAGAAGGCCGAGATGGAGGTGATCAGGTAGGCGAATACCGAAGTCTTGATCAGCGAATAGGTGATTGAATAGGGTTTGAAGTCGATCAGAAGACCGTCGATGTAGTCGGCCGGGATCATGATGCCCGTCAAATAGGCGATCATCCAACCGCCGAAGATGCCGATGCAGATCGACAGGATGGTCAGGAACGGGAAGAAAAAGACCGCGGCGATGATTTTCGGCAGGATCAGATACGAGGCCGAATTGACACCCATGATTTCGAGGGCGTCGATCTGCTCGGTGATGCGCATCGTACCGATTTCGGAGGCGATGCTCGATCCGACCTTACCCGAAAGGATCAGCGCGACGACCGTCGACGAAAATTCGAGGATCATCGTCTCGCGGGTAGCGTAGCCGATGAGGCTGCGCGGGATGAACGGCGAGCTGAGGTTGATCGACATCTGGAGGGTGATGACCGCACCGATGAAGATCGAGATGATGGCCGTAAGTCCGATGGAGTTCAAGCCTAACGACTCCATTTCGCAGTGGATGCGTCTGCGGTAAATGCTCATCTTCTCCGGACGGGAAAATACCTTGCCCATCAGGATGAAGTAGCGTCCGATCTGTTCAAAAATTCGCAGCATCTCTATACGGTTTAAGATCAGTCTTTGGTTTCTTCGAAGTCGATGTAGTCGCCGACGTTATCCGACACTTTCTTCTGGGGCGTGTCGGCTGTTTTGTAGATCTTCATTTCGGGTTCTTTCGAATGGGTCTCTTCGCGGGTCTCTTCGGCGCGGGTATAGCTCTCCCACGTGCGCGAACCGGAAAATCCCTGCTGACGGTTGAACTGATCCTTCATCTGCTTCTGCATCTTGCGGACCTTGTAGCCCAAGACGAGCATCAGGATCACAAACAACAGCAGGATCGCCGCCAACACCGAGAAAAACATCGAGAAAACTCCCATCGGCGTGAAGACGATACAGGCCAGAATAAAGAAAAAGAACAGGACAAAGAGCGGATTACGCTGTACGAACCCGCCCACGGCGTCTATCATTGCTTTGAAAAAATTCATATCCAATTAAATAATACACGACAAAGGTATGAAAAAATATGCAGATTTCAATTTATTGTCGTAAATTTGACGGCGAAAAACCAAATCTTCAGCCTCATGCTCAATACGCTTACCGCCATCTCACCTGTGGATGGCCGCTACCGTAACAAAACGGAGAAATTAGCCGATTATTTTTCGGAACAGGCACTTATTCGTTATCGTATCCGTGTGGAAGTCGAGTATTTCATTGCCCTGTGCGAGCTGCCTCTGCCGCAGTTGAAGGACATCGACCACACGAAGTTCGACGATCTGCGTTCGCTCTATGTGGATTTCCACACGGAGGATGCCGAGCGCGTCAAGGAGATCGAGAAGGTGACCAACCACGATGTGAAGGCCGTCGAGTACATCATCAAGGAGAAGATGGACCAGCTGAACCTCTCGCAGTATAAGGAGTTCGTGCATTTCGGTCTGACGTCGCAGGATATCAACAATACGGCAATTCCGTTGTCGATCAAGGAAGCCTTGGAGGAGGTGTACATGCCGATGGCCGAGCAGGTACGCGATCAACTGGAGGCTTTCGCCAAGGAGTGGCACGATGTGCCGATGCTCGCCCGTACCCACGGCCAGCCCGCATCGCCCACGATGCTCGGCAAGGAGTTCCGCGTGTTTGTCGAGCGTTTGGACAAGCAGCTCTCCATGTTGCAGGATGCCCCCATCCCCGCCAAGTTCGGCGGTGCGACGGGTAACTTCAACGCCCACCATGTGGCTTATCCCGAGTACGACTGGGCGGCATTTGCCAACCGTTTCGTGGATGAGACCCTCGGCCTGAACCGTTCGCAATACACCACGCAGATCGAGCACTACGACCTTCTGGCCGCCCTGTTCGACAACCTGCGCCGCATCGATACCATCCTGACGGACTATGCCCGTGACACGTGGACGTATATCTCGATGGAGTACTTCAAACAGCGCATCAAGGCCGGAGAGGTCGGTTCGAGCGCCATGCCCCACAAGGTGAACCCGATCGACTTCGAGAATGCCGAGGGTAACTTCGGTATTGCAGGTGCGATCTACGCCCACCTGGCACAGAAACTCCCCGTATCGCGTCTGCAACGCGACCTGACCGACTCGACCGTCCTGCGTAACGTAGGCGTGCCGATGGCACACTCGCTCATTGGTTTCCAGTCGCTGTTGAAAGGTATGGGTAAACTGATCCTCAATCACGAGGCTCTGGAGCGCGATCTGGAGAACAACTGGGCAGTCGTTGCCGAGGGTATCCAGACGATCCTGCGCCGCGAGGGTTATCCCAAACCCTACGAGGCACTCAAGGCTCTGACGCGTACCAACCAGCACATCACGCGCGAGTCGATCGCCGAGTTTGTCGAGACGCTGAACGTCAGCGAATCCGTCAAGAAAGAGCTGCGTGCCCTGTCGCCCGCAACCTATATCGGAATCTTCCGCTAACGGACGGGTTTCCCGGAAAACTTTTCCCCTCAAGACGGGTCTTCCACTACGGAAGATCCGTCTTTTTTGTGCACGTAAGCTTCCTTACTGACGGAATGTTTAAAAAACTCGCAAAAAAATAATATCTTTGTATGTTATACGTTTGGTAGATGAAACCCCGAAAATTAATATCACTTTTTAATATACAATGAGCGAAGTAATCAATATTAAGGAACTCAACGAACGCATCGAGCGCGAATCCGTGTTTGTCGATACGCTTCGACAGGAAATGGGCAAGGTGATCATCGGTCAGAATCATCTGGTCGATACGCTTCTGATCGGACTTTTGTCGAACGGACACATCCTTCTGGAGGGTGTTCCGGGACTTGCCAAGACGCTTGCCATCACGACCCTTGCCAAGGCCGTGGACGCCGATTTTGCGCGTATTCAGTTCACCCCCGATCTGCTACCTGCCGATTTGATCGGTACGCTGATCTATTCGCAGAAGTCGGAGGACTTCATCGTCAAGAAAGGCCCCGTGTTTGCCAACTTCGTGCTGGCCGATGAGATCAACCGTTCTCCGGCCAAGGTGCAGTCGGCTCTTCTGGAGGCGATGCAGGAGCGTCAGGTGACGATCGGCGATCAGACCTATCCGCTGCCCCAGCCGTTCCTGGTGCTGGCCACGCAAAACCCGTTGGAGCAGGAGGGTACCTATCCGCTGCCCGAGGCGCAGGTCGACCGTTTCATGTTGAAGGCCAAAATCTCGTACCCCTCGAAACAGGAGGAGCGCGACATCGTGCGCATGAACATCGCAGGATGCGGTATGCCCGAGGTGAATAAGGTCATTTCGCCCGAGGACATCGTCAAGGCACGCCGTGTGGTTGAGGATGTCTATATGGACGAGAAGATCGAGAAATACATCGTCGATATTATTTTCGCCACCCGCGAACCCAAGGAATACAACCTCGACAAATTGCAGAATCTGATTTCGTACGGCGGTTCGCCGCGTGCGTCGATTTCGTTGGCGAAGGCCGCACGTGCCTATGCCTTCATCCGTCGCCGCGGATACGTTATCCCCGAGGATGTGCGTGCCGTGTGCCACGACGTGCTGCGCCACCGTATCGGTCTTACCTACGAGGCCGAGGCCGAGAACATCTCCTCGGAAGAGATCATCACCGATATCCTGAACAACGTAATCGTGCCTTAGTCCATGGTCGAAACCGAGAACGATATTTTACGTAAGGTCCGCAAGATCGAGATCAAAACCCGCGGTCTGTCGAACGAGATCTTTGCCGGAAAGTACCATACGGCTTTCCGCGGTCGTGGTATGTCGTTTTCCGAGGTTCGCGAATACCGTGCGGGTGACGATGTGCGTGACATCGATTGGAATGTGACGGCACGTTCGTCGAAACCCCACATCAAGATCTACGAGGAGGAGCGCGAACTGACGATGATGCTTCTGGTCGATGTGTCGGGATCGCGCCTGTTCGGAACGACCGACCGCATGAAGAAGAACGTCCTGACGGAGGTTGCGGCGGTGCTGGCTTTTTCGGCGGCACAAAACAACGATAAGGTGGGGTGCGTGTTCTTTTCGGATCATGTCGAGAAATTCATCCCCCCGAAGAAGGGGCGCAGCCACGTGCTGATGATCATCCGCGAATTGATCGAATTCAAGCCCGAATCGAAACATACGCGCCTGTCGGAAGCGGTGCGCTTCCTGACGAATGTCTCCAAGAAACACTGCACGGCTTTCCTTTTGTCGGACTTCATGAATCCGGTGGTGGATCGTGAGGCGCTGGAGGACGCACTGAAGATCGCAGGCCGCAAACACGACTTGGTGGGCATCCGCGTCTTTGATCCCCGCGAAAAGGAACTTCCCGATGTGGGCATCGTCGAACTGAAGGATGCCGAGACCGACCGAAAGGTGTGGGTCGATACCTCGTCGCGTGCCGTGCGCGAACATTACGCGCGGATGTGGCGACAACTCTCCGACCAGATCGACGAACTCTTGAAACACAACCGCATTGATACGGCACAAGTTTCGACCGATGCGGATTATGTGACGGAACTGATCAAATTATTCAAACAACGATGACCCGGTTTTTAATCATACTTTTGTTGTCCTTTGCAACGGCGACCTCTTATGCCACGCCCCAACCGCGTGTAAAGGCGCAGGTGGTGCCCGACAGCATCGGCATCGGCGATCGGTTCGAACTCCGGATCGAGGTCGAACGCGATCAGATGCAGGTGGTTGCTTTCCCCGATTTCGACGGCAACGAACAACTCGAACTTACGGCCGACCTTCCGGTCGATACGTTGGAGCAGGAGGGACGACGCCTCAAACTGCGCAAGCGTTACCAGCTGATCGCCTTTCAGGAGGGACGCTATAATTTGGGACGTGCCCGCGTGCTGTATATCGACAAAAACATCGTCGATACGCTCCTGTCCGAGGGCGATTCGCTGCGCCTTCAGGTGGGTACCTTCCAAATCGACTCCACTTCGCAGTCGATCTACGACCTTAAACAGCAGAAAGACCTTCCGTTCCGCTTTGCCGAGATCCGTGCCTATGTGGGATGGGGGGTGTTCGGTCTGATCCTGTTGGGACTGGCCGTTTGGGCATTTGTCCGCTATCTGGCACGTCGGGGTCGCACGTTGAGCGGTCTTTTCAAGCCTGCACCGCCCCAGCCGCCCCATGTGGTTGCCATCCGCGATCTGGAGAAGCTCCACAACCAGAAACTGTGGCAGAACAACAAACATAAACTCTACTATTCGTCGCTGACCGACATCCTGCGTACCTACATCGTGGGTCGTTGGGGTATTTCGGCCATGGAGATGACTTCGGACGAGATCCTCGCGGCGATGCGCTCGGTGGAACTCGCGGATAAGGCGGCGATGGATCTTAATGCGGTGCTCAAGGATGCCGACTTGGTAAAATTTGCCAAATTCGCGCCCGATGCCGAATCCAACGAGGCCGATTATTTGAAGGTGTATTACTTTGTCGAGCAGACCAAGGAGCAGGAGATTCAGACTCCGGTCGATCCCGACGAAGTGTTGCAAAATAAGGATTAAGATGCGTAAATCAATTTATATACTGTTGCTTTTGGTGTGTGTGCCGATGGTTGTCCTCGCGCAGCAGATGCCCGAACGCAGCAAGGTGCGTAAGGGAAACCGCCTGTATCAGAAGGGCGAGTACGACGAGAGCATTGCCCGCTACAAACAGGCGATGGAACTCGCACCGGGCATGTTCGAGCCGACCTATAATCTGGGTAACGCCCTCTATAAGGCCGAGCGCTACGACCATGCCGAGAAGACGATGAAGCTGGCGGCGGCCGATTCGACGCGTACCGCCGTGGAGCGTGCCGAGGCTTTCTACAATTTGGGAAATGCGCAGTTCAAACAGCAGAAACTTCAGGAGGCACTCGACAGTTATAAGCAGTCGCTGCGCCTGAATCCCGATGACCGCGAGACGAAGTATAACTACGCCTACACCAAACGCCTCCTGGATCAGCAGCAGAACCAACAGAATCAGCAAAACCAGCAAAACCAGCAGAATCAGGATCAGAATCAGCAGGATCAGAACCAGCAGGGTCAGGATAATCCCCAGAACCAGCAGGGACAGCCCGACCAGCAACAGGGTGACCCCCAAAAGCAACAGGGACAACCCGAGAAAGGAAAGCAGAATCCCGATAATCAGGGTGAGGGTGCTTCCTCGCCGTCGAAACTCTCCGAGCAGGAGCAGGAGCAGATGCTCGATGCCATCCAGGCTTGCGAGGATCGCACGCAGGAGAAACTCAAGGAGAAGAAGAAGGGTAAGGGCGTGATCCGATTGAAGAAAAACTGGTAAACCTTTTAAACGAAACAATGATGCATTTTGCAACCCCATATTTATTGTGGTTCTTACTTTTGATTCCGCTTTTGGCGGCGTACTACATCTGGCGTGCGCGACAGGGCGGAAGCTCGATTCAGATCTCTTCGGTGGCGGCCGTGAACCGTGCGCCGAAGACGCTGCGTTATTGGTTGCGCCACGTGCCGGCGGTGTTGAGGCTTGGAGCATTGAGCCTTCTGATCGTGGCTTTGGCGCGTCCGCAGGGCGTGGAGCAGAATACCGAGACCAACGCCGAGGGTATCGACATCATGATGGCGCTCGACGTGTCGGGTTCGATGCTGGCACGCGACTTCAAACCCGACCGACTGACGGCCGCCAAGGAGGTCGCCGCTTCGTTCATCAACGACCGCGTGGGGGATCGCATCGGTCTGGTGGCATTTGCGGGCGAGAGCTATACGCAGTGCCCGCTGACGACCGACAAGAGCACCCTGCAAACCCTGCTTGCCCGCATGCGCAACGGCATTACCGACGGTACGGGAATCGGTAACGGCATCGCCACGGCAATTAACCGCCTGCGCGAAAGCGATTCGAAATCGAAGGTGATCATCCTTCTGACGGATGGTGTGAATAACTGCGGCGAGATTGCCCCGCTGACGGCCGCCGAGATCGCCAAGGCGCAGAAGATCCGCGTCTATACGATCGGTGTGGGTTCGCGCGGCATGGCGCCTTATCCCGCCATCGATATGTTCGGCAACATGACGTTCGTGAATCAGAAGGTCGAGATCGACGAAAAGACCTTGCAGCAGATCGCCGACATGACGGGCGGTCATTATTTCCGTGCCACCGACAAGCAGAAACTCAAGGCCATCTACGACGAGATCAACCGCATGGAGAAAACCAAGATGGAGATCTTCGAACGCGTGTCGTACCACGAATTGTTCCTCGTGTGGTTGCTGGCCGCCTGCGGATTGCTCGCACTGGAATTTGTGGTCAATCGTCTGGTGTTAAAACGTATCCCGTAAAACTTCAAGAAAGATGTTTCGATTTGCTCATCCTCAATATTTGTGGTTGCTGGCACTTGTGCCGTGCTTCCTCCTTATTTTTATGTTTGTGCGCCATCAGCGCCGCCGCCGTCTGGCACGCTTCGGCAACCTGGAGGTGATCCGCGAACTGATGCCCGAAAATTCGACCGCCCGCGTGTGGTTTAAGTTTATGCTCTTCGCGCTGGCTTATGTCCTGCTGGCTTTTGCTGCGGCACGTCCGCAGTTGGGATCGAAACTCCGCGAGCAGAAATCGCGCGGTGTGGAGATGATGCTGGTGGTCGATGTGTCGAACTCGATGCTGGCCGAAGACTTCGAACCGAACCGTCTGGATCGCACGAAATACGCCATCAACAAGTTGTTCGACGGTCTTAAGCAGGATCGTGTCGGATTGGTTGTTTTTGCGGGCGAAGCCAAGGTGCAGCTCCCCATCACGACCGATTACCGCATGGCGAAGGCCTTTGCCCGCAAGATCTCGACCGATCTGGTCGATGTGCAGGGTACGGCCGTGGGACAGGCTTTGGAACAGACCCTTTATTCGTTCTCGGAGCGTCAGGACAACGAGCGCAACCGCGTCATTATTCTGATCACCGACGGCGAGAACCACGAGGATAATGCCCTTGCCGTGGCCGATCGTGCCAAGGAGATGGGCATCCGCATCTTCACGATTGGTATCGGTACGCCCGAGGGTGCTCCGATCGAGATCGGCGGCGAGTTCATCAAGGACGAGAACGGCGATATGGTCGTCTCGAAACTCAACGAGGAGATGTTGCGCCAGATTGCCGAACGTACCGATGCGGCCTATGTGCGTGCCACCAAACAGGACTTGGGTCTGGATGAAATCGTGCACACGATCAACGAGATGGAGAAAAGCGAATTTTCGACCGTGCGTTTCGAGGAGTACAACGAGTTGTTCCAGTATCTGATCGGTGTGGCACTGCTGCTGCTGATCGTTGAAATGTTGCTGTTAGACCGCCGTAATCCGCTGTTCAAACACCTGAATATCTTCCACGAAGAGCGCCGTGAATAGGCGGGTGGGGGACTCCCGAAAACATAAAAACTCCGTTGCCCGGTTTGGCAATGGAGTTTTTTTTGTATCTTTGCGCCGCAGACCCGCCTTGTCGCTGCCTGTCTTCGGACGGGGAGAGGAAAGTCCGGGCAACATAGAGCGCCACGTAAGCTAATAACTTGATATCCGTGAGGGTATGGCAAGCGTAACAGAAAAGAACCGCCCCGGGGGGAGTGCGCACTTCCTTTGAGGTAAGGGTGAAAAGGCGGGGTAAGAGCCCACCGCGAGAGCAGCAATGTTTCTTGGTCAGTACGTCCCGTGGGTTGCAAGACCGTGTATACCGGCAATTAAGGGTTGCTCGCCCGATGTCGGGGGGTAGGTTGCTGGAGACGGCAGGTGACTGCCGTAGTAGATAAATGACGAGGGCTCCGAATTCGTTCGGAGAACAGAACCCGGCTTATAGGGACTGCAACATTAAAGACCGATCTTTGGATCGGTCTTTTTTATGCCCACCCCCCCCGAAAAGAAAACGACCTCCGCCCGATCGGGTAGAGGTCGTTTTGTAAGGCTGATTCCTATTTTAGAACTTGTAGGTTGCGCCGAGCGAAATCAGAATGGGGTTCGAGTGGTATTTGGCCGTCTGAACCATCCATTTCAGGCTTGCATTGATGTCCCAGTTGTTGGCCACCGAATAGCTGGCGCCACCACCGAAGTTGAAGCTGCACGACCAGTCGTCATACATCTCGTTGACACCGATACCGGCCATCGGGTAAACCTCCCAGTTCTGAGCCACGTGGAATACGTAGTGAACATCACCGCTGATATCTACCGAGCAGTTGTCCTCCAACAGGAAGTTGATACCCGGCTCGATACGCCAGTTGTCCGTAAAGCTGTAACGTGCGGCAACGCCGAGTCCGAAAATGGTGTCATCGTTGGTGTTGGTATAGAATCCGATTCTGGGTGCGATTCCCCAGCGTCCTGCTTCCTGTGCCGAAACCGTCGTGATTGCAAAGATCGAGGCAATCACCAAAAGAATGATCTTTTTCATAAGTGTTTTGTTTTTTTATTAATAACCAAAACAAATATAATGCGGTTCTGGTGTTTTTCAAAATATTTTCAACGAAACCTCCTTTTTTAACCACAAAAACTCGATTTTTCGAGCAATCGGGTGCGGGTTTCCGTTCGGAAAGTAGAAAAACGAAGTAATTTTTCGGACAAAAAAGACAATTGGGGCATTCGCGCGGAAAATCCCGATCGGGGGATTTGATTCTGGAAAATTATTGACCGTGTGTGGCGTTGTTCTAATGATCATTTGCGGATAAAGTATTAACTTTGGCTTGGATTTTCCTTTAATTATGACAACAAGATGAAAACGATTATATTCCTGCACGGATTCTTCGCAAGCGGGAACTGCATTCCGGCAGAGGCGCTGAGGGCGTCTTTTGAACCTGAGGTACGGGTGCTCACTCCCGACCTGCCCATTCATCCGAAAGAGGCGTTGAGGGTGATTCGGGAATTATGCGAAAGCGAAAACCCCGATTTGCTTGTGGGCAATAGTTGCGGTTCGTTTTATGCGCAGATGGTGGCACCCCTTACGGGGATTCCCGCCTTGTTGGGCAATCCTCATTTTAAGATGACGGATTTCTTGAAGGAACGCATCGGGGAGCATGAGTATAAGTCCCCGCGAAAATATGGCAATCAGCATTTCAAGATTGACGAGGAGTTGATTGCCGAATTTGCGGAACTGGAAGCCCGTCAGTTCGACTGCACCAATCCTTATTATCGGGATAAGGTATGGGGAATTTTTGGAGCGCAAGACTGCGTGGCGCATTTTGAGAAGACCTATTTGGAGTATTATGAACACGCTCATCACTTTCCCGGAGCCCATACCCCGACCGAAGAGGAGGTGAAAACCTGGTATGTCCCTCTTGCCCGAAAGATGCTTCTTGCCTTTCCGAAAAAGGAAGAACGATACTTTTGTCACTTCAAAGGAGGTAAATATAAGTATATTCATCCCGCATTTGACAGCGAGACGCAGGAGCGGATGGTCGTTTACCAGGCGCTATACGGGGCGCGAGCCTATTGGGTGCGACCCGAGAAAATGTTTTTCGGAAAGGTCACTCGTGACGGTAAAACCTTCCAACGATTTACGGAAATTGACGCGTTATGATGACGATTGATACTACAAACATGTGTTCTCAACTTCAGAAAAAGTTGTTTGAACCCGATGGAATTTACCATCCCGTTTTACAGGCCATACTGAAGGACGAAACTTTGACGGCGGTGGTGCGCAGCCGTCAGTTGCACATCTACCGCAATGGCCGGAAGGTGTTGATTCTGGCGGGCAAGTCCCTTCCCAAAGTGATTCGGGAGGATCGACTTAAGGAATTACTGCCCGAATGAGTTGTCCGATAAAATGAAAAGGCAGGTACTTGTCCAACAAGTACCTGCCTTTTTCTATTTGGTAATCTGTCGATTATTTCTGCGTCAGGGCAGCGTGTGCGGCAGCCAGACGGGCGATGGGCACACGGAACGGAGAACAACTTACGTAATTCAGACCTGCGTCGTGGCAGAACTCTACCGACGAAGGCTCACCACCGTGCTCGCCGCAGATACCGCACTTCAATTTCGGACGCGTGCTGCGGCCCTTGAATACGGCCTCACGGATCAGCTGACCCACACCGTTCTGATCGAGGATCTGGAACGGATCGTGCTTCAGGATACCCTTCTCGAGGTAGATGGGCAGGAACTTGCTGATATCGTCACGCGAGAAACCGAGGGTCATCTGCGTCAGGTCGTTCGTACCGAACGAGAAGAATTCGGCAACCTCGGCGATCTGGTTGGCCGTAACGGCTGCACGCGGAACCTCGATCATGGTACCGATCATGTAGTCGATCTTGTCGTTACGCTCGATGAATACCTGGTTGGCCGTGCGGTCGATGATATCCTTCTGGTAACGCAACTCCTTGTGGTTACCTACCAGAGGAACCATGATCTCTACGTGAACGGGTTTACCCGAAGCTTTCACGTTCATGGCAGCCTCGATGATGGCACGGGTCTGCATCTCGGTGATTTCGGGATAGGTGTTACCCAGACGGCAACCACGGTGACCCAGCATCGGGTTGAACTCGGCCAAAGCCTCGATCTTGGCAACGATCTGCTTCAAGGGTACGTTCATCTCCTTGGCCATCTCCATCTGATCCTTCTCATCGTGGGGAACGAACTCGTGCAGGGGGGGATCGAGCAGACGTACGACTACGGGGTAACCGTTCATAACCTTGAACAGACCCTCGAAGTCACCGCGCTGGATGGGGAGCAGCTTCGACAGGGCGACACGACGGCCGTCCTCATCGTCCGAGAGGATCATCTCGCGGATGGCCTTGATACGGTCACCCTCGAAGAACATGTGCTCCGTACGGCACAGACCGATACCCTCGGCACCGAACTCGAATGCCTGCTTGGCATCTTTCGGGGTGTCGGCGTTGGCGCGAACCTTCAGTACCGAGTACTTGCCGGCCAGCTCCATCAGGTGACCGAAGTCACCGCTCAGATCGGCAGCCTTCGTGGCAACCTGACCCAGGTAAACCTCACCCGTCGAACCGTTCAACGAAATCCAGTCACCTTCCTTGACGGTTACGCCGCCAACGGTGATCGTGCGTGCTTTGTAGTCGATGTCCAGCTCACCTGCACCCGATACGCAGCACTTACCCATACCACGCGCAACAACGGCTGCGTGCGAGGTCATACCGCCGCGTGCGGTCAGGATACCTGCGGCATCCAACATACCCTTCAAGTCCTCGGGCGAGGTCTCGATACGTACCAGGATGGCGCGCTGACCCGTCTCGGTGAAGACCTTCTCGGCCTCCTCGGCGAAGAATACGACGGGGCCCGTGGCGGCACCCGGCGATGCGGGCAGACCCTTGGTGATGACCTGTGCATTCTTGATGGCTTCCTTGTCGAATACGGGGTGGAGCAGCTCGTCGAGTTTTGCGGGCTCGCAACGCAGTACGGCGGTCTTCTCGTCGATCAGACCCTCGCGCAACATATCCATGGCGATCTTGACCATGGCGGCACCCGTACGCTTACCGTTACGGCACTGCAACATCCAGAGCTTACCGTCCTGAATGGTGAACTCGATGTCCTGCATATCGGTGAAGTACTGCTCCAGGTGGTGCTGAATCTCGTTCAATTCGGCATATACGTTGGGCATGACTTCCTCCAACGAAGGATATTTATTTTTACGATCCTCCTCCGAGATGTTCTGCGCCTTTGCCCAACGCTTCGAACCCTCGATGGTGATCTGCTGCGGCGTGCGGATACCTGCAACGACGTCCTCACCCTGTGCATTGATCAGGTACTCGCCGTTGAAGATGTTTTCGCCGGTTGCGGCGTCACGCGAGAAGGCTACACCCGTTGCCGAGTTGTTGCCCATGTTACCGAATACCATGGCCATCACCGAAACAGCCGTACCCCACTCCGAAGGAATGTTGTTGAGCTTACGGTAGAGGATGGCGCGTTCGTTCATCCACGATCCGAATACGGCGCAGATGGCACCCCACAACTGATCCCACGGATTGGTCGGGAAGTCCTCGCCGGTCTGTTTTTTGATGGCCTCCTTGAATTTCACAACGAGCTCCTTCAGATCTTCGGTCGTCAGGTCGGTATCGTTTACGACGTTGCGTTTTGCTTTCTGGGCCTCGATGATGACCTCGAACGGATCGTGATCCTCTTTCGATACGGGCTTCATGCCGAGTACCACGTCACCGTACATCTGTACGAAACGACGGTACGAGTCCCAAGCGAAACGGGGATTGCCCGTACGTTTGGCAACGGCCTCGACAGCCTGGTCGTTCATACCCAGGTTGAGGATGGTGTCCATCATACCGGGCATCGAAGCGCGGGCACCCGAACGTACCGATACGAGCAGGGGCTTCTTGGCATCGCCGAAATTCATGCCGGTGAGTGCCTCGATTTTCTTCATGGCCTTCTCGACTTCGGGACGCAGCATCTTGATGATGGTCTCTTTGCCGTGTGCATAATACTCCGCGCACACCTCGGTGGTGATGGTGAAGCCCGGAGGTACGGGAATACCGATCAGGTTCATCTCGGCAAGGTTTGCACCTTTACCGCCGAGCAGTTCGCGCATTTTGCCGTTACCTTCGGCCTCTTTGTTACCGAATGTATAGACTCTTTTTACGTCTGCCATAATTGTAGCTTATTTTTTTAATTTTAATAATAGTGTATCTTGGGTCAGTGTCGCCCGGGGCGAAAACGGGAGCCGTGAAGACAGTTTCTTGTCGCAAATGCCGACACGGGTTTAAACCGCCTGTCGGTCACTTTCGATCTTCGGTTGATGTCTTTACTTTTCCGCGAAAGGGGAATTATCGTCATCGGTGCGGGGCTCCGTGGAGTTTTGCCGCAAAACGGACTTTCTGCCGAAGTGGCGAAAGCCATTGTAAGAGTTTCGATTATCCGCTCTTTTGACGGGCGCAAAAATACAAAAATTTTTACAAAAATACCAAAAGAATTTACTAAAAGACGAAGAAAACGGGAAGGGCTCGGGAGTATCCTCCGAGGTAGGTGTTTCCCGCGAAGGTACCACGGGGTTTAGCCTGTTTGGAATCAAACAGATAACGTCGGGCGTGAATGCCCGAACGGAGGATGCGGATTCGCGGATCAGCCCAGATCCGATCGCGGAGCTTCCAGCCGCTTTTCCGCCACAGGTTTCCGCGTCCTTTTTCCTCGTGGGAAAGGAGTACGTCTTGAAGTCCGAGTGTAGCGGGATTTATCTCGGGAAGTTCGCCCATGACAATTAAATGATGCCGTGGAAATTCCTCCTTTAAGGTCTTGATTCGGTCGGCGGTCTGACGGCGGTCGTTGCACAACAAAAGACACACTTCGATGCCGTGATCGGGGTGCGCGTCGGGGTAGAGCGTACCGACGACAACGAGCGTCCGATGATGGGTGCGGACACTGCGCGGAGCGAATTTGTCGGCGTGATACAGCAGGGCGAAGTCGCGCCCGTCGAAGGTGTTGAGCGTGCGGTGAAGATAGGTGTATTCCGAGCGGCACGCCTCGGAAAGATCGCGTACGACCGCTTCGTTTTCCACGCCCCACAACGCCAAAATATCGAGCGCCATCGAGTCGGCAGCGGCAGCCGTATTTTGAATCTTACGTGCGTAACGCGTTGTATTCCAGTGGTAGCGACCTTCGGGCGTGTAGTCCGTGTCGTTGTAAAACTCGGCGGGAATGGTGTCGTAAAGTCGGTCGGTATCGTAGTAGCCGATCGCAAGGGGCGGACGGCGATTGGCGGCCGCAAGGGGATAAAAAACCGACCCTGCAACCCAAAGGAGCAGAGTCGGTAGAAGAATGTGTATGGTTTTTCGTAGATCCATTTCCCGATGGCGATTATTCGGCAATCTTACCCGATCCGACCAACTCTTCGTGGTCGTACCAGGTGGCAAACTGACCTGCCGTGATGCCGCGCTGCGGCTCGTCGAAGAGGATGTAGGCACCCTTTTCGCGGATGTAGAGCATCGCGTCCTGAAGGGGTTGGCGGTAACGGATGCGCACCTCGAAACGGCGGCTTTCGCCCACCTCCATCTTGCGCGTCGGATTGACCCAGTGAATCTCCTCGCGGGGGATAAACAACGCGGGACGCCACAGGCCGGGATGTGCGTCACCCTCACCCACATAGATCACGTTTTCGTGTACGTCGGTTGCCAAGATGAACAACGACTCCTTACGGCCGCCGATGCCGAGTCCCTTGCGCTGACCGATCGTGTAGAAATGTGCACCGTTGTGCGTGCCGATCTTCTTGCCGTCGCGCACCGTGAAGTGCCACGGCTCGGCAAGGCCTGCCAACTGTTCGTCGGTCGGCGTTGCACCTTCTTCGACTTTGAATGCGTCGCGGCGTGCGAACTTCGGCCACGAAGGCAGAATCTCGTGGATGTTGCCCTGCTTGGCGGCGAGTTTTTGTTGCAGAAATACCGGCAGATCGACCTTGCCCACAAAGCAAATGCCCTGTGAATCTTTACGTTTGGCGGTGGCCAGCCCCTGCTCGGTGGCGATGCGGCGCACCTCGGGTTTCAGAAGATCACCCACGGGGAAAAGCGCCTTGCTCAACTGCTCCTGCGAGAGCTGACACAGGAAATAACTCTGATCCTTGTTGGGATCCGAGCCTGCCAGAAGTTTGTAAACGGGGTGTCCGTCCTGATCGGTCGAAACCTCGCGGCGGCAGTAGTGACCCGTTGCCACATAGTCCGCACCGAGTTTCATCGCCTCGCGCATAAACACGTCGAACTTGATTTCGCGGTTGCACAACACATCGGGATTGGGCGTGTGTCCGCGTTCGTATTCGGCGAACATATAATCGACCACGCGTTTGCGATACTCCTCCGAAAGGTCGGTGACGTGCAATGGAATATCCAGTTTGCGGGCGACC
Source organism: Alistipes sp. (assembly GCA_020026395.1). GTDB lineage: Bacteria > Bacteroidota > Bacteroidia > Bacteroidales > Rikenellaceae > Alistipes. The sequence continues at coordinate 32,430 of JAHHQM010000011.1, read as the reverse complement.
AGTTCGGCAAAGACACGATCGTCGTGCCACGGACAATCGCCCTCGAGCGTACCCGTGGTGTCGTGCCAGTTGATCATGAACAGGCCGATGACCTCATGTCCCTGTTGTTTGAGTATGTAGGCGGCAACCGACGAATCGACACCGCCCGAAAGACCTATAACTACACGTGCCATGTTATTCCAAATTTAAAAGGCCCGCGGGCAGCACCATCTTGATGCGCTGACCCTCAAAGTCGATGCCTGCGATGAACTCCTCCTGTGCGGGAACCAACACGCGGCGGCCGCGGTACTCGATTTCAAACAACGGATTGACCTCCGAATCGATGTAATCCGTCAGCTCCGCCTCGAAATGTTCCATTGCGCCCTCTTCGTTGAGTTCCGATCCCTGAATCGAGAAACCGATCAAATCCTCCAGATAGAATTCGTCGTCATCCTCCTCGTCATCGTCCTCTTCTTCGATGAAAAATTCGCGTCCGAGCAACTCCTCGGCACGGCGTTCGGTGTCGAAGTCGGCAAACGCAACCTGCGCCGACGAAACGCCCCGGCGCTCGAAACTTTCGCACCAGAGCGGCACGTCGAGTGCGTCGATCTTGACGAACAGCGGGGTGGTTTCGGGGTTGAAATCTCTCGGGAAGGAGTCGTAGAGCGAGATCATCAGACTGCCTTCCGTTCCGAATAGTTTGTTGATTCTTCCTGCAATCATTTGTTTTCAGACCTTTTGCGACAAAGGTACAAATTTTGTGTGAGTTTTCTCTGTCCTTGTGGGGGCAGGGAATAAAAAAAGACCGACCAAAATGGCCGGTCTTTGGATGATACGGATCTCAGCCTTATTCAGCGGCGGGAGTCTCAGCATCAGCAGCGGGAGCCTCTTCAGCAGCGGCAGCAGCAGCCTCTTCGGCAGCCTTGGCAGCAGCGGCAACTTCCTCAGCCTTCTTCTCGGCGATTGCCTTTGCTCGATCCTCATTGACCTTCGACTCGGCAGCAAGACGAGCTTTCTGTGCATCGCGTGCGTCAGAAGCTACCTTGTTGTTCTTAGCCTCGATCTTACCGTTCTTGGCTTCCATCCACTTGTTGAAGCGTGCTTCAGCCTCGGTTTCGTTGAATGCGCCCTTAGCTACACCACCCATCAGGTGCTTCTTGTACATAACACCCTTGTACGACAGGATGGCACGGCAGGTATCCGTGGGTTGTGCGCCTTTGAGTAACCAACCGAGAGCTTGCTCGAAGTTCAGGTTAATCGTAGCAGGATTCGTGTTGGGGTTGTAGGTACCCAACTTCTCGATGTATTTACCATCACGTGGCGCTCTGCTATCTGCGGCAACGATGTGATAGAAAGGATAACCCTTCTTACCGTGACGTGCCAAACGAATTTTAACAGCCATTTGCTTTAAAATTTTTTTAGTTATTAATAAACGCTAACCCAATTTGGGCTTAAAAATCGTGCAAATTTACGCATAATATTCCGAACGACAAAATAAAACGGTCTGAATTTTTGTGGTTTAGGGCGGTCGGAGCGGAGCGGTGGGATGTTTTGAGCGATCGGTGCGGGGTGTTAGGGGAGGAGAAAGGGTGGCGCTGGGTGTGGAGGACGGTTCGGGGGCACAAAATTTCGGGGGGCGAGGGGACGAGGTGCGGTTTTCGGGAAACGAGGTTTCGGAGGACGGAGCAGTGTTGTGGCAGGGGGGGGATATTTTTGGGGCAGGGATGTGGGTAGGGGTTTTGGGCAGAATGCTTTTGAACGGGGGCAGCTGTCCAAGTCGTGCCGTGGTAGTGGGGCGGCAAGGGGTTTTCGGGGTGATATTTTCGGAGGCAGGTGCGGGTAGAGGTTTTCAAAGGAATGTTTTTGGGTGGAACAGGCGCCCGAACGGGCGCATTCGGGGGAGTAACTCCTATATATTAAAGGGAGGAACTTCGCTTTGGAGCGCTCGGGGAAAAAAGGTCGGGGTGTCGGACGCGGGGTATCGGGTACGATGTGTGGTGTGTGTGGCACGGGGTGAGGTGCGGCTCGGTTTAAGGGGATGCCAAGTGATTATTTTTCAAAAAATTTCTCTTTTTCATCCTTTTTCATTACCTTTGCCCCCGCAAATCGTCCCGAACGATTGTGTTGGTTCCGTAGCTCAGTTGGATAGAGCAACAGCCTTCTAAGCTGTGGGTCGAGCGTTCGAACCGCTCCGGAATCACTCCTTATAATAGTTAGAGCAGGATCAGTCGATCCTGCTTTTTTGTCTTTTTTCTTCGTTGTTTGGTACGATTTTTCGGTTTTTTCCCGTTTGTAGGGTGTGAAAATCACAACGCGAGGGAAAAATTGCAGACACAAGCGGATGTTTGGTCATTTCCCCGTGCAGTACAAACCCCTATTTTTGCAACACAAACAAACAACAACATGAAAACTTATTTTAAACACATTTTCGCGGTTGTGGCGGTTGCCGTATTGGGACTTTCGTCGATTTCGGCGGCCTGCAACCCGGATGCAAAAAACAAAAAGACCATGAAAGCAATCGAATTGAACGATGCGCAATTCAAGGCGCAGATCTATGATTACGAGAAGAACCCCAACGAATTTGTATTTGAGGGTGAGTTGCCTGCCATTGTGGACTTTTTCGCAACATGGTGCGGCCCCTGCAAGATGATGGCTCCCGTCATGAACCAGCTCTCGGAGGAGTACGCCGGCAAACTCAACGTCTATAAGGTGGATGTGGATAAGGAGCAGGGACTGGCTGCCATCTTCGGTGTACGCTCGATTCCGACCTTTGTGCTGATCCCCAAGAGCGGCAAACCTCAGATTCTGACGGGTGGCATGGGTATTGAAGCCATGCGCAAGATCATCAACGAGAATCTGATCAAATAGAAAACCCCTCGAGAAGGTTTTCTTTAAAACCAAAAACCTTTCCTACGTGTGCAGGGGAAGGTTTTTTTTGTGCCTTGCGGGGTGGAGCGGAGGCGATTTTGTCGTGAGTATCGCCCGCTTTGCCCCGTATTTATTGCGCGATCCGTTGGCGTTGCATCTCTTTGAAAAAGTAGCATCGGTCGGGGAATCCCTGCGCAAGCCCACGGATTTTCGGCATCGAGCCGTTTGGAGTGTACTCTTTGCTCTGCGGTGCGTTGGGCTCGGTCGTTGTTGTGCCTCCGTTTTATTCCGCCGCGTCTGCGCCCCGTTTTATCCCTCCAGACTTGGAGTATTCTTCGCGTCCTTTGTCCTGCCGCGCCTCGGTGTTTCTTTGGCGTTCTGCATCTCACGCTTCGTTGTGCTCCATCTTATCCCTCATAGAGCATTCTTTGCGTTCTCTTCTCCCCCGTGCAAAAAAAGAACCTCTTCCCCTACGGGAAAAGGTTCTTTTAAACAATTGCGATTGTGGAGTTATTACTCGTTGATGGGAGTAACGCTCACGTAGGATTTACCCTCAGCCTTCTTGCAGAACGAAACCGTTCCGTTTACCAAAGCGAAAAGAGTGTGGTCTTTACCCATACCTACGTTCTCACCGGCGTTGTGTACCGTACCGCGCTGACGAACGATAATGTTGCCCGCCTTTGCGAATTGACCGCCGAACAATTTGATGCCGAGTCGCTTGCTTTCCGACTCACGGCCGTTCTTCGAACTACCTACACCTTTCTTGTGTGCCATGTTTCTTCGTTTTTAAAGGTTATGCAACAATGTCTTCTACAAGGATCTGAGTCAAGTATTGACGGTGACCGTTACACTTCTGGTAGCCGGTACGACGCTTCTTCTTGAACACCAAGACTTTGTCGTCTTTCAGATGCTTGAGGATCTTGCACTTAACTGCGGCGCCTTCTACTACAGGTGCGCCAACTTTAACCTGACCGTCGTTGTCTGTGAGCAGGACTTTGTCGAAACTTACGGACGAATTCTCTTCGCCCTGAAGACGGTGAACATAAAGTTTCCGACCTTTCTCAGCTTTAAACTGCTGACCTGCGATCTCTACTATAACGTACATTTAGTCGATAAATATGTAGTTGAACATAATTTCGGAGTGCAAATATACGCATATTTATCTTATAAACAATACTTCCGGTGATTTTTATTTTTCGGTTGGGTGTGTTTTACGCCATTTCGGTCGTAAATGTAAACTCGGCTTTCGGATTCGCATAATATTTGTTACCTTTACCCGACAAAAAGAAGAGGGGGCTTCAAAAAATTCCGAAGAGATGATCCAAGAAGAGGTGAGACAGTTGTTGATTCCGGCCATGTTCAATGCCGCGGTGCAGGCCGGAGCTTCAATCATGAGTGTATACAGGGAGCAGGGCGGTTCCGAATTCGAACTCAAGAGCGATTCCACGCCGCTGACCGAAGCCGACCATTTGGCGCACAAGACCATACGCGATGCGTTGGGCTTTACGCGCATCCCGATTCTTTCGGAGGAGGGACGCGAAATGCGCTACGACGAACGTCGCAACTGGGAACTTTACTGGCTGGTCGATCCGCTGGACGGCACGGCCGAATTCATCCGCGGAAATCACGAATTTACGGTTAATATCGCCCTGATGTCGCACAAGAAATGTGCGTTCTCTGCGGTTTATGTCCCCTATTTCGAGAAGATCTATCTGGCCGAGCGGGGGCGGGGTGCTTTCTTGAAGGAGCACGTGGCGGCACGCGAGGACAGCAAGGCCACCTACGGGGAGATTGTCGAAGGGCTGGTGCGTCTGCCGTTCTTCGAGAAGCGTCCCCACGACCATCTGAAGGTGGCGGTGTCGCGTTCGTATAAGAATGCCGACACGTTCCGCGTGATTGATTTTCTGAAGGGCGGATTCCCCGATTTGGAACTCGTCGAGCAGGGCAGCTCCTATAAATTCTGCCTTCTGGCCGAAGGACGTATCGACTACTACCCGCGAACAAGTCCCACGTATGATTGGGATACGGCGGCCGGAGAACTCATCCTGGACGAGAGCGGCGGCCGTACCGATGTCCTGACGTTGGAGGGCACGGCCGGGAAACTCCGCTACAACGAGGAGGATCTGCGTAATCCGTGGTTTGTGGCGCGATCGAAGTTCTGTCCAAAGACCGGAAAACCCCGTAAAGAGTAGAAATTTTCAAAAAAAATTGGCGGATTTTTTTGCAGAATCCCAAAATCGTCCTATATTTGCAACGCAAAACCGCTTAATGGGGGATTAGCTCAGTTGGCTAGAGCGCTTGCATGGCATGCAAGAGGTCACGAGTTCGACTCTCGTATTCTCCACCAAAACGATGAAATCGGGTCGTCCGTTTCATCGTTTTTTTGTTTTGGAGTATTGGGTCGGAAGACCCTTTTTTTATACATAGGTATGGTTGATCCCTTTCCCGACAGAAGGGGATTTGTCGTATCGGAGTAAATCTGAAAACCCGATTTTGATAATTCGTTTTTACGGAAAAACGGAGTTGCGATGTTTCGGGTCGGGAAAATAAGCATTTTATTTCTAATTGTTTAGGCCGATTTCGAAGCCCGAAACCACTTCCCGAAAGCGTGAAATAAATGGAAATATTCTTGGTTTAGAGGAGTATTATGCCTAATTTTGTTGTTATTGTTTCAGACTTGTTTTCGGAAGACGGAGAGGATCGGATAAGCGATTGAATATCAGCTGAAATAATAGTTTGATCTCTCCTTTCGGACAGACCGCGGAAACGGGTCGGAAAAAGACAAAGACCGTGAAATTTTTAAGCGGTTGCCGATGGTGCGATTCGGACGAATTTTTTGAACCTGTGGAAAGGTGTAATCTGAAGGATTTTGTGTACCTTGCGCCCGACCGATCATCGGTTTGTTAGGAACTGAATTTTAATAGAAAATAGATTCGTAATATGTTTAATCTGAATAAGTTTATCGCCCGATATGTGACATTCCGTCCGGAGAGCATGTTTCTGAAGGATATCGAGGCGAATCGCGAACAGCTGGAACGGGAAATCGCAGGACGAAGCGTATGTGTGATCGGCGGAGCAGGTTCTATCGGCTCGTCGTTTATCCGTGCCGTGCTTCCGTTCAAGCCCTCGAAACTGATCGTCGTGGATCTTAACGAGAACGGATTGGCCGAGCTGACCCGTGATCTCAGATCGACCGAAGGTATGTTCGTGCCGGAGGAGTACCGTGCCTACACGCTGAATTTCGCAGATCCCATATTCGAACGTATTTTCCGCGAAGAAAAGGGCTTTGACATTGTGGCCAATTTCTCGGCACACAAGCATGTCCGCAGTGAAAAAGACAAATATTCGGTGCAGGCACTGATCGAGAACAACGACATTAAGGCCAAGCGCCTGTTGGATCTGCTTGCGGAGTTCCCGCCCCGACATTTCTTCTGCGTTTCGACGGACAAGGCCGCAAATCCCGTCAATATCATGGGCGCCAGCAAGCGCATTATGGAGGATATGGTGATGGCCTATACGTCGAAGTTCAAGGTGACAACCGCCCGATTTGCCAATGTGGCCTTCTCGAACGGATCGCTGCCCGACGGGTGGATTCAGCGCGTGATGAAAAAACAACCGCTGGCCGCTCCCAGCGATGTGAAACGCTATTTCGTGTCGCCCGAAGAGAGCGGTCAGATCTGTATGCTGGCCTGCATCCTCGGTCATAACGGTGAGGTGTTCTTCCCCAAATTGGGCGAGGATCAGATGCTGACTTTCTCGTCGATTTGCGACGAATATGTCAAGACGATGGGCTACGTGAAACACGAATGTAAGACCGATGAGGAGGCCAAACATCTTGCCGCCGGAATGTCGGACGATGCGAAGGAGTACCCCGTGGTTTACTTCAAGAGCGATACTACCGGCGAAAAGGCCTATGAGGAGTTCTTCGTGCCGGGCGAACGAATCGATATGGATCGTTTTCGCAGTCTGGGCGTTATTGCCGCCTCGGCACACCGGAGATCGCTGGCGGAGGTGGACGGCTTCTTTCAGAAGCTGGAGACACTTTTTGCCCGTCCCGACTTTACGAAGGAGGAGGTGGTGGAGGCCATCAAGGAGTTCCTCCCCAACTTCGAACACGAGGAGAAAGGCAAGAATCTGGATCAGAAAATGTAAATGAAACACTGGAAGGTTCTTCAAAGCGGTTATTTGTTCCGCAATCGTTGGGTGTCCGTAAGACGGGATCATGTGGTGACGGGTCGCGGGGTGGAGATCAACGATTACTATGTGGTGGAGTATCCCGATTGGGTGAATGTGTTGGCCATCACGGAGGACGGCCGCTTCATTATGGAGGAGCAGTATCGTCACGGATTGAAGACGGAGAGCGTCGAGCTCTGCGCCGGAATTTGCGAAAAGGGAGAAGCCCCGATCGACACCGCCCGACGGGAATTGCTGGAAGAAACGGGATATACGGGTGGCGAATGGATCGAGTACGGGGTATCAGCTCCGAATTCGGGGGCGATGAGCAATCGTTGTTATACGTTTCTTGCACGGGGTGTTCGGAAAACCGACGATCCCCGTCCGGAACCGACGGAAGACATCGCAATCCACCTGCTGACCTCGGATGAAGTGAAAAAATTATTGTTAAACGGAAAAATTATTGAAGCTGTCATGCAGACGCCCCTGTGGCGCTACTTTGCAGAGCAGTCTTTAAAATAAATCGTTAGAATTATGGCATACGATATTCCTTTGTTCAATCTTAATTTTGATGAACGAGAAGCCGAAGCGGCTGCAGCAACAATCCGTTCGGGATGGATCTCGACGGGTCCCAAGTGTGCAGAGTTGGAGAAAATGTTTGTGGATATGTTCCATGTGGGGTATGCGGTTTCGGTCACGAACTGTACGGATGCCCTGCATTTGTGCTGTCTGGTTTGCGGCATCGGCCCCGGTGACGAGGTGCTGTGTCCGTCGCTTACGTTTGCGGCGTCGGTCAACTGCATTCGTTATGTGGGTGCGACCCCCGTTTTTTGCGATATTGTAGGCCCCGAGCATATCAATATCGATCCGAAGGATATTGAACGGAAAATCACCCCGAGAACCAAAGCCATCGTGGTGGTGCACATGGCCGGATTCCCCGCAAAGATGGATGAAATCATGGCCATCGCCCGCAAGCACAACCTGAAGGTGATCGAGGATGCCTGCCACGGCCCCCTGTCCGAGTATAAGGGCAAGAAACTGGGTACGATCGGCGACTGCGCCTCGTTCAGCTTCTTCTCGAACAAGAACATCAGCACGGGCGAGGGCGGTATGTTCATCTCGAACAACAAGGAGATGGCCGATCGGGCACGTCTGCTGCGTTCGCACGGTATGACCACGATGTCGTATCAGCGTGCGGGCGGTCATGCAACCTCGTACGATATTGTCGAGTTGGGTTATAACTTCCGCCTGGACGATATCCGTGCGTCGATTGCCATCGAGCAACTGAAGAAACTGCCCGGCGATCTGAAGACGCGTATTCATGTGCGAGAGCGCTACCTGAAGGGACTCTCGAAGGTGAAGGGTGTGATCGTGCCGTTTGCCGATAACACCGAATTCACGTCGAACTACATCATGCCGATCGTCCTTACGGATTCGACCAAGGAGCACCGCGATGCGATTCGCGAGAAGATCCACGCCGCAGGCATTCAGACCAGCGTGCACTATCCCGCAATCCACAAGTTCTCGATTTACAAGGATTTTAATGCGGTACTGCCGCAAACCGAATATGTAACCGACAACGAAATCACGCTGCCGATGTACGCCGCACTGACCGACGAGCAGATCGATTTCATTGTCAAAACGGTTGATCAGGCTATCAATGGATAAAAAGAGCATTCTTATTTTCGGAGTCGGCGACCTCCAGAAATCGATTATCGATCGGGCAAAAGCCCTGGGACTGTACGTGGTCGGTATAGACCCGTGCGCCGAGGCTTTTTGCCGAGATGAGGTCGATGCCTTCGAGGTGGTTGGCGGACAGGATTACGAGGGTACGCTGGCCGTAGCCCGCAAGTATAAGGTGGCGGCCGTCGTGACGGCGGCAACCGACAAACCGCTCGAGATGATGGCGCGTGTTGCCGAAGAGTTGCATTTGAAATTCTATTCGGTGGAGACGGCGAAGATTTCGACGGATAAGTTTCTGATGAAGCAGTGTTTCGAGCGGGACGGAATCCCCTGTGCCAAGGGGCGTCTGATTCATGATGCGGACGAAGCCCGCGATTTTGTCTGTCCCGTGATCGTCAAGCCGAGAGACAACTCCGGAAGTCGTGGCGTGGTGCTATGCAAAAACAACGAGGAGCTCCGCCAGGCGATTTCGGATGCGTTCGAGTTCTCGAAAAAGGACACGGTGCTGGTTGAGGAATTCATCGAAGGCCGCGAGTACAGCATCGAGGGACTGCATTTCGACGGACGGAGCGAGGTGATTCAGTTTACCGAGAAGACGACCACTCCGTTCCCGTATAACGTGGAACTGGCACACAAACAACCCGCCCAACTCACCGAACCGCAGCGGGAGGAGATTCGGGATCTGGTGCGCCGAATCGCGAAAAGCCTCCGATTTGAAAATTGCGGATCGCACACCGAGCTTAAGATCAACGATCGGGGTATCTTCATCATCGAGACAAGTCCCCGTCTGGGCGGAGATAACATCACCTCGCATCTGGTGCCTCTTTCGACGGGAATCAATATTGAGGAGCAGTTGCTGCGAATTGCGATGGGGTTGAAGGTCTGCCTTGTTCCCCAACAAGAACCGCGTGTGGCGGGAGTGCGTTTCCTGACCCTTCCGGAAGGTGTCGTGGAGCATATTTCCTCAAAACTCGAGGAGGTCGCAACATGGCCGGGTGTCGTTTCGTTTCATTGTAAACTCCGGGAAGGCGATTGTGTCCGTAAATTCAAAAGCGGACTTGACCGATACGGCGAGCTGATCCTTGCGGCACCGACCCGCGAAGTACTCGACAAGCGTCTGGAGGAGTATTCGAAACGGATCAACGAATATATAACCATTAAACAACAGGGGGAAAGATGCAGAATATCGTAATTTTCGGCGATTCGAAATATGCCGAGCGGATCTATGAGTACATCAAATGTGAGCATGTACTGAATGTGGTGGCATTTACGAACGAGCGGAATTTTATCTCTCGGGAGAACGTACAGGGAATTCCCGTGGTACCGTTTGAGGAGTTGCGGGAGCGTATCGACACCGATTTCGAGATTCTGGTGGCGTGCGGATATTCCAAGATGAACCATTTGCGGGAAAAATTGTGTGATTTCTGCCGTGCGCACGGATATAAATTGGGTCGGTTCATCTCCCGCACGGCTCAAATCTATACCGATCCCGAAAAAATCGGCGAAAATGTGATGGTGTATCCCAATGCATTTATCGGCCCCAATGTAACGCTGGAGCAGGGTGCGATTGTTTCGGCCTCGTGTTCCATTTCGCATGATTCGGTGATCGGCAAATTCAGCTTTTTCTCGACGGGAGTTGTGGTCGGCGGATCGACGGATTTTGATCCGTATTGTTTTGTCGGACTGCATTCGACGGTGAAGAATTCGATCCGCATTGCCGAAGAATCGTTTATCGGAGCGGGTGCCAACGTACTGCACAGCACCGAGCCCTACGGCGTCTATGTCGGAAATCCCGCCCGTAAAATTCCGAACAAGCGTTCGACGGATATTGAAAACATATAAGACATTATAAGAATTATGAGCGTATTCCTTAAAATTCAGAATCGGGTAATTGATTGCAATGCAACGCTCTTTGATGCATTGAAGGTGATGGATCAGATTAAACAAAAGATTCTTTTTGTTTATGAGGGGGAGCATTATAAGGGGATGTTGACCATCGGCGACATTCAGCGTGCCATCATCCGACACAACGATACTTTGCTGTCGGTCGGGCAGGTGCTTTCGACCGATAAGGTGGTGGCGACTCCGGACGAACCGATCGAACAAATTAAGGAAAAAATGCTCAAGATGCGTGCCGAGTGTATGCCCGTGGTGGACAGTCGGGGCGAATTGGTGGATGTGTTGTTCTGGAAAGACCTGTTTGTCGAGAAGGAGGCCAAATTGCGCGATCCGATCGATTTGCCGGTGGTCATCATGGCCGGAGGTAAGGGTACCCGCCTAAAACCCCTGACCAACGTCATGCCCAAACCGCTGATCCCGATCGGCGAAAAAACCATCCTCGAGGAAATCCTGGATCGTTTCGAAATGATCGGTTGCTCGAAGTTCTTCATGTCGGTGAATTACAAATACGACATGATCGAGTTCTATCTGAATTCGCTGGATCACAAATACGACATCTCCTTCTTCAAGGAGGACAAGCCGCTGGGTACGATCGGCAGTGTGACGCTGCTCAAGGATAAGATCAAAACCCCGTTCTTTGTCTCGAATTGCGACATCATCATCGATCAGGATTTTCGGGATGTATACGAGTATCACCGCAAGAACCAAAACGACATCACGATCGTCACGGCTCTCAAGAGTTTTAAGATTCCCTACGGTGTCATCGAGACGGCCGAGAACGGCATCATGACGGGATTGTCCGAGAAACCGGAAATGACCTACATGATCAATACGGGTGTCTATATCCTGCAACCGGAGCTGATCGCCGAGATCCCCGAAAACGAATTCTACCACATCACCCACCTGATCGACAAGGTCATCAAACGCGGCGGAAAGGTCGGTTGTTTTCCGGTGAGCGAAAATTCGTGGACCGATATGGGCGAGTGGTCGGAATATTTGAAACTCATAAAGAGACCTTAAGTTATGAAGAAATTGAAAGTAGTCTGGATTTGTCACTTCTCCAATGCATTTGTGCGGAGTCGGCTGGAGCTGAAGAAGCATCCGCTCAACAGGGTGCTGAGGGGGGATTTCCATGACTTCGAATATATCGATTATGCCATTTGGAATACGAATGCGATCCGTGAATTCGAGCGTTTCGAGGACATAGATCTGCATGTGATCTCCATGCACGACGGCATGAAGAAAACCTTGCAGAAGTTCGAATCCAACGGGGTGCATTACTATTTTTACCGCACGCAGGACGACGACATGTCGTTGAAATTGCGGCGCAAGCTGTTCAAGCAGTATGGCGACTATCGCAAGAACCGCAAGATCGTGGCGGATCTGGTTGATCAGATTCAGCCCGACATCGTGCATCTGATCGGTGCCGAGAATCCGAACTATTCGCTTTCGGTGTTGGATCTTCCGAAGAAGTATCCCGTGCTGACCATTTTGCTGACCTTCATGTCTTCGCCCAATTTCTTGAGCAATTACCCGATCAGCAAGGAGTTGTATGCCTATAGAAGCAACATCGAACGTCAGGTGTTGAAACGCTCGGACTATGTGTGCACCATCCTGCAATACGCCAAGGATTACATCCATCAGAATATCGATCCGCAGAAGAAAGTCCTGCCGTTGCGACTTGCGGGCGGACTTTCCGTGGATCGGAGTTCCCACGACAAGGAGTTTGATCTGGTGTATTTCTCCCGCTACATCAATAAGGCGGTCGATTTGGTCATCGAGGCAATGGGATTGGTGTGCAAGACGCATCCCGGGGTTCGGCTGAATGTCATCGGCGAATACGATGCCCCGCTGAAGGAGCAGCTCGACAAGCGTATTGCCGAGTTGGGCATGACCGACAACATCGTTTTCAGCGGCAGTTTTCCCGAATACGAGGATGTGCTGAAGCAGGTCGTGAAATCGAGAATCGCGCTGTTGCCCCTGAAGGTGGATTTTATTGCAAGTACGCTGCGTGAGTCGATGAGTCTGGGTCTTCCCGTGGTGACGACCATTACCCGCGGAACTCCGTCGATCAATAAGGATCGTGAGACCGTCCTGCTCTCCGAAACGGGCGATCACGAGGCTTTGGCCGCGAATATCATGAAAGTGCTCGATTCCGAGGAGTTGTTTACCCGCCTTCGGGAGAACGGCTTCAAGTATATCGAGGAAAACGTAAGCAATACCAAAAACATGGAGGAGTGGCGTCAGGCTTATTACGACATTCTGAACGAAAGATCCAAGTAACGTATGGCGACATTTTCGGTGGATAAAAACAAGATCGCAAAAAACACGATAGCCCTCTATATCCGTATGGGTATTACGATGGCCATCGCGTTTTTTACGACCCGTATCACTCTGGAGGTGCTCGGTGTGGAGAACTACGGCCTGAACAATCTGGTCGGCAGCATCGTGGCGATGTTCTCGTTCATCAACGGATCGATCGGAACCGCCATCCAGCGATTCTACAGCATCAGCATCGGCAAGAAGGACAATGACGAAATGCGCAGGGTCTTCGGGGTCGGACTTTATCTGCATCGGGGTGTGGCTCTTATCTCGTTGGTCGGAGCGGAGATTTTTGCCGTTTTCTTCCTATCGGATTTGAACATCCCTTCGGAGAGAATATTTGCGGCGCATGTCGTGTTTCAGATTTCCGTCCTGTCGCTGGTGCTTAACATCCTGAACGTGCCCTATTCGGCCTTGTTGCGGGCGCGGGAGGATTTTTCGCAAATCGCCCTGCTGGAGATCATCCAGTCCGTGTTGCGGTTGGGGGTGCTTTATTTGTTGTGCGTCATCGAATACGACAAACTCATCACGCTGTCGATGCTGAATCTGGGCGTGACCATCTTTTTTGTGACGAGCATCTTCTTCTATGCCCGAAAATACGAGGAGACGCATACGTCGGCGCTGTTCGACCGAAAGCTGATTCGGGAGATGCTGGTGTTCGTCTCGATGTTGATCTTTACGGTGCTCTCGATGATCTGCCGTGATCAGGGCGTCGTGGTGCTGATCAACGTCTTCTTCGGACTGACGGTCAATGCGGCATACGGCATCGCCATGCAGATCATGTCCGTGATCAATACGTTTGTGATGAACTTCAAACAGGCCGTCGTCCCGCAGATGATGGCCGCATACGGTGCAAACGACATCCCGACGATGACCCGCCTGGTGAATCTCGGTACGAAGGTCACGTTTGTATTGCTGCTTATTATCTGCCTGCCGATTTACTACGAGACGGACTTCATCCTGAACCTGTGGCTGAAGAATCCGCCCGAGGGTACGGCCGAGCTGGTGAAACTGGTCGTCATCAATATCAACGTGGCATCGTTCACCTATTTCCTGTATCAGGCGGTGCATGCCACGGGTAAGATCAACCGCCAACAAACGGTGCTGTCGATCCTCTATTTCCTGAATATCGCGTTGATTTTCGCGGCCTTCAAGTTGGGGATGAACTACGAGTCGGCACTCTATATCACGATTTTGGTGTCGTTTGGGCAGTGTGTGGTCAATCTGTACTATGCATGGCGGAATTTCGGTTACGATCCGGGGTATTTTCTGAAAAATATTCTCGCTCGGAGTCTTTTGTTGATCGCAATTGTTTTGGCGGTGTTCCAAGTGGTGATTCTTATTGAAAATGAGTGGATAAAATTTATTTCTACTATATTTGCAAGCGTTTTAGTCCCGATTCTTGCCGGATGTGTGGTTTTGCTGGAGAAAGAGGAGGTGGCGTTCATCCGAAATATGTTTATAAAGGCCGGGAAAAGGCAATAGAAAACAAGAAATATGATTTCGAAAATAAAAGATTATATCCTCGTGTTCCTGCTGATGTGTATCAGCGGTAATCCCCTGTTCATCTACTCGAACGACTGGGTATTCGTCATAGCGGTCGCCGTTATGGTCTTCCTGTATATGATCCAGGGCGGAGAACGTCTGGTGAGCAAGAAAATATTGGGCTGGCTGATTTTCTTTGTCTGCCTTTTTGTCGGACAGGCGCTCGTGCTGAAGGAGGTTTCGTTGCCGGCCAATGTCAATTTCCTGGCCAAATTCTATGTCGGTTATCTGATTGTGACGCTGATCGGATTCCGATTCCGAAGGGTATATCTCAAGACGCTTTACGTAATAAGTCTGATCAGTCTGGTGCTTTTCCTCTGGGAATATCTGGGAGGCGCTCCGTTGGGCTTCGAGTTTAACCGTTACAAGACCCTCATCTTTTACAACTCGATCATCAGCATCGATCCGATCCGAAATTCGGGTATGTTCTGGGAACCGGGTGCATTCCAGGGATTTATCATGCTGATCCCGCTGCTCTATCTGGATGATTTGAAGCACCTGTGGCGCACCTACCGAAAGGAATGTATCATCTTCATCATCACGCTGGGTACCACACAAAGTACGACGGGGTATTTGGTGTTTGTGGCGTTTGCTTTGGGCAGTGTGCTGATCTCCGAGCATTTGAGCAAAGTGAAGAAAAGTGTGATCATCATCTCGAGTATTCTGCTCGGAATGGTCTTGTATGACAGTCTCGAGTTCTTGGGGGAGAAGGTGTCCAAAGAATATGAAGCGGCCATAGAACTCGAAGAGGGTGAGGTCTCGTGGTCCCGAATGGGTGCGCTGACCATTGACATGAAGAATATTGCCCGACATCCGATTGTCGGTAACGGATTCCTGCTCGATTCCCGATATGAGGGTTTGGGCGCAAAGATGGTCGGTACGGGTAACGGATTCTCGGGTGCGATCAACATCATGGGTGTGGTCTGCATCCTGCTTTATTTCGTCATGCTGTATCGGCAGCTGAATATGCCCTGGAAGAAAAGACTCCTGTTCCTGGTGATTATTGTCTTGTTGCTGAACGGAGAGTATTTCCTGAATTATCCCTTGTTCTGGGGCTTGCTGTTTGTCAAATTACCTTTTATAGATAAATCGAACAATGAATCGAATAGCCGTATTATTAACTGTCCACAATCGTAAGGACAAGACGCTTGAGTGTCTGGCGGGGATCTTCCGTCAGGAGCTTCCCGAAGAGGTCGGTCTGGAGGTGTTTCTGACTTCGGACGGATGTACTGACGGTACGCCCGAGGCCATTCGGGAGCAGTATCCCCAGGTACATCTGATTTATGGAGACGGAAGCCTGTTTTGGAATCGTGGAATGCACGCGGCGTGGTCAGAGGCCGAGAAGGGCGATTACGACTATTACCTGTGGCTCAACGACGATACGATATTGTCGGATGGAGCGCTGGTAAAGTTGCTGGACGCTGCCGCGGAAAAGCAGCATCGGGCGATTATCGTGGGTTATACGACCGACGAGTCGGGTAAATATATCACCTACGGCGGACGCAGCAAAACGACGGGATTGATGACCCGAATCAACGGTCTGACCCTGTGCGATACGTTCAACGGAAATATCGTGCTGATCCCGAGAAGTGTCTATCGCGTGGTCGGAAAGAACGATCCCGTTTTCCATCATGCGATCGGAGATACGGATTACGGACTGCGTGCCCAAAAGGCGGGTTTCGAGTCGTTTGTCGTGGGGACGGCCTGCGGTGTGTGCAACTGCCATGTGCGTTTGCCCAAGTGGTGCGATGCGAAGGTGTCGTTCGTGCAGCGTTGCAAGAGTTTCTACCGCCCGGGCGGCAACGGTGCCAATCCGTTTGAGTTCTTTATTTACCGCAAACGCCACTACGGACTGGGTGCGGCAATATTGACTTTTGTTTCGAATCACGTACGTCTGCTTTTCCCGCGATTCAGGGAGAAGTCACCGTCGAAATATTAAATCGGAGGGCGATGAGTTTGAAGATTTCTGTCGTTACAGTTTGCTACAATATGGAGGCGTATATCGAAGAAACGATTCTTTCGGTATTGTCCCAGCAATACGATAATTTGGAGTACATCATCATTGACGGCGGCTCTACGGACGGTACGATGTCCGTTGTGAATAAGTATCGGGATCGTTTGGCCGTGGTCATCTCGGAACCGGATCACGGAATGTACGATGCCCTGAAAAAGGGATTCAGCCATGCGACGGGCGATATCCTGGCGTGGATCAATGCCGACGACCGTTATCTTCCGTGGACGCTGGCGACGGTCAATCGCGTTTTTTCGACCTGTCCCGAGATTCAGTGGCTCGGCGGACGATATGCCTTTGTGAACGAGGACGGAATGTTTTCGCAGATCTTCGGGAAGACTTCGTTGCGCCGTCAGGGGGATATTGCCAACGGCTGGTGCCGTGAGGGTGTGCTCGGCCCCTTGCAGCAGGAGAGCATGTTCTGGCGTCGGGAGTTGTACTTCGAGTCGGGCGGACTGGATACCCGATTCCGTTATGCGGGGGATTTCGAGTTGTGGATGCGCTTTGCACAGCATGCCCCGCTGGTGAAGATCGACCTGCCGCTGTCGGCTTTCCGTCGCAGGGCGGCGAGCCTGTCCAATAGCGGACACGACAAATATACGCAGGAGGTGGAGCAGTGTATTGCCGATAAGGGAAAGTATCCCAATTTGATCTGGCGACTTTGCGCCGGGTCATCGATCCTCGTGCAGATATTGCGAAAATTAAGGCTGTGTCACGGTCGGATCTTGTACTACGACATTACCTCCCAACAACTGAAAAGCAAGGTGATTTGGGGTAGCGCAAGCAACCATACGCTGAATTCGCTACTCCTTTACCGATAATAAAAAAACCTCCGCGAAACGCTTCGCGGAGGTTTTTTTATTTACACAGGAACGAGATCAACACGGGAACGCTCAGATCGAGCACCACGCCGTGGATCAGCGCGATCGGGACGATGCTTTTGCCCGAGTAGCGCGTAATGGTCGGCAGGCAGACATCCATCGAGGAAATTCCCGCCGCCGCCACGGGGGCGAACTTGCCGAAAAGTTTCAGAAACCACGGAGCTCCGATCAGTGCGGCGACTTCGCGGATGATGTTGGACAGAAGGGCGATGGCCCCGAGTTGTGTGGCGATCTCGATGCCGACAGAGGGTTCTTTAAGCTGCGTGATGAGCAGCGACGAGAGCGAGTAGTAGCCGAATCCGCATCCGACGGCCATGCAGTCGGGTGCCGACCAGTCAGCCAACAGGAAACTGGCCAGTGAGGTGGCGATCAGCGTGCCAGCAATGGTGCACAGCGGCAGGAGAATGGTCGTGGGGCTGATGTTGCGGATCAGGATGCCCAACTCGCCGTTGGCACCGATGTTGAGTCCCACCTGAAGGATCAGGGCATAGAGCAAGTAGGTCGGCAGCGACTGCACCATGTCGGCAATCTGGTGACCGTAGGTTATGCCGAGGTAGATGCCTAATCCGAAGCAGGCGATGACGATCAGATTACTTTTCAAGGCGGCCTCCTTTCTTCAAAAAGATTTTATAGGCGAAATACGACGCGAAGATGCTGCCCAGGGTTGCACTCAGGGCGAGCAGCGTGGCCTGCATGCCGAATTTTGCGATATCGTTGATCAGTTCCTCGTTGGCACCGATCGTAATGCCGAAGATGAAGAGCATGGCATAGATAGTGTAAGCCGTGGATTGATCCAGGGCTTTAAAGAAGCTGCGGCCACGAAAAAGATAGCCCGTGGCGGCACCGGCTAATAAAAGTCCTAATACGATAAACATAAAATGAGATTTTAAAAATGACTTGCAAAAGTAGGAATTTTTAACATAAAGTGCAACTTTTTCCGACTAATCGACCATAAAATCAAGGGACACCTTCGAAAAAAGTGTCCCCTCGTATTTAAATGTCTCTTAAGGGAGGTTTATTTCTTGAGTTTGAGTTCGTAAAGATCATGACGACGGTCGCGCAGGTTGCGCACGCTGCCGTAGGTGTGGAGCTCGCTCAAAAGGTCGAGATCGACATCCGAAACGAGGATCATCTCGGTGTTGGGCGTTGCCTCGGCACGCTTGCCGTCGGTCGGGAAGGCGAAGTCGCAGGGGGTGAACACACCCGACTGGGCATACTGGATGTCCATGTTGTGTACCCTCGGCAGGTTACCCACACTACCCGCGATGGCGACGAAACATTCGTTCTCGATGGCGCGGGCTTGTGCGCAGACTCTGACGCGCGAGTAGCCGTTCTGCGTGTCGGTAAGGAACGGCACAAACAAGATCTGCATGCCCTGATCGGCCATGATGCGCGAGAGCTCGGGGAACTCGATGTCGTAGCAGATCAGAATACCGATCTTGGCGCAGTCCGTCTCGAAGGTCTGCACCATGCTGCCGCCCGACAAACCCCAGCTCTTGATCTCGTCGGGCGTGACGTGGATCTTCTCGTACATCTCGTAGGTTCCGTCACGACGGATCAGGAAACCGACGTTGTAGAGCTTGCCGTCTTCCTTGCGGTAGGGCATACTGCCCGTGATGATGTTGATGTTGTAGCTGATGGCCAGCTCGATGAAGTGGTCGCGTACCTCCTCGGTGTATTCGGCCAGTCCGCGGATGCTCTGTGCCTCGCCCAGGTGGTTGTATTTGGCCATGAGCGGTGCGTTGAAGTATTCGGGGAAGAGGATGAAGTCGCTCTTGTAGTCGGAAACGGCATCAACGAAGAATTCGACCTGCTCGAACACATCGTCCAGCGTCTTGTAGGGACGCATCTGCCACTGAACCAGTCCCACACGAACGGTCGATTTCTTGTCGATGAATTCGTCGGTTTTGGGCTGGTAGTAGATGTTATCCCACTGGAGCAGCGTAGCGCAGTGCTTCGACTCCTCGTCGTTCGGCAGATAGTTCTTCATCACACGGCGTACGTGGAAGTCGTTCGAGAGCTGGAAGGTCAGCACCGGATCGTAGATCTCGCGCGAACGTACCTTCTCGATGTACTCCTTCGGACGCATCGTATCGGCATATTTGTGGTAGTTCGGAATACGGCCTCCGAACATGATGGCTTTCAGGTTGAGTTTCTCGCACAGCTCCTTGCGGTATTCGTACATACGGCGGGCAAGGCGCAGACCGCGGTAATCGGGATGGATGAACACCTCGATACCGTAGAGGATGTTTCCGTCGGGATTGTGGGTCGAGAAGGTCTCGTTGCCGGTAACCTTGGCGTAGGTATGGTCATCCTTGACCATGTTGTAGTTTACGATGATCGAAAGGGCACAGCCCACGATCTTGTCATTGACCACCGTGACCACCTGGCCTTCGGGGAAGATACGGATAAGGGTTTCGATTTGTTTGTGTGTCCAGAAAACGTCTTTGTCGGCATAGACACGTTTGAAGGACTGGGAGAGTTGGGCGTAATCTTCGATTTGGAGATTTCGGACCTCGACTTTGTTGATCTTGAGATTGAGTTCCATTACGACGGATTTGTATATGTGGTGCAAAGGTAACGCTTTTTAGGCTTGGTTGTCCTTTTTATTTTCACGGGCATCGTCCAAACGCTTCTGACGTTTCTGCATGATGTTGATAAACGACGAGCCGATAAGGGCGGTGGGGATGGCGATCATGGCGATGCCTATGAGGCTGATAATGCTGCCCAGGAGCTTTCCCAGAGGGGTAATCGGGTAAATATCGCCATATCCCGTGGTCGTGAAGGTGACCACTGCCCACCACAAACCGTCGCCGATGTTGTTGAAGGCTTCGGGTTGGGCGTTGCGTTCGATGAAATACATCAGGATGGCCGAAAAGCAGATGATGATAAAACATGCGGTGTAGGCTGTGTAGAGCTCTTCGCGCACCAACAGCAACGCTTCACCGATCAGACGGAACGAACGCGAATGACGGATGAGCTTGAAGATGATGAAGATATACGGAAGGATGATGATGTGCATGACGGGCGTATCCCAATAGATATAGGAGAGTACGCACGGCAGGATGGCCACAAAATCGACAAAGCCGTAGAACGAGAAGAGGTATTTGAGGCGTGCTCGGTGGGGATTCATCGTGGGGCGCATGGCGGGTGCGGTGTAGATTCGCGCGATGTACTCCAAAAGAAAGACGAACGACGAAAGGTGCGTGATGCTGAACAACCATCCCTGATAGGGGCTTAGTTCGGAGAACGACCCGAGGATGATCGACGCGATGGAGATGGCGATGAAGAACAGGACGAAATAGTTGGCAAAACGACTTTGCAGAAAGCGGACGACGAGTGCTTGTGTTTTCATGGACAAAATATTTTTAACAAAGGTACCTTTTTTGCGCGGAAATTGCGGGTCGGGGCAGGGATTATCTTTGGGGCGAAAGGTCGGTTTTGTGTGGTTTTTGCCTCTGCCCGTTAGGAAAACGGAATTTCGACGGACGATGTTGTCGGAAATTTATTATTTTTGCAAATATGAAACTTACATTTTTGGGAACAGGAACTTCGCAGGGCGTGCCCGTCATCGGATGTCGTTGCGCGGTTTGTATGTCGGACGATCCACGGGATCACCGTCTGCGTACGTCGGCCATGGTCGAGCTTAACCACTTGAGGTTTGTCATCGACGCGGGGCCCGATTTCCGTTATCAGATGCTGCGTGAAGGGGTCAGCCACATCGACGCCATTCTGCTCACGCACGAACACAAGGATCACATCGGAGGTTTGGACGATGTGCGGGCGTTCAATTTTGTGGACTACCCGCGCGAGATTCACCGTGTGGACATCTACGCTTCGCCCGAAACGGCGACGGGAGTGCGCAAGGATTTCGACTACGCCTTTGCACGGGACAAATACCGCGGGGTGCCCGAAATCGAACTGCACGAGATCGATCCCGCCCATCCGTTCCGCGTGAAGGGCATCGAGATCATCCCCGTCGAGGGCCAGCATTCGCCGCGATTCCGTGTGACGGGCTACCGTATCGGCAAGTTGGCCTATCTGACCGACTTCAAGCAGATCGCTGAGGAGGAGATCCGCAAACTGGAAGGGGTTGAGGTGCTGGTGGTCAATGCACTTCGCTTCGAGAAGCACGATTCGCACTTCAACGTGGAGGAGGCCTTGGAGCTGATCCGTCGGGTGGCACCCAAACGCGCCTTTCTGACGCACATGTCGCACGACATCGGGCGTTATGCGGTGACGAATCCGACCCTTCCCGAAGGGGTTTCGCTGGCCTACGATCGGCTTACGGTCGAAATTGACGATTAAAATCAAAAGAACAGCAATATGGGAAAAACATTGAAAGACAAAGTCGTGGTCATCACGGGTGCCTCGTCGGGCATCGGCCGTGCTATGGGGCACGAATATGCCGCCGAGGGTGCTTGCGTGGTATTGGGTGCGCGTAGTGCCGACAAACTTCAGAAGGAGGTCGATGAGATCCGCTCCAAGGGTGGCCGTGCGGCCTGCTGTGCGGTGGACGTGACCAAACCAGAGGAGTGCAAGGCGTTGATCGACACAGCCGTACGCGAATTTGGCGGTATCGACGTGTTGATCTGTAATGCGGGCATCTCGATGCGTGCCATCTTTGACGATGTCGATCTGGAGGTGCTGCACCGACTGATGGATGTCAATTTCTGGGGTACGGTCAATTGCTGCAAATATGCCCTGCCTTACATCCAGAAGAGCCGCGGCTCGATTGTCGGCATCTCGTCGGTGGCGGGTCTGCACGGACTGCCCGGACGTACGGGTTACTCGGCTTCGAAATATGCCATGACGGGATTCCTGGAAACGCTCCGCATCGAGAACCTCAAGAAGGGCATTCATGTGATGATCGCCTGCCCGGGATTCACCGCGTCGAACGTGCGTTTCTCGGCACTCACGGCCGACGGATCGCAGCAGGGCGTAACCCCGCGCAACGAATCCAAGATGATGACGCCCGAACAGGTGGCGCACATCGTCGAGAAGGGTATTCGTCGTCGCAAGCGTCTGTGTCTGATGGAGATCGAAGGTCGGGCCACGCATTTCGTGAAGAAATTTGCACCGGCGTTCCTCGACAAGATGTTCTATCTGGTCATGTCGCGCGAACCCGATTCGCCGTTTAAATAACTCCTTGTCACACAAAAATCCCGCCAAGACTTCTCTCTTGACGGGATTTTTGTGTGAAGGGTAAAAGAAAACCCCGCCGTTCCAAAGGGATAGGCGGGGTTTTTGATATTTTCGGCGGATCTTATTTGAAGAAGATCGACGAAATCTCTTTGTAGTTGTGTACGCGCTCGATGACGTCGGCGAACAGGTCTGCGATCGAAAGAACCGTAAACTTGTGCAGATCGCGATCGGGGTTCAACGGAATGGTATCGGTACAAATGACCTCCTCCAGAGCGCTGGCGTTGATGCGGTCGTAAGCCGGGTCCGAAAGTACGGGGTGGGTGATGGCGGCACGTACGCTCTTGGCGCCACGAGCCATCAACATATCGGCTGCCATGCAGATAGTACCTGCCGTATCGATCATATCATCGACGATCAGTACGTTACGTCCCTCGACATCGCCGATGGCGGTCATCGTGCCTACGACATTGGGTTTCGCACGCTCCTTGTGCGAGATGATGATCGGCGTACCGAGCAGTTTGGCGTAGGTGTTGGCACGCTTTGCGCCACCCATATCGGGCGATGCGATCGAAAGAGCCTCGATGTTGAGGCTCTTGATGTAGGGAATAAAGATGCCGCTTGCATAGAGTGCATCGACGGGAACATCGAAGAATCCCTGTATCTGGTCTGCGTGAAGATCCATGGTCATGATACGGTCCACACCGGCTGCCATGAGCAGGTTGGCGACGAGTTTTGCGCCGATCGGCACTCTCGGACGGTCTTTGCGGTCCTGACGGGCCCAACCGAAGTAGGGCATCACGGCAACGACCTTATAGGCCGAAGCACGATGGGCGGCGTCGATCATCATGAGCAACTCCATGAGGTTGTCCGAAGGCGGGAACGTCGATTGGATGATAAATACCGTGCAACCACGAATAGATTCGGTAAAGCAGGGCTGGAACTCACCATCGCTGAATCGCACGACTTCCGAATGGCCGAGTGCCGTTCCGAAACTTGCGGCGATCTTCGTAGCGATATACTCCGATCCGCTACCTGCAAAAATTTTAATTTTATGGATAGCCATAGTAACGAGGATTTAAGACAACACAAATATAGGACAAACCTGTGAGAAAATTCGTTTTTTTGTCATGAATTTTCAACAATTTGTTAAACTTCGAGACATTTCCCGATAAAATCGATCACTTCGTCGCGTCCGAGTGCCTTCTCCGACGAGGTGACGAACATCGGGGGAAGTTCCTCCCACTCCTCGGCCAGTGTTTTTTTATAATAGGTGACGTTTTTGTTCTGCTGGTTTTGCGAGAGCTTGTCGGCCTTGGTGAAGATGATGCCGAACGGGACGCCGTTTTCGCCGAGCATGCGGATAAACCTCAGGTCGATCTTTTGCGGTTCGAGTCGTATGTCCACCAACACAAACAGGAAATGCATCTTGCGGCATTTCAACACATAGTCGGTGATGATCTTCGAGAAATCGTCACGGACGGTTTTCGAGGTGCGGGCGTAGCCGTAACCCGGCAGATCGACCAGATACCACGCCTTGTCGATCAGAAAATGGTTGATCAGACGCGTTTTGCCGGGCGTACCCGACACCTTGGCCAACCCCTGACGGTTGGTCAGCATGTTGATCAGCGACGACTTGCCCACATTACTGCGGCCAATGAAGGCGATGTCCTTCAGGTCGTCTTTCGGCACCTGATTGATTCGCTCGGACGAGCACTTGAATTCGGCTTTTCGGATTTGCATGGTGTGTTCAGTTTGGGACAAAGGTACAAGATTTTTTCGGAATACGCCGCTTCGGGTAAAAAAACGGTCGGAATCCGTGTGGGGTTCCGACCGTAAAGGGTGTTTCGGGAGGATCAGAGTGCGTGTACCTCGCCTTGTGAGTTCTTGAAACAGGGCATCGTCATGCCGATTTTGGCATTGATGTAGGTCGGGTCGCACATGACGTATTTCCGGCCTTTGTAGGTGAACGTGTCGCCCTGGACGGGTTTCGTGAAACATACGGCACAGGTGATGTGACCTACTCCGTTGCTCTGGGCGTTGCCTTCGTACGTGATCGAGATCATGTCCAGTCCGAGCAGTTCTCGCACAAGCCACGAGAAGACACCCACGCGATCCTTGCAGTTGTTCTTGCCGTAGTAGAACGACTCCTCGATGAAGAGTTGCTTCTGACGGCCGAACATCTCCTGATCGGTGGCGTAATCGAAACCGTTCTGCACGAAGTTGAGCAGGTAGCTCACGGCATCCGTTTCGCTCTTGCCCGCGATCTTGCGGTGGAGGACGGAAAGCACCCGCTTGGCCAGTGCGGCATCGACCTCTTGGGCGTAGTACACTTCGCCGTCGAGCATCGGAAGGCTCAACATGAGGGCAACCTCGCCGACATTGAGCTCGGCCTGAAGCTCCTCACCCAAAAGTTTGCTCATACGGGCAAACTTCATGGACTGCGTCATGCCGGTGTTCATGTGCTTGTCGAGCGACAGATCGAGCAACTCGGTGGCGTAGGGGACGTTGTTGTCGTAGGTCTGGAAGCCTGCACGCTTCTCGTAATTGTAGCCGAAGATGTAGTGCTTCGTGCCGTTCAGATCGAGGTAGGGGATGCCGTAAACCTTCTGGCGGAACGGCAGGAGCAATACCAGCTGATCCTTACACAGGCCGACCTGTGCGCGGTATTTCAACTGCGCCAGCAGGAACGCCTGCAAGGCAATGCGCTCGCTCGAGCAGTGTTCGTCCGTATAGGCCGCCTCGCTCAAGCGTTTGATGAGCTGATAGCAACCCCATCCGTTCAGGCGATGGTCTTGCACAAAATCGTTCAGGAAATCGATCTGCGTTTCGTCCATCGTGCTCCATTGGCTCCACAGTTTGCTGAAGCTCTGCTCGGAGACGGTGCTCATGCGCGGGGTGAGATCCTCTCGCCACGGCATTTCGATCCGGTCGCCGAAGAAACTGACCTCGAGGTGTTGCGTCGTGGACGGGCGCTCGGGCATCGGGATGATCTCGGGTGCGGGGTGTTCGGGAACAACCGTCCGGTCGGGCGTGGGGCGAGTCGGAGGTTCGGGTATGTCGGGACGCGGTGCAGGAAGTGCAGGACGGTCGGGGCGTGCGGGAATCTCGGGACGGGCGGGTTGCGGTGCGGGCGCATCAGGACGCTTCGACGGCGTTACAGGGCGCGGAGCAACACCCGGTCGGGGTGCGGGACGCGGTGCAACTTCGGGTCGGGGGCGCGGTGAGGGGCGCTGCGCCAAGTCCGATTCGGGACGAGGTTTCGGGGCGGGACGCGGTGTAACCTCCGCTTTGGGGCGCGGTGCAGGGCGAATGCCCGATTCGCGGTGCGGACGCGGCGTCGGCTTGAAGTCGTGTCGGGGCGTTAAGCTCAGTTTCGAAAGATCGCGCAGACGACCGAAGTCGGGCGTAACCTCAGGCAACGGAATCGGTCGGGTCTTGGGTGCCACATCGGGTCGGGGACGAACGACGGGCAGAGGTGCCTCCTTCGCCTGATTGACCGTGTAGTCCTTCCATTGCTTTTTCAGAAATTCGACAAACTGCTTGTTGGCCTGCGCCCTGTAGTCCAGATATTCGCGCACGCGTTGCTGTTTGAATTTCTGATAATCGGCTCCGTAGTTGTGCTGTGCCGAGGCCGTTAGCGCTACGAACAAAACCGAAACCAGAAGAATGAACTTTTTCATGGAATTGTCATTTAAAAAAACAACCTCCGCCGTGGCAGAGGTTGTCGTGGATTTTTTTGCGATGGTTACCGCTGCTTATTCCTGCTGCTCGCCGAATTTGGCAAGTTCTTCGTTGAAGATCTGCTTGAAGCGCTCGCGGTCAAACTCCAGACGGAGATCCTGCTCCTCCTCGAGTTTGTTCAGGATTTTCTCCTCCATGTGCTTCTTGCTGATCTGCAAGCAAATATGGAAACGGATCTGGCCGTCCTGCTGACGGAAGGCCTCCTGTCCGGCCTGGGTAATGCCCGTAAGTTGCTGTTTGATGACCGTACGGGTCAGTTCCTGGTAGGTCTGGGCAATCTCGTTACGGCCGACATTCTTCAGATCGCGGCAGTAGGTTTCGACAACCGATTTGATGTCGGCCTGAATCGTTGCTGCCAGCTGCTGACGGCAGTTTTGTTCGGCGATCTTCTGGGCCATCGAGAAATCGTTGCTCGTACCGCTCTGTACGGCACGCCAGTACTCGTCGTTGGTCTGGAATTCTGCTCCGCTCAGCGGAATGTCGAGGGCTACCTCCTTGTTGGTGATGGATTTCTTCTTTTTGCGCTTGCCAAATGCGTCATTGACACCGCTTGCCACCAATAAGATGGTGATCAGTAAAAGTAAACTTTTTTTCATGATATTAAGTATTAGGGTTGATGTTTCGGTTTATCGGACAAGGCAGGGAAGCGAGAATTTCACTTCCGAGGTCTTGCCGCTTCGTTTGTTGCGTACCACGACGCTGCCATAGGCCATCGTCGATTTGCCGGGCGTCCATTTCGTGTTTTCGATCGTTGCCGTGAAGTTGAGGCGGTGGTCACCCTTACCCGAAATCTTCGTTTGGGGTGCACACTCGACGGGTTGCGAGAAGCCGCTGATCGAAAAACGCAGTTCCTCGACCGTGAACTCCTCCTCGTACTTCGAGCGCAGGTTCATCGAACCGTTGATCAGGGGCAGTTCGTCGTCGCCCTCCTTCTGGGGAACGATCTCGATCTGGCCGAAGGGAATCACAACGGTCTTGCCCTGGCTGACATCGAATGCAAAATGGTGTTTCAGAGTATGTCCTCCGCCGATGCGGTAGAGAAGTTCGATCGTATTCTCGTCATCGTCGAGGCACTGGTCGTAGTCGTAGGTCACCATATAGTAACCGCCTTCGACGGGTTGTACGACGATATTCGTGGCGTATTGCTTCTTGATGATCGGTTCTACGGAGGTCTGCATCATACGGCCGTCGAGCTGGAAGTAGAAGAAATTACATCCCAGTTCGTTCGAGTAGGGAACGATCGAAATGGCCGAATAGAGGCGTTCGTAGTTGCGTCTTAAGGCGACGACCTCGTCGTGACGGCGCGAGTCGAAGAAGTAGTTGGCCAGCGGGCGCAGGTCATTCAGCGCACGGCCGATCTCTTCGATCGAGGTGAACTTGTCGAAACGATCCTTCAGGGTGAGGTATTTGTCGTACTGCTCGCGATCCTGCTTGAGGAACTGGGCAATGAGCTCGTCGCGCTGCGCCTGCGAGAAGGGGTAGCGCATGTGTACGATATAATAATACTTCTTCTCCTTCTTGATCAGTCGGCGTTCCCAATAGATCTCCGCATCGGACGACGAGATGTTGGCGATGAACGGCAGTTTGGCAGCCACGGTCTTCACCTCGGAGGTGTATCCGCGGAACACGTCGGTCGAGTTGTTGTGGCTCGTCTGACGGTCGGTGGAGGTCTCCTCGGAGCAGATGTTGAAGCTTACGCCGTTGATGATCGACTGACGGATATCGTTCATACATTTGTCCTGCGCTTCGTCCAGCGTCTCGGCCTGAGCCGAGGCAATGACATAATCGGATTGGGCGATGCCCAACCATTTGGGGGCACGCGATGCGCTGCGTTCTACGATCTTCTCTTGTGCGAATACCGCGGAAACCGAGCACAGCAACAGTCCGAAAATAAGCAGTAAATTCTTGGTTTTCATGATGAATTTGTTTGGGTCTTCCTTCGTTGGAAACGGCTTCCGAATACTTACTATAACTCAAAAGTATTCAAAAAATGCCGATAAAACAAATTTTTTGGTCTAAAACTGAACGACTTAACGTAAAAGTCGGCTCAACCATGAATCGGCCGATTCGGTGCGTTCCTCGCGGAGCGTTTCCTGACGGTTGACGATTTTTTCGTTTTGGCGGATGTGCTCCTCGGGTTTGGTGATCTCTTCCTTACGTTGTTTTTCCAGGGCGGCCAGCTTCAGACGGAGTTTCTCCTCCTCGCGGCGGTCGATCGTCTGTTTGATCTCATCGACCAAACCGAGCGACTCCTTGAAATGGGTACTCATCGGATCGACGGCGATCAGGCAGTCCAGAGCCTCCGAGTATTTGCGCAGGGCGATCTTCGACCGTGCCTCGCGGAGTGCAGTGACGGCATATTTGTCGACCATGGCCACGTAGAACGAGGTCATCTTCTCGGCAACCATCGCATATTCGTCCGTGCATTCGGGAATGGCCGTCAGTACGGCAAGGGCATCTTCATACTCTCCGCGGTCGGACAGCGATTGTGCCTTGGCGATGAGTTTGGGGATGCGTTGTGCGTAGTAATCGACGATCTTCTCGCGGGCGGCGGTCATCTGCTTGCGCACCTGGGGCGAACGCGAGGTGAGGTGGTTGATGGCATTGATGACGGCCTTCTGCTCGGTGCGTCCCATACCGCGAACCTCCTGCGAGAACTCCTTGACGATGATCTGCTCCTCGAGGGCTACCACGTAGAACGAGAACTCCACGTCGATGATGTATTGCGCGGGAACCGACGAGGTGATCTGCTTGTCGATGACGGCATAGTTGGCCGTCAGGATGAAATCACCCGAGGTCGAACCCATGTGGTTCTGGGTGACCATCTGCATCATCTTGTTCTGAAGACGCGACGACGCATCCGGCGGAAGGGTACTTCCTTCGGGCATATAGGGCGTGATGGCAATGTTGCTTTCGGGTGTCTGAGCCATCGCCGCAAACGAAACCGTGAGCAAAAAGATTGCTGCAATTATTTTCTTGATCATATGCATGTAGTTTTAGGAGTGCACAGCGATACCCGCGGGCATCGCTGTGCATCCGATGTTATTTGCCTCCGAGAATCAGGATGGCCTGTCCCAGACCCTTGCCGATGAGTTTAGACTCGATCATGTAGCGCTCCTTGAGGGTTTTGCGGATGACCTTCACGAAATTGCGGGCGTCGAGATCACGGCCTCGCTGGTCGGTGATCGGGATGCGCACCTGCGTGAAATCCATGCGGTTTTCCGAAATCGAAGGACTGCCGTATTTGCCGTTGTAGCAATTCTCGGCAACGATCTCCTCGATGATGTCGGCCAGCTCGTCTCCGTCGAACTCGCTCTCGAAATCATACTCCCAGTCGTTCCAGCGACGGCACGAGATACGGATTTCGCGTCCGTTCTGCATGATGTCGTTGAAGAAGGACATGAGCTGCTGGTTGAACGGGTTGATGTTGGCGGCAACGTGCTCGGCCAGGAAGACCGGAAGCTCGATGGCCGAATCAAACGACGGAGGGCACGTGCCCGAACTTGCAGCGATCTGCTTGTCGGAGTAGGCGTCCTTGCCCTGAAGGTTGAACGTGATGGAGGTCTTCGGACCCATGTGGTTCATCGACCAGGTCACCTGCATCCAGATGTCGGCCTTTGCCGTACGCGAGAGGCGCTCGAGGGGCGTTTCGGCCAATTCGGCACCCGTATCCTTCGATGCGGTGAGCATCTGCTCGGCATCCTCTTCCTTGATGCGTTTCAGGGTGGCCTCAAGATCCACGAGCGGGAAACCGCGGTCGGCCATCAACTCGCCGATCTTGCTGATGACAAGCAGCAGGTTGGGATCCTCCTGAAGGGCGCGTCCGTAGTCGGGGATGCGCTCGATCGTACCCTGATTATCCACCTCGGTGAAAAAGCCCTGCTGGATGCACCAGTTGTCGCTCGGCACCACCATGATGGAGGGCTGTTTGCCGGAGACAACTTCCTGCATGGATTCGATCAGACCTTTGGCTTCGAGCATACGACGCAGTTCGGCATATTGTACGGTGACGTAGGTGGCCACGCGATACTCCTTGCCGATCTTCTGGACGCTGCCCGCCTCACCCGAACTGGCAAGGGTGGCATAACGCTGGTAATCACCGCCGTCGGCAAAGAACGGCTCGAAGAAACGGGCATAGATCAACTCGGCATCGGGTTTCGATACCAGGGGAGG
Organism: Alistipes sp.; assembly: GCA_020026395.1. Lineage (GTDB taxonomy): Bacteria > Bacteroidota > Bacteroidia > Bacteroidales > Rikenellaceae > Alistipes. The sequence goes on along the minus strand of JAHHQM010000011.1, from coordinate 2,010 downwards.
CAGTGCCTTGGTGCGTTTCTCGGGATCGGAATTGCCGGCCGCACCCTTGAAGATCAAGCCGTGAATGGCATTCTTCAGGGATTGGTTGCGTGCCACCGCTACCTTTTTCGAGTAGCTCCATACCTTCACCAAAACGGTCTGTTCGTTGCCGACGGCCTCGTTCTGCAACTCATAACGCCATGCAGCCGTTTGCTCGTTTGCGATTTTCTGCTTGCGTTTCTGTGCATAGTTCATACACAAGGGCAAAAGCAGCAAAAGCGCAAGTGCAATGATTTTTTTCATGTTATGTTATTTTTTTGTGGTCTTCAGTCTCAGCAACATACCCTCGTAGTAGGTCTGCTTGTCCTTACCGGAGAGCAGCGTGTAGGGATGTTGTGCGGCGGCGGTGTTCTCGGTCGTGCTGAACGTGTTGTCCCATACGTTCTTCTTGTCGACCTTCAGTTCGCCCTTCTTGTTGTAGATGGTCTTCATGGTACCGTCCTCCTGTTTCTTGTTGACAACCTCGAGTACCTCGAAGATCTCACCGCCTTCCAGTCCGTCACGGCTGCCGAGTTCTACGGCATAGGCCTGACGCGTGCGACCCTTCTTGTCCTTCGTCTCGATGACGTGCAGCGGGGTCTTGGTTTTGAACTGGTCGTATTTGCGCTCGAACTTGGCCAGTACGGCATCCACGGCATCCACGGCGGCCAGGCGGATCAACTCCTCCTCGCTCTTGTCGGTGAACACACCTGCGCGGGTCTTTGCCCATGCACGCTCGTTACCGATGAATTGCAGGGCGGGGAAACGGGCATTGTTGTAGCTTTCCATGTTCAGACCGTTCTCGTCCCACATGTTGTAGAATTCGTTCTTGATCTGGTCGTCCCAACGAAGACGGAACAGGTAGGAGTCGACAACTACGTAGTAACCTGCACCGAGTGAGGTTTTGATACCCATCTTGGCGAGGTTCAGTGCCATGGTACCCATACCCGAATCGTCGAGTTGTGCGGCGGCGTAGAGCGGCAGCATACGGTCATCGACCAGGGCGTCCTTCTCCTTATAGCTGAAACGGGTAACGACTACGAACGTATTGCCCAGAAGCTCGTGCTCGTCGCAATTCTCGCGGATCAGTTTCTGACGTGCGGCCATCGAAGCGGCGGCAATCTCACGATCCTTGGCCGTGGCGTTGAGCATACCGCGGTCGAGCATCACCTCGTCCGTATATTCGCCCTTGTCGTTCAGGAACCACTTGTCGAAGCAATCCTTGGCAACGTGATTCTCGACCAGGTATTTGTTGGCCATACGTGCGGCGTTGATCTGAAGCACGGTATCGATCGTCGTGGTGGCTTCGGCCATCAGGTGACGCATGATGTCCGAGAATGCACCCTCGCGCAGAAGCGTCTGCGTGGGAGCGGCGGCACCCGATTCGAGGTTGCCCATGAACTGGTCGGTCGGGATGCAGGCCGTATTGAAACGGGCAACATCTTCGCCCGTAAGCGTCAGCTGAGAAGGATCGATGATACGCTTCTCGATGGCGATGTTGTGGTTGTTGTATTTGTTGTTCCATTTTGCGTTGATGAAGGTATCGCGCAAAATGTCTTTCTGAGGCACCGACGCATCCTCCATCATAATCAGGCAGACGGAGTTACGCAGGTACTTGGTCGTTTGTACCTCTTTTTTAAGGGGTTCCTGTGCTGTTGCAGGAGCGATGTTGGCAACTACGGCAAATGCTGCTGCCGAAACCAACCAATTCTTAAGTAAAGATTTTTTCATGGTTTTTCATGGTTTTAAGTGTTAATTAAAAATCAGATTGCATTAGGGATTAGGGGAAAAAGTAATTGTTTTTTTCTGTTTCTTATGTTTTTTTTAAAAAGATTTCACAAGGGAATTTATACACAAATATACAATTTTTTTTCGGGAAGTGTCCTCTTTTTACCCGGGATAATTTCACGACCCCCTCGGGGAATGCACGGGGAGGACTTTTTCGGTGGTATAGAGCCATTTGGCGGAGGGGGCAGGGGGAAGAATCGGGGG
>JAHHQM010000010.1 GCA_020026395.1 Alistipes sp. | reverse complement strand
TTCTGAATGCTTCCGTTCTGCTCCTTGCGGAAAGAGAGGGATTCGAACCCCCGGAGCCTCGCAGCTCAACGGTTTTCAAGACCGCCGCAATCGACCACTCTGCCATCTTTCCGGGAACAAAAGTAGTATGGATTTTTCAATTTGCCAAATCTTGGTCTTATTTTTCGGTTTTCGCCCCTGTTTTTTCGCGCAGGCGGTTTCGTTTCGAAAAACAACGAAACCGACCCACCCGCCAAAAATTCCAAAAACCGCACTTTGGAACAAACCATTAAACTACTATCATCCAACGACTTAAACCACCATTAGCCGTATTATATCCCATTTAAAACCAAAAATTTCTAAAAAAGGACATTTAGTCCAATGTTCTGCCTATTGGTTGAATTTTCAAGAAAAACAGACCAAAAAATTTGGGTCTTCGAACTATAAGGCCTACATTTGCCCCCGATTTTTCGTTCCCGACGGGACGAACAATGTCTAACTAAACCAATTCTTATGAAGAAAATTCTGCTCTCTTTAGCCGCCTTGTGTCTCACGACGGGCGCCTTCGCCGAAGGTTACCAGGTGAACAACATGTCGGCCAAACAGACGGCCATGGGTCACGTCGGAACAGCCATGAAACTGAACTCCGAATCGATCTTCTTCAACCCTGCCGCCTCCGTGTTTCAGAAATCCAAATTTGACATTTCGGTCGGCTTCACCGGCATTCTCTCTTCGGTTCGTTTTCGCCACAACCCCACTATGGAAAATGGATACAAAAGCGGCGAACTCCAAAAGTCGGATAACGGACTTTCAACCCCCGTTCACGCATATTTCAACTACAAACCCTCGGATCGCTGGGCAATTGGTTTGGGTTTCTACGTACCCGACGGTTCGGCAATGAAGTGGGGCGACAACTGGACGGGGGCACACCTCGTACAGGAGATTAACCTGGCTTCTTACACCGTACAGCCCACCGTGGCATTCAAAATCACCGACAAACTTTCGATCGGTGTGGGTGCAACGATCACCTGGGGTAACTTCGATTTGTCGCGTGCCCTGATGCCCGTCGGCCAAGGCAACAAGATGGTTGCAGGCATGATCCGCAAATATGCATCGGAGAATCTGCCCGCAGGCCACCCCATGGCAGGTCCGGCCGAGCAGATTGCCCAGGAATTTGAAACCGAGTACAACGATATCGCCATCGTATCGGCCAAGTTGCAGGGCGATGCCAATGTGGCCGTAGGTGTCAATGCCGGTATCTACTACGACATCAACGACCGTTGGTCGGTCGGTATGACGTGGCGTTCGCGCATGAACATGAAGGTGGATCGCGGTACGGCCGCCATGCGTTTCGGTAATCAGAAGATCGCCAATTATGTGGCCATGCTCGAAAAAATGCCTAATAATCCCATCTCGAAGGTACTGCCCGCAATGGACAAAGGTACATTCCGCACGGAACTTCCCCTGCCGACGAACGTAACCTGGGGTATTTCGTTCCGCCCCAACTCCAAATGGGAGCTGGCAGCTGATCTTCAGTGGGTTGGTTGGTCAGCCTACAAGGATCTGACCGTGACCTTCAACGAGCCCGAGCTGGGTATCGCCCCGATCTACTCGGTGAAGAACTACTCGAATACGGTTGCTTACCGTGTCGGTGCTCAGTACACCCCCAGCAAGCTTCTGACGGTTCGTCTGGGTGCTTATGTGGATGAGAGCCCTGTCAGCAGCGACTATCTCAACCCCGAGACCCCCTCGATGGCCAAGCTGACCTACACAACCGGTTTCAGCCTCCGTCCCACGAAAGGCATGTCGATCGACGTGGCTTACGCTTACGTCACTTCGTGTGACCCCGAGCGTACGGGTTCTTATCCCATCTACGACTACAAGAATCCCAATCCCGAGCAACCGACCTCGGTATTCACGGGTAACTACTCGTTGCACGCCAATGTATTCTCGGTCGGAATGAACTTCAGTTTCTAAAGTCGGGAATTAATTCGTATATTTGCGGTACTTTCGATCGTAGGGGATCGGGAGTACCGCTTTTTTATAGGCACGATGCCCTTGTAGTTCAACGGATAGAATAGTGGTTTCCTAAACCATTGATCCGAGTTCGATTCTCGGCGAGGGTACAAAAAAAGGAGATGTTCCGCAGGTGGAACATCTCCTTTATCGTTTTCGGGGGCAGTCCCCTTATTTTCCCATGTATTTTTTGATGTAGTGGTGGTGCGAACCCCAACGCTCGAAAGCGGCACGATCCAGCTCCTCACGAGCCGACGGGTGGGCAATCGAAATCAAAAGACGGGCACGCTCCTGCATCGTTTTTCCGTAGAGATCCACCGCACCGTACTCCGTAACGATCCAGTGGGCGTGGTTACGCGTCGTCACGACACCTGCACCGGGCAGCAGCATCGGGCAGATCTTCGAAACACCCTTGTTGGTCATCGAAGGCATGGCGATGATGGCCTTACCCTCGCGGGCGAGCGATGCACCATAGACGAAGTCGATCTGACCACCGACACCCGACCAGAATTTCGTACCCAGCGAGTCGGCCGAAATCTGACCCGTGAGGTCGATCTGCATGGCCGAGTTGATGGCCGTCATGCGGTCGTTCTGCGAGATGATATAGGGATCGTTCGTGTAACCCACATCCATCATCAGCACACCGGGGTTATCGTCGATAAAGTCGTAGACCTCTTTCGAACCCATCAGGAAGGTCGAAACGATCTTTCCGGGGTCGGTCTTTTTGGCTTCGCCGTTGATGACGCCCTTCTCGACCAGCGGCAATACGCCGTCGGCGAACATTTCGGTGTGGATACCCAGGTTCTTGTGGTTGCCCAGCTGCGAAAGCACGGCATTGGGAATGGCACCGATACCCATCTGAAGCGTTGCACCGTCCTCGATCAACTCGGCGCAGTTCTTACCGATCTGCTCCTCGATGGCGTTCGGGGCGGAGAATTTGGCCTCGATCAGCGGGGTGTCGTCCTGTACAAACATATCGATCTTCGACATGTGGATCATGGCCTGTCCGAAGGCACGCGGCACGTGGGGATTGACCACGGCAATCACATGTTTGGCGCACTCGACAGCCGCCAGCGTGGCATCGACCGACGTACCGAGCGACACATAGCCGTGTTTGTCGGGCGGGCAGACCTGAATCATCGCCACGTCACACGGAACCGCACCGCAACGATACAATTTCTGGGTCTCGCTCAGGAATACGGGAATGTAACCCGCATATCCCGCCTGCGTCATGCCGCGTACGTTGGAGCCGACGAAAAACGAATTCAACTGAAAAACGCCCTCGAATTTCGGATCGGCATAGGGTGCAGGGCCTTCGGTGTGAAGGTGGCTGATGAATACATCGTGCAACTCCCCGGCTTCTCCACGGGCACACATGGCCTTAATCAAACATTGCGGTGCCGAAGCGACCGAACTCAAGTGGATATGGTCTCCAGACTTGATGACTTTAACGGCCTCCTCTGCCGTTATGTAATGAATAGGGTGAATCATGTTGTTTTAAGTTGAATCGGTTATACATGTCTACAAAAAAGTAACACACTTGCAGGGCACTTCCCTGCAAATGTGTTACGAATATACGACTTTTTCGGAATTTTTCGGAAATTCCGCGTAAAAATATTTCTACAAGATCGCGGATTACTTACGTTTCACCTCGACCTTCTCGTATCCCTCGACGATATCGCCGACCTTCACATCGTTGTACGATTCGATGTTCAGACCGCAATCCTGACCGACGGTAACTTCCTTGACATCATCCTTGAATCGCTTCAAAGAGCCCAGTTTACCCGTGTGGATTACGATACCGTCACGGATCACGCGGATGGTCGTGTTGCGACCCAGTTTACCCTCACGGACCACGCAACCGGCAACCGTGCCGACCTTCGAGATCTTGAAGATTTCCTGGACCTCGACCGAAGCGACGATCTCCTCCTTCATGATCGGCTCCAACATACCCTCGATTGCATCCTTGATATCGTTGATGGCATCGAAGATGACCGAATACAGACGGATTTCGATCTCCTCCTTCTCGGCGATCTTACGAGCCGAAGCCGAAGGACGAACCTGGAAACCGACGATGATGGCGTTCGAAGCGGCAGCCAGCAGCACATCCGACTCCGAGATCTGACCTACGGCTGCGTGGATCACGTTCACCTGTACGGTCTCCTTCGAAAGTTTGATGAGCGATCCGGACATAGCCTCCACCGAACCGTCCACATCACCCTTGACGATGATGTTCAGCTCCTTGAACGAGCCCATGGCGATACGGCGACCCAGGTCATCCAGCGTCACGTGCTTCTGGGTCATGATACCCTGCATACGCTGCAACTGCTCACGTTTGTTGGCGATCTCACGTGCCGAACGGTCGTCGTCCATCACGTTGAACAGGTCACCGGCCTGCGGTGCACCGTTCAGACCCAACACCTGAACCGGAGTCGAAGGGCCTGCCTCGGTCACCTTCTTACCGTTCTCGTTGAACATGGCCTTCACACGTCCGGTATACGTACCCGAAAGGATGACATCACCCACGCGCAACGTGCCGTTCTGCACCAGAATCGTCGAAACATAACCACGACCCTTGTCCAGCGTCGACTCGATAACCGTACCCACGGCCTTCTTGTTGGGGTTGGCCTTCAAGTCGAGCATCTCGGCCTCCAGAAGTACCTTCTCCAACAGTTTGTCGAGGTTGATACCCTTCTTGGCCGACACTTCCTGATCCTGATACTTACCGCCCCACGACTCCACGAGGTAGTTCATCTGCGAGAGCTGCTCCTTGATGTGCTCGGGGTTGGCCTGCGGTTTATCGATCTTGTTGATGGCGAATACCATCGGAACGCCTGCGGCCTGTGCGTGGTTGATGGCCTCGATGGTCTGCGGCATGACGTTGTCATCGGCAGCCACAATAATCACGGCTACGTCGGTAACGGCCGCACCACGTGCACGCATGGCGGTAAATGCCTCGTGACCCGGGGTATCGAGGAAGGTGATCTTCTGACCGTTGAGTTTCACGCTGTAGGCACCGATGTGCTGCGTGATACCACCGGCCTCACCCTCGATGACGTTCGTCTTACGGATGTTATCCAGCAACGAAGTCTTACCGTGATCGACGTGACCCATGACCGTCACGATCGGCGGACGCGGAACGAGATCCTTCTCGTCGTCCTCCTCATCGGCGATGGCCTCCTGAATATCGGCCGACACGAACTCGATCTTGTAACCGAACTCCTCGGCCACAACCACCAATGCCTCGGCATCGAGACGCTGGTTGATCGACACCATCAGTCCGAGGTTCATGCAGGCGGTGATGACTTCCGTCGGGGTCACGTTCATCATCGTGGCCAACTCACTCACCGTCACGAACTCCGTGACCTTCAGGATCGAGCGTTCCTGTTCTTCGCGTTCGAACTCCTCGTTCATACGCTCGGCAACAGCCTCACGCTTGTCCTTACGATATTTTGCCGACTTGCTCTTGTTACCCTTCGAGGTCAGACGTGCCAGCGTATCCTTAATCTGCTTCGATACCTCCTCTTCGCTTACTTCGGGGCGAACGATCGGTTTGGGATTCTGCTTCTTGTTCTTCTTGTTGCGACGACCTTCACCGGGTTTGGGCTGGTTGGCGGGCTGACCCTGCAGGGGAGCGGAAGCACCTTTGCGGTTCTGACCTGCGGCGTTATTTGCACCCTTGTTGTGGTTCTTCTCGCCGCCGTTCTGACCTTTGGCTACGGTCTTGTTGACATCGACCTTCTCCTTCTGGATGCGTTTGCGCTTGCGACGGCCGCCCGGAACAATTCCCGAAACATCCATCGTACCCAAAACCTGAGGGCCTTGCAGGATGGGGGTCTCCGTACGGAAAATACCGTCTTTCTTGGGTTGAGCCTCGCTCTGCGAAGCTTCTGCGGCGGGCTCGCTTACGGCGGGTTTCGCAGGTTTCTGTGCCTTGGGCATCTTTGCACCAGAATTCTGGGGCGTCTCGATCTTTGTCTCTTTCACTTCGTGTGTTATGGTCTGTTTTTTCGAGGAAGTCTCCCGGATGGAGGCCTCCTCAACGCTCTTTGATTCTACTTGCACGGGAGCGGGCGCAGGCGTCGGCTCGGCCTCGACTTTCACTTCCGCTTTCTTTTCAACCTCCTCCTTTACGGGCTGGGGTTCTGCCTTAGGCTCCTCGTGGTGATGCTCCTCCGATTTCTTGGGTTTGGGCGAAAGATCGATCTTACCCAAAATCGTGGCCTGCTGCACCTCGTCCTTCACGCTGATCACATTGCTCTTGATGACCACTTCTTTTTCCTCCTCGCGCTCCTGCTTCTCGGCTTGTTCCAGAGTCACCGAGGCAGGCTTCATGGAGATGCGCTCACGAACCTCCTCGCGTGCCTCGCCGGCAGCACGATTCGACCCGTACTCCTTCTCAAGAACGGCATACGTCGAGGAGTCGATCACCGAATTGGGCGACCCGTCGCTCTTGATACCCTTCTTCTGCAAGAAATCCGTAATGGTACTGATGCCCACATTGAATTCCTTTGCAACCTGAATGAGCCTTAATTTTCTCTGATTTCCCATATTTAAATTTTTCTTTTTCTCTGTTTTGATTATTCGAACTCGGCCTTGAGGATCTCGACGATCTTCTGAGCCTGTTCCAACTCCAGATCGGCACGCGAAGCAACCTCCTCAACGGGGACTTCGAGTACGCTCTTGGCCGTGTCGAAACCGACATTCTTCAGGGCCTCAATCATCCAGCCGTCGATCTCGTCCGAGAACTCCGTCAGAGCCACGTCCTCCTCCTCGATCTCGCGGTAAACATCGATGTCGTAGCCTGTGAGCATCTTCGACAGACGGATGTTCAAACCGCCCTTACCGATGGCCAGGGGTACCTGGTCGGGTTGCAGGTAAACCGAAGCGGTCATCTTCTCCTCGTCGATGGTGATCGACGAAATCTTGGCGGGGTTCAAGGCACGCTGGATGAACAGCGAGGGGTTCGACGTGTAGTTCACCACGTCGATGTTCTCGTTGCGCAGCTCCTTGACGATCGAGTAGATACGCGAACCCTTCATACCGACGCATGCACCTACGGGGTCGATACGCTCGTCGTACGACTCTACGGCCACCTTTGCACGCTCGCCGGGGATACGTACGATCTTCTTGATGGTGATCAGACCGTCGAAGATTTCGGGAACCTCCTGCTCGAACAAACGCTCGAGGAACTGGCTTGCCGTACGCGACAGGATGATGCGCGGCTGGTTGTTGTTCATCTCGACGCCCTTGACGATGGCCTTGATGGTATCGCCCTTGCGGTAGAAGTCGTTGGGAATCTGCTCGGCCTTGGGCAGAATCAACTCATTGTCCTCATCATCCAGAATCAGCACCTCTTTCTTCCATACCTGATAAACCTCGCCGGTAACGATATCGCCCACACGCTCCTTGTATTTCTCATAGAGGCTGGCCTTCTCCAGATCGAGAATGCGCGATGCGAGGTTCTGACGCAACGAAAGCACCGTACGACGACCAAACGACGCCAGTTTGATCTCGTCCACATAGTCGTCACCGACCTCATACGAGGGGTCGATGGCCTTCATCTCCGACACGCCGATCTGCATGTTGGGATTTTCCACCGCGTCGTCTTCCACAACGGTGCGGGTACGCCAAATTTCGAGGTCGCCCTTTTCGGGATTGATGATGACATCGAAATTCTCATCTGTTTCATACTGCTTTTGCAATGCGTGACGGAAAACGTCTTCCAACACGCCGATCATGGTTGCTTTGTCGATGTTCTTCAGCTCTTTGAATTCGGCAAAGTTGCTGATGAGATTGAGATTGTCCATTGAATGATTCTATATTATCTGTTGTTTGTTATCTTAGTTATCGTGCCCGATTTACTTGAAATCGAGGTATTCCTTCGTATATTTGATTTCCGAAAATGGGTAGGTGTTGGTCACCTGTACGAGCTGTTTGCGTTTGCAGCCCTCGACCGCACGTTTCTCCTCGTAGAAAATGGTGATACCCTCGTCGGTCACCTCATCCAGACGTGCCAGCACCTTGACGCCGCTCGTCAGGAGCACCTCCACCGAACGACCGATGAGTTTACGGTACTGACGTACCGAGCGAAGCTCCGAGCCGATGCCTGCCGAAGCCACCATCAGCGAGAAATCCTCCTCGTCGCGATCCAGTTCGGCCTCGATCGCACGGCTTAACTCGACACAGGTATCAATGCCCACCGAGGTGTCGCTGTCGATGACCAGTTCGATTTCGTTGGCCGGCGAGATCTTGCACTCCACCACAAACAAATCGGTTCCTTCCATTTGTTTCTCGGCCAATTCAATTACTTTCCTTACTTCCACCATATATTTTTGAATCTGTTTCTTTACGTTGTGAATCGGGACTTTAAATCAGGAGCGTCCCCGAAAAGAGAATGGAACGCGACTTCAACTCCTTGGCGCCTCGGGGCAATGCGATCCTTTCGGCGGGCGACTTGCACGCTTCTGCGGGGCGGCTTGCACCACTTGGGCGGGCGGCGGGTACTCTTACAGACCTCTTCTCTTCTTCTCTTACCTTCCTTACTCGGCATCTCCCTTACTCGCACTTCCTGCACCTCTCGCGTACTCCCTGCGCCCCCTGCGCCTCCTTTTCCCCTCTTACTTGCCACTTGGGTCGGAGCAGATATGAAAGAAAGGGGACTTTTGTCCCCTTTCCTCCAACCAATTTGTCCTTACGGTGCAAATATAGTGAAAAAATATGATAATCCAATGATTAGATCGGATTTTTTACTCTTCGCGACGCTTCGACTGATAAGGTTTAATAACTCCGCGTTTCGACGAACGGATGAAATTAATGAGCATGTCGCGCTCGGGACTCTGCGGTACCTGCTTCTCGACTTCGTCACAACCGTTCATGTAGTTCATGTCGCTCTGGAACAACAGGCGGCAAGCCTCGTGAATCTCGAGGATGCGCTCGTTGGAAAATCCGCGACGCGAAAGACCCACCTTATTGATGCCTGCAAAACGACCCGTGTCATTGCGCACGATCACAAACGGAGGCAAATCCTGTCCGAGGAGCGTTCCGCCCTGTACCATCGAGTGATCGCCGATGTGCGTCCACTGGTGTACGGCAACGTGACCGCCGATTACTACCCAGTCGCCCACATGAACCTCTCCGGCCAACGATACACGGTTGGCAATCACGCAGTTGCTACCCACAACACAGTCGTGCCCCACGTGCGTGTAGGCCATCAGGAGGTTGTTGTCGCCCACGATGGTCGTACCCGTCGAGGCCGTACCGCGGCTGATGGTGACATACTCGCGAATGCTGTTGTTGTCACCGATCACGGCGGTGGTCTTCTCGCCCACAAACTTCAAATCCTGCGGAATGCAGGCGATGGATGCGGCAGTATAAATCTTACAGTTTTTTCCGATACGGGCACCGTCGTTGATGATTGCGCCGGGTCCGATCCAGCAACCGTCACCGATCACTACATCTCCCGCCACGTAGGCGAAAGGTTCGATGGTAACGTTTTCCCCGATTTTGGCGTCGGGGTGTACATAAGCCAAATGACTGATCATTATTTCTTTTCCACGTTTTTATTTTTGACAATCTGAGCCATCAGTTCGGCCTCGCAAGCCAGCGTCTCGCCGACGAATGCCTTGGCCTCGACCAAAGCCACACCGCGACGGATCGGCTCCAGGAGATGAATTTCGAACTGAAGGGTATCACCGGGAACGACCTTACGTTTGAACTTCACTTTGTCGATCTTCATGAAGTAGGTCGAATAGTTCTCGGGATCGGGTACCGAACGCAACACCATGATACCGCTGCACTGCGCCATGGCTTCGACGATCAGCACACCGGGCATGACGGGCTCCTCGGGGAAGTGACCCACGAAGAACGGCTCGTTCATCGTCACGTTCTTGATACCTGCCACGCAACCATCCTCGCAACGGAAGATACGATCCACCAGCAGGAACGGCGGACGGTGCGGCAACATACGACGGATGTCGTTGATGTCGTACAGGGCGGGTTTACGGCAGTCGTACTGGTAACGGGGTTTCTCTCCGGCCTTGCGGATGCGGCGCTTGAGATCCTTCATGAATTCGGTGTTGGCGAAGTGCCCCGGACGGGTTGCCCACACACGACCCTTGATGCGCTGACCGAGCAGGGCGAAGTCACCGAGCAGATCCAACAGCTTGTGACGTGCCAACTCGTTGTTGCAACGCAACTCAAGGTTATTCAGATAACCCTCCTTGATGACGATGTCGGGTTTGTTGAAGGCTTTTTTGAGGTGCTCCTGCTGATCCTCGGGAACGGGATACTCCACCACGACGATGGCGTTGTCCAGATCACCGCCCTTGATCAGGTTCATCTTGATCAGCGGTTCGATCTCGTGCAGGAATACGAACGTACGGCAGGGTGCAATCTTGTCGGCGTAATCGTCGCCGGGATTGAACGTGGCGTACTGGTTACCGATGACTTTCGAGTTGTAGTCGACGTGCAGCGACACGGAGAACTCGTCATCGGGATAGAGGATGATGGCAACGCCCTTTTCGGGAATCGTATAGACCATCTTCTCGGTAACGTGGTAATAGGAGCGTTCAGCTTCCTGATCCACGACACCCACACGGGTGATCGCCTCGGCATACTCACGTGCCGAACCGTCCATGATGGGGGTTTCGGGGCCGTTGATGTCGATGATGGCGTTATCCACGCCGAGCGTCCACAGTGCAGACATGATATGTTCGATGGTCGATACACGGTTTCCACCTTGTTCGATCGTAGTTCCACGCGATGTGTCCACTACATTCTCGCACAATGCAGGAATCGTGGGGTTTCCTTCCAAATCGACACGGCGGAAAATAATACCGGTGTCAACCTCCGCAGGATTTACGGTCATCGTCACATGGACGCCCGTGTGCAAACCTTTTCCCGAAAACGAAATCGGGGCATTAAGCGTTTGTTGTTTGGCAGACATATTTTAAAACATTTGATTATAATTTCTCGCAAATATATGAAAAATCATTTAAATAGCCTACTTTTGTGCAAAATATCACCGCATAAAACAATGGCAACACCCACACCCGAAACACCCGCATCCGAAGCGTCGGAAAAGAAAGCCCCCGAGGCCGCCCCTTCCCCCGCACCCCACACCGCCCCGCGGCGTCCGCGGCTCAAACTGCCGTTCGACAATCGTCGGGAGGATGTCGGTTCGTGGAGTTACGACCACCGCATCGGGTTGTGCGTCACGCTGATCACCTATCTGGTGCTGATGATCACCTTCGTATCGACCAAGATTGTGGTCGGCCGCAAGGAGACGACCCAGACCATGTATATCGACCTGCAACAACTCGCCGAGTTGGAGAAGGAGCGCGACCGCCTCTTGGAGGAGACGCGCCGCCGCCAGCAGCAGGATCCCATCGACTGGTCGAGCATCAAGAACCAGACGTCGAACGAAAACGCTCTGAACGAGCAACTTAAAGACGACCGCGGCACGAACGCCGCCGCCATCAACGAGGCGGCCGAAGAGGCGCAGGAGCGTATGCGTCAGAACCGCGAAGCCTACGAACGCGGCCTGGCCGAGGAGCAGAACATCCGCAATTCGGCATCGGGCTCGAAAGGCGACCGCGAACACGAAGACCGACGGGTCAAGGGGCGTGTGACGGTCTCGTTCTCGTTTACGAATCCCACGCGCACGTCGCGTTACATCCACATCCCCGCCTACCTGTGCGAGGGAGGTGGCGAAGTGGTGGTCGAGGCGACGATCACCTGCTCGGGTAAGGTTGTTTCGGCAAAGGTTCTGGAGGGTGGTGACCAGTGCATGCGCGAGGCCGCACTCAACGCTGCACGCCGCTCGAAATTCAACATCGACAACAACGCCCCCTCACGTCAGACAGGTACGATAAGTTACATTTTTATTCCGCAATAGGAGAACATTTACCGAATTATTCGTTCTACTTTTGCCCTGAACAAATTTTGCGATCCCCGAGGTCGTACTTCATGAAACGATTCGTCATTTTTATTTTCTTCCTGCTTGGTTCGCTGTTTTTGGCCGAAGCCCAGAATCAGCCTGAGGGCGGTATGCCTGCGTGGGAAGAGACCTCCGCGGAGGAGATCCCGCAATGGGACACCCCCGATCGGACGATCCGTATCATGACGGGCATCAGCCGCCCCACCCAGTCATCGGTGCGTACGCCCATGCACCGCACCCCGCGACACCATCACCATCGCTTCACCATGCGCCTGTGCAGTCTGGCAGCACATTCGGGCGCTAATCTCACGATATCCTCCAATCGGGAATATTTCTTCGCTCATGCCGTCCTGCGTGCGGCCGACTACTACGTCGTGGCCCTCAGGCGGTTAATCATTTAGCATTTTTTCCACACAGGAAACCGTTCCACGAAGCGGGACATTCCGTCGTCTATTCACGTTTACGGGCATTCCATGCCCACACTTACAAAAAAAATGCTAATCGGGGCAGATTACGCCCCACCCAAATTAAAAAACAACCATGAACGACAGTAATATTTGCAAGGCGATGTACGCCCTGCCCGACGGAGCGATTGTACGCCGTCGCAAATCAGTTTCCACGTATGCCCTCCTTCTGGGAGCGGGATTTCTGATGATTCTTTTCTCGGATCTTGATACGGGTTTGTTGCCCCACAACATCTCGTTCGGCATCCTTTCGCTGGGAGTTCTTCTGATGATCCTAAGCGGTCTGATCCTCTTTATCCGACTGGCGCAGAAACGCGGCACGCCCTGCCTTCAGAAGACGGGCGAACGCCTCATCCGCCGCGAATACGGATTCGATCTGAAGGATCGCGACGAGATCCTCTCCCAGATCGAGCGGGGCGACATCCAGGGACTCGCCTCGCGTAAGGAGAGCGCGGTGCATTCGCTGATCGTGACCCTGTACCGCACGGCCGACAATTCGTTTGCCGCGGTGCAGGCCTTCGAGTACACCGATCTTGCGTTCCAACCGGCGACCGACATCCGCATTATTCGAAAGTAAAAAACCTCACTTTCTAAAACCGGGAAAGGTGAATTTCCTCGAAGGGGAATTCACCTTTCTTTCTTTTTAAAGGGTGTCGGATTACTCTCCGACCTCCACAAATTTGTAGAGCTGGTCGCCGCGACGGATCAGGTCGTTGGTGTGAATGGCGCACAGGTTGCCCTGCTTCACCTCGTCGCACACCTCGCCTTCGGGGCCGTGCAACTCCTCGAGCGTCTGCTCCTTCACACCCGTCGTCGGGCCCATGAAGAAGATCTGCTCGCCGACCTTCAGCGGTGCAGCCTCGACAGCCACCTCCGCAACCGACAATTTCTTGAAGAAATTCGTCACGCGACCCACAAAAACTTTGCGCATCGTGGCCGACGAACCGTAATTTTCGCTATGCTCCGCCACGGGACGGCCTGCATAGTAGCCTTCCCAGAATCCGCGGTTGAAGACCGTCGCCAGACGCTCCTTGAACTCCTTGACGGCCTCACGCGTGTAGGTTCCCGCCTCGATGGCACGCAGCGTCGCATCGTAGGTCTCGACCACGCGTTTGACATACTCCGCACCACGCGCACGGCCTTCGATTTTCAGCACACGCACACCCGCCGAGATGAATTTGTCCAGAAAATCAACCGTACACAAATCCTTGGGCGAGAGGACATAGCGTCCGTCGATGTCGAGTTCCGCACCCGTCTCCTTGTCGCGTACCGTATATTTACGGCGACACAACTGACGGCAGGCCCCGCGGTTGGCCGAGCAATTCGTCTCGTAGAGCGACAGGTAGCATTTGCCCGAAATCGACATGCACAAAGCGCCGTGGGCAAACATCTCGATCTCGACCAGTTCGCCCCGCGGACCGCAGATCTGATTCTCGACGATTTCGCGGTGGATCTTTGCGATCTGCTCCAGCGAAAGTTCGCGGGCGAGCACCACCGTATCGGCCCACTGCGAAAAGAATTTCACGGCCTCGGAATTCGAAATGTTGCACTGCGTCGAGATGTGTACCTCCTGTCCGATACGGCGGGCATAAAGGATTGCCGCCATATCCGAAGCGATGATGGCATCGACACCCTCCTCGTGGGCGCGGTCGATCACCTCGTGTACCGTTAGAAGTTCGTCCTCATAAACCACGGTATTGACCGTAAGATAGGTCTTCACGCCGTGTTCGTGGGCAATATGGACGATCTTCGAAAGGTCGTCCAACGTAAAGTTTGCAGCCGACGCCGAGCGCATGTTGAGTTTGCCCACTCCGAAATAAATCGAGTCGGCACCCGCTTCGATGGCGGCCATCAGGGATTCGTATGACCCCACCGGGGCCATAATTTCAATATCTTTTCTTTGCATTTGCGGTGTTTATTTTTTGCGTCCCATCAGACTGCGTGCGAAGTGACGCAACGGCTCGGTACGCTCCTTGTCGCCCAGGTCGTCCAGGATGGCCAGCGCACGATCGAAACGCAACGAGATCTGCTGCTCGGTCAGGTGGCGGACGTTGTGGCGGTTGTAGATCTCCAGAACGGTCTCGATCTTCTGGTCGTTCGTGAGATCCTCACGGCGATGCGTCTCGCGCAGCACCTTACGCTCCTCCTCCGACGAGTGACTCATGGCCGAAATCATCAGATAGGTCATCTTATGCTCCAGGATGTCGCCGCCGATGGGTTTCGTCCACTGGTCCGATCCGTAGCTGTCCAACAAATCGTCCTGCAACTGGAAGGCCATACCCAGTTCGATGGCGAAACGACGCAACTGACGGATCTGCTCCTCGGAGGCTTCGCCGAGCGTGGCGCCGATCATGGCCGAACCGGCCAACAGCACCGAAGTCTTCTGCTCGATCATGTTCATGTACTCGACCACCGAGACTTTCTGCTTGCGCTCGAAGTCCATGTCGTACTGCTGACCCTCGCACACCTCCAGCGCCATCTGGTTGAAGATCCGAAGGATGCGCGGCAGGTATTCGGGAGCGATCTGCTCGAGGAGTTTGTAGGCCGAAATCACCATCGCATCACCCGACAGGATGGCGGTATTCTGACCCCACTTGGCATAGACCGAAGGTTTTCCGCGACGCAACATCGAGTTGTCCATGATGTCGTCGTGCAGCAACGTGAAGTTGTGGAACACCTCCACGGCCGCAGCCGCAGGCAGAGCACGCTGCACATCGTCGCCGAACAGGCGGTACGAAAGCAGCAAAAGCATCGGACGAAGGCGTTTGCCGCCACCGGCCAACGAGTAACGAATCGGGGCGTAGAGCAATTCGGGTTCATCGGGGAAAAGCGTCTGCGCCAGATATTTTTCGAAGGTTTCAAGAATTTGCTGATCGGTATCCATAACTACGTATTTTATGAGGGGTTTCAATATTTTTCCCAAAAATAGGAAAAAAACTTCGGAGATACTGCATTTTCGTAAAAAAAAGGGAGATACACCCCTTGGAGTTTGCGTTTTTCGGGGACGTGCAACCCGCACACCCAGCGTCCGATGCACAGGTTTCGACCGAAAAAAGAACAAATGTTTTGGAGGGTCCCGAATTTTGTTCTAACTTTGACCTATTTAAAGAAAAAAATAACTTGAAAATATTCAATCAATATGAAGAAACTTGCTATTGGTGTCGATATCGGTGGCATCAACACCGCATTCGGCCTTGTCGATGAAAACGGTGATCTTTATGCAGAATCGGTCATCTCGACCAAAAAATACCCCCATGTCGATGACTATCCGGCTTATGTGCACGATTTGTGCCAGGCCATGCACGCCATGGTGGACAGCATCACCTTCGAATACGAACTGATGGGTATCGGTATCGGTGCCCCCAACGCCAACTTCCACAAAGGTACGGTCGAAAGTCCCGCCAACCTGTGGCGTTTCCGCATCGGCGAAGTCAACAACGACGAGATGCGCCGTCACTTCCCGCTGGCCGAGGATGTATCGCGCTGCTTCGGCGGACTGCGCACGCTCGTGACGAACGACGCCAACGCCGCAACCATCGGCGAAATGATCTACGGTAACGCCAAGGGCATGAAGGATTTCATCATGATCACCCTCGGTACGGGTCTTGGTTCGGGTTTCGTGTCGAACGGCGAGATGATCTACGGTCATGACGGTTTTGCCGGCGAGTTCGGCCACGTGATCGCCGTTCCGGGCGGTCGTGACTGCGGTTGCGGTCGTAAGGGTTGCCTGGAGGCTTATGTTTCGGCCACGGGTATCAAACGTACGGCTTTCGAATTGATGGCCACGATGACCGAGCCGAGCAAGCTCCGCGACATCGCCTACGGTGATTTCGACGCATCGATGATTTCGGCCGCCGCCCAGGAGGGTGACCCCATTGCTTTGGAGTGCTTCCGTTTCACGGGCGAACTGCTGGGTCGCGCACTGGCCAACGTCGTTACGATCACCTCTCCCGAAGCCATCTTCCTGTTCGGTGGTTTGTCGAAGGCAGGTCGTCTCTTGTTCGAGCCGACGCAGCACTACCTCGAGGAGAACATGCTGTTCGTCTTCAAGGACAAGGTGAAACTGCTCCCCAGCGGTATCCAGGGCAAGAACGCCGCCATCCTCGGTGCATCGGCACTGATCTGGCAGGAAGCCTCGAAATAAACAATCGCTACACAGCATCTAAAGGTGCCCCTTCCTCGGAAGCGGTCACCTTTTTTATTTATAAAGGAGCTTCGGGGGATAAATCCGTTTTTAGGAGGATTGTCCGCCGTTCCGCGATTCGGGGTGCGGAATGCAGGTAGTGTCTTCAAACTTTAGCCCCCTTGCTTTTTACAATGCGCCACTTTCGCCACCCCTCCTCCGATCCGTACTTTTCCACGATTCGGGACGATTTCTTTACGCATTAGATTAGAAATCTTCGCGCCTTTGCTCGCGCTATCTTTACCCCGTTGCCACTCGGGACTTTTCTCCCGCCCCGCAACTTTTTTAAGGCAAATCCTCCGACTTCTTAAAATTTTAGCCTGTTCTTCACCGCCACCCGAAATTCGCAGCCCGATCCCCGCGATTTTTTCAGGACGCGAGTCCCTCCGTTCTAAAAATTTCGCACCGCCTTTCCCCACGCGCCCCACCACCGCCCGAAATTTCTCGTCCGATACGCCCCGATCCTCTCCTTTTTCCGAAAAACCGACGCCCGAGGGGATGCCCCGCCCCGTATTTCCCCTAAATTTTATCAATTAAAACCCCTCGCCCGACCTTTTTTTGAAAATCCCGAACCCCGAAATCGGCCTTTAAACCCACTTAGAAGGCTGTCCCTCAATATTTTTACATTATTAAACATTCTTATTTTGTTAATCAAAAATTTTAATTTATCTTTGCCGCCGAAACAAACAAGAAGCGAACACCGACGACGGATCATTTTAGGGATTCGCCCGCTTGGAAAACAAGAGGTGAGTAGATCCGCGAGTGCCTGTTTCGAGGACGATGGACGCACTTGGTTGTTTCGTCATAAGCGTAAAAGTCCAATCATAAGTAGTTGTGTTTATAATCAACGAGGAGGGAAAAAGGCAGATAAAGCATTTTTCTTCCTTGCTGATTTATAACGCATTAGAAAAGTTATCAACAAAATTGTTCACAACTCTGTTAAAAACACCCCCGATTATCAACATTACGAACAGCCGTTTTTAACGCCATTCGCACACAAAAAATAAACGACCGAACCCTTCCGAAAGGTTCGGTCGTTTATTATTGATTGTGGTCGGGAAATCCGCACCCCGAAGGACGGGAATTCGATTTGGGCACATGGTAATCTTACGTGCAAAAACCTCCATCCTCGGGACGCACCGTCCCCAGGGAATGGCTAAAAAAAATATTTTTCGGGAAAATATTCGGGGGATCTTCAGGGAATATTCGGGTATTCCGCACCGCAGAAATTTGCACACCAAGTTTGCCCCGAAATTTTGGGCCGGGTAACATTTTGATGTTTTCGGGGTGAATGTCTCGCTGTTTTTCGGGGCGGTAAAATAACGGGATTGCGGGATTCGATTATAGACCGACTCGGAATCACTCGGCAACGGGTGCACCCTGCAATTAGGCGGTATGTGCGCTCTGCCCGAAATGCTCACCGCACAAGGCCGTGTTTCTCGGGATACGCCCCGCACCTCGCGTGCGTATCCGATTTCACAATTCCAATTTCACGCTCCGCAAGCCACGCTCGCCGCATGGCTTATCGCCGCCTTACTCCGCACTTCTCCCTCCGAGCTTTGTTCCACTCTCTCAACCCCTCGCTCCAACGCCACGCACTCCGTCTGACCCCGCACCTCGTTATCGGCACTCCGCCAGACTTTCGCTCTCTTCGTCTTGTCCTCGCGCTCCTTATCTCACTCGGCGCACCTTTCTCTTCTCCTTTTTCTCTCTTCCTTGCCCCAGGCTCCGCACCTTTCGCCCCCGCACTCAGGCTCGCACCCCCGCGGGGGAAATCGGCTTACGCCTCGCCCATCTTGGGTCCCATGTCGGGGAATGCCTGCGGCGAGGGAATCTCAATCTTACCCATCGCCGACTCGTAACGGACGATGTTGTCCTGCAACGAACGTAGCAGACGTTTTGCATGCTCGGGCGTGAGGATCACACGGCTCTTGACACGAGCCTTCTCCACACCGGGCAGCACGGCAGCAAAATCAATGATAAATTCCGAGGTCGAATGCGAAATGATCGCAAGGTTCGAGTAGTTTCCCTGCGCCACCTCTTCATCCAACTCAATATCAATTCCCAAATCTTGATTCTCAGTCATAATTCATCTGATTTAATGTGACGGGGCAAAGATAGGAAAAGTTCTCATTTAGAGCAGACTCCGCCGACGAAAAGTTGTGAATAACTTATCAACAATCCGCACTTTACCGAGGAAAATTCCGCCATAAACCACCTCCCGAAAAGTGTCCTTTTTGCCGTTTTTTGTCGCATCAAAAATCCGCCGTTTTCGCCCCTCTGACACCCTTAAGAGCCGATTCCGCACCCCGAACCGCCGCCCGAACCCACCTTCCGTTCTCTGTCCCGACCCGCCCCGCAAAACCCGAAAACGCCCGCCCCGGTAAAATTTTCCGGAAAGTTCCCATTCCGACAAATTTACCTCCCAAAATCACCACACCCCACTTCGGAAAAAGCGAACAACACCTCTTATTCATAGGTTTTTCCCTGCCCGAGCGCGTGTTTTTCCCAACCTTTTTCGTACCTTTGTAGTTTGAATATAATGCTTTATCACGAAATATGGGATTTGAATTTTTTGAAATGTTGTTTCGGGGCATCGGAGTAGGCGTTGCGGCCTCCATTACGGTGGGACCCGTGGCTGTGCTCTGCATCCAGCGCACCCTCTCCAAAAGCCGAAAGGCAGGTATCGTATCGGGCTTCGGTGTGGCTTCGGCCGACACCCTCATGGCCATGGCCGCCCTGCTTTTCTACTCGATCCTCGAAAAACAGATCGCTCAATACGATACACTCCTGCGCATCATCGCAGGTATTCTGGTGATTATTTTCGGAGTTTACATTTTCCTGCAAAACCCCGTACCCCAGATCCGCAAAAACCGTCAGGGGCGCACGTCCCTGTGGCAGAACTATGCGTCGATCTTCGGACTGACGCTCGCCAACTTCATCCTGGTGATCCCCTACATTCTCACCTTCTTTGCCCTGTTCGGCATTTCGGTGGGCGACATGAAGGACAGCAGTCTTTCGCAGCTGATCAATTCGGCGTTTATCATCATCGGATTCTTCGGAGGTGCGGCGGGCTGGTGGACGCTTCTGGCCTTCACCATCAACCTGTTCCGTCGGCGATTCCGTCCGCGCCACATGCTGACCATCAACCGCGTGGCGGGCATCATCATCGGCGTGCTGGGCATCTTCACCATTTTATCCACCTTCTTTCACTTTTTGCCCAATGTCCACTAATCAGAAAATCGTCATCGCCGTCGATGGTTTCTCATCGTGCGGTAAAAGTACCTTCGCCAAGACCATTGCCGCCAAGTTAGGCTACATCTTCATCGATACGGGCGCCATGTACCGCGCCGTCACCCTCTACGCCATCGAGCACGGTGCCATCCGTTCGGGCGTGATCGACCAGAAAGCCGTCATCGACCTTTTGGACGAGATCGAAATCACGTTCCGCTTCAACCCCCGGCGCGGTGCCAGCGACATCTACGTCAATGGCGAACTGGTCGAGGGCAAGATCCGCACCATCGAGGTCAGCAACATGGTCAGCCCCGTGAGCGCCATCGCCGAAGTACGCCAGAAGCTCGTTGCCATGCAGCAGGCCATGGGTCGTGACCGCGGCGTGGTGATGGACGGACGCGACATCGGCACGGTGGTATTCCCCAATGCCGAGCTGAAGATCTTCATGACGGCCGACCCCAAGGTACGCGCACAACGCCGCTACGACGAGCTCACGGCCAAGGGCGACCACGTGACGATGGAACAGATCGAGCGCAACATCCGCGAGCGCGACACGGCCGACATGAACCGCGCCATTTCGCCCCTGCGTCAGGCCGCCGATGCCGTCGTACTCGACAACAGCCACATGACCGTCGAGGAGCAGATGGAATGGCTCGACCGCGAACTGGCCAAAAGACTCTAAAAACCCCATAAACGTGAATATCGAAATAGACGATAAATCGGGATTCTGCTTCGGCGTGGTGCATGCCATCGGCGAGGCGGAGCAGGCGCTCAAGGAGAGCGATACGGTGTATTCGCTGGGCGACATCGTCCACAACCGCATCGAGGTGCAGCGCCTCGAGCGGCTGGGCTTGAGGACGGTCACCCACGACGATATGCCCCACTTGAGCGGCAGCCGTCTTTTCATCCGTGCCCAC
This sequence comes from Alistipes sp., assembly GCA_020026395.1. Classification (GTDB taxonomy): domain Bacteria; phylum Bacteroidota; class Bacteroidia; order Bacteroidales; family Rikenellaceae; genus Alistipes. Next base: position 40,388 of record JAHHQM010000010.1, on the reverse strand, counting down.
GGCGAACCGCCCACGACCTATGCCCGTGCCCGCGAGCTGGGCATACGGGTCATCGACGCCACCTGTCCGGTGGTCGCCAAGCTCCAGAAGCGGGTCAAAAAAGCATACGATTTGATGCAACCCATCCACGGTCAGGTGATCATCCTCGGCAAACGGGGACACGCCGAAGTGGTGGGACTGACGGGTCAGGTCGGTGACCGCGCCATCGTGGTCGAAGGGATGCAGGATCTGGATCAGATCGACTTCACGCGCCCGATCTATTTCCTGTCGCAAACCACGCAGAGCATCGCCCTGTTCGAGGAGCTGGGCGCGGAGATGAAACGCCGCCACGCACACCCCGACCAGATCCAGATCGCCGACACGATCTGCCGTCAGGTGGCCAACCGTGAGGATCACCTCAAGGAGTTCGCCCGTCGGTTCGACGTGGTGATTTTCGTCTGCGGACGCAAGTCGTCCAACGGCAAGGTGCTGTGCGAAGTGTGCCGCCGTGCCAACCCCTCAACGCACCAGATCGAAGAGGAGCGGGAGATCCTTCCGGAATGGTTCGCGGGGGCAAAATCCGTCGGCATCTGCGGTGCAACCTCAACCCCCAAATGGCTGATGACCGACATCGCCCGCCACATCGAAGAACTCGACAAAAACGACAAACCTTTAAAATAAGAACCTCATGAAAAACTTGATTCGTTCGGTAAAATATTTCCTGGCGCTGTGCGTTCTCTGCATAGCCATCATGTTCCTGAACCAGTCGCTCGGCTGGTCGCAACTCACCATAAGGGAAACCTTCGACGTGATGTTCCACACCACGCGCGGAGCACTGCTTCCGATCGTGATGGTGGTGGCCGCGGCGTTCTATCCCCGTTTCGGTTTTGCTCGCCGCAAGATCGAGGGAGATGTGGTGGAGCACCGCACGCAGATCATCAACGCCATGCTGGACTCGGGTTTCAAACTTGTCCGCGAAGAGGACGAAGTGATGTATTTCCGCGCCCGCAGCATCTTCACCAAGCTGTTCCTGCTGTGGGACGACGAGATCCGGGTGTCGCAGTACGGCCAGTGGATCATCGTCGAGGGTGTACGCCGCGGTGTGGCAATGTCTACGTACCGTCTTCAGGGTTTTATCAATGTGCTGAAAAGAAATGAATAACAAAATCTGCAAATATCTGTGCATCGTCACGCTCGTCGTGGCGGGTGCCACCACGCTGATCCATGCCAAGCGTGACGATTTCGGTCTGAGCCGCAACATGGAGATTCTGGTGAACCTCATGCGCGAATTGTCCACGGCCTATGTCGATAACGCCGACCCCGACACCATGATGCAGGGCGCCGCACTCGGCATGGTGCGCAGTCTGGATCCCTACACGGAATTCATCTCCGAGAAGGATCTCAAGGCCTTCGAAGTCCTCACCACGGGTCGTTACAGCGGTATCGGTTCGCTGATCCGCCAGAAGGACGACTACGTGCGCATCTCGCAGCCCTACAAGGGATCGCCCGCCGACAAGGCAGGCCTCAAAATCGGCGACAAGATCCTCGAGGTGAACGGTAAGGATGCCCGCGGATTTACGACCGAACAGGTATCGTCCGAACTGAAGGGTGAATCGGGCACGATGGTAAAACTGCGTGTCGAGCATCTGGACGGAACCATCAAAAAATACGAAATCCGCCGCGAACGCATCCTCATTCCGGGCGTTCCCTATGCGGGTTGGTTGAGCGACAGCATCGGTTATGTGCGCCACAGCGATTTTTCGGAGGGGTGCTACGAGGAGATCCGCGCCGCCATCAGCAAGATGTACGAGACGGGTCGCCTGAAAGGCCTTGTCATGGACTACCGCTCCAACGGCGGCGGTTTCTTGCAGGAGGCCGTGAAGATCCTGTCGCTGTTCCTGCCGAAAGATACCGAGGTGGTGAGCACCAAGGGACGCGACAAACGCCCGCTGGAGGTCTACCGCACCGAGTCTGCCCCCCTGTTCCCCGATCTGAAGCTGGCGATGCTCATCAACGGCAGTTCGGCCTCTTCGACCGAGATCGTGACGGGGTCGTTGCAGGATATGGATCGTGCCGTGCTGCTCGGTCAGCGCAGTTTCGGTAAAGGTCTGGTACAGACCACCCTGCCTACAGGTTACAACTCGATGGTGAAGGTCACCACCGCCAAATATTACATTCCTTCGGGGCGTTGCATCCAGGCGATCGACTACTCGCATTCGCAGCAGGGCATCGTCAAGACCGTGCCCGATTCGCTGATCAACGAATTCAAGACCCGCAACGGCCGCAAGGTCTATGACGGGGGCGGCATCATGCCCGACATCACGCTCGAACCCGAATACATGAGCCGCTTTGCCGTGTCGCTCTTTGCGCAGGGCTTCATCGAGGATTTCGGCGACGAATGGACACGCCGTCACCCCGATGCCCAGGTCGATCCGCTGACCTTCTCCATCACGGACGAGGACTACGCCGATTTCGTGGAGTTCATGAAGGACAAGAAGGTCGACTACAAGTCCGAAACGCGCCGCATCATGGACATCTTGCAGCGTACGGCCGACGAGGAGCAGTTCAAGGATCTGGCCGCCGACCTCAAACGCATGAGCGAGGAACTGAAGGACGACACGCAGTCGAACCTTACGACCTACCGCGACCAGCTCGTCGAGTCGATCAACACCAATCTGATCCAGCGTCACGCCTACACCGAAGGCGTGGTTGCCCATTCGCTTTTGACGGATAAGGAGGTACAACGCGCCCTCGAACTTTTGAACGACCCCGCGGAATACCACCGCATCCTCACCGAGCAGGATACCCAAAAGAAATAAAACCACATCGAGATGAAAATTCGCCGAGTATTCTCGTTCCGCAACCGCGTGGTGGTGATCCTCGTGGGCATCTGCCTCGGATCGCTGTCGTTGATCTACACCAACAGCATGGCGGCGCACCTCAAGGAGAAGGAACAGCACGACGTGGCCCTATGGGGTCACGCCATGGAGCGCATCAACCGCGATGTGCTGGGCGGCTTCATCTCCGACCCGCTCGTCAAGGACATCATGTCCAACGGCAACAACATCCCGTTCATCATCACCAACGAGAACCTCGAAGTGGTCAATTCACACCTGATCCCCGACCGCATCATCGACCATCCCGACCTGTTGCGCGAGAAGATCGAGGAGTTCACCGAGGAGAACAACCCCATCCCCGTGCGGTTCATGTGGAATTCGGAACACTACCACATCATCTTCTACGGCAAGTCGTGGCTGCTCAAATCGCTCTACTACTTCCCCTACATCCAGCTGCTGGTCATCTCGGCCTTCGTGTTGCTGGGATTCGTGGCGTTCCGCTCCTCGAAACACGATGAGCAGAACCGCGTGTGGATCGGTCTGGCGAAGGAAACGGCGCACCAGCTGGGTACGCCCACCTCGTCGCTGCTCGGTTGGTTGGAATACCTCAAAACACAGGACATCGACCCCTCGGCCGTCGAGGAGATGAGCAAGGATCTGGCGCATCTGATGAAGATCGTCGACCGCTTCTCGAAGATCGGTTCCGAAACGCCGCTCACCCCCGCCGTCATCAACGAAGTAGTGGGCGAATCGGTCATGTATTTCCGCAAACGTGTCCCGCGTAACGTGACGCTCGACTACAACGGTCTCGCGATCGCCCCCGTGCAGGCCGCCGTCAATTCCGCCTTGTTCGAATGGGTTGTGGAGAATCTGATGAAAAACTCGCTCGATGCCCTTCAGGGTCACGGGTCGATCGATGTAAGAATCTCGTCGGACGAAAAACACGTCATGATCGACGTGAAGGATACCGGAAAGGGCATTCCCAAGAGCAATTGGAAACGCATCTTCGAACCCGGCTTCACGACCAAGACGCGCGGCTGGGGTCTGGGACTTTCGCTCTCGCGCCGCGTCATCGAGGAGTATCACCAGGGAAAAATCGCCGTCGTCGAATCCGAAATCGGCAAAGGCACCACCATTCGCATCACCCTGAAACGTCACTTTGCATAAACCATGAAACAACCCATTTCCCAAAGCCAAGTGACCCCGCACGGCGACACACTGCCGATGACCCACGCCGATTCGATGAACGCCATCGCCCCGATTACCGACACGACGGGCGAAGCACCGTTCGGATTCAGCGGTCTTAATCCCTTTTTCGCCGAGAGAGACTCACTCGTTGTCGCCCCCCGCTACCGCGAAGCGACCCTCGAGGAGGTGATGGGCGAAAACGCCACGCTTATCCCCGAAAAGTTTCCCCCCTCGAACTACCGCCCCAACTTTACGTCCGACGGACTGTTCCAGGGTCTTGTTTTGTTGCTTGCGGCACTCTACGCCATGCTCCTTTATTATAATATGGCCGATGTCCGTGCGCTGTTCGAGCGCATCGCCCGCAATTCGACCGGCGGCAAACACATCTTCGACGAATACCGTGGCAGCAGTTTCCCGCAATTCATGAATACGTCGGGATTGATCGGTCTTTTTTTCCTGGGTATCCTCACCGTCAAATACAGCGACGTGTTGCTTTCGGATACCCTTACGGAGCATCTTTCGACGCTTGCCGCCATGCCCCTGAGCGTGGGCATCACGGCCGTATTTTGCGTGATGCTCCTCGTGGAGTGGCTCCTTTTGCAGCTCATCGGCCTCATTACCCGCGAAAGCAATTTCATCGGCCAACTGCTGCAACTCCGCCAGCTTTACTTCACGCTCTCCAACATCGTCATCTCACCGTCGCTTCTGCTGTTCGTGCTCTGTCCTCCGGGTCGGGGCGAAATGTGGTTCTTTCTGATCGTCATTGAATTGGCAATTATGCTCCTGCTGTACCTCAGAGAGGCATTGGGGTTGTTTCTTGCCAAAAAAATTTCGATTTTGCATTGGATTTTGTACCTTTGCACCGTTGAAATTTTTCCGATAAGCCTCTTATGGCTTTTAGTGACCAGATAACAAACCCAAGGATTAACATTAATAAGAGAAGATTTTGAGTATTCAGAGAGTATGGGTTTCACAACCGAAACCCGCGATCATGGAAAAATCTCCATTTTACGAATTATCCCAAACCCACAAATTGGAGATCACCTACCAACCCCTGATTCGTGTAGAAGGTGTTTCTTTGAAAGAGTTCCGCGCACAACGTGTTGAGATTTTGGATCATACGGCCGCAATTTTCACCTCGCGTACCACGGTCGACAGTTTCTTCCACATCTGCGAAGAGGCACGCATTACCGTTCCCGAAACCATGAAATACATCTGCCAGACCGAAGCCGTGGCACTGTATCTCCAAAAATACATCGTTTATCGTAAACGTAAAATTTCATTTGCCGACGGATCGTTCAATTCGCTCGTCGAACTGATCGTCAAGCACAAGGACGAGAAATTGCTGCTCGCACTGAGCGAACCCCACCGTCCCGAGCTGCCCGAAGCACTCGCCAAACTGAAACTTCCGGTCGATCCCGTCATCCTGGCACGTACCGTATCGTCCGACTTGAAGGACATCGACATCAAGAATTTCGATCTGGTGGCACTCTACTCGCCGTCGGACGTCAAGGCTCTGGTCGAGAAATTCGGCAACGAGAATCTGCCCGCCATCGCCGTATTCGGTGAGGGTACGCTGCGTGCCGCCCTGGCTCAGGGTCTGAACGTGCTGGCCAACGCCCCCACGCCCCAGGCACCCTCGATGGTCAAGGCCATCGACCTCTACATCGAGAAACTGAACAACGGCGAAGAGATCCTTCCCATCGAATTCAAGGCTGACTCGTCGAAGGAGGAATTCCTGCGTACGCAGCAGCACAAACTCGCCAAAAAGCCCCGCGCACACCGTACCGAGGCCTAAACGCGGGTATTCCGAAATACACGAACCATGACGGCTGCCCCGAAAAGTCTTCCGACCTTCGGAGCAGCCTTTGCAAACCCGATAAAACCCATGCAACCGCACACACTGTCCCACGAAGAGCGACTTCGTTCGCTGGGCGCCATCCGCCGCATGTTCGAGAAGGGCGAGAGCGGATTCACGTTCCCGTTCCGCTATGTGTGGTATGCCGAATCCGACCAGATCGCCACAACACGCGTGTTGTTCTCCGTGCCCAAGAAGTTCCACAAACGGGCGAACAAACGCAACCTGTTGCGTCGTCGCACCAAGGAGGCATATCGTCTTCAGAAGCAACTGCTCACGTCGGAGAGCCCGGCTCACATCGACATGGCACTGATCTACTCTTCGAAGGAGGTGCTGTCGCAAAAATCCATTGCTCATGCCGTTCGAAAAATTCTGGAACAAATTTCGGAAAAACTATAAGCGCATACTGGCTTTTCCGCTGATTGTCCTCGTGAGGTTCTATCAGATCTGCATCTCGCCGCTCAAACCGCCTTCGTGTCGGTTTACGCCGACCTGCTCGCAATATGCGCTGGAAGCACTGCGCAAATACGGCCCCCTGAAGGGCACGTGGCTTGCCGTGCGTCGTCTGCTTCGTTGTCACCCGTGGGGCGGCAGCGGCTACGACCCCGTACCGTAAATGACACAAGGAATCCGACCCGGGGTCGGATTTTTATATTTTCCACATCCCATGAACAACATCAAACTGGTTATTTTTGATTTGGACGGCACGCTGCTCAACACGATCGGCGATCTGGCCGCCGCCTGCAACGTCGTGCTGGAGCGTCACGACCTCCCGCAACACACCTACGAGGAGTACTGCCACTTTGTGGGCAACGGCATCCTGCGTCTGGTCGAGCGTGCCATTCCCGAGCCGCTCCGCACCCCCGAATTTGTGCAGGAGGTGCGCAAGGATTTCGTCGAGTACTACACCGCCCACATCGACATCCACACCAAACCCTACGAGGGCGTCCAGGAGCTGCTTCGTGAACTTACGCGTCGCGGCATCAAGACGGGCGTCGCCTCGAACAAATTCCAGGCAGGCACCGAGAAACTCGTGCGTCTGTTCTTCGGCGACATTCCCTTTGTGGCCGTTCTCGGTCAGCGTCCCAATATTCCGTTGAAACCCGATCCCTCGATCGCCCTTGAGATTCTCGAGAAGGGTGGCGAAAACCGCGAAAATACGCTCTACGTGGGTGATTCGGGCATCGACATGCAGACGGCCGCCACCGCAGGACTCCGTTCGGTGGGTTGTTCGTGGGGCTTCCGCTCGCGCGAAGAGTTGCAAGAGGCCGGAGCCTGTCACATCATCGACCGCGCCGATCAGCTGCTGGAACTGCTCTAACAAAAAGGAGATCCGGGCAAGGGAAGGAAAGAGGGGAAGCGGTTGGTGATCCGCGTTTCATAAAAAGCAGTCGGCTCACGCCCCGCGAAAGGCAGTCGGTTCGTGCCCCGCATTTAGAGAGCGCCCCGACACCGCCCGCACACCGCAACCGTTCCGCCCCGTGTCCGCACCCGCCACGCATCTGCCGTGTCCGCCCCGCGTCCCCGCTCCGCTCCTCCGAAAGCACCATCAACCGTTCAATGTTGTTGCGTAATTCGCGCACGTTACCCGTCCATTTCATTTTTTTGAGTTCGTCCATCGCATCGGGATCAATTTCCTTGGGGGTCGTGCCATACTCGTCAGAAAGTTGATGCATAAACCGATCGGCCAACAACGGGATGTCGTTGGGGTGCTCCCTCAGGGGAGGCACATGAACTTCGATTACGGCAATTCGATGGTAGAGATCTTCGCGGAAATTCCCTTTGGCAATCTCCTCCCGAAGGTCTTTGTTCGTGGCGGCCACCACCCCTACATTCACCGCAATGTCCTTATCGCCACCCTACCCGGCAGATCTTACGCTCCTGAAGGGCGCATAACACCTTGACCTGTGCCGACAACGACATGTCGCCGATTTCATCCATAAAGAGCGTACCGCCGTCGGCCTGCTCGAATTTGCCTTTGCGCTGTTTGATCGCCGAAGTGAACGCCCCCTTTTCGTGGCCGAACAATTCGCTTTCGATCAATTCGGTCGGGATCGCCGCGCAATTGATCTCGACCAAAGGCGCATTTCGTCGGCTGCTTTTGGCATGCATCCAGTGCGCCACAAGTTCTTTGCCCGTCCCGCTTTCTCCGGTGATGAGCACACACGCCTCGCAGGGCGCCACTTTGTCAATCTGATGCCGCAAATCGCGGATAATCGGAGACTGACCCACGATTTCTGTACAGATGGTCGGCGAGACACGTCGGACAACGGTCTTCGGTGCGGGCACAGCCGTCGCGGCTCCTGCCTTTTCATCCGATTCCTCTTTGAGGACATCGTCAATCGCCTCCAACAGCCGGTTCATATTGACCGGACACGTCAGATAATCGCTCGCTCCATTTTTTAAGGCCTCCACGGCCGAATCGATCGTTCCTTTTGGAACCAGTACGATGTAAGGGGTCTTGGGATGCGGCTCGAGCTCGGCATCGGACACCATTACATCAAAGGAATTCTTATCACACAAACGTAACGCCACCGCACTGTCCTCGGTTGTTTCGACCGAAAATCCCTCATACTCCAAACGCTCGCGCAAGACATTCCGCATACTTTTTGAACGATCGAGAATTAAAACCTTTCGCATGGGCTTGTTTTTGCTGTTTTTTATATACATTTGTCGGAGCAAATCCAGCGAGATGACTCATCTTTCGGGCAATAATCGCCCTCCGGAATGCGTTATCTGAGATCAAAGATATTGTTTTTCTTCATTAAAACATATTCCCGATGCCCGAAACCACGGTTTTCGAGCGGTCGGGCATCAGGTTTGTAAAACATTTTGAAAAAAGTCTCTTTAAATCTATCATAGCAGCCCGAATGCTGCATATTTCGAGCCAAAGAGCCTTAAAACACGCGCTAAAATTTATGAAAAAAAACTATAACTACACCCGGCGCAAATTGTATTTGCCCGAGTACGGCCGACACATCCACGAGATGATCGATTCGCTGATGACCATCGAGGATCGCCGCGACCGAAACCGTCAGGCTCGCGCCGTAATCGCCGTAATGGGCAACCTCAACCCCCTGCTCCGCGATACGGCCGACTTCACCCACAAGTTGTGGGATCATCTGTTCATCATGTCTGATTTCCAATTGGATGTTGATTCGCCCTATCCGCGTCCGTCGCGCAAGGATCTGACCGTCGCCCCGCGCCACATGGAGTATTCGCAGAGCAAAATCACCTTCAAACACTACGGCAAATACGTCGAGCGCATGATCCGTTCGCTGTCGGACGAGGAGAATTCCCACAACATCACGCACACCGTCGGCAACATCGCCCGCTACATGCGTACGAAAAGTTTCGAATACAACCAGGAGCATCCCAACAACGAGATCATCATCAAAGATATCAAGAAAATGTCCGATGGGAACATTTGTATCGACGAAGAATCGCTCAATAACCTCCGAAGTGACTATAAACAGTACACGCCGGGTCGTGTGACGAAAAATTTCCAGCGCCCGCAAGCTCCCCGTCACGACAAGTCGCGCGGCACGAACAACCGCTATTATCAAAAGAACTATTCCCAGCACAACCGCAATTCTTCGAAATAAAATTGGGGAAATTACGCGGATTTTTGATATATTTGCTTTTCGGAATATAAACACCTTGATTTATACATGAACAGACTAACCTATGCCCTGGCGCTTTTGACCGCCATCGTTTTCACCTCATGTCAGACCTCTTCGATGAAGATTTCGGGACGATTTGCCGGCACCGAGTTGCAGAAAGTCTATCTTGAGAAAGTAACTCCCCTGTCCCAAACCCTGATCGATTCGGCTACGCTCGATCATGAGGGCAACTACTCCATGGAAATCGAACAAGCCCCCCAAACCCCGTCGCTTTACAATCTTGTCTGCAATACGGAGCGTATTCCGCTTCTGATCGGTCGCGGCGACAACCTGAAGGTGTGCGCAGTGGGCAACATCCTGCGCAACTACTCGATCGAGAATTCCGAGGAATCGGAACTGCTGCGCCGTTTCTACCAGCCGTTCATCATCGGAGCGCAGAACCTGCGCAAAATCGCCACGCAATATGGTGACGAGCACCTCAGCGTCGAGGCACACGAAGCCCTGGGCAAGGAATACACCACCGAATACTACCGCATCCGCCGCGAGCAGCTGCGTTTCATCATCGCCAACAAGAGCACGCTGGCGGCCGTTTACGCCTTGAACCAGCGTCTGCCGGGTGACCGTTTTCTGGTCAATGGCGACAACGACGTGATCTACTACCGCGAGGTGGCCGACGCCTTGCAGGAGAAATACCCCGAATCGCCCTACCTGCAATCGCTGCGTGGCGAGATCGAGCGTATGGATGCCCGTCTGAACCTTCAGTCGCGCATCTCGGAAGCAGGCTTCCCCGACCTGGAACTCAACGACATCTTCGGCAAGAAGGTCACCCTCTCATCGCTCAAGGGCAAGGTCATCCTGCTCGACTTCTGGTCGGCCGAACTCGGCTCGAGCAACGTGCTGAACAACGAACTGAAGGGCATCTATCAGAAATACCATACGGCAGCCACCCCGTTTGAAGTTTATCAGGTGGCCATCGACACGAAGAAAGCACTGTGGATCAGTGCCGTACAGGACCAGCAGCTGCCGTGGATCTCGGTGAGCGACCTTCAGGGTACGCGCTCGTCAGCCATGGGCATCTACAACGTACGCAGCCTTCCGGCCAACTTCCTGATCAACAAGGAGGGCGACGTGGTCGGCAAAAACCTCTACGGCAAAAGCCTCGAGGAACGCCTCAAGGAACTGACCCGATAATTCCGCGCCATGACCGTTTACTTTGCATCGGACGTACACCTCGGATCGGCCGTTTCGGACTCACAGCGTGAGGTCGAACGCCGTTTTGTTGCGTGGCTCGACCGCGTGGGTGAGGATGCCGATGTGATCGTGCTCGACGGCGACATCTTCGACTTCTGGTTCGAATACCGCCGCGTCGTGCCCAAGGGTTTTGTCCGCACGCTCGGAAAACTCGCCTCGCTGACCGATCGCGGCATACGCATCCTCTTCTTTACGGGCAACCACGACATGTGGATCCGCGACTACCTCCACACGGAGTGCGGCGTGGAGATCCATACCGCACCGTGCGTACTTTCGTTCGACGGCACAAACGTCTTTGTCGCCCACGGCGATAACATGAACATCGACGGCAAACCCATGCTCAAGTTCATGAACACGGTGTTCCGCTCGTCGTGGCTTCGTTTTTTGTTCTCGTGGCTGGTGCATCCCGACCTTGCGATGCGTTTCGGACGCTGGTGGAGCAACTCCTCGCGCCGAAAACACGACCGCCGATCGAACGACCCCAAAAACAACCGCTACCACGAATACGGCGAGAAATCGACCGACCCCCTGATCCGCTACGCCCGCGACTACCGCGATGCGCACCCCAAAGAGAAGATCGACCACTACATCTTCGGCCACATGCACTGCCCGCGCGATTACCGCGAGGAGGGGCTTCACGTGGTGCACCTCGGCTGCTGGGCGCAAAAGGAGAGTTATGCCGTACTCGATTCAAAGGGCGATCTGACCCTAAAATAAGCCAATTGCCATGCAACAATACTTGGATCTCTTAAAACGCATCACCACAGAGGGCGTCGTTCGCGGCGACCGCACGGGCACGGGCACGAAGAGCGTCTTCGGCCATCAGATGCGTTTCAACCTTCAGGACGGATTCCCGTTGCTGACCACCAAGAAAGTCTTTTTGAAAGGCATCATCCACGAACTCCTGTGGTTCCTGAAGGGCGACACGAACATCCGCTATCTGGTCGAAAACGGCGTGCATATCTGGGATAACGACGCCTACCGCTTCTACACGGAGCGTTGCTCGAAGGAGGGCATGACGCCCATCTCGCGCGACGAATTTCTCGAGCGGGCGGGATCGGAAAGTCCGCTCGAGGGCTACCGCTACGGCGATCTGAACCACGTTTACGGTTACCAGTGGCGCTCGTGGCCTGCGGGCGACGGACGCGTGATCGACCAGATCCAGCAGGCGGTGGATCTCATCCGCCACAACCCCGAATCGCGCCGCATCATCGTCTCGGCGTGGAACGTGGCCGATGTGGGCGAGATGGCACTTCCGCCGTGCCACGTGCTGTTCCAGTTCTACGTGGCCGAGGGGCGGCTTTCGTGTATGCTCTACCAGCGCAGTTGCGATACTTTTTTGGGCGTGCCGTTCAACATTGCCTCGTATGCCCTGCTGACGATGATGATGGCACAGGTGTGCGACCTCAAGCCCGGCGATTTTGTCCATACGCTCGGCGACACGCACCTCTACCTGAACCACATGGAGCAGGTCAGAGAGCAACTTTCGCGTACCCCGCGACCCCTGCCCACGATGCACCTCAACCCCGCCCGCAAGTCGATTTTCGACTTCACGTATGACGATTTCCGCCTGGAGGGATACGATCCCTACCCCGCGATCAAAGCACCGATGTCCTTCTAAAACCGAACTAACGCTTATGCTTTCCATCATTGTCGCCGTGGCCGAAAACGGCGTGATCGGCAACCAGAACGCATTGATCTGGCACATTTCCGAGGATCTCAAGAACTTCAAACGCATTACGTCGGGTCACCCCGTCATCATGGGTCGCAAGACCTTCGAATCGCTGGGTCGTCCCCTTCCGAAACGCACCAACGTGGTCATCACGCGCCAAACGGATCTCAGGATAGAGGGTTGCACGATGGCGCACTCCCTGGAGGAAGCCATTGCCCTTTTCCCCGAAGAGGAGGAGGTATTCGTCATCGGCGGTGCACAGATCTACGCCGAGGCACTCCCGCTGGCCGACCGATTCTACCTGACGCGCGTCGAACACCCCTACGAAGGCGATACCCGCTTCCCCGAATGGGACACGGACGAGTGGTGTCTGATCCATTCCGAAGCCTTCCCCTCGGGCGAAAAATATCCCTATCCGTTCGCTTTCGAGGAATACGAACGCAAATAATCCTCCAAAACAGGTACAAACCCTTTCGTTATAGGGGTCTTTTCACGGGCAGAAGCGCCCTTGTGGGAAGACCCCTACCCATATATTTAGGTATTTATACTACCCTTTGCCCCACGTTATATCCGTACCTTTGTAGCGAAGAAAGGATCAAAGAGCGATATGGGAAAATATTTCGATATGCTGATGGAGGATGTGCGTATGAAGGAGGGTCTGCATGCCTGCATGAACTGCGGCATCTGCACGGGCGTCTGCCCCGCGGCCGAATTCTACGACTACGATCCGCGTCAGATTGTCTGCGCCGTGCAGACGCGCGACGACGAAACGATCGAACGGCTCCTGAAGAGCGACACCATCTGGTATTGCGGCGAATGTATGTCGTGCCGCCCGCGTTGCCCGCGCGGAAATGCACCGGGCTATGTGATCCAGGCACTGCGCACGCTGTCGCAACGCCTCGGATTTTTTGTTGAAAGCGAAAAGGGACGCCAACAACTGGCTCTGAAACGCACCGTCGGCGACAACATTCTCAAGACGGGTTACTGCATCGTCCCGAAAGTCATCACCCCCGAACTTCACCCCGAACAAGGCACCGTCTGGCGTTGGATTTACGACCACGACGAGGAGGTGTTCGGCAAATTCTCGCCCTGCTACCGCAAGGAGGGTCAGGGCGCACTGCGCAAGATGGACTCGCAGTCGATGGACGAGCTGCACCGCATCTTCGAGGTGAGCGGCGGCAAGAAAATGTTCGACACGATCGAAAAGTTCTCCGACGCAAAGGCACGCGAAATGGGTTATCCGAACGGTGCCGACGACGAATATATGATGGATGTCTTTACGACCAACAGCAACAATCACTATTAGCCATGAGAGGAAACAACTGGAAAGATTATCAGAAGCAGATCGCCGACGATCATTACTACTATGCACGCAGCTGCATCCGTCAGAATTTCTTCCCCGGCAGTGAGAAGGCCTTCCTCGACATCATGCACAACGATCTGGGCAAAGAGTTTTTGGACGATCCGCGCCATTCGTCCTGCACGGGTATCGGCTACCACTCGGATGTCGTGCCGCTGGAGACCACAATGACGGTCGTGGCGCGTCAGTTTGCACTGATGAACGAGGCGGGATACGAGAATTTCACCACATCGTGCATCACGTCGTTCGGCATCTACACCGAGATTCTCTCGACGTGGAACGAATTCCCCGAAACCGAGGAACGCACGCGCGAGAACCTCTATAAAGCCACGGGACGCGAATTTGCCAAACCCCGAAGCATTGCCCACACTTCGGATGTGATGTATCACTTCCGCGACGAAATCGCCGCCAAAGCCAAGCACCGCCTCATCAATGTATCGACGGGCGAACCCCTGCGCGTCGTGGAGCACATCGGTTGCCACTACGCCAAGATTTTCCCCAAGGCGGGTGTCGGCGGATCGGAGTTCCCGTACGTATTGGCGGGCATGATCGAATCGTGGGGCGGCGAGTGCATCGACTACCCCGAACGCCGTCACTGCTGCGGTTTCGGCTTCCGCAACTATCTGGTGCAGGCCAACCGCGGTTATTCGATTGCCAACTCGCAGAAGAAACTCGAGAGCATGGCACCCTACAAACCCGATTTCATCGTGGCCAACTGTCCGGGTTGCACGATGTTCCTCGACAAATGGCAGTACGCCATCGCCGAGATGGAGGGTACGACCTACGGTCAGAACGGACAGGGCATTCCCGTCCTCACGTACGAGGAGATGGCGGGTCTGGTCTTAGGTTACGATCCGTGGGAGCTGGGCATGCAGATGCACCAGGTCAATGTCGAACCCCTGCTCGACAAGATGGGCATCGAATACGATCCTTCGGCCAAATACTTGGGTCGCAACGGCCGTTACATCGGCCAACCCGAATCGTCGGTGGTCAATGCCGGCTGTTCGAAAACGGTATATGACATCCGCGAATAATACTACGAAACGAATGAAACGAGTAATCATCATAGGAGGCGGCATTGCCGGCATGCAGTCTGCCCTCAAGCTCCGGCACCGCGGCATCGAACCGCTCATCATCGAAAAGGAGGCGGAACTCGGCGGCAAACTCCGCGGCTGGTATGTGCTTTTCCCCTCGTTCACGCCCGCATCCGACGTGCTGAACGAGCTGCGTAATCAGGTGCAACAGGCCGGAATCGAGACCCGCCTCAACACAACGGTCGAAAGTTTCGACCGCGACCACGTCATCCTCCGAGGGGGCGAACGCCTCGATTGCGATGCCGTGATCCTCGCCTCGGGCTTCACGCTTTTCGATGCCCGCATCAAGGAGGAGTACGGCTACGGCCTTTACGCCAATGTCTACACGTCGGCCGACATCGAGCGTATGCTGAACGAAGGCCGCGTGACGATGAAAAACGGCAAACGCCCCAAACGCATCGCCTTCCTGCACTGCGTCGGTTCGCGTGACGAGAAGGTGTGCCAGAAACACTGCTCGAAGGTGTGCTGTATCACGGGCGTGAAGCAGGCCATGGAACTCAAACAGCGCTTCCCCGAAGCCGATGTGTTCAATTTCTATATGGATATCCGTATGTTCGGCCCGGGTTACGAAGAGATGTACCGCGAGGCGCAGATCCGCCACAACATCCACTTCGTGCGAGGCCGTATCTCGGAGGCGAGCCCCACGATCGACGGCCGCATCCAGATCAAGGCCGAGGACACGCTGACGGGACGCCCCCTGCACATGAGTGTCGATATGCTGATCCTGCTGATCGGTATGCGTGCCAACGACGACAATGCCTCCTTTGCCCGATCGGCAGGGCTGGAACGCGCCGATAACGGATTTTTCGCCCCCAAAGACCAATTTCTGGGCAATGTGGAGAGTAACCGCGCGGGTATTTTCTATGCGGGTACGATCACCGCACCCAAGAACATCGGCGAATCGTTGAACGATGCCGCGGCCGTGGCCGACACCGTGGCGCAATACCTCGGAGCATAATGGCAGCGATTAATTTCGGATATACGATTTCCAAGCCGCGCGCCATCGACATCGACCGCAACAACCTGCGCAAGAGCGACGAGATTCTGCGCGAGATGCCCGAATTGCAGGCCTGCATCGGTTGCGGCGCCTGCACGGCGGTCTGCACGGCGGGACGCCTGACCGACTTCAACATCCGCCGCGTCCACACGCTGGTACGCCGCGGTGAATACAAAGGACTGTATGAGGAGCTGAACAAATGCATGCTGTGCGGCAAGTGCCGTCTGGTGTGCCCGCGCGGCATCAACACCCGCGGCGTAATCATGCTCATCAAACGTAAACTGGGAGATTTCTGACATGACGTTCTACGCACCATTTTGTCTGCCGTTTCTCTTGGGCGCGATCTTCATGTTCGCCGCCCTTGCGTGGAAATGGGGTCGCTGGCTGAAGCGTCTGCCCCGCAAGGACAAACTCCTCATCCGTAAGGGGATCTTCTCGTCGGCTACCCTGCGTGCCATCCGTGAAGTCATCCTCGAGTCGCTCATCCACCGCAAGATCTACCGCGTGAACCCGCTTTTGGGCTACATGCACATGTCGCTGGCCTTTGGTTGGTTCCTGTTGATCGTCGTCGGCTGGATCGAGACCGTGTTCTACATGGGATTTCGCTGGGTACCCATCCAGGGACACGTCTTCTTCAAATACTTCGCCACGGGCATCGACCACAATGCCGTGTTCGAATTCCTGATGGATTTCCTCTTGATGATGGTACTGTCGGGCGTGGCGCTGGCGTGGACGAAACGCTTCATGTCGCGCCGTATGGGTATGCGACGCACCACCCGTCACGTGCCGGGCGACCGTCTGGCACTGTCCGTGCTGTGGTTCATCTTCCCCGCACGCCTCGTGGCCGAAAGTCTGATCTGCGCCCTGTATGGCGGTGGCGGATTCCTGACGGGAAGCCTCGGCGGAGTCTTTGCCGCGGTATTCCCGCGCGATGTGCTGCTCTACCTGAACGAAACTTCGTGGTGGATCTATTCGTGGTGTCTGGGTTTGTTCTTCGTGGCACTGCCCTTCTCGCGCTACATGCACATCTTCACCGAGATCCCGCTGATCTTCTTACGCGCCTACCGTCTCAAATCCACCGAAAAGGTTTCGTCTTACGATCATTTCCAGATCGAAGCCTGCTCGCGTTGCGGTATCTGCATCGACCCCTGTCAGTTGCAGTCTGTCTTGGGCGTAAACAACGTGCAGTCGGTCTATTTCCTGCGCGACCGCCGTTACCATATGCTCACGCGTGAGGTGGCCGACAACTGCCTGATGTGCGGCCGTTGTGCGGAGCGCTGCCCCGTGGGCATCGACCTCAATACGCTGCGTCTGAATTCGCGCGACAAGATCCGCAACATGCCCGCCGACCGCCGTTACTCCTACCTCAACGGCATCGACCGCTCGTCGGGAACGGGCAAAGTGGGTTATTTTGCGGGTTGCATGACCCTGCTGACCCCGCGCATCCTCGATGCCATGAACCGCATCTTTACGGCTTCGGGCGACGAGGTCTGGTGGGCGGACAAGGAGGGCGGCGTATGTTGCGGCCGTCCGCTGAAACTCTCGGGTGAGACGGATGCCGCCCGCAAGATGATGGAATACAACACGGATTTGTTCCGCAAACACGGCATCACCACGCTGGTGACCTCCTGCCCGATCTGTCTGAAGGTCTTCCGCGAGGATTACCACCTGGAGGGCATCGAGGTGATTCACCATTCGGAATACATCCTGCGTCTGATCCGCACGGGCAAACTCCGCCTCGAACACGGATCGACGCCCTTCACCTATCACGACCCCTGCGAGTTGGGTCGCGGATCGGGCATCTACGACGAGCCGCGCAAGGTGATTTCAGCCGTCGGTACACTGCTCGAACCCCGCGATACGCGCGAACACGCCCTGTGTTGCGGATCGTCGGTGGCCAACACCGCCATTTCGGATGCCCAGCAGCTGAAAATCGCCCGGGCGGTCACCTCGGAATTGGAGGAGACGGGTGCCGAAGTGATCGTCACGGCCTGCCCGCTGTGCAAAAAAGCACTGGGTCGCGGTGCGACACACGAAGTGAAGGATTTGGCCGAAATTGTCGCCGGAGCCATGAAATAGAATTTTCCTCGAAAATTTTATTTCACTATGGATCAACGCATTACAATGGTTATTTAAAAATTTTCCAAAATATATTTTGTTAATTCAAATATTCGCCTTATCTTTGCAGTGCATTTGAGAGATAGATCGCCTCACACGAGGCACTAAAGATACATCGCGGGATGGAGCAGTTGGTAGCTCGTCGGGCTCATAACCCGAAGGCCGGAGGTTCGAGTCCTTCTCCCGCTACCTTAGACGAATCGTTTTAAACGGTTCGTCTTTTTTTGTGCCCTGCGCGAAAATTTCGTATCTTTAACCATCCAAAACCCAACCGCCTTATGATTCCGACCACCACCGAGCTCGAGCAGTCGATCCTCCAATTCCTGTACAACCGTCCCGACCGACCCTACTGTGCCCAAGAGATGCTTTTCCCGCTGGCCAACCAGTTCAGACTCACGCTCGAAGAGTTGAAGGCGGAATACACCCTTCAGACCCCGCGCCACCGCTACATCTTTCTGGAACGCATCCAGAAGACGTTGGGTCATCTTCTCTCGACCCGCATGATCGAGCGTCCCCGTCGGGGTTACTACTCGATTTCGGCCGGCGGACGCCTCCTGCTCGAAGCGCCCACCCTGGGATTTCCCGTGGCCTTGCAGTTGGAGTCTTTCAACGATTTTATGGAGAACTTGCAACGCCAGGCCGAGGAGCCCGTCCCCCTTCCGCCCGCCCGATTGCGCCGTCCGAAACGCATTCTCGAGGAGCTGAAGGAGTGGGCGAAAAAGTAAAACGCGCTTTGCCCCGTTGCCGAAAAATTTGTATTTTTGAATACTTTTATGCCCAACCCCAAACTTCATGGTTCCGAAATATAACGAGATCCAACAACCTATTCTCAAATTTTTATCAGAACATACTGATAAACCCTACCGTGCCAAGGATATGCTGCTGCCCCTGGCCGAACACTTCCACCTTACCGAAGAAGAGCTGAAAGCGGAGTACGCCTCGCATAGCAAAGGCATCTTCTACGACCGTATCGGCTGGGCATTGAGTTATCTTTTTATCGCCAAACTGGTCGATAAGCCCCGCAAAGCCAACTTTACGATCAGTTCGGAAGGCGTGAAAAAGCTGAAGAAATGCACGGCTGCCGAGATCGAAAAATACGTACAACAAAAGGTCAAGGAGCAGGCACCCGCCCCCAAAAAGAAAGCCAAAGCCGAAATCGTTACCCCCAAGGAAGAACCCTCCGAAACGCAAACCCCGCAGGATCGCCTCTACGACTCGTTCCTCAAGATCAAAAAGGAGCGTTTGGATGAGATTCTGCAAATTGCGCTGAACAAAGACCCGTATGACTTTGAGCGTATGGTCGTTCAGTTGTTGCAGAGTTTGGGTTATGGCGGTGAGGTAAAAAATTCGGGTACGGTTACCAAAAAATCCAACGACGGCGGTATCGACGGATTTATCAAAGAAGATATTTTGGGATTCAATCTGATTGCCATTCAGGCCAAGCGCTACGCCCAAGACCTGCACGTTTCCCGCGAGGAGGTGCAACGATTTGTCGGAGCTGTGGCCGTCACACCGTCCAAGAAGGGGGTGTTCATCACCACTTCGGACTTTACGAAAGGTACACGCGAATATGTCGAGAGTCTGAACGGCAACCCCACGATCATTCTGATCAACGGCGAAGAACTCGCCGAATATGTCTACGACAGCGACCTCGGGATGCAGACCGAAGAGGTACTGACCATCAAGAAAATCGACCGCGATTTCTGGGATCTGGACTAATCCGCCCCACAACACACTACTCCCCTCCCCTCCCGAGGCGGGGATTTTTCGTTCCATACCGACACAAAAAAAAGGCTGTCCGAAAAGACAACCTTTCAAAATATCCGCGAATCGGACCGAAGAATTACTCTCCGGAAACGATTGCCTCATTGGGGCAAACACCGGCGCAGGTACCGCACTCGATGCATGCTTCGGGATCAATTACATAAATGTCGCCAGCCGAGATAGCCTCTACGGGGCACTCACCGATGCATGTACCACATGCAACGCATGAATCAGTAATTTTGTAAGCCATTTTCTTAAAAATTTTAGTGTGTGTATGTGTGTTGTGTGTGTAATGTAGCGTGTGATGTGTGGTCACACGCTACAAAGGTAAAAAACTATTTGATAATATCAAAACCTGTGTAAGGAATTAATACTTCGGGGATACGAATACCCTCTTCGGTCTGGTAATTCTCCAACAGGGCGGCCACGATACGGGGCAGTGCCAGCGAAGAACCGTTCAAAGTGTGTGCCAGGTGGGTCTTCTTGTCGTCGCCACGGTAGCGCAGTTTCAGACGGTTGGCCTGGAATGCCTCGAAGTTCGATACCGACGAAACCTCCAACCAGCGTTTCTGCGCCTCGGAGTAAACCTCGAAATCGTAGGTCAAAGCCGACGTGAACGACATATCACCACCGCACAGACGCAGGATACGATACGGCAGGCCGAGTGCCTTGACGATCGACTCCACGTGGGCAACCATTCCGTCCAGAGCCTCGTACGAAACCTCCGGCAGGCTCAGCTGAACGAGTTCCACCTTGTCGAACTGGTGCAGACGGTTCAAACCGCGCACATCCTTACCGTACGAACCGGCCTCACGACGGAAACAGGGCGTATAGGCAGTCATCTTGACGGGGAAATCCTCCTTCGAGAGGATCACGTCGCGGTAGATGTTCGTCACGGGGACTTCGGCCGTCGGAACGAGGTAGAAGTTATCGACCGTAGCGTGGTACATCTGACCCTCCTTGTCGGGCAACTGACCCGTACCGAAACCCGAAGCCTCATTGACCATCACGGGAGGTTCAACCTCCAGATATCCGGCTTTGGTGTTGCAGTCGAGGAAGAAGTTGATCAGGGCACGCTGCAAACGGGCACCCTTGCCTTTGTAGACGGGGAATCCCGCACCGGTCAGTTTGACACCCAGATCGAAGTCGATGATGTCGTATTTACGCGCCAACTCCCAGTGGGGCAGCGGGTTTTCGGGCAGTTTGGTATAACTTTCGACGATCTTTACAACCAGGTTTTCGTTGGCGGTAAGACCTTCGGGAACGATTTCTGCGGGGAAGTTCGGCAGCAATACCAGATTCGACTGCAACTCGTCCTGTACGGCGGTCGATTCGGCCTGCAGGCGCGACGAAGTCTCCTTGAGGGTCTGTACGAAACGTTTGCGCTCCTCGGCCTCCTCTTTTTTGCCTTGTCCCATCAGGGCGCCGATCTCTTTGGCGGCACGGTTCTGGGTGGCGAGTGTCTCGTCAAGTTCAGTCTGAATTGCCTTGCGGCGGTCATCCAATGCGATTACTTTGTCGATAATCTCGGCGGCATCAAATCCTTTCTTTGCCAATTTACGGATGGCACCCTCGCGATCATCGCGAATTTGCTTGAGTGTAAGCATGGTATTATCTGTTTATGAGTTTTCCTGTTCTATAAGTTGCAAATTTACAAAACAATTCATAAAATTATGTACTTTTGTGCAAAATTAAATTCCTAAGGTGAAATTCATCGAACTCTTAGCCCCCGCCCGTGATTACGAGTCGGCCGTTGCAGCGGTCGATTCGGGTGCCGACGCCCTCTACATCGGAGGTGCGCGTTTCGGTGCGCGACAGGCCGCGGGCAACGCAAACGACGAAATCCGCCGTGTGGCGGAATATGCCCACCGCTACGGCGTGAGGGTGCATTCGACCCTCAACACCCTGCTTTGGGACAGCGAGTTACGCGATGCAGAACGACAGGCTCGCGATCTGATCGACGCGGGAGTCGATGCCCTCATCATTCAGGATATGGCGCTTCGGCGGATGAATCTTCCCGTCGAACTCCACGCCTCGACCCAGGTGTCGAACATGACCGAAGAGGGGGCGCGTTTTTTGGGTGAGGTGGGTTTTGCACGCGTCATCCTGGAGCGTTCGCTCTCGCTGGACGAAATCCGAAAAATCTGTGCCGCCACCCGTGCCGATGTCGAGTGCTTCATCCACGGCGCAATCTGCGTGGGTTACAGCGGGCGTTGTTTCCTCTCGCGATCGATTTCCGACCGCAGCGGCAACCGCGGAGCCTGCTCCCAGCCCTGTCGCCTGACATGGGATCTGACCGATGCCCGCGGCACCAAAATCCTCCGTTCGCGCCACCTGCTTTCGGTGCGCGACATGAACCTGAGCCACCGCATCGGCGATCTGCTGGATGCGGGCGTCACCTCGTTCAAAATCGAGGGTCGCTTGAAAGATACGGGCTACATCCGTAATGTGGTGGGTTACTACCGCCAGGTCATCGACCGCGAACTCAAGTCGCGCCCCGATATGTGCCGCTCGTCGGTGGGCGAAAGCCGTCTGGACTTCACGCCCGACCCCGCAAAGAGCTTCACCCGCGGATTTTCGGAGTATTTCTTCGACGGCAAACACGCGGGCGTGGCCTCGTTCGACACCCCGAAGGCCGTCGGCGAATACATCGGACGCGTCACCCGCATCGAACGCGGACGGAACGCCGCCTTCCGCCTCGACCGCACGCACAACCTCGCGTCGGGCGACGGCATCTGCTTTGTGACCCGCGACGGTTCGTTCGGCACGTCGGTCAATAAAGTCGAGGACGGATGGATCACCCCCAACCGCATGGACGGCATCGCCCCCGGCATGGAGCTTTACCGCAATGCCGACCACCGCTTCAACCTGATGCTGGAGCGCAGCCGCACGCGACGCACCATCCGCACCACGGCCGAAGTCGCGATCCCGGAACGACATATCTCCCTGAAATACACCGATTGCGAAGGATTCGAGGGCTTTTCGGAACGTGATTTTACCACCGAACGCGCCAACAACCCCGAGCGCAACGAGCAATCCGTCCGTACGCAGGCCGCCAAGAGCGGTGACACGATTTTCCGCGTGGAAGAGGTCTCGGTACGGGGCGGCGAATGGTTTGTGCCCGCCTCGCTGTTGGGCGAGATGCGCCGCGAGGGACTAGACCGCCTGCTCGAAGCACGCACGCACCGCGAATTTGCGCACCGCATCATCCCCGAGCAACCCGAGGCGCGTTATCCGTGGAAAACGGTCACCGCGGAGGAGAACGTCACAAACCACCTTGCCGCGGAGTTTTACCGCGATCACGGGGTCGAGCAAATCGAACCTCCGCTGGAGCTTGCCGCTTCGATGGAGGGCGCCTGTGTGATGCGTTCGGCCTACTGCATCCGCCGCGAAATCGGCGAGTGTCTGAAGCAGAATCCCCACCTTCGGGGCGACCTCTACATCGAACACGGCACGGCACGCTACCGACTTGATTTCGATTGTCGGAAGTGCGAGATGCGCCTGATCAAAGCAACGAAAAAACGATAAACAACGATATGAAAGAGTGTACACCTCAAAACCTTACCCCCGAATTCGGGGATTACGAACTCATCGACACGGGTAATTTCGAGAAGCTGGAGCGTTTCGGACGCTTCACGACGCGCCGCCCCGAACCGCAGGCCATCTGGCGTCCGACCCTCTCGGAGGAGGAGTGGCAACGCCGAGCCGATGCGTCGTTTCAGAAGGATCAGCGCAGTGAGGAGCGCGGCGAGTGGCACCAGAAACCCTCGATGCCCGACCAGTGGGTCGTGCGCTACGACTATAAGGAGATGCACCTGAAGATGCGCCTCGGCCTTACCTCCTTCAAGCACGTGGGCATCTTCCCCGAGCAGGCCGCCAACTGGAATTTCATCTACGATGAACTCCAAAGGATCCAATCCCGCGGCATCCGTCCCAAGGTCTTGAACCTGTTCGCCTACACGGGTGGTGCGACCCTTGCCGCACGCGCCGCAGGTGCCGAGGTGACGCATGTCGATTCGGTGAAACAGGTCGTCACGTGGTCACGCGAGAATATGGAGTTGAGCCATCTGGACGGCGTACGTTGGATTGTGGAGGATGCCATGAAATTTGTGCGCCGTGAGGTGCGTCGCGGCAACCGCTACACCGCCATTCTGCTCGATCCGCCCGCCTACGGTCGCGGGGCAAACGGCGAGAAATGGATTCTCGAGGAGCAGATCTGCGAGATGTTGTCGTGCTGCGCCGAATTGCTGGAAAAAGAGAACGCCTTCATGGTACTGAACCTCTACTCGATGGGACTCTCCTCGACGTTGGCACGCACGGCCGTGCATGAGGCGCTGGGTACGCCCACGCGCGAAGAGCGGGGCGAACTGACCTTCAAGGATACCGCGGGCGGAAAGGAACTCCCTCTGGGGGTTTACTACCGCTTTGTCCGTTAAATAAAAACGGCTTCGGACTTATCCGAAGCCGTTTTTTAGTTTACCACGGGAAGTAAATCAGAAATCCCGCGACTGCCGACAACAGGATCAGCAGGATCGGGTTTATTTTGAAGAGCGACCCTACAAATACGCCGCTGAACAACACCCAGCTCCACGCGTCGATGAAATTCTGCTCGCCGGGGTCACTTCCGCGGGGCGAGATCAACAGCAGGGCGGCCGAGGCGATCATACCGATCACCACGGGACGCAAACCCTTCATCAACCCCTCGACATAGCGGTTATTGCGAAGTTTGAGGAAGAAATGCGTGAGCAACAACATGAGCGTCAGCGAGGGCAGACTCACCGAGAACGTGGCGACAAATGCGCCCAAGACGCCCATCCATTCGCCACCGGCCTGTGCGCCGACCGTATAGCCGACATAGGTTGCCGAATTGATGGCTATGGGGCCGGGCGTGATCTGCGACACGGCCACGATATCGGCAAATTCGGCATTGGTCATCCACGGATGCTGCACGACCACCTCATTCTGGATCAGCGACAACATGGCATATCCCCCACCGAATCCGAAGAATCCGATTTTGAGGTAACTGACAAACAACTGCCAAAAGATCATTTTCAATCAAGTTTTAGATCCGCATCGCGCGGGTTATTTTTTTCCGTTTTTCGCCTTAAGTTCGCGGCGAGCCTGATAGTCCTCCCAGGCGATTCCCGCCACGGCCGCCACGGCAATCATCCAGATGGGCGACCACTCCAGCTTCCAGATGGCGAATGCCACCGACACGATCACCACCGACATCGACCAGTGAAGTTTGCGGGCAAGATCCACCACGGGGATGATGATCAGCGCCACCACCGCGGGACGCATTCCCTTGAAGGCCGAATCGACCACGGGGTTGTGTCTGACATCGGAGAACACCAGCGCAATCATCAGGATGATCGTAAACGACGGCACGACAATGCCTATGAGCGCCACCAACGCCCCCCAAATCCGCGCCATCTTGTAGCCGACGAACACCGCCGAATTGAGCGCGATGGGTCCGGGAGCCGATTGTGCCACGATCATCATATCCAGAAAATCCTGCTTTTCGATCCAGTGATGGCGATCGACCACCTCATTCTGAATCAGGGGCAGCATGGCAAAGCCGCCGCCGAAGGTGAACAATCCGACCCGAAAGAAACTGCTGAAAAGCTGCCACAAAAGTCTCATCATCCTACTTCATGTTATTGACCACCGACGCCATCATCGTCGCCGCCACGGCCGCCGTTTCGGTGCGCAGACGCTGGTTGCCGAGCGTGATCTCCTCGAACCCGTTTTTCACGGCAAGGTCAATCTCCGCAGGCGAAAAATCGCCTTCGGGGCCGATCAGCACCAGCGCACGTTCGCCCTTACGGAGCGTATCGGCCAGATATTTCTTGCCCCCCTCGGATCGGGGCGCATCGCAATGGGCAATAAACCGCCGACCCTCAAAACCGCTGCACACCACCTCCTTGAACGGGGTCATCTCGTGCAACAGCGGGTGATAGGCCTTGAGCGACTGCTTCATGGCCGCCGTGATGACCTTCTCGCCTCGTTCGGGCTTGTACACGCGGCGTTCGCTGTGCTCGCTCTCCAGGGGGATGATCTCCCCCACGCCCACCTCGGTGGCCTTCTCCAGAAACCACTCGAAACGGTCGTTGTTCTTGGTGGGGGCAACGCCCATGACCAGATGATACGGGAACTTTTCGAATTCTTCGGTGGTTTCGACCACATGCACCGCACAATGCTTCGGCGACGGATCGCTCACCACACAACGGTAGAGCGTTCCGCGTCCATCCGTCAGGTGCAGCTCATCGCCCTCACCCAGACGCAGTACCCGCACACAATGGCGCGACTCCTCCCCGCTTAAGACATAGTCGGGAGGCACAATATCGGGAGCATAAAATAATTGCATACCAGTGATTATTTATTATCTTTGCGTGGTGGATTTTTTCACTTCCCTCCACGCCACAAAGGTATAAAATATATAAAAAAACAGCTAAACAAACCTGCATAAAACGATGAAACGTATCCCCGGTTTACTTTTGGTTTTAACGCTTGTCATGAGTACGTTTACCTCGTGCCACACCGAGAAAAAAGCCGACCTCAACCCCTTCTTCGAGGAGTGGACGACTCCCTACGGTGTGCCGCCCTTCGATCGGATCCGTCCCGAACATTTCCCCGAGGCCGTCGAGCGCGCGATCTCGGAGCAGAATGCCGAAATCGACGCCATTGTGACCAACAACGACCGCCCCACGTTCGACAATACCGTCCTTGCATTCGACAATACGGGCGCGACACTCCGCCGCACGGCACAGATCTTCCGCATGCTCGCCCTGGTGGAGCACACCCCCGAAATGCAGGAGGCCGAGGATGAAATCCTGCCGCTGCTCGCAGCACACGAGGCCGAAATTCTTTCGAACGACCGCCTTTTCTCGCGCCTCAAAGAGGTGTACGACAAACGCACGACCTCGCGCTACACGCCCGAGCAGTTGCGCCTTATCGAAAAGCAATACTCGGGGTTCGTTCGTGAGGGTGCGCTTCTTGATGCCGACCAAAAGAAACGCCTTGCCGCGATCAACGAGGAACTTGCGCTCAAGAAATTGGCGTTCGGCCGTAATGTCACGACCGAGGGCGAAGAGTATCGCCTCTTGATCGACGACGAGAAGCAGCTGATCGGCATTCCCAACGAGGTGTGCATCCAGGCACAACGCGACGCCCGCGCCATCGACGAAAAGAGCAGCTGGCTCTTCACGCTCGATGCACCGAGCATGATTCCCTTCCTGACCTATTCGTCCGACCGCGAATTGCGCAAGGAGATCTACACGGCTTTCCTCAACCTCGGCGCAAACGACAACGAATACAACAACGCCAAACTCATCAACGACTTGATCCGCCTCCGCACCGAAAAGGCGCATCTTCTGGGTTACGCCTCCTATGCCGCCTATAAGCTCGAGATCGAAACGGCCGCCACACCCAAGGCGGTTTACGATCTTCTGGACGAGATCTGGGAACCCGCCCTCGACTGCGCCAAGAAAGATCTGGAGGAGATGCTCCCGATTTTTAAGCGCGATTTCCCCAACGAGGAGTTCTCTT
This sequence comes from Alistipes sp., assembly GCA_020026395.1. Taxonomy (GTDB): domain Bacteria; phylum Bacteroidota; class Bacteroidia; order Bacteroidales; family Rikenellaceae; genus Alistipes. The sequence goes on along the minus strand of JAHHQM010000010.1, from coordinate 13,099 downwards.
CGTGGGATTGGTGGTACTACGCCGAGAAACTCCGCAAGCAGAAATTCTCGTTGGACGAGGAGATGATTCGCCCCTACTTCACCGTAGAGAACGTGAAAGGCGGTATTTTCTTCCTTGCCAACCGACTTTTCGGCATCACGTTCCGCCCCGTAAGCCTCAAGCTGTATCATCGGGACGTAGCCGCATTTGAGGTGCTCGACACGGACGAAAGCCATCTGGGTATCCTCCTGTTCGACCTCTACACCCGTCCCGAAAAGATCCGGGGAGCCTGGAGCGGCAGCTACATCGCACAGGGTTACAAGGACGGACAGCGCATCGCCCCCGTCGTGGCCATCGTCACCAACTACGCCATCCCCTCGACGAGCAACCCCACGCTGCTTTCGACCGATCAGGTCGAGATGCTGTTCCACGAATTCGGTCATGCCCTTCAGGCGTTGTTCAGCGATGTGAAATATAACGGTCTGAAGCGGGTCGAGGGTGATTTCATGGAACTCCCCTCGCAGCTGATGGAGAACTGGGCATTCGAAAGCGAGGTGCTCCGTCACTACGCCACCCACTACCGCACCAAGGAGATGATTCCCGACTACATGGTGCGCAAAATCCACCGCAACCGCCTTTTCAATCAGGGTTTCAAAACCACGACGCTGGTGGCTTCGGCACTCTCCGATCTGGACATCCACTCGATCAAGGAGTACACCGAATTCAACCCCGCCGATTTCGAACATAACGCCCTCGGCATGCGTCGCGGTCTGATTTCACAAATCGAACCGCGTCACCGCTACACGTCCTTCTCCCACATCTTCGCAGGGGATTACGCCGCGGGTTATTACTACTACCCGTGGGCTTCGGTCTTCGACAAGGATGCCTTCGAGGCGTTCCGCGAGACGGGCGACGTGTTCAACCGCGAGGTGGCCAAGAATTTCCGCCAAAAGATCCTCTCCCGCGGTGGCGAGGCCGACGGCATGACGCTCTACCGCGATTTCCGCGGCAAGAATCCCGACCGCCGCAAGTTGCTCCTCAGCCTCGGACTGATCGAAGAACCCAAAGAGGATTCTACCGAGGTGAAGACCTTCCAGTCGGCCGAGATCCATTCGCTGGGCATCCGTCCCGAGGCGATCGACCACAAGCCGATCATGTTGTACAAGAAAGAACAAATTTCAACCGATAAAAATGATCAAAAATAATCCCTGTGCCACGGCTGATTCCGTGGCACCTTTGTCTGAGGCCGACCGCACGAATCCGCTGATCGGCACTTGGAATACGCCCCACCAGACGCCTCCCTTCGACAAGATCCGTCTGGAGGATTACGAACCCGCATTCGATGTTGCGATCGAAGCCTCGCGCCACGAGATCGACGCCATTCTGGCCTGCGGGGAAGAACCCACATTCGAAAATACCGTCGAGAAACTCGAGCGCAACGGATCGCTGCTGGATCGCATCAGCGGTCTGTTCTTCAACCTGCTGGAGGCCGAAACTTCGGACGAGATGCAGGAGATTGCCGAACGCGTGCAGGAAAAACTGGTCAAACTCGAGAACGACATTTCGCTGAACGAGCGCCTTTTCGACCGCGTACGCCGTGTCTACGAGAGCCATCCCCAACTCGAACCCGATGCCGCAAAGCTCCTCGAGGATTGCTACCGCGGATTTACGCGTTCGGGTGCGGCTCTTCCCGACAAGGAGAAGGAGCTCTACCGCGAATACTCCAAGGAGTTGTCGGCGCTGACCCTCAAATTCGGTCAGAACGTGCTCGCCGCGACCAATGCCTATACGCTCAACATCACCGACGAGCGGATCGTCGAGGAACTTCCCGAATCCGTCCGCGAAAGCATGGCCGAAGATGCCCGTGCCCACCACCAGACGGGTTGGACGGTGACGCTTCAGGCACCGAGTTTCGTGCCGTTTATGCGCTGCTCGTCGCACCGCATCCTCAAGGAGCAGGTTTGGCGGGCATACAATTCGCGGGCGCTGGGCGGTGCCTACGACAACACGAAGATCGTGCGCCGCATCGCCGAACTGCGCCTGAAGGTGGCCAATCTTCTGGGTTATAAGTGCTACGCCGATTATGTGCTGGAGCACCGCATGGCCGAGAAGACCTCCACGGTAAATGCCTTTCTGGAGGAGCTGCTCACCCCGACCAAGGAATACGCCGATCGGGACTACCGCACCATTTCGGACTACGCCCACGCCCACGGACTTGCGGGCGAAGTGATGCCCTGGGATTTTGCCTACTACTCCGAGAAATACAAGGACGAAAAATACGCGCTGAACGACCAGCTGCTCAAACCCTACTTCGAGTTGGAGCACGTCAAGCGGGGTGTGTTCCTCTTGGCGCACAAGCTCTACGGACTGAATTTCACCCCCGCGCCCTCGATTCCGGTCTATCATCCCGATGTGACGGTCTATGAGGTAACGGACGAGAACGGCCGATTCATGGCGGTGCTTTACCTCGACTTCTTCCCGCGAGCTTCGAAACGCGGCGGTGCGTGGATGACCGAATTCCGCGGTACGCGCATTGAGGACGGCAAGGAGACCCGCCCGCTGGTGTCGCTCGTGATGAACTTCACGAAACCCACCGAGACGACCCCTTCGCTTCTGACCTACGACGAGGTGGAAACCTTCCTCCACGAATTCGGACACTCGCTCCACGGCATGTTGGGCGAGGGCCGCTACGAGTCGCAGACCGGCACGAACGTCTACCGCGACTTTGTGGAACTCCCCTCGCAACTCATGGAAAACTGGGCAACCGAAAAGGAATTCCTCGACCTTTGGGCCGAGGATTACCGCACGGGCGAGAAGATCCCCGCGGAGCTGATCGAGGCGTTGGTTCGCGCGAAAAATTACTTGGCGGCCTACTACCACGTACGCCAACTTTCGTTCGGTATGCTGGATATGGCCTGGCACACCCTCCAAGAGCCCTACACGGGCAGTGTCGAGGAGTTTGACCGTCGCGCCATGGCACCCACGCAGGTGCTTCCCGCAACGGGTGGTACGTCGATGTCGGTCGGATTCTCGCACATCTTCGCCGGAGGATATGCCGCAGGTTACTACGGCTACAAGTGGGCGGAAGTCTTGGAGGCCGATGCCTTCGCTCTGTTCCGCGAGAAGGGCATCTTCAACCGCGAGGTGGCCGACCGTTTCCGCCGCGAGCTTCTTTCGAAGGGCGGCACGGCACACCCCATGACCCTCTATGTCAATTTCCGCGGTCACAAACCCGAAACCCGCGCATTGATCGAAAAAATGGGACTCGGCAAATAATCCCGAACCCCACCAACGAAAAAAGGTCGCAACCCGCCGAGGATTGCGACCTTTTTGTATGTTGTGCTTACTGCTTAAATAGCCTCGGCCACCACAAACGTACTGCCACCGATGAAGATCACGTCTTCGTCCGCAGCCAGCTCGCGGGCACGGGCAACGGCATCCGCAACCTTCGCCACGGTCTCACCCTTCAGGCCGTAGATGGCGGCCTTGGCTGTCAGTTCCTCGGCGGGAAGCGCACGCTGACCCTCGGCCTGCGTGAAGATATAGTGTGCCTCCTTCGGAAGGAGCGGCAGGATGTGTGCCAAATCCTTGTCGCGGACAAAGCCCATGACGCAATAGAGGTTCTTGAACGACAACTTACCCAACTGATCGGCGACGAACTTGATGCCGTGGGCGTTGTGACCCGTATCGCAAATCGTCAGCGGTTTGTCGCAGAGCGTCTGCCAACGACCCTGCAAACAGGTGCGGGCAGCGGCATCGCGTGCACCCTCGAGGTATGCACGGCGCGAAATCGTCAGCGGCGTCTCCTCGTGCAGGTAGTCGATCACGGCGGTGGCGGTCACCAGATTCTGCATCTCGTATTCGCCCGCCAGGTCGAGTTGTACCTCGTAGGCGTGTCCGTCGCGTTTACGCTCCAACGTGAATTTCTGATAATGTCCGTCGAACGAATGCTCCGTGCAGGTGAACTCCTCCTCGGCATAGATCACGCGCGACTTGTTCTGTGCGGCGACCTCCTCGAATACGGAGTTGTAGCAACGGTTGCCCTCGCCCAAAATCAGGGGTACGCTCTTCTTGATAATGCCGGCCTTTTCGCTGGCAATCTTGGGAAGCGTGTCACCCAAAAGATCGGTGTGCTCCAAACCGATGTTCGTCACGACACTCACCAGCGGCACGATGATGTTCGTGGCATCCAGTCGTCCGCCCAGACCCGTCTCGATCACGGCCACCTCCACATCGCTCTGCGCAAAGTAATCGAAGGCCATGGCGGTCGTCATCTCGAAGAACGACAACTCCAGCTCGACCATCTTGTCGTGGTGTTTATTGACGAAATTCACGACTTTCTGCTTGGGGATCATCTCGCCGTCGACACGGATACGCTCGCGGAAATCCTTCAAATGGGGCGAGGTATACAGACCCACACGATAACCGGCCTGCTGCAATACGGCCGCAACGATGTGGGCTACCGATCCCTTGCCGTTCGTGCCGGCAACATGAACCGTAAAGAAATTACGCTGCGGATTGCCCAGATGACGGCAGAATGCGGCCACGTGATCCAATCCGGGTTTGTAAGCCCCTGCGCCCTGGCTCTCGAAAGCGGGCAGCGAGGTAAACAGAAAATCAATGGTTTGAGTATAGTTCATAACAGGGTTGTGATTTTATTGTACGAGGTAATTTTTCTTTTTAAAGCGGTAGGCGACGTAGTAAAGCACCGAAAGGAGCATCAGATACTCCGCAATGCGTCCCACGTAATCGCCGTGACGGGTGTAGAACGTCTTCTTATCGCACAAGACCACATCGTCCGTCAGGACGCCGCGCTCCTCCCATCCGAGGGTTTCGCGGATGTCGCCCCGCGCCGTGATGAATCCCGAACGCCCCGTATTGGCCGAGCGGGCAATGGCGCGGCGGTGCTCGATGGCACGCAGACGCGAGATCGTAAACAGGTGTTTGTATCCGGGGGTGTCGCTCCACCAGCCGTCGTTCGAAATGATCGACATGAACTGCGCCCCGCGACGGACAAAACCGCCGTAGAAATCGCCGTATAGTCCTTCATAGCAGATTGCGGGGCCGAACTTCACGCCGTCGAACGCGAAGGCCGTGCCGTGTTCGCCCTGACCGATCTGACCGAGCGTGCCGCCCAAGTCGATGACCAGAAATTCGAGTGCGTGGAACAACCACGGCATCGGAGTCTTCTCCACACCGATCACCAGGCGTCCCTTGTGGTGGATTTGAAGACCGCCGTCGGCCGTCAGTCCCACCGCGGCGTTATAATGGTCATACCAGCCCACATAGGGGTTGTTGCGTGCCGTTTCGGATTCGTGTCCCGCATCGTAATGCACCAGCGTATTGGCGCCCGTCACCAGGATGGCGTCGGGGTGTTGTTTTTTCAGGGAATCGGTCAGCTCCGACCAGAAAGCCGCCTTCATATCCTCGCCCAGGTATTGCGACAGGGCGGGTTCCCAATAGGAACGCGGCACGGCCGTTTCGGGCAGGAAAATATAGCGGGCATCCTCGGGTACCTCCTTCAGAAGTTCGAGGATATTCTCCTCCTGACGGCGTTTGTCGCCCGCAAATTTATCGTAGCAATCGACATTGGGTTGGATGATGCTCACGCGCACCTTCTTTTCGGGTTCCTTCCACGCACTCCACAGGCCGAGCGACCAGAGAATCGGCACGACCACAACAGCCACGGCCAATATGATACGTTTCGTAGAGCGGTTGAAAACGGCCTCATAGATGCAGATGTTCGAAAGGAGCACCCACAGCGAACCGCCGAATACACCCGTATATTCGTACCACTGCACCGCCCACACATCGTGCGAAAAGCCGTTACCCAGGATCAGCCACGGCCACGAGAAATCGCCTACCGTGTACCAATACTCGGTGGCAATCCACGAAGCCACCAGCGCCGTATAGGCCAGTGCTTTGGGAGCATGTTTTGAAATGGAGTGAAACAACATGAAGGCAATCATGTTGAGTGTGGTCGATGCCAGTGTTGCGGCAGGGGGACCTACGGGGGTAGCGAACCAGATCCACCACACGGTGAATATGTTCCACAGGGCAAACGTCAAAGCCGCCCAAAAGAACATTCCCCACCAATCGCGTCGTGTGGAACCGTATGATGCACTGATCCTCAGCAAAGGAACAAATGCCACCAGCAGTGTGAGACCCGTCATCGAGAGCCATCCCGAAGCGAGCAAAAGTGCCGATAAGACTGCAGCCGCAAATCTAAGTAACATTGAACGGTATGTTTTATCCTTGCAAATGTACTCAAAGCCCTCGAATATTCAAAATATTTCGGGCAGACTATTTTACGCATTCGGGGGCGGGGTTTAGGCGGGGCGGAAACCTCCGGAGTTTTCGGGTGGGGAGCGGCGGAGTTTTCGGACGGAGCGAGGTAGAACTTCGGGGCGGGAAAGGCGGACGGACGGAGCGAGGAGAAACTTGGAGTCGGAGAAAGCGGGGTTTTCGGGGACGGGTATGGAAGTGTTTGCGGACAGAGCAGTGAAGTTTTCGGGGATCTTCGGGCAAAGCAAACGGGATTGCGTAGAGGCTGGTCAGGTGTCCCCCACCCAAAGATCAACTCCCGGCTGGCAAATTTCGGGCAGGCAGGGTGGCGTTTCCCCGCTCCCAGCTCGTTCAGTTTCACCCGCGCCATAAGTCTTCCGCGCCGCCCGTTCCGCCCCCACCACGCACAAAAAAACGGATCTGCCTCAAAAGACAGATCCGTTATACGGGAAAGGCACGCGGCCTTAAATTAGTTCACCTTGCGGCGATCGACATCGTGTTCGGGCGATTCGGCCTCCATGTCGATCTGCAACTTAACCATCTGGATGGCGGCAGCGGCAGCTTCGTCACCTTTGTTGCCGTGTTTACCGCCTGCACGATCCAGCGCCTGCTGCATCTCGTTCACGGTCAGCACACCGAAAGCGATCGGCATGTTCCACTGCTGTTGCAGCTGCATGATGCCCTGGGTGCAACCCTGGCAGATGAAATCGAAGTGACGCGTATCACCCTGAACCACGCAGCCCAGTGCGATCACGGCATCGACATCGGTATATTCGGCGAAGAACTGCGCACCGAGCGGCAACTCAAACGTACCGGGAACATACTTGATGTGGATGTTCATCTCCGGACAACCTGCCGCACGAAGCGTGCGCACGGCACCCTCCAGCAACGCCTCGGTAACCTCGCGATTCCACTCGGCCACGACAATGCCGAAACGCATATCCTCGGCCGAAGGCAGCGGAGAGGTAAGCTCCGAAAGATTATGTTTCTTGGTAATCATCGTCGATCAATTATTTTACCTCGCCCATCATTTTCTCGGCATCACGGGCAACCGGCGATGCGGGATAGTTATCCATGATCGACTGCAGGTAAGCCTTTGCCGATGCCATATTGCCCTGTGCGATCTCGACCAGAGCGGCCTTGTGCAGGTAGAGCGGCGACGTGAGGTCGTTATCCGAAATCTTGGCAGCCTGCTTGTAGAAACGAACAGCCTCGGGGAGTTTCTTCAGCTCGACGGCTGCATCACCCTGCAGACCCAGGTTCTGAGCGTTTACCAGCTGACCGGGGATACCGTCAACGGGCGAATACATGGCCAGATATTTGGCAGCGTTCTCAAAATCGCCCATGCGCAGGTAGCAGATACCGGCATAGTGCTTTGCGAGGTTACCCGATTCGGTCGAACCGTACTCGTCGATCACGGCGAGGAAACCAGCGGCAGCCTCGTCACCGTTCAAAGCCAGTGCAAAGTCGGGATTCTCCACATCGAAACGATTCTGGGCACCTGCGATCATCTCGGCGGCGCGATCCTCGCGGGGCTGCATGATCAGACTGCGGTAACCGAAAATAATTCCGGCAACGATCAGAAGTACGATGAAAATGTAGGTCAGTTTACGACCGTTTTTCTCGAAGAAGAGTTCGGTCTTGTCCATTGCTTCGCCGAGAGCTTCTTGCTCGGCAGCATGTTGCTTTGCCATAAAGAGATATTTTTTAGTTTATATTTTCAGTATGTTAGTTTGCAAAGATACAAAACTATTCAGAATGTGCAATGCCGTCTTGGATTTTTTTATACCTTTGTGCTATGCGTTTGAGAAAATTAACCCTCGTAAACTTCAAAAACATCGCATCCGAACAGCTAACCCTCTGCAACGGCATCAATTGCATGGTCGGCGACAACGGTGCGGGCAAGACCAATCTGATGGATGCGGTCTATTATTTGTCGATGTGCAAATCGTCGCTTCAGATGACCGACGGACAGAGCATTCGGCACGGGGAGGAATTCTTCATGGTCGAGGGACAATACCTGTCCGAAAGCCAAAAAACCGAGACCATCACCTGCGCCTATTCGCGCAAGACGGGCAAGGTGCTCAAACGCAACGGCAAGGAGTACGAACGCCTGTCGGATCACGTGGGACTGATCCCCGCCGTGATCGTTTCTCCGGCCGATTCGGCGCTCATCAGCGACACGGCCGAAGAACGCCGCCGTTACCTCAACGCCTTCATTTCGCAGTTGGATCGTCCCTATCTGAATGCCGTGATGCGCTACAACGCCGTTTTGGCCGAGCGCAACCGCCTTCTGAAAATGCATCCCGATCCCTCGATCCTCGAAATTTACGACATGCAGCTCGCGGAGCACGGCTCGCGGATTCACGCCGCCCGCACCGAGTTCACCGACCGTTTGAAACCGCTCGTTGCGGAATACTACCGCACGCTGTCGGGCGATCGCGAGGAGGTCGAACTGCTCTACAAATCGGAGCTTAACGACCGCCCCTTTACGGAATTGCTGCAAGAGTCCCGCGCGAAGGATCTGGTGTGCGAATTCACCACGACGGGCATTCACCGCGACGACCTCACGCTCCGCATCGGCGGCTACCCCTTACGCAAATACGGCTCGCAGGGACAGCAGAAATCGTTCCTCATCGCCCTCAAGCTGGCGCAGTATGCCATTGTGGCCAGGGAGACGGGCGAGCGCCCCATCCTCCTGTTGGACGACCTGTTCGACAAGCTGGACACCTCGCGTGTGGAGCAATTGCTGCATCTGGTGCGGGACGATGCCTTCGGGCAGATCTTCATCACCGACTGCAACGCCACCCGTCTGCGTTCGATCCTCGACCATTCGGGCGACGACTACGCCCTTTTCTCCGTGGGTGACGGAGCGGTAACCACCCTCTCCGAACCGCGCGAAGAAACTCTCTCCGAACCGTGTGAAGAGCCTCACTCCGAACCGCATGAAGGGAAAACACCTTCCGACCTCAACACCGAAGCACAATGAGACGCACCAAAACCCTTCTGATGGGCGATCTGCTCGACGAGTTCTTCAAACGCCCCTACATCGCCGCCAAAGTTGCCGAAGGCAAGTTGCCCGACACATGGCGTGCCATCGTGGGTGACTATGCGGCAGCCGAAACCACCGAATTGCGTCTGGATCGAGGCACTCTCTTCGTGCGTGTGCGTTCGAGCGTACTCCGCTCCGAATTGTTCTTCCAGCGCGACGCTCTCAAAAACGAGATCAACCGTCGTTCGGGCATCCAATTCGTAAAAAACGTCATCATCCGCTAATTTCCCCCCAAAAAACACGTTAAAATCCGCATTCGGCGTACTTCGCAACAAGTACCGCCCACCCTGTCCGTGTCTTTTCCGACCGCAGCAAAAGGCATAAAAAAAACCGCCTCCCCGATTTGGGAAAGCGGTTTTTTGACGTTTATAGCGGATTACTCGGCTGATTTCATAGCGGCCATATCGTTTTTCGACGTGATGATCAGTCGCTCGTATTCGGGAAGACCCGTACCACCGGGGATCAGGTGACCACAGATCACATTCTCCTTCAAGTTCTCCAACGGATCGACCTTGGCCTGAATTGCAGCCTCGTTCAAGACCTTGGTGGTCTCCTGGAACGATGCAGCCGAGATGAAGCTCGACGTCTGCAATGCGGCACGGGTGATACCCTGAAGTACCTGGGTCGAAGTGGCGGGGATGATGTCACGAACCTGAACAGGCTTCAGATCGCGGCGGCGCAGGCTCGAGTTCTCGTCGCGCAGCTTACGCAGCGAAATGATCTGTCCGGGCTGCAACGACTGCGAATCGCCGGCATCGGTGACAACCACCTTGTCGTAGAGTGCGTCGTTGACATCCATGAACTCCCACTTGTCGACGATCTGATCCTCGAAGAAGCGCGTATCGCCCGGATCCTCGATCTTGACCTTGCACATCATCTGGCGAACGATCACCTCGAAGTGCTTGTCGTTGATCTTCACACCCTGCATACGGTAAACCTCCTGTACCTCGTTGACGATGTACTCCTGTACCTTCGTAGGACCGAGGATGTTCAGGATGTCGGCCGGAGTGATGGCACCGTCCGAAAGGGCTTCGCCCGCACGAACGTAGTCGTTCTCCTGTACGACGATCTGACGCGACAGCGGTACCAGATAGCGTTTCTGTTCGCCGTCCTTGGCCGTGATGACGATCTCGCGGTTACCACGCTTGATCTTACCGAAGGTTACCTCACCGTCGATCTCCGATACAACGGCGGGGTTCGACGGGTTACGTGCCTCGAACAACTCGGTTACTCGAGGCAGACCACCGGTGATATCACCACCCGACTTACCTACGGCACGCGGGATCTTGATCAGAATATCACCGATCTTGATCTTGGCGTTGTCCTTAACGACCACGTGGGCGTTAACAGGCAAGTTGTAGGACTTGATATCGTCGCCGTCCTTGTTGACGATCTTGATCACGGGGTTCTTCGTTCTATCCTTCGACTCGATGACGACACGCTCCGAAAGACCGGTCTGCTCGTCACGCTCCTCGCGATAGGTGACACCCTCGATGATGTTCTCGTAAGCAACCTTACCCTCAAACTCGGCAATGATGACTGCGTTGTAGGGATCCCACTCGCAGATCATATCGCCCTTCTTGATCATGGCACCGTCCTCCTTGTAGAGGGTCGTACCATAAGGCAGGTTGTGGGTATAGAGTACGATTTCGGTCTTGGGATCCACGATACGGAACTCCGACTGACGCGATACCACCAGATCGATGGCCTCGCCTGCCGAGTTCTTGCTCTTCACGACGCGCAACTCGTCGATCTCCAGACGACCTTCGTATTTCGAAACGACATTGGTCTCGACGGCCGAACCACCGGCCACACCACCGACGTGGAACGTACGCAGCGTAAGCTGGGTACCAGGCTCACCGATGGACTGTGCGGCGATGACGCCGACAACCTCACCCTTCTGAACCATACGTGCGGTAGCCAGGTTTCGACCGTAGCACTTGGCGCAGACGCCGCGACGTGCCTCACACGTCAGTACCGAACGGATCTCAACCGACTCCAGCGGTGACTTGTCGATCTTCTCGGCGATGGCCTCGGTGATCTCCTGTCCTGCCTGGCAGAGAACCTCTCCGGTCAGGGGGTGGATCACATCGTTCAGGGCGGTACGACCCAGGATTCGGTCATACAACGTCTGTACGATATCGTCGTTACGCTTGATGGCCGTAGCCGTCAGACCACGCAACGTACCGCAATCCTCCTCGGTGACGATCACATCCTGAGCCACATCGACCAGACGACGCGTCAGGTAACCTGCATCGGCCGTCTTCAATGCGGTATCGGCAAGACCCTTACGTGCACCGTGGGTAGACACGAAGTACTCCAACACCGAAAGACCCTCCTTGAAGTTCGACAAAATCGGGTTCTCGATGACCTGCTGACCACCTTCGACACCTGATTTCTGCGGCTTTGCCATCAGACCACGCATACCGCTCAGCTGACGGATCTGCTCCTTCGAACCACGGGCACCCGAGTCAAGCATCATGTAAACCGGGTTGAAACCGTCTTCGTTCTTGACCAGGGTTTCGATCACGGACTTGGTCAACTTGGTGTTGATGTTCGTCCAGACGTCGATGATCTGGTTGTAACGCTCGTTGTTGGTGATAAGACCCATGTTATAGTCATCCATAATGGCATCGGCACGATCGTAACCCTCCTGAACAAGAGCAGCCTTGTTTTCGGGGATGATCACGGCGTCGAGGTTGAACGACAGACCGCCGCGGAATGCCATACGGTAACCCATATTCTTAATGTCATCCAGGAAGTTGGCCACCTTGTCGGCACCGGCCTTCTTCATGACGACGGCAATGATATCTCGCAAAGAACGCTTGGTCAGCACCTCGTTGATGTAACCAACCTCCAACGGAACAACCTGGTTGAAGAGGATACGGCCGACGGTCGTCTCCTTGATGACCTTCACGGGATTGCCCTCCTCGTCGAGGTCGCGTACCAGACACTTGACCGTGGCGTGGATATCGACCTTGCCTTCGTTGTAGGCGATGATGGTCTCCTCGGGGCCGTAGAAGATGCGCCCCTCACCCTTGACACCCTTACGGGGCTTGGTGATGTAGTAAAGACCGAGGACCATATCCTGCGAAGGTACCGTAATAGGCGCACCGTTTGCGGGGTTGAGGACGTTGTGCGAACCCAACATCAGCAACTGTGCCTCCAGAACGGCGGCGTTGCCCAGAGGCAAGTGAACGGCCATCTGGTCACCATCGAAGTCGGCGTTGAATGCCGTACATGCCAACGGGTGCAACTGCATTGCCTTACCCTCGATCAGTTTGGGCTGGAAGGCCTGGATACCCAGACGGTGCAGCGTAGGTGCACGGTTCATCAATACGGGGTGACCCTTGATGACGTTCTCCAGAATGCCCCAGATCACGGGATCCTTGCGGTCGATGATCTTCTTTGCCGACTTCACCGTCTTGACGATACCGCGCTCGATGAGCTTGCGGATCACAAACGGCTTGTACAACTCGGCAGCCATGTCCTTCGGAATACCCATCTCGTGCATACGCAACTCGGGGCCGACGACGATGACCGAACGAGCCGAGTAATCGACACGTTTACCGAGCAAGTTCTGACGGAAACGTCCCTGCTTACCCTTCAGCGAATCGGACAACGACTTCAGCGGTCGGTTCGACTCGTTCTTTACGGCGTTCGATTTACGCGAGTTGTCGAACAAAGAGTCGACAGCCTCCTGCAACATACGTTTCTCGTTGCGGAGGATCACCTCGGGAGCCTTGATCTCGATGAGTCGCTTCAGACGGTTGTTACGGATGA
>JAHHQM010000001.1 GCA_020026395.1 Alistipes sp. | reverse complement strand
CGATTGACACCTGTCAGTTGGAGGTCGGTTACATATTTCGGTATTCACAGGACACGCCGGACCGGAAAACCTGCTTCGACAGGACGGTTTTGTCCGTGGGACGGAAATACGTACACTATTACAGTGCCGGAGCAGCCCTCTACGATTCCCTTTCCTTTCAGGCGCGGAGACAGAAACTCGACGGAATAAACAAGAACCGGGCATTCGCGCCGGACGAGAAGCCCTATTATTGTGACGTATATACGAACTATCCGTCGGTCGGCCATCGAAACGTCGTCCACAGATTGTGGGAAAGCGATTATGAATATGAGGAGCCGGTGGAGCCCCTGCATTGGACGACAGACAATGTTCCCTGCGAGCCGGTGCTCGGATATTCCTGTTTCAAGGCTACCTGCACATGGCGGGGACGCCAATACACCGTCCGATACGCTCCGGATCTTCCGATGCAGTACGGTCCGTGGAAATTCGGCGGATTGCCGGGGTTGATACTTGCCGTGGAGGAGTCGGAAGGCCTTTTCAGTTGGATAGCCTCATACATTATACAGCCCGATGGAAAACCGTTGTGGATTCATGATCCGTCGGTTGGTGGTGATTTCGGACATCGGAGCCAACGTATCACACGCCGACAATGGCTTCGTATGGAAGAGAGGTTGTGGAAGGAACCCGTCACTGCGATGCGTATGGTGAATATAAAGATGTTGGTCGAGAAGGAGGGCCGTTTTGTCGCTCCCGAACCGGGGGATATCAAGCTTCCCCATACTCCTCCTCTGGAACTGGAGTGAACCGTTCGTCTCGATCCTGAAAATAGAAAAGAAACAGACCTTAAAACTACGATTATGCGCAACCTTTCCCTATTTCTTGCTGTGCTGTTTGTCTGTGTTTCACTGCGTCTTTATGCGCAGGAGCCGATTGTCATCAGTGGTACGATTCGCAATGCGACGACCTCACGCCCCGTGGGCAGTGTCAATGTCATGTTGCAGGATACCCGATTCCGACAGCTCTATGGCTACATGATTACGAACGACGACGGTGTCTTCCGTCTCGAATATCGGGGCGATGCCGACTCGCTGGCGGTGGTGGCTTCGGGTTTCAATATCCGCAAGGTGGTGCGGCTCATTCCGGCGCAAAGTCGGCGTTTGGACCTTGCGGTCAGTGAAGACGGTTTGAAAATCCGCGAGGTGAAAGTCAAGGCACCTGCCGTCGTGCGCAAGAACGACACGCTGGTCTATGTCGTTGCGAAATACAGTGACGTCACCGACCATTCGATCGGCGATGTGCTGAAAAAGATGCCGGGTATCGAAGTGGCGAAGTCGGGCGAGATCAAATACAACGGCAAGCCCATCAACAAGTTCTACATCGAGGGACTGGATATGCTCGAGGGACGCTACGGTCTGGCTACGAACAACGTGCAGGCCAAGGACATTGCCCGTGTGGAGGTCTATGAGAACCATCAGCCAATCAAGGCACTGAAAAAAATCGCCAGTTCCGACCAGGCCGCGCTCAACCTGCGTCTGAAGGATTCGGCCAAAGGTACATGGAATGCGACATTGCAACTGGGCGGAGGCTACAAGCCGTGGATGTGGAACGCCGAGGCGACGGCAATGTACTTCAGCCGCAAATTCCAGACCCTCAATGCCTACAAGACCAACAACACGGGCGATGACGTCTCACGCGAGCTGACGAGTTTCTACGGAGGAATGGACGAGACTTCGTCGTTTTTGGGCGTACACCGTCCGAGCGAGCCCTCTCTCGAACGGGAGCGGTATCTCGACAACGAGATTCACACGATCTCGACGAACGCCATCGTCAAGTTGCGCAATGAGGATTATACCCTGACGACCAACGCCCATTACATCCACGATTTCCAGACCTCGGAGGGTAATTCCCTGACCACCTGCTACCTGCCCGATGCCGCACCGCTCGTAATCACGGAGCAGAGCCTTGCCGACCACCGCACCGACCGTGCGGAAGTGAACCTGCAACTGCGCTCGAATATCGATAAACACTACCTCAATGAGAAACTGACCTTCGGCGGACAATGGGATGCCGATTACGGGCGCGTGATAAACGACGGCGAGCGGGTAGACCAGCGCTTCCGTCTTCCGAAAATTACACTGCGGAACTACTTCACCGATGTGTGGCGCTGGGGCGATTGGACGGCACAGTTCCGCTCGGAGACCGACTACACGACGCAACCCACGTCGCTGCGCATCCGCCCGATGCTCTATCCCGAGGTCTTCGATGCCCCGGCCGATTATCCCGATGCACTCCAGACGCTCGACAGCCGTCGCTTCCGCACCCGCAACTCGGCTTTTACCTCTTATAGCGTGCGGCGGTGGTCATTCTCGCTCAATGCGAGACTCAACGCTCAGGTGGAACGCATGGAATCGGAGCTCTCGGCCATGAACGCAGCAGGACACGCCCTTCCGGCCGCGGACACCATGCGCAACGACATATATTGGCGGCGGCTGGATCTGATCGTGGGGCCGAGCATCGGTTACCGTATCGGCGACCTCTTTTCGGCGAATCTCTATGTGCCGCTGGACTTCGCGTTGCTGCGCACCGAGGACCGCAACCTCGGCAGTACGACCACGGACAACCGTCTGTTCGTCTCCCCCTCGCTGTCCCTTGAGTCGAGCTTCTCCTACAACGTCAAATTCTCGGCCCGTGCATCGTACAACGAGGTGATCGGCGGGCTGTATGACAATTACAGCGGTTATATTCTCTCCGACTACCGAATGATCGCCAGCAAGGAGGGCGAGACCGGTCGCACGCGCATGCAGAACTACTCGGCGTCGCTTTCCTACGCCAACACCATCCGCGCACTGTTCGCATCGCTGGACGTTTCCTACTACCGCTCCAAACGCAATCTGATGTACGGTACGACCTACGAGGGTTCGTTGAGCCGTATTGAGGCCATTGCGATGGATAACACTTCGGACGGCTTCAACATCAGCGGCAAGATCAGCAAGCGTTTCGACGGCATCTCGACGACGGTGAATCTCTCGGGCGGCTTCTCCCGTTCGTGGCAGGACGTACTGCGACAGGATGTCCTCGTGCCGACTTCCTACGATATGGCCATGGCAGGTCTCGACATCTCGACCCATTTCACAAATGCCATACACTTGAACTACAGAGCCGACTACACGCGCAGCCAAAGCCGCATCAAGAGCAGCAAGCCCTTCGATCCCATCGACAGGTTGAGCCAGCGTGCAGACATCAACTTCATCATCCGCAAGCATCTGATCTGCCGTGTCGGGGGCGAGCATTACTACAATACGGCCATCGGAGGTACCGACCGCAGCATGTTCTTCCTCGATGCCTCGCTCTCCTACAAGGGGCGACGCATGGAGTATTCCCTCGAAGGGCGCAACCTGCTTGACACGGGGTCGTTCAACTCTTCCTCGCAGAGCGACATCACCCACTACATACAGACCTACACGCTCCGTCCCGCGGCCGTGATTTTCAAAATCAAGTTCAGCCTGAGATAAGGGAATGAAATGTATCGAAAAGATCGGTATATTAGATAGAATTTATGTAAACATTCAAATTCCAATTTTTTATGTATAAAACACCTAAATTGAGATGTCCATTTTGTGGTTTCATGGAATTGTTGATATAAGAGATTAAATGGTATAAAGAGGTTTATTTCTTTTTTAACACAACATAGTTCTCTTATTAGTATAGTTAAGCAGCCCCACAATTTTGTCGGATATTTTCTATCAGTTTAAAAAAGAGCATTGGGTCTATGCTATTTGCATTGAACTTACAGGTGATATGCAGATGTTCACCGATGCCGCGTCCGGTATTGCCGATAATGCCTACATCCCCGGTCTCAACCTTCTGGTCTTTTGCTACGGAAATATGTGAGAGATGACAATAGCTGACGGTGAAGCTGCCATGTTGTAGCGTGACATACTTTCCTGATACTTTATCCTGTCCTACCTTCAGTACTCTCCCCTGCATCATGGCATATCCACGTTGTTGCGAAGGGATGTAAAACATATATTCATCAAATTCGGGAATACCCTTTTATGTTTACATCTTGAAAATTTTAAAGTCTCCATTTAAGGATTTGAAATTGAAAATTCTTTCACAATAATTTCGAGGACTCTGAAATATCATAAAACTCGACTCCAAATTGGAACATTTAAGATCCATACAAAAAGCCCTCTGATCAAAATCTTTTACGACTTTATTCAAAGGACTTTTTATTATATCGCTTACAAAGCAAATTTTTTAATCATTATCTTTCCCCATGGGTAATTCTTCGGGATGATTCTCAACACACAACACAGATATCCCCTCAAACTCTTCCTCAAAATCATTATTATTACAAAAAATCGACGAATTTTCACAACAATCTAAAAAATCCGAAATATAAGCTATATTACATCCGTGGGATCGGTGTACTGCCCGACCTTAATATCCGCAAAGATAGAAAATTGAAAGCAAATCACAACCATTGTTCGTCATAATAGTTCTGTCATTCGGTTGTGATTGCACCCAATAAGAACGCCTCATTAAGATCTTATCACTACCTTGATTTAATACTATAACGTAATAATAGTCTGATTTAATCCACTGCTTTTACGGTCTTGCTCGCACGGCACGGATATGCAACATCGTTTTGCGGTTCTCTTCCGATGCCGAGCCTCCTACGGTATATTTCCATGCGGTAGTCCCGGGTTTCGTAATACCTGTCGAGGTCCAATAATCGCCCGTCAGATTATCCCTCATCAAAGGGGCTTCATTTTTCGAAGGCAGATACCAAACCAGATCTGCCCGATTAAGTACCGGATGATAAACCGTATTGCCGGCATTGGTTTCTTGCCGTACGTGATACTTGTTTTTCAGAGCACAGGAACGAGCTGCAAATCCATCCGGATTCACAGGCAATGCTTTGTCGGGGATTCCACCCCACGATTCAATTTCAACAATCAAAGCAAACACATCATTCAGTCCATTAAAGGTGTAAAGATCCCATGTGTTTTTATTTCCATTGTTTACATCCGTAGCCGTCACCAGGCTACCGATTTTTCCCAAATGAATGGTGATTTTAAAATCAGAAAAGACACCGCCCCAGTTTGAAGTTACATACGGATAATTAACAAACAATTTTATGTACAGACTCGCCAATACGGAGTTCAGTCCCCTACCTAAATTATAAGTTATTTTAGAGTTTCTATCCCAAGAGAAACCCCATTGGTTATCTGCATCTTGAATCCGTTCCACACCGATGCCGTTATTCCATGCGGGACAATATTGAGAAAATGAAAAGGTTTTCGCCTCTTGCGACCCTTTTGCGGGAGACAACGAAAGTGTGATTTTACGGTCGGATTCCGTCGCATTTTCCCGAAGGAATACATACACCGACACATCACCCGTCGTAGTACTCGTCAGCGTACTCGTTCCGTTATATCCGTCAAGCCAATAACCAGTTTTCACCATTGCTTCAAGATCGGGACTTACAAATTTTCCCTGTTCCACAAACGTAACATTCTGAGGATCATTCGATGTAAGCGTCCATCCGCCTTTGGAAGCCAAACGGGCATCACAACGGATCGTAATCGGACAAATCTCATAATGAGCATCCTGCGTTTGAGGTTGAGTCACAAAATCCAGCTCAAATTCGGGTGAAATGGAGAGTTTGTAGGTAAGAGTCGTTGCCATACGCCACTCCGTACTTCCGATAAGTGCCGTCAGCATGCGATCCACGCCCTCCTTGGTGGTGAATACTACCTCTACCCGCGTATCCGCAGGAAGTTGTTGCGGCAGCATCATAAAAGTACCTTCAACGGGGGTAATCGCATCTCCCGCGACCTCAGTTCCTGTTGTCGGAAGGTTCAAGGTCTGCACAAAATCCGTGGTGGCGGCATCAAGCGTCCACTTACGGCCTGCCATATCGTAACTACCTTGATATTTAACCCCCTTCAACGCCACGCTCTTGATGACACCGGGTTGCATCTGCCCTCCGACGGCAAAACGCACGGCCGTGCAGACATGTTGAAATGTAAGCGGTACGGCCTGTTTGCTATTTCCCGCTATTTCGGCCGTCGAGGCAACCACGAGATCCTTTTGTTGCGGTGCTTCAGCGGGAACGCGATACGAAAGCGACTTACTCTCGGTCGGATGTTTCGGGGCGACAAGTCCCGCATCAGTCGGTGCCCAGGCATAGAACTGCAAGGTGTGTCCCCCTCCTGGCCAATAATAAGCATTGGCGCAACTCCATACCCCGTTCCTTTTCACAGCATCATCGTCCATATAGAATTGCTGTTCGACAAGAGTTCCGCTTTTCTTCCAATAAGCCAATACATGGAACTGATCGTAAAACGATGAAAGGCTGACCGATGCACCGCGCGTTGCCTTTTCGCAGATCCCCTCCGTGACCTCCGCCGTCACACAAAGCGAATCCGCCGAGTCTGCCGACCGAAGGACAAAATCGGAAACGGAGCGGGTTCTTGCCTCGGACGCCTCCTCGGAAGATACGCCGAAACAAATCCGATCGCCTACGCCATCCAAACCATCGCTGAAGTTCTTATCGTCACATGAAGCAAATAAGACACACAAGAACGACAATCCGAATTTTATTCCATATAGTTTCATTTTTGTATAATATTTGTGGATGTAAGGGGACATTCAACCCCTTACACCCTGTAAATCGGTCTTTAGATAACCGTATCTTCCAAAGTCTGGTTTTGTTCGGCGGTATTCCACTCTTCTACGACATCGACCGTAAATTCGATCGGGTTCAGAGGATTCTCAGGATCAACGATATTCTCGTGGGTCAGCGTTGCTTTGAAGTCATAGCAGTAACCCAATTTCAGTTCAACATTCTTAATTGTTGTAGAGTGCGGGAATGTACCCAGAGAGACATCTCCTTGGAACAACTCTGCCGTAAATGTTACAGTATATTGGGCTGTATTGGGAGCGGGGATCATCAACTTCTCGTTGTAGGTCTCCAAGGTTGCGCCATTGGCAATAACGGCAGCCGTATTTGCCTGAGCAAGATCTTCCACCACATGACCGAAGTCCAAAGCCAACGTCTGATCAGCCTGCGCACTCCATGCGTTAGGAGCAGTAGCAACCGTCAATGTACCCGTCTTGTAGGCATTCGTAATTTTCACATCCGAGACCTTCACATTGTATCCGACACCGACACTGCTCTCAAATGAGAATTTCACTTTAGAAAGTTGATGGGCAAAAGTCAGAGCAACCGGCGTGGAATAATCGGCTGCAACCGTAGGAATCTGAGCCGGTGCGGCATGCAACAGATCAAGATCACCCGTATTGGTGAAATTAACCGTCATACCCACCTTGCCTCCTTCCAAATGAACATTGGAAACATTTGCGGCAACACTGAAGGGAGCAATCGCACCGAAAGTATAGGTATTGTCGACTACCCAATACTGCAACGGAGAGTAAGTCCATGCCCCCATATTCTTTGTAACTTTCATGCCGTCAAAGATCTGACCGTTTTGCGTAAAACCATACACGGAAAAATCATTCAATGTGCCCACCGTCAAACTGGGATCTACGATACTGCGCGTACTGTTGTTGATGAATGCATCGCTAAAACCGATGGCTTGCGTTTGAGCCTCGCCCAACGTTTCGTCATTGCTGCAACTTGACAACACAGCCATTGCCGCCAATCCAATCAGAAATAATTTTTTCATTTTGATTAAAATTTGATGAATAAAAAAGTAAAGTATTATGATGTAACTATTTATCGTTAAATCGGAAGATCAATATCCTCGTAATCGCCCCAACTTTCCACATCGACATCGAAACCCGAGCCACCCGAAGAACCTTCTTCTTCGGTTATCTCGATTCCACGCACCACGATGACACCTCCCTGCGGTTGGGCTATGACCTGATCGGTCACATCGAAATCGAACGATTTGATCTTTCCGTTCTTCAGACGCACCTCTAGGTTTAATCCGTAGCGTTGTGCTCGCGTATTGTAGTGGTCGTTCGGGAAGTCGGGAACACCAAACGTCTCCACCAGAGCCTCCACTCCGAATTTCTCCACCGCACAATCGTAAAGCACCGTAGCGGCCTCTTTGGAAGTATGACCGCTATTGAGCCATACCGATCGTGCCATTCCGGCCAATGCACCACGTGCCAATGCCACATATTCCTGCCCGCGTTCGAACTCGTAGCGCACCAGATAGGTAAACACCAACGGGTGCATCGCAACGGGCATCACGCGGATTTCGGGCACACGCTCCGCAAAGTACGACACCCGATAATTGCCGTAAAGCATATCGGGCTCGCTCACCGTGTTCTCCTTCATTTCGGGATCCATATAGGAATTTCCGAGGTAAGACGCACGGGTGCGGGTGCGGGTTGTCGCCTTGGCCGACGCAAACGAGTCCATCGCGTCAAACACGATATACTCCGTATCGTTGTTATAAAACAACAGCGCGTGTTCGCCGGGGCGGATATACACGATACCACCCTCCGGGGCAATGTTTACAATATTGGTGGCAGCGTCCGTATTGTAGATCTGCACGCGCAGTCCCTCGGGTAATGCGGGACGCAGGGCATCGTAAGTCCTGCCAAACTCCTCCTGCCATGTCGGGAAGGTTTTCCAATCCGTTCCGCCCGCGTAGGTATATTGCCACTCACGCTCGTATTGAGCTTCGACACGAACCTCCGACTTAAAAGCATGCATATCATGATCAAAACACAACTCTTTATGTTCACAGGACGCTAGCAACAAAAGCACACACGCCAATAAGGCTATATATCCTCGTCTCATCTTATGCCCTTTCTTTTATGATTAGAATTGTTTTTTCCCAAGAGCCATACGAGCGAAACTTCAGCCTTCGCAGGTCCGATCCATTGTCGTTTCCTGGTGGCCTGCCACACGTAGTGTCCGTCCACAGGAAGGTAGGTAAGATAGGTGCCGCCCCAATAGCCGACGCCGAGCGTGAAGTCGATGTTCAGTCGGCGTGCAACGGGGAGCGAATAGCCATATTCCACACCCGCCATATAATTCATCTTGTCCCAGAGCGAGCCGCCGGGCTTGCCGCCCATATAGCCTTTCCCGCCCCATTCGAAGTCATAGGTAAAGATCTCGCCGTACACCCCGAGGTGATGTCCCGTGAGGGGTTTCTCGGCGGCACGCCGTCCGAACCATTTGCGGAGGGTCAATTCTCCGCCGTACATACGCCAAAAGCGATGTTTGCGGTTGGTCTTCCACCATCCGTACATCCAGTTGCCACCCACCGACCAATTTCTTCCCAAGTAGAACTCCACGCCAAGGTTCGGTACGGCCAACACGTCATACAACATATTGGTCTTAAGTGCCATATAAAACGGGCGTTCCTCATTCGAAGTCCTCTCTCGGATAGGAGATGCTACATTTGAAGGCATTATCGGGTTTTCGGCCAATTTCGCCGTCGGCATTTCCACCGCGATCTGCTCCACCGCAGGTTTCGGACACATCGTCACCAAAACCACCGACACATTGCGGAGCTCGGCAAAGAAATGACGGTGCATATAGTGCCATGCGCGACCACCCCGCAAATCCATCAATTGCTTTTTACGACCATCCACCCATTCTCCCCGTTTGTTAAAGATCTTTTCGGGCGTATTACGCAAAATGTCGAGAGCCTCGTTCCGATAAGGCATATCCGATCGTTCGACCAATTCCGTAAGGCGTTTCCATGCAATAACATCCCCTTTACGTGAAATTATCCCGTCCGACAACGAGACGCCTTCACGTACATACCGTTCCAGTGAATTACGACGTTTTTCGGCCAGCCCTTTATTGAGATTAAAACCACCCTCGGGTGAAGCCGTTCCACAGAAAACAACCTCCACCAATTCAAAAGCAGAGCTTTTTTTCACATTCTCAAAAAAAGACACCAACTCGGCCAAATGCGTGGCATTATCTCCATAAGTCGGATTCAATGTCGCTTTCCCAACCGAGAATCCGACATAAAACTCCTTGTGGCTTTCTTGTCCTAAGACATGAGAGCATCCGAATATCATAAATGCCAATAAAACAAAGCCTTTCATTTCCGTTCTTTTTCAATCCCTCTCTTTATAAGAGAAAGATTTAAAAGTTAAAAAATGATAATCACCTGATATTCATCGGCAAAATCCTTACAAATCGCTTTATTTATTGAATATTTGTTAAAAAAAATACCCTTCCAGGCTATTGGATATATAAAAAAAGAAAGGATTTATTTTGATATTAAGAATATTTCATTTAACTTTGCAATCGTAAATATCTCTCTTATAAATAGATAGATCATTCTCTTATAAAGAGAGAGATATAATTTATCAAAAAGGAATTAAGGGTTTATATCTATGAAAACGCACCCCATTTCGAGATCTCTTTTATAACAAATTCAAGACCATAGAATTTGCCTTATCCACAGACGACATATCCAACGAAGCCAAATATATACGTGTAGTCTTCTCGGAATCGTGTCCCATGGCTTCGCAGATCGTAGAAATCGGGATATTTTTACTTTTGGCAATACTGGCCCAAGAATGTCGGGCAACATACATGGTCAATGATATTTCCAGACCAAGCTGCGTCCCGATCTTCTTCAGTTTGCCATTGACCAGATGCGCTGCATTTTTATACTGTTTCCGTTTATCGCGATTCACCTCTCGGATTATCGGCAATAAATAGGGCGAATTTCCCGTATCGTACCGATCAATAATCTCCTGCATGGGCTTCTCCCATTTGATGAAAAGCCGTTGGTTTGTTTTCTGACGGCAATAAGACAACACCCCATTCTGCAAATCCTTCTTCTTCAAGTAAGCCATATCTATAAACGACATTCCTCGTGTGTAAAATGAGAACAGGAACAGATTCCTGGCGTAGTCAAGCCCCGGTGACGCAGACAAATCGAGTTCTTTAATTTGACGAATAACTTTAATGGGAACAGCCCGTTTCACCGTCTTATCAATACCCGTATAAACATGTTTGAACGGAAAGTGTTGCTCGGTCAGTTTCTCATCGACGGCTCGATTATAAATCGCCCTCAGATTACGCATATAAAACGAAATTGTATTGTTACAAACACCCAACCCCCTCAACCAACCCTCATATTCTATCATCAAAACAGAATCCACCTCATCTATAAGCAATTCCCGTCCCTCCAGAAACCGTTTAAAGCTATTCATAACAGTCGTATAGGTGTCTGCGGTATGTCGTTTACCGACCTGCATCAACTGATCGACCAACCTTTGCGAGAACCCCAAGAAACAATCATCCTGCGACGCTTTGAAAAGTTCAACAATCTGCACCGTCGTATATTTATCTTCGCTTTTTTCGAGACGGGAGATGACTCTTTTCAATTTCGAGGAGTCCATTTCCAAGGATTTTTTCACCTTGTCAAGATAGGAATGCCGCAAAGGCCGACCATTAGAGTAAACAATTTCCGAATTAACGGCATCCCATTCGTCTTTAAATATTCTATAACAGGTATGTATTTGTCGGGGTACCCTGTTATGAATTACTTGGAAAAACAACACGCCCGCCCTATCGGGATGCAATGATGCACGAAATTTCACTTTTACAGTTGCCATAATCTTTTTATGATGTTTGATTAGAAAATGTGATTTATATAACTCCAACTTTTCAAAACAAAGTATTTCCGAGCACTCAACTTTTCTAAAAAAACGGCATCAAGCCAGAGGAACGAGTCCCGAATAACGATCAACAAAAAAAGGCATGCATAGAAAGCAGGCTTCCCAAACTCTTCGAACGTCTGTCTCAGTTTGATCTTCTCATACTGGACGACTTTGCGATAAAAAAGCTCACGGCTGAACAGGTACTTGACCTGATGAAAGTCATCGATGACAGGCATGGTAATAAATCAACCATTTTCGCGAGCCAGCTTCCTGTTAAGAAAAAAATATTAAGTTTGCCACATCAGAACTGTAACAGCATGGCCGTTTTTGCTGTAACAGTCTGCTCCGTTTTTGCCAATTTGTCCCTTCAGCACTTTTCGGAGACTAGAGGGACACTTTGTCTACACACGATAGGAAAAGACATGTCCACATATGTTCTTCTACACCCACCTAAATCATGTATATTATTGATTATTAACAGATTAATAAATCAGACCTAATTTGGACTATTTCACGCTTGAGGTATCGTTAAATAGTATCACCAAACACACTGAACACCAGTTTTTAAATAAAGAAAGGCACCAGCAAATTCATGCTGGTGCCTTGAAAATAAGGTATTTACGAGCGGAAAGCGGGACTCGAACCCGTGACCCTCAGCTTGGGAAGCTGATGCTCTACCAACTGAGCTACTTCCGCATTCGGACAACAAAGATAGGTCGATTTTTCGTGTCATCCAACTTTTTTGCCGTCCATTTTATATGCTTACGCCAAAATCTTCTTAAGCGACTCCATATTTCGGGGATTATCCACCTTGCGGCCTTCGGGCGTGTAGAGGTAATCAATGCGATCCTTGAAGTGCTCTTCCACCTTACCGCGCACGATCTTCATGGTCGAATTGACCAGACCGTTCTGCTCGGTGAACGCCTCTTCGACAATCGCCAATCCCGCGGGCAGCCAACGTTCGGGGAATTCACCCGCATAGATACCCTTGCCGCGATAAGCGTCAATCTCGCCACCGAGAATCTCCGAGGCTACCCGTGCACGCTCTTCCACCGAAACACCACGCGCCTCCAATTCACGACGCAATGCCTCCTTGTTCGGCACGACAATCGCACCCGTAAACGGCGACTGGTTGTTGTAGATCAGAATTTGGTCAATGTAGGCCGATTTGTCGGCAATCGACTCCTCCATGCCCTCGGGACTGTATTTCTCGCCATCCGATGCAATCAGAAGGCTCTTAAAACGACCCAATACATAGAGGAAATCATCCTCCGACACGTAACCCATATCACCCGTGTGCAACCATCCGTCACGAACCGTGTCGGCCGATGCTTCGGGATTCTTCCAGTAACCCGCCATCACGTTTTCACCCTTGATGACGATCTCGCCCTTCACACCGCGCGGCAATTCACGTCCTTCCTCATCCTCGATTCTCAACTCCAGCGGAGCGACAATCTTACCCGACGAACCGAAACGGTGATATCCGTGTCCGGGCGCATTACTCGAAATAACGGGCGTAGCCTCCGAAAGGCCGTAACCCTGGAACATGGGAATGCCGATGGCATAATAAAAACGCTGCAACTCCGAATCGAGCAACGCACCGCCACCGACGAAGAACTTCAGCTCTCCACCAAATGCCTGACGCACCTTGCGAAACAAAATGAGGTCGAACAACCCCACTACGGGCTTCAGCAGCCATCTCCAACCCTTGCCTTTCGAGAATCCGTCCCCGTTGTAAATATAGGCAGTCTTCAACGCCACACGAAACAACGCCTCGGCCACCTTGCCGCTCTTGTGAATCGACGACTCAATACCCTTGCGGAAATTCTTGGCCAGAGCAGGCACCGACAACAGGAAATGAGGCTTCACCTCCTTGATGTTGAGCGGAATATTTTTCAAGGTCTCCATCGGGGTCTTGCCGATCTGCACCGTGGCAACCGTTGCACCACAGGCAATCATGATGTAGAAACCGACCACATGCGCGAAGCAGTGATCCAACGGCAGGATGATCAACGTACGGAACCACGACGGAATATCCATCAGCGACAACGACTGCTCGACATTGGCCGTGTAGTTGCGGTGTGTCAGAATTACGCCCTTCGGATCGGACGTCGTACCCGACGTGTAGGTGATCGTTGCAATATCGTCGTTCACCAAAGCTGTCGCACGATCCAACAACTCCTGACGATGCTCAGGCAGATATTCGCGACCCAGACGCTTCAACGTGCCGTAGGCAATCTCTTCGTTTTCGAGCGGAATACTGCCGAATACGATGATATTCTTAACCAACGGCAACTGCTCGCGGATGCGGCGAATTTTCGGCAACTGCTGCTTCGACACGAAGATGGTCGAAACCTCGGCATGATGCAGACGGAACAAAAGATCGTTCGACTCCTCCAACTTCACCGACAACGGCACGCTGATCGCACCCGCATAGAACATACCCAACTCGGAGATGATCCATGCATTGCTACCCTCGGCCAGAATTGCGACTTTGTCTTTGAGTCGCACGCCGAGCGACATCAAACCCGCACCCACTTCCAACGCCTGCACCTTGGTTTCGGCGTAGGTCGTCGGTTGAAATTCGTGATGACGTTTCTCCAGGAGGAACGTTTTTTTGCCATATTTTGCGACCGATTCTTCGAACAGGTCGATAATTGTTTTCTTCATTTTTTTTAATCCATTTTCAACACTGCGAGGAATGCCGACTGCGGGACCTCTACATTACCGATCTGACGCATACGTTTCTTACCCTTCTTCTGCTTTTCGAGCAACTTACGTTTACGCGAAATATCACCACCGTAACACTTCGCCGTCACATCCTTACGCACGGCCTTGACCGTTTCGCGGGCGATGATCTTGGCACCGATGGCGGCCTGAATGGCAATATCGAACTGCTGACGCGGGATCAGCTCCTTCAACTTCTCGCACATCTTGCGGCCGAAGTCGTAGGCATGATCGGCATAAATCAGCGACGAGAGCGCATCGACAGGCTCCGAGTTCAGCAGAATATCGAGCTTGACAAGCTTCGAAGGCTGATATCCCGTGCGGTGATAGTCGAACGAGGCATAACCCTTCGAAATACTCTTCAGTTTATCGTAGAAGTCGAAGACGATCTCCGACAACGGCATATCGAAATTCACCTCGACACGATCGGTCGTGATGTAGGTCTGATTCTTCATCGTGCCTCGCTTGTCGATGCACAATTTGAGGACATTACCCAGAAAATCGGTTTTGGTGATGATCTGCGCCAGGATGTACGGCTCTTCGATCGACGCGATCTTCGTCACCTCGGGCAATCCCGACGGGTTGTGTACCTCGACCACCTCACCCGAGGTTGTCGTGATGCGGTACGACACGTTCGGCACGGTCGTGATCACATCCATGTCGAATTCGCGGTACAAACGCTCCTGAATAATCTCCATGTGCAGCAGACCGAGGAAACCGCAACGGAATCCGAATCCCAACGCCAGCGAGCTCTCGGGTTCGAACGTCAGCGACGCGTCGTTCAACTGCAATTTCTCGAGCGACGCACGCAAATCTTCGTACTGGTCGGCCTCCACGGGATAAACACCCGCAAACACCATCGGCTTCACATCCTCGAAACCGGCAATGGCCGCATGGGCGGGATTAGCCGTCGAGATGATCGTATCGCCGACCTTCACCTCCGACGAAGTCTTGATACCCGAGCAGATGTAACCCACATCTCCGGCACAAACCTCCTTCGTGGGCTGCATCTTGAGTTTCAATACGCCGACCTCATCGGCATCATACTCGCTGCCCGTATTGAAGAATTTGACGTGTTCTCCTTTACGCAACTTACCGTTGAAGACGCGGAAATAAGCGATGATACCGCGGAACGGATTGAACACCGAGTCAAAGATCAAAGCCTGAAGGGGCGCATTCTCGTCACCCTCCGGAGCGGGAATACGTTCCACGATGGCCTCCAGAATATCCTCGACCCCCTCACCCGTCTTACCTGACGCAAGGAGGATGTCCTCGGGTTTGCAACCGATCAGATCCACCACCTGGTCCTTCACCTCATCGACCATCGACGACGGCATGTCGATTTTGTTCAACACGGGGATAATCTCCAGGTCGTGACCCAAAGCCAGATAGAGGTTCGAAATGGTCTGTGCCTGAATACCCTGCGTCGAATCGACGACCAGAAGTGCACCCTCACACGAAGCGATGGCACGCGACACTTCGTACGAAAAATCGACGTGTCCCGGGGTATCGATCAGATTGAGTTTATATTTTTCACCGTTACGAGCCGTATATTCCATCTGAATGGCGTGGCTCTTGATGGTGATACCTTTTTCGCGCTCCAGCTCCATGTCATCGAGCACCTGCGCTTGCATCTCGCGCTGATTGAGGGTGTTTGTCTTTTCCAGCAAACGGTCGGCAAGCGTAGATTTACCGTGGTCGATATGGGCGATGATGCAGAAGTTGCGTATGTTTTTCATAGTCTGTTTTAAAATGTGCGCAAATATACGAAATTACCCGCAAAAAACAATAACACAAAAGGTGTCGCAACACCTGCAACACCTTTATTCACTTTTTCGTTCGGGATAGGGACTTATCCGAGGATCTTTCGGCAGGCTTCTTTCAAGCGAAGAGCACACTCCGATTTGGGGACATATTCGACAATGCTCCGACAATTCAGCTGTGCCATGACCATCTCTTTCGAGAAGGGCAACTCGGCCACGACCTCCAATCCGTTTTCACGGCAGAAGCGTCCGATTTCCAATCGGTTATCTTCGTTAATATCGGCTTTGTTGATCACTACCACAATATCCTTGCAGAATTCCGACGCCACCCGATGGGCACGCTTCAGATCGGACATTCCCGACAACGTGGGTTCGACCACGATCACCACGCGATCCATACCCGTGACGGTCGATAAAACGGGGCAACCGATTCCCGGAGGGCCATCCAAAATCTGCACGCCGATTCTTTCGGCTTCGGCCTCGCGGTCGGCCTCTTCGCGCAAACGGGCAATCATCTTTCCCGAATTATCATCCCCCGGATAGAGATTTCCGTGTACCATTACCCCGTACGCAAAGTCGCTGATAAAGACCTCACTGCGTTCCACTTCGCGCAACGTGATGGCCTGCCGTCCGCAAATCCGCACGCATAGTCCGCACGCCTCGCACGCCAATTCGTCGCCCACCGCCACGCGCTCTTCGTTGAGCCGCAAAGCACCGTAACGACACCGCTCGACACACAGCCCGCAACCGATGCAACGATTCTTGTCGATGATCAACTCGTCGCCCGACGCAAACCGCCCTTCTGTGCGCACCCGATGCTCGAAAAGCAACGGCAGATTCGAAGCATCGACATCGCAATCGACCGCCACAACCCGACCCGCCAGAGAAATCAACGCCGCCGTAACGCTCGATTTTCCGCTTCCGCCCTTTCCGCTAATTACGGCAATCTTCTTCATGGCGCACAATTTTTTGATATAACCCGCGGAATACCCGCTCCATTTCGGGCATCCGATCGATGACAAGCGCTCCGCCCGAATAGAACGAAGCCACCTCCTCCGAATAGGGAATTTCGGCCGACAATTCGATCCCTTCCGCCTGCAACCAACGTCGCAGCGTATCATCGCCCAAATCGGCACGATTGATCACCACCGAGAAGGATTTTCCCATACGGCGCAACACATCGACCGTATGACGCAAGTCGCTCAATCCGAACGGTGTAGGCTCGGTAATAAGAATCACCCGATCGGCCTCTTTTACCGTATTGACAAACGGACACGAACACCCCGGCGGAGCATCCAGAATCAAGACATCTGCCCCGAATTTTTCGGCACTCCGTACCGCCTCGCGAATGACCCCGACGGGCGAATGCTGTCCCTCGTCCAACCGCGCCTCGTACAGCGCCGCATCTTTGCCGCAATCGTAAGCCGTCACCTGCCCAACACGCTTCCAACCCTCTCGGATCGCCTCCTCTGGACACTCATCCAGACACGCACCACACCCGTGGCACAAATCGCCCAAAAGACGAATGTACCCCAACTGCGGCAGACACGTGATGGCATGGAAGGCGCAATTTCGCGCACACAACCCGCACTTCACGCACCGCTCCGTGTCGATCTCGGGACACAAAACCCGCACCTCATGCCTTTCCCGCACCTCGCCCTTTACGAACACCACATCGTTCGGCACCTCGGCGTCGCAATCAACCATTGCAACCCGAAGTCCCTCACGACGAATCAGCGCGAAGAGGTTCGTGGAAAGGAATGTTTTGCCGGTTCCTCCCTTACCGCTTGCGATTGCGATTTTCATTAGTGGTCACACGAATTTGCGCCCGTCTGAAGCGTACCCTCGAGGTAAGCTTCAACAACCTTGCGCGGTTCCCATGCAGGGCCACCTACGATGTAAGCCACGCCCTGCTCGTCGAACAGGTTGCGGGCACGCTGACCCATACCGCCACCAATCACCAGCTCGGCACCCTGAACCTTCACCCATTTGGGATACAGACCCGGCTCGTGTTCGGGAGGAGTCTGCATACGCTCGCTGAGGATCTTACCCGACTCGGTCTCGGCAAAATAGAAAATCTCGCAATGTCCGAAATGCGAACTCAATACTCCCGCAGTTACGGGAACAGCAATAGTCTTTTTCATGATTTTATGATTTTTTTGGTTCTTTACTCGTTCTGCATCAGGGCGATCAACTCGCCGACCGATTTTTCTTCCTTAACAATGACCATCTGGATTTTCAGCTCCTCAAGCATCGACTTGATCTTGAATCCGAACTCTCCCGAGATGATTTTCTCCGCGCCACGGCCTGCCACGATGGCCACAGCCGCAGGGCCCGCACCTTCGGGGGCATCCTTGGCCGAATTTTCCATAAACTCCACCTCACGGGTGCAGGTGTCGTACAGGGCGAAATAAGCACAGCGTCCGAAACGCTCGTCGATCAACGACTCGGTGGTATTACCACGCGAAGTAATGGCTACTTTCATATTATTTTTATTTGTTTTCGTTGTTGTTTCCGATAAAGGGGGCTTTGCGCCCTTTGCGTTTGCAACATGGGTTCACACAATCCATCTTAAGATCCTGCCCGTCATTCAGCCGACAGGCGTGAATATCGCGACTTCCGCACAGAGCACACACGTCGGGATGCGTCTTGTCGGCCGAAAAAATCGCATGACACCGCCCGCACTCGAACCACGAACCGTCCAACTCGACTTTTCCGCCCTCGACGACGATCTGCCGCCCCTCGACGAACGCCTTGGCAATCTTTTCGCGGGCATGGATGTAGATGCGCGTGAACGTGGGACGCGAAACGCCCATCACCTCGGCCGCCTCACATTGCGTATGCTTTTCGTAATCGTTCAGACGGATCGACTCGTACTCCTCGTAAAACAGGAATACGGGTTCCTTGTCCGACACCGCATCGCCATAAGGCTTGAACCCCGAAACGGCAGGCATAAACGATATTTTACGAATATTCTTGGGTCTTCCCTTCATGGTCTTTCGCTTAAAACGCTGACTGCAAACCGAAAAGCCTCCTGCGAGGCCTTTCTTACGTTGCAAATATATGAACAATGGTTCATAATTACAAGCGTTTTTCACAAATCGCGACCCGCAGGGGAGAAAAAATCCGTTTCGGAACAATTTTCCGGAGCGGATATTCGCGCAGATTTATATTGTAAAAAACTTATTAAATACGTATCTTTGCACATTATTGTTTTGGAACATACAAATTTTACGATATAATGAATATCTCTTACAATTGGCTCAAACATTACGTTGACACGGACCTTTCGGCCGAGGAAATGGCCAAAGTCCTCACGGACATCGGTCTTGAGGTCGAGGAATTCAAAAAGATAGAGACCGTCAAGGGCGGTCTGAAGGACGTTGTGGTTGGCGAGGTGAAGACCTGCATCAACCACCCCGACTCGGATCACCTCCACATCACGACGGTGGATGTCGGAGCAGAAGAACTGCTTCCGATCGTCTGCGGTGCACCCAACTGCCGTCAGGGCTTGAAGGTGCTATGCGCCACGGTGGGTGCCGTGTTGTACCCCAACGGCGGTGACGAGGAGTTCAAGATCAAACGCAGCAAAATCCGTGGCGTGGAGTCGCTCGGTATGCTTTGCGCCGAAGATGAACTGGGCATCGGCGAGTCGCACGACGGTATTATGGAGCTTCCCGCCGACGCACAGGTGGGTATGACCGCCAAGGAGTACCTCCACATCGAGGACGACTACCTGATCGGCATCGGTCTTACGCCGAACCGTTCGGATGCCGCATCGCATCTGGGTGTTGCCCGCGACCTTGTGGCATGGCTCAAGAGCCAGGGCAAGAACGCCGAACTGAAGGTGCCCGATGTATCGTCGTTCAAGGTCGATAACCACGACCACGAAGTCAAAGTCACGATCGAGAACCAGGAAGCCGCACCCCGCTATGCAGGCGTGACGGTTACGGGTTGCAAGATCGCCCCCTCGCCCGAATGGATGCAGAACGAACTGCGTGCCATCGGCATCAACCCCAAGAACAATCTGGTGGACATCACCAACTACGTACTCTTCGAGATGGGTCAGCCCCTCCACGCTTTCGATCTGAAGAAGGTCGACGGCAACGAGATCGTGGTACGCACGTGCAAGGAAGGCACTCCGTTCGTCACATTGGACGGCGTCGAGCACAAACTCTCCGAGAACGACCTGATGATCTGTTCCAAGGAGAAACCCATGTGCATCGCAGGTGTGCTGGGCGGCCTTGAGTCGGGCATCAGCGACACGACGACCGACGTATTCCTCGAGAGCGCCTACTTCCACCCCGTATGGGTGCGCAAGACGGCCAAGCGCCACGGCTTGAACACCGACGCCTCGTTCCGCTTCGAGCGCGGTATCGATCCCCGCATGCAGGTCATCGCCCTGAAACGTGCCGCCCTGCTGATGCAGGAGCTGGCCGGCGGTAAGATCTCGAGCGAAATCACCGACATAAACCCCACGCCCGCACAAGACTTCGTATTTGAGGTTTCGTTCGAGCACATCAATACGCTGATCGGCAAGGTTATCCCCGAGGATCAGATCCGCCGCATCATCGCTGCGCTGGAGGTTAAAATCCTGAAGGAGGAGAACGGTGTGATGACCGTATCGGTTCCGCCCTACCGCGTCGATGTACAGCGCGACGCCGATTTGATCGAGGATATCCTCCGCATCTACGGCTACAACAACATCGAGATTCCTTCGCGTATGCGTTCGACCATCTCCCACGTACAGCGTCCCGACAAGAACAAACTGATGAATCTTGCCGCCGACTACCTGACCGCCAACGGCTACACGGAGATCATGTCCAACTCGCTGACCAAGGGTGCTTACTACGAGAACCTCACGAGCTATAAGGCCGAAAATTGCGTTCGTCTGATGAACCCCTTGAGTGCCGATCTGAACGTAATGCGTCAGACCCTCCTGTTCAACACGCTGGAGGTTGTTGCACTGAACGCAAACCGCAAGAACGGCAACCTGAAGATCTACGAGTTCGGTAACTGCTACTTCTTCGACGAGAACAAGCACCACGAGGAAGATCACCTGAAAGCCTACTCGCAGGAGTACCGCCTGGCCATCGCCGTTACGGGTAACGCTGCTCCCGCATCGTGGAATGCACCCGCCACTCCCGCATCGTTCTTCACACTGCGTGCCATCGTCGAGAAACTGCTGCGCCGCTTCGGCATCGACATCTACTCGCTGCAGACCGAGACGCTGGAGAGCGACCTGTTCGCCGACGCCCTTACGATGAAACTCAACGGCAAAGAGCTGTTGCAGATCGGTGTCGTCAACCCCAAGATCCGCCGCATGGTCGATGTCAAGCAGGATGTATTCTTCATGGAGATGAACTTCGAGGCTTTGGTTAAATCGACCAAGAAACACAAGGTCGTAGCCGAGGAGCTGTCGAAATTCCCGGAGGTTCGCCGCGACCTGGCTCTTCTGGTGGATAAGAACGTAACCTTCTCGGCTCTGCGCGAGGTTGCCTTCGCGACCGAGAAGAAACTTCTGAAGCAGGTATCGTTATTCGATGTTTACGAGGGTGACAAGCTGCCCGAGGGTAAGAAATCCTATGCCTTGAACTTCGTCCTCGAGGACAAGACCAAGACGCTGAACGACAAAGCCATCGAGCATGTCATGCAGAATCTTGCAAAACAACTCGAGCGCAAATGCGGCGCCGAGATCCGTAAATAATCCTTCCTTTAGGATACGAAAAAAGCGGTGGACGACTTTTCGTCCACCGCTTTTATATTATATATAGGTCTAAAACAGCCGCTCGAACTCATCGTGCCGTAAGGGCATCACCTCACACGATCCGATCCCCGTCGGCACAACCAGATTCAACACTCCGCGACTCTGCTTCTTGTCTTTCATCGCCGCGGCTTTAAGCTCCGCCATTTCGACAGGAGGATTCAGCACAAATCCCAATCGGGACAACAACCCGAGGATGCGCCCGCGATCCGCAAACGACAACCGATTCATCTTCACGGCCACATCGACCACCAAACGCAACCCCACCGCCACGGCCTCACCGTGATTCATCTCGCGACTGCATTTTTCGATCGCATGGCCAAACGTGTGACCGAGATTCAGCTTGCGCCGTTCGCCCGCCTCGTGCTCATCACGCGACACGATCTGCGCTTTGAGACGGATTGCCCCCGCAATGGCCTCCGCGAGCAACTCGCGATCCTCGCGCAAGGTCTCCAACGTACACCCCTCCAATTTTTCGAAGAGCGTCCCGTCCCCGATGACGGCCGACTTAACCACCTCGGCCATCCCCGCACGGAACTCGCGTTCGGGGAGCGTCCGCAAAAATTCGGGGTCACAGACCACAAATTGCGGCTGCGAGAACACACCGATCATATTTTTATAGCCGTCCAGATTCACGCCGTTTTTTCCGCCGACCGAGGCATCGACCTGCCCGAGCAGCGACGTCGATACGAAGCCGAACCGTACCCCGCGCATATAGACCGAAGCGACAAATCCCGCAATGTCGGTCGTAATTCCGCCACCGATTCCCAACACGAAGGTCGAACGATCAACGCCCATCTCGACAAACTTACGGCAAATATATTCAACGGTTTGCAGTGTTTTATCCTCTTCCGATGGAGTGATCTCTACCCGCTCGAACCGCCCCACAAAATCGGGATAGAGCCTTGCGACCCTCGAATCGACAACCGCCACAACCCGCCCCTTGGGCAATAACCCTCCAAGCAGATTTTCGGCCTTACCCTGCCAGACTTCCGACAGCCCACAAATGCGAAATAACGGCTCCATTGCGAATAGATTTTAGGTTTCGGAAACAAAAATAGTATTTTTTAAAGATTTTTAGTACCTTTGTGCGATAAATTATTCTCTTATGCGAAAACTGCGCAATATTGCAATTATTGCCCACGTGGATCACGGTAAGACCACGATTGTTGACAAAATGATTTTGGCAGGTCATATCCTGCGCGATAATTCGAAACCGACCGACGGTTTGATTCTTGACAACAACGATCTCGAGAGAGAGCGCGGTATCACGATTCTGTCGAAAAACGTTTCGGTTATTTATAAGGATTATAAGATCAATATCATTGACACCCCGGGTCACGCCGACTTCGGTGGTGAGGTTGAGCGTGTGCTCAACATGTGCGACGGTGTGCTTCTTCTGGTTGATGCGTTCGAGGGCACGATGCCCCAAACCCGTTTTGTGCTTGAAAAGGCACTCAAACTCGGCAAGAAGCCGATCGTTGTGATCAACAAGGTGGACAAACCCAACTGCCGTCCCGAAGTGGTAAACGAACAGGTTTTCGATCTGATGTTTTCGCTGAACGCCACCGAAGACCAGCTCGACTACAAGACCATCTACGGTTCTGCAAAACAGGGTTGGATGTCGCATAAATGGAACGAGCGCACCGACTCGATCCAGCCTCTTCTGGATACGATCATCGACGAGATTCCCGAACCCGAAATCGTGGAGGGTACGCCTCAGATGCTGATCACCTCGCTCGAGTACTCGAACTACACGGGTCGTATTGCCGTGGGTAAGGTTACCCGTGGCGAGTTGCGTGCCGGACAGAACGTCACGCTGGCAAAGCGCGACGGCAAGACGATGATCAAGACCAAAATCAAGGATCTGATGGTCTTCGAGGGTCTGGGCAAGAAGAAGGTCGATGTGGTTCCCTGCGGCGAGATCTGCGCCATCATGGGTATCGAAGGCTTCGAGATCGGCGATACGATCTGCGACTTCGAGAACCCCGAACCCCTGCCACCCATTGATATCGACGAGCCGACCATGTCGATGCTCTTCACCATCAATAACTCTCCGTTCTTCGGTAAGGACGGTAAATTCGTCACCTCGCGCCACATCAAGGAACGTCTGGATCGCGAGTTGGAGAAGAACCTCGCCCTGCGCGTAACGCCCGGTCCTTCGGCCGACAGCTTCAACGTATTCGGTCGTGGCGTACTGCACTTGTCGGTACTGATCGAGACGATGCGTCGTGAGGGGTACGAGTTGCAGGTGGGTCAGCCCCGCGTAATCGTCAAGGAGATCGACGGCAAGAAGTGCGAACCTGTCGAGGAGATGACGGTCGACTGTCCCGAGGAGCATTCGGGTACGGTCATCGAGTTGGCTACCAAGCGTAAGGCCACGCTGACCAACATGGAGACCAACGGCGAACGTGTCCGTCTGGAGTTCACGATTCCTTCGCGCGGTATCATCGGTCTGCGTTCCAACATGCTGACCGCTACGGCCGGTGAAGCCATCATGACCCACCGTCTGAAGGACTTCGAGCCCTGGGTCGGCGAGATCGAGAAACGTACCAATGGTTCAATCATCTCGGGTGAGACGGGTACGGCCTATGCCTACTCGATCGACAAACTGCAGGATCGCGGCCGCTTCTTCATCAACCCGATGGATCAGGTTTACGAAGGCCAGGTGATCGGTGAGCATACCCGCCAAAACGATATCACGGTGAACGTCACCAAGTCGAAACAGCTGACCAATATGCGTGCGTCGGGTTCGGATGACAAGGCTGTCATCGTTCCCCCGAAAGTATTCACGCTGGAGGAGGCTTTGGAGTACATCAAGGAAGACGAATACGTAGAGGTTACCCCGCACTCGATGCGTCTGCGCAAGATTCTCTTGCACGAGGTAGACCGCAAACGTGCCGCCAAATAATTCGGGCAACCGAATGACACATAAAAAGACCGATCGGAAAATTTCTGATCGGTCTTTTATTTTTTCGGGCAAATCGCACCCGCATTTGAGAAAAATTCTTATTTTTGTAGAATAAACCAACAAATAACATCCTTAAAAATGAAAAAAATAGGTATCGCTTGCGACCATGCAGGCTACGAGATGAAAGAATTTCTGGTCGGCTATCTGGCATCCAAAGGCTTTGAGGTGATTGATTTCGGATGCGACTCTCCCGAGAGCGTCGATTATCCCGACTTCGGCCATCAGCTGGGTGAGGCCATCGACAACGGAGAACTGGAAATCGGTGTCGGTCTGTGCGGTTCGGGCGAAGGCATGTCGATGACCGTCAACAAGCACCAGAAGGTACGTGCCGGTCTTTGCTGGAATACCGATGTGGCTACACTGATCCGTCAGCACAACAACGCCAACGTCATCGTGTTCCCCGCCCGTTTCATTTCGAACGACGAGGCCGTTGCCATGCTCGACAAATTCCTGGAGACCCCGTTTGAGGGTGGTCGCCACGAACGCCGTGTGACCAAGATCGCGTTGAGCAAGTAATTTACCACGACCCACAAAAAAAGCCGTTGATCTTTTCGACCAACGGCTTTTTATTTTTTACAGACGGAACACATAGGGCGAAATCGCTCGGAGCGTCCCTTCGTCCGCATCACCACGGAACAATCCGAACACGGCCGAACCGCTGCCCGACATCGAGGCATAAACCGCCCCCGCCGTCAGCAACTGCTCCTTGGCCTCCCGAATCGAAGGATGCGCCAGGAGGATGTGCTTCTCGAAATCGTTCGTCACCACCCCCTGCCACTGCTCCAACGGCAACTTCAGACGCTCCTCCAGACTCACTTCGGGTACATGCGGCACAACCCCCGAATAGGCCTCGCGGGTCGATACCCCCTCATCGGGTTTCACCACCACAAGAATCATCCCCTCAAGCTTCAACTCCACGGGCGTCATCTGCTCCCCGCGCCCCTTGCATAATTGAGGTGTGTTGCGTACAAAAAATGCCGTGTCACTCCCCAATTCGGCAGCACGGTCGATCAATTCCGCCTCCGAAAGGCCGAGCGAAAAGATCTGATTCAAGGCCACCAGCACCATCGTGCCATCGGACGATCCTCCGCCCAATCCCGCACCAAAAGGTACCCGTTTGTCCAAACGGATCCGCACCCCGTCCACGCCGTATCGGTCGTGCATCAATCGGAATGCCTTAAGACAGATGTTGTCCTCCGCGGGGCAATCGACCACCAGACCCTCCGACACAAATTCGGCACCCGTCGCGCCCGTCCGTTCGACCTCTACGACATCGTAAAGCCCCAAAACGGGGAACATGACCGTCTCCAAATCGTGGTATCCGTCCGGTCGGCGTCTCAGGACATCCAACCCGAAATTTATCTTGCAGTTTGCCTTCAGAATCATAACTTTTTCCGTCTTTAAGAAACGAGTTTTCAAGTTCCGATTACAAATATACAAAAGAAATCTCTATTTTTGTGACATGAAATTTCGCACCGAACTAAAAATAAATCCCTTCACCCGCAAAATCGGCTATTCCGACCGCATTTTGGCACTCGGATCGTGCTTTACGGAACACATCGCCGCCCGCATGGAGCAGCTGAAATTCCACATCACCGCCAACCCCACGGGCATCCTGTTCAACCCGTCGTCCATCTCGGAATCCGTCCGCACCTACGCCCTTCATAAGGAAGTTACGCGCAAGGAGCTGCACTCCGACCACGACCTGTGGTTTCACTATGCGTTTCACGGCGATTTCTCGCGTCTTTCACCCGAGGAGGCACTCCTTGCGATGAATGCCGCCCGAGACCGAGCCGCCGAAGCTCTTTCCGTGAGCAACACCCTACTGATTACCTGGGGCACGTCATGGGTCTACGAACGCGACGGGCACATCGTTGCCAACTGCCACCGCCAACCCGCCCGCGAATTTACGCGCCACCGCCTGTCGGTCGAGGAGATTGTCGAGGATTACACCGCGCTGATCCAAAATGAGTTACAAGGAAAACATATCATCCTTACGGTCAGTCCCGTGCGCCATATCGGGGACGGACTTTCGGGCAACAATGTCTCGAAATCGACCCTGCGCCTTGCCGCCGAAATTCTTTGCGAACGCTTCCCCGAGGTGGATTATTTCCCCTCATACGAGGCGCTGATCGACGATCTTCGCGACTACCGCTACTACGCCGACGATCTGGTGCACCCCTCCACACAGGCCGTAGCCTACATTTGGGAGTTGTTCTCCGAGGCCGTTTTAGACGACCACACCCGGGAACTGATTCCTCAAATCGAGGCCGTCCTTCGCATGGCCGCACACCGTCCCCGAAACCCGCACGCCGAAGAGTACCAAAAGATGGTGCGCCGCGCCCTTGACGAAATCGACCGCCTCAAAGAGATTAATTTCGAAAGAGAAAGAGCCGCATTTCTTAAATCTCTCGAAATAAATTTGTAAATTTGTCGAGATTTAGAGAACCCGATTTATGAGAACAAAATATATCATCCTTTTCTTCGCTCTTTTAAGCTTTACGGGACTTCGTGCCGAGACGCCGCGCCTGGTGATCAACATCGTCGCAGGCTCGATGCGTGCGGAGG
The DNA here is from genome assembly GCA_020026395.1 of Alistipes sp. Taxonomy (GTDB): domain Bacteria; phylum Bacteroidota; class Bacteroidia; order Bacteroidales; family Rikenellaceae; genus Alistipes. The sequence goes on along the minus strand of JAHHQM010000001.1, from coordinate 350,833 downwards.
ATCTCTCGCGCTATAAGGCGAATTTCCAGATGAACGGCTTAAGGCGCATGATGCTCGACGGCATCTACTACACCAACAGCCGTTACAACTACCTGCAAACGACCTCCGCCGTATCGCTTGCCACGCTTTCGACGGGCGCCATGCCCTCGACCCACGGCATCATCGGCAATCACTGGGTCGATTACATCACTAACGAAGTGGTTACGCTCATCGACGAAAAAGAACCCGCAACCGACCACATCATTGCCCCGACCCTTTCGGAGACCGTTCTGCGCCAATCGCCCACGTCGAAAGTGATCACCGTGGCGTGCGATGCTTCGTCGGCCTTCATCACTTCGGGTGACCGCGGTGGCGAGGTCTACTGGCTTGACAACGATTGCAAGTGGGCACACAAATCGCACATCGGTCATTCACTGCCCCGCTGGGTCATGCAGAACAACAAGGAGAAAATCCCGCAGTCGCTCATCTACGACCGTTGGAACACACGTCTCGATTACAAGAAATACCTCAATAAACGCGCCTTCGACATCACGCAGACCGAGAACACCACCCGTCGCCGTGACCGTGTCGAGATCAAGGGTCAGTCGCGCCTCATGTTGCATTCCGATGCCGAGAAATTGCGCTACACGCCCGCAGGCAACGAGACACTGTTCGGCTTTGCCAAGCAGGCGATCATCCAGTACGAAATGGGCAGCGACAAGACGCCCGACGTGCTGAACATCTGCCTCGATCCGTCGCGTTACATCACCGAAGCCTACGGCCCCGAATCGGTCGAGGTCGAGGATATGTACTACCGCCTCGATTACGAGCTGGCCGATTTTCTGCAATTCATCGCCCTGCAACCCTACGCCAAGGAGACCGTCATCGTCTTCACCTCGGCACACGGCACCAGCCCCTCGTACGATGTGGCCGGAGCGGACAAACACCGCTTCAATTCGCGTCAGTTCGAGGTCATCGTAAACGGATTCCTGAACGTGCGTTACGGCTCGGGCAACTGGGTCGTTGCCTACGACAACAAAAACCTGTGGCTCAACCACAACCTGATCTACCAGCGCGGCATAAGCCTTGCACAGGTACAAAACGAGGTCGTAACCTTCGCCATGCAGTTCAGCGGCATTTCGCACGCGCTGTCGGCCTCGGCCATGCGCAACAGCTACTTCGGCAGCGGTTATGCCCAAAAGATGCAGAACAGCTACTATCCGCGCCGTTCGGGTGATGTGGTGATCAACCTGCTGCCCGAATGGATCGAAGAACAGTACCGTTGCGTTTCGTCGTCGGGTTCGATGTACGGCTACGACACACAGGTGCCTCTGATTTTCTACGGCGAAAACCTGCCCCGCACCCACGTAAACCGCCCCGTCGATCAGACTTCGGTGGCCCCGACCCTGGCTCATATCCTGGGCATCACGGAACCCGCCGCATCGGAAGGCTCGATCCTCGACGAATTGATCAATTATTAACGAACTCTTTAATTTACACACAGATATGGACGAAATACAAGATGAAATCATCGAAGAGTTTTCGGTGTTTGACGACTGGTTGGACAAATACGATTATTTGATCGAACTCTCGGACAGCCTTCCCGCAATTGCGCCCGAACACCGCACCGATTCCTATAAGATTCACGGATGCCAGTCGAGCGTCTGGATTGATGCCCGCATGGAGGGCGACAAGATCCGCTATACGGCCGACAGCGACGCCATCATCACCAAGGGCATCATCGCCCTGCTGATCCGCGTGATGGACAACCGCACCCCGCAGGAGATCATCGACCTGAATCTCTACTTCATTGATGCCATCGGACTGAGTGCCAATCTGTCGCCGACCCGTTCGAACGGTCTTGCCGCAATGGTCAAGCAGATGAAGCTTTACGCCGTAGCATTCTCCGGCAAGACGGAATAACACGACACATAAAACACACAAAAGAAATGGCACCTCAGGAAATATTAAAAGTTGAGCAGGACATTATCCTGACTCTCAAGAATATATACGATCCCGAAATTCCCGTAAACATATACGACTTGGGATTGATCTACGAGATCGACTACACACCCGATCAGGTGGCCAACATCCGTATGACGCTGACCGCCCCCAACTGCCCGATGGCCGATATGCTGGTCGAAGACGTCAACATCCAGGTGGGCAAGGTGAAGGGTGTAAAATCGGTCAATGTGATTCTGACGTTCGATCCCGTGTGGGATAAGAGCATGATGTCGGAAGAGGCACTCATCGAGCTCAATATGCTCTAAACACACCCCGAAAGATGGATCCGGAACGCCGACGAAGAATGATCAACCGCCTGCAGGCAGGGGCTTCGAACCTCGCTTGCAGCGGTTATCTCTATTCGCTCGGGTCACTGCACCGCTACGATCTTTATCTGAATCTGATTTTCGATCGCCTGCAACGCAAAATCCGCATGGTCGAGGAGCTTTACAAGGAATCGACCGAGAATTGGAATCAGACCTTCTACCTGCTTTACTTCCGCACCTTGGGCGACAGCAGCAACCAGCAGACCTACCTTGAACTGGCTCGTCGCGTACCTTATAAAATCATTCTGCGCGAACGCACCACGCCCCTTGCCGCCGAAGCGATGCTGCTGGGCGCATCGGGTCTTTTGGATAATTACGAAGACGACGACCATACGATGCGTCTTCGCCGCACGTTCGAGCACCTCTCGGCCAAATACGAAATCACCCCGCTGCGCCCCGACAAATGGAATCTTGCGACCATCCGTCCCGCCAATCATCCCGTGCTGCGTCTGGCCGAAGCCGCCGAATTCTTCCGTCAGGACGAATTTATGTTCGACCGCATCATGCGCTGCCGCAACGAAGAGGATGTGCGCAATCTGTTCTGCATCGATGCGCCCGACTATTGGCTGACGCATTTCGTGCCGGGTTCCCCGAGCGACGAACGCCCCAAACGCATCGGCAAATTCAAGGCCGACATCATCGGCATCAATCTGGTTTCGATTCTTCAATTCGCCTACGGCAGTTACATGAGCAAGGACTACCTGAGAGACAGCGCATTGGAACTTTTGGAACACATTCCCGCCGAGGATAACCGCTACATACGCGCCTGGTATAATGCGGGCGGAGTCCGGGCTCGCAATTCGTTCGAATCGCAGGCGCTGCTCCAACTCGCGACCCAATATTGCGCCGCGAAGCGTTGCGAGGAGTGTCCCGTGGGTCGCCGAATCTTAAAAAGCATCGAGAAAGATTGCTAAATCGCAAAAAATGATTACTTTTGTAGGATTTAGCACGTGTTTTGGAATTTTATAGAAAATACAAAAAAGCATATATATGGATATCTTAGCAAGTTTGATCAAGGCAGTCTTCGGTTCCAAGGCCGACAAAGACCGCAAGCAGATTGAACCTTACGTACAAAAAATCAAAGCGATTTACCCCTCGATTTCTGCGCTGACCAACGACGAGTTGCGTGCACACAGCGAAGCCCTCAAGAAGCAGATCGCCGACTACATCGCGGGTGACGAAGCCCACATCGTGGAGCAGAAAGTGATCCTCGAGAAGGCCGAGACGCCGCTTTCGGAGAAGGAGAAGATCTCGAAGGACATTGAGGATACGGTCAAACGAATCGACGACAAGATCGAGGAGATTCTCGATAAGATTCTTCCCGAGGCATTCGCCATCATGAAGGATACGGCACGCCGTTTTGCCGAGAACGAGGAGGTGGTGGTTACCGCCAACGACTTCGACCGCACGCTGGCAGCCACCAAGGATTTCGTCCGCATCGAGGGCGACAAGGCCATCTACGCCAACCATTGGACGGCCGGAGGTAACGACATCAAGTGGGATATGGTTCACTACGATGTTCAGTTGTTCGGTGGTGTGGTACTGCACAAAGGTAAGATCGCCGAGATGGCAACCGGTGAAGGTAAGACCCTGGTGGCTACCCTCCCTGTGTTCCTGAATGCACTCGCAAAGAAAGGCGTGCACATCGTCACCGTCAACAACTACCTGGCACAACGTGACTCGGAGTGGATGGGCCCGATGTACGAGTTCCACGGATTGTCGGTTGCCTGTATCGACAACACGCGTCCCAATTCCGAAGAACGTCGCCGCGCCTACAACGCCGATATTACCTTCGGTACGAACAACGAGTACGGTTTCGACTACCTGCGCGACAACATGTGCTCCTCGCCGAAGGATCTTGTACAGCGCAAGCATCACTATGCCATCGTCGATGAGGTCGACTCCGTGTTGATCGACGATGCCCGTACGCCGTTGATCATTTCGGGTCCCGTTCCCAAGGGCGACGATCAGCTCTTCGAAGAGTATCGCCCCTCGATCGAGCACTTGTATAATATGCAGAAGAACCTCGTTACCTCCCTGCTGTCCGAATCGCGTCAGCTGATCTCCGAGGGTAAAACCGAAGAGGGAGGTATCAAGTTGTTCCGTGCCCACAAGGGTCTTCCCAAGTACAAGCCACTGATCAAGTTCCTGTCGGAGACAGGTGTTAAGTCGCTGATGCAGAAGACCGAAAACACCTACATGCAGGACAACAACCGCCGCATGCCGGAGATCACGGACGATCTGTATTTCGTCATCGACGAGAAACTCAATTCGGTCGAGCTGACCGATAAGGGTCACGAAGCCCTCTCGAAATACTTCAACGAGGATAAGTTCTTCGTACTTCCCGACATCGGTGCCGAGATCGCCGAGTTGGAAAAATCCGAGTTGTCGGACGAGGAACGTGCCCAGAAACGCGATGCGGTGATCAACGACTACTCGATCAAATCGGAGCGTGTCCACACCGTCAATCAGTTGCTGAAGGCTTACGCCATGTTCGAGAAGGATGTCGAATATGTCGTCATGGACAACAAGGTGAAGATCGTCGACGAGCAGACGGGTCGTATCCTCGAGGGACGCCGTTACTCGGACGGACTACACCAGGCCATCGAGGCCAAGGAGGGTGTGAAGGTCGAGGCTGCAACCCAGACGTTCGCCACCATCACCCTTCAGAATTACTTCCGTATGTACCACAAGTTGGGCGGTATGACCGGTACGGCCGAAACCGAGGCATCGGAGTTCTGGAACATCTACAAACTCGACGTGGTAGTCATCCCGACCAACCGTCCCGTATTGCGTGAAGATCGTCAGGACTTGGTTTACAAGACCAAGCGTGAAAAATACAACGCCGTCATCGAAGAGATCGTCCGCCTCGTAAAACAGGGTCGTCCCGTACTGGTGGGTACGACTTCGGTCGAGATCTCCGAGTTATTGAGCAAGATGTTGAAATTGCGCGGCATCCAGCACAACGTCCTGAACGCCAAGCAGCACCAGCTGGAGGCACAGATCGTTGCCGAGGCAGGTCGTGCAGGCCAGGTGACCATCGCCACCAACATGGCAGGTCGTGGTACCGATATTAAACTGACGCCCGAGGTGAAAGCCGCCGGAGGTCTGGCCATCATCGGTACGGAGCGTCACGAGAGCCGTCGTGTCGATCGCCAGTTGCGCGGTCGTGCCGGACGTCAGGGTGACCCCGGATCGTCGCAGTTCTTCGTATCGTTCGAGGATGACCTGTTGCGTTTGTTCGGGTCGGGTCGTATCGCCAAGATGATGGACCGTATGGGTCTTGAGGAGGGCGTTGCCATCCAGGCCGGTATGATGGGTAATGCCATCGAGCGTGCCCAAAAGAAGGTCGAGGAGAACAACTTCGGTATCCGTAAGCGCCTGCTGGAGTATGATGACGTGATGAACTCGCAGCGTGAGGTGATCTACACGCGCCGTCGCCATGCCCTATATGGCGAGGGTCTGGAGATCGACCTGAACAACATCATGTACGACTTCGCCGCCAACTTCGTCGAGGAGAACAGCAACGTGGAGTACGCCGACTTCCGTGTCGAGCTGATCCGTCAGGTTGCCGTCGAGCCTTCGTTCGACGAGGCCGCTTACAAGTCGGCTAAACCCGAGGAGCTGACCGAGTGGATCGTCAAGGATCTTCAGGACACCTACAAGCGTCACGCCAAAGCCGTAGCCGATCTGGTTCGTCCCGTTATGCAGAAGATCTACGAGGATAAGGCCGACAACCTGGAGTCGAGCATCTACTTCCCGCTGACCGACGGTCACATGGGTTACAATGTTCCCGTACAGCTCCAGAAATGCAAGGATACGGACGGTGCCGAGATCTATAAGGTATTCTCGAAGATCGTGATGTTCACGACCATCGACGATGCCTGGAGAGAGCACCTGCGCGATATGGATGACCTGCGTCAGAGCGTTCAGAACGCCACCTACGAGCAGAAAGACCCGTTGTTGATCTATAAGTTCGAGTCGTTCGGTCTGTTCTCGAAGATGCTGATCAAGGTGAACCGCGAGGCTTTGGCCATCTTGAACAAAGCATACATTCCCGTTCAGCAGCAGGATGCCGACGAGGTGAAACGCCGTCAGGAGGCACAGGCTCGCCAGCGTCAGATGGAGGCCGAGAAGATGCAGTTGTCGAGAATGCAGGCTGCGGCCAATGCAGGTCACGCCGAGCGTCAGAAGACCATGCCGATCCACGTCGAGAAGAAGATCGGTCGTAACGACCCCTGCCCCTGCGGATCGGGCAAGAAGTACAAGAACTGCCACGGCAAGGGCTTGTAACCACAACGCAATCAGATTACGGAGGGTATGAGCCACAGGGTTCTACCCTCCTTTTTTTAGAAACAGATCAAGATGGGATATCAGGAAGAAAAACAACGCCAACTGGATATGCGCTACTTGAGAATGGCGCGGATTTGGGCAGAAAATTCCTATTGCGTCCGACGGCAAGTGGGCGCACTGATCGTCAAGGACAAGATGATCATCTCGGACGGCTATAACGGCACACCCTCGGGATTCGAGAACGTGTGCGAGGACGGCGAGGGACACACCAAGGCCTATGTGCTTCATGCCGAGGCCAACGCCATCACCAAGGTAGCCAAGTCGGCCAACAACTGCGACGGCTCGACCCTCTACGTGACGGCATCGCCGTGCCTGGAGTGCTCGAAACTGATCATTCAGGCGGGCATCAAGCGTGTAGTCTATTGCGAGGAGTACCGCTCCGACGAGGGGCTGCAACTGCTGCGGAAGGTCGGTATCGAATGCGTGCAGTATTCCGATCTGTAACCAAAAAAAAAGGAGTTTGACTTGCGAGTCAAACTCCTTTTTTATTTCAACTATTTGTAGGTCGCTCGGATGTGATTCAGCTTCAAATCCAACTCTTCGCCCCGTCTGATTTCGATCGACGAGATCCGAATCACACGCTCCTCACCGGGCAATAGATCGAAGAAATTGTCCGAATAACGTGCTCCCTGAATCGGGCTCTCGATAAAGAGGTTCTTCACCAACGCGGAACTTGCGACCCGCACCTCACACGCACCGTTGCGCACCCGTTGCGAGCAGGCGATCTTAACTTCGGGCAACTGCAAATCCTTCGTTTTGACAAAATAGTGGGTGTCCGCCACCTCTTCACGACCGTCTTCCGCAAGCGTTACCTTCAAGAAAGAGCTTTCGGGTTGCAATGCCCAATCCGCCAAATTCTCGGCAAGAACTCGCTGCGATTTGTTCGCCTCAGCCTTACAACGGATCTCCTTGTGTTTCAACATCCGACCCTCAAAATCCAAAAGTTCCAACTTTAAGTTCAGATCCCCGGCATCCGTCAGTCGATCCGACAGGAGCCACACCTCAAGTGCTTCGTTCTCCTCCACGACACTGAACGTCAGGTCGCGGAACGCACGTCGCGCCTCATAATGCAACGCTTTCCAGTTGCCGTAATAGTCGATCCCCGACCACGACACCACAGGCCAGCTGTCGTTCAACTGCCAGTAGAGCGTACCCATGCAGTAAGGCTTGTGGCGGCGGTGCGACTCGAAGCCGCGACGCATGCCCTCGCCCTGCATCACCAGACCGACATAAACAAAATCCTCGAATTTCTCGGGAACTCGGTAGTCGCGCTCCATATAAGTGCGGATCAGATCGTTACCGATCGAACTTTTCTGATGCGCTGTCATGATGTCCGACTCCAAGGCGTAAGCCTCTTCGGGTGCGAAGGTTGCGATGGTCTTCATTTCGGGAAAGGCCTGGAATCCGAATTCGCTCATAAAGCGCGGAATGTCCGTATCCAGACTTTCGAACGGCTTCTGCCCGTACCATACGCCCCAGTTGTGGCTGTCGCCCACCGACCAGGTAGCGGGTCGTCCCCAGTTGGCCACCATCGGTGAGGTGTGCATGTAGAAACGCCCCTCGTCCCAACGCGCCACGGCCTCGGGCAGGAGTTTACAGAACAACGTGTCGTAACCCTGCTTCATGCCCTCGAAAATCGCGGCATCGTATTTCCGATTCCAGCCCCAATATTTCAGACCTTCGGCAATCTCGTTATTACCGCACCACATGGCCAGCGAGGGATGATTCCGCAGGCGGATCAAGTTGTATCGCGCCTCATCCTCGACCTGTTTCAGGAACAACTCGTCATGGGGATAGGTCGTGCAGGCAAACATAAAATCCTGCCAGATCAGAATACCGTTTTCATCGGCCAGATCGTAGAAGAGGTCGCTTTCGTAAGTACCGCCACCCCACACGCGGATCATATTCATACCCGCCTCGCGCACATCCGCGAACAGGCGGCGGTAACGCTCCTCCTGAACCGACGGCAGCAACGCATCCTGCGGGATGTAGTTCGCTCCCTTGGCAAACATCGGAATGCCGTTCACCTCGAAATAGAACGACTCTCCCTCTTCGTTACGCTCCTGCACCACACGCAGCGTGCGAAGACCGATTCGGCGCTCCTCCTCGGCCACGATGCGTCCTTGGTGACGCACCTCGACCTTCACCTCATAAAGCGTCTGATCGCCCCATCCGTTGGGCATCCAACGCTTCGGATCGCGGATCGTCAGCGGGAGTTCCACCACACGATCGGCCTCTTCGCAGGAAATAACCTCCTCGCAATAAGCCACCCGTTTCCCGTCGAGCAGACAATCGACTCCGACCTCCAGATCCAACGGACGTCCGATTCGTTGCAGATCCACACGACACATCAACTGCGCCTTATGATCGTCCAACGCCTTCTGCTGTACATGGACATCGCCGATTCGGGCAACATCGCCGAACTCCAGCCACACGGGACGCCACACGCCCATCGTAACCATGCGAATTCCCCAATCCCAGCCGTAGCTGTAAGGGGCTTTACGCGTGTAGATGCTGAGCTTTTCGCGGCGGTGGTCGTTGTCGGCGGGATAGTCAAACCCGTCGGCCTCGCGACGCGGCATCATCTCGCGGATCGGCGAACGGAACTCGATCTGAAGCTCATTCCGTCCCTCACGGAGCAGCGGACGCACCTCCACCTCACGCCCCACAAACATATTGTCGTTTCGAAGGATCAACTCCCCGTTCAAACGCACCTCGGCATAAGTATCCAGCCCCTCAAAACGAAGTCGTGCCGATTCGTGCGTCAAATCGCGACGCGTAATCTCGAACGATCGGCGGTACGACCAGTCGCGATCCTCAACCCACTGCACCCGCTCCTCGTTCATTCCGTAGAACGGATCGGGCAACAAACCGTGACGGATCAGATCCTGCTGCACGGTACCCGGTACCACGGCCTCAAACCATCGGTCGCTACCGCGCTCTGCAAACTGCCATTTTCCCCCCAGATTCATCTTTTTCGGACTCACACCCGCCGCCACCGACATGCTCCACATCAGCGCAACGAGCAAAAAGGTTTTACGTAACATTATAATTTGATCAAATCTTTGAGTTTCACAATTTGAAAGGTCATGTGGGCGACACTGCTCTCGTAGAGGATGCCGACCGTCTCGCGATCGACCATCGTAAGACAGGTATACCCCCAACCCTGATCCTCATCCAGCAGGATCTGGTTCTCCTCGTTCCAGGTCATTCCGCCGTCCAGACTGGCCTTGATCGTGATGTTGTAACGGCCGTTGGTCGTGGCGGGATTCGAGAACAGCAACAAATCGCGCCCCAACACATTATCCTCGGCCTTCACACGGATCAGACTGGCCATGCAGACGGGTTCGGGCAGTGCCTTACGCGACGAGGGATGCTCCTTCCACGTGCGCCCGAAATCCGAGGTCGTACTTACGGCACGGCTTCCGCCACGGTTATCGCGCATGTTGAGCATCAACACGCCCGGCTCGATCTCCACCACCTGCGACTCGGTAGTGTTCGTGCGGGCGTAGTTGTGCAAGTGCCACGTTGCACCCGCATCACGGCTGTACATCACGCCTGCATTGGGCATACGATCCTTGTCGATAAACTGAATCGGGAAAACCAACGTACCGTCCTCCATCGAGATACCGCAACCGGGGCCCTGCAACAAGAAATACCACGAAGGATCCTTAACCTGCTCCGTGATGTTGATCGGCTTCGACCACGTACGGCCGTCGTCGTCGCTGCGTACCATCATCAGCTGCGCCGTATGATCGGGCGTCATGCCCTGACCCGAATTGAACCATGCACGCTGATTGCCGATACCCTGCACCCAGGCAGCCACGATCCAGATCGTGCCATTCTTGCGATCGACCAACACGGCAGGATCGCCCACGCCGTTTTGTGCACGCGGAAGACCACCCTCCTCGCCGAACGACATCGGGATGCGCATCTTCTCCCACGAGCGACCGCCGTCAGTACTGCGGCTCAGACCGATCTCGACATACTCCTGCAAATCGACGCTGTTGTTGTGACGCACGTCATACACGCCGAGCAACGTGCCTTTGTTCGAGGTCACCAGACCGGGGATACGGAACGCAGCCACCCCGTCATCACCCGCATGACGCACACCTATGGCCATACGGTGCTCGATGCCCTTCTCGGAGAGCAGCTCAAACTTCGCCTCGCGGCCGTCAATTACGATCGACTCCAACGATGCCGTAAATTGAGCCTCCGGACGGGTTTTCTTGTGCATCTGCACCGACACCCAGAAGAAATTCGTACCGGGGAACAAGCGCTGATCAGTCGTAAGGGTCACTTCTCCCTCGGGACGGCGCACGCAATCCTTCAGCGACGAATAGGACGGGATCGCCTCCAGCGTGCGGTTGGGCGTAAACGAAGTCATATACTCCACGGGGCGCATGGCGTTCTTTTCCTCTTCGCCGAGTTTCTTGTGACCGCCGTAATAGAGTTTCACCTCCTCAATCGAAGCGACATCGCCACCCAACTTCAGGCGGATCTGCTGCAAATGCTCCTCGCCCGAGGCCTCCATACGGATGTAAAACAACACGTTGTCCTGACGCTCGATCAGAATCGGGATTCGTGTCTCCCTGACGCGCAGATCTTCGGCCGCCTCGGCACGCAATCCCAACGCGACCACAAACAAACATAAAAGTGAAAGGTATTTTCCCATAATCGGTACAAAAAGGTTTAAATTCGTAAATATCTGCCCAAAGGTACGAAATTCCGATGAATTACCCACCCTTGCGACACCCCACAAAAAAAAGATTCTTCCACACTAAAAATTGGAAAATCCGCCGAAAAACCATAAATTTCGAGAAACAAATCATCGCCATGAATCCGACCCGCATCACACCCGACCGCATCCAAACCCTCCATGCACGCGAGATCTTCGTATTCGGCAGCAACCTCCGCGGTTTTCACATGGGCGGTGCCGCCCGCTATGCCCACGAACATTTCGGAGCACGCTGGGGACAGGGCATCGGTCTTCAGGGATCGTCCTACGCCATTCCGACGATGCAGGGCGACGAGGAAACGATCCGCCCCTTTGTCGAGGAGTTTCTGCGCTTTGCCTTGCAACACCCCGAACTGAGATTCCTCGTCACGGAGATCGGTTGCGGCATCGCAGGCTTCCGACCCGCACAAATCGCCCCGCTGTTTGCCGAGGCCGAGCGGATTCCCAATGTCTGCCTGCCCCTGTCGTTTTGGAACGTGCTGAACCTCTGATCGAAAACGACGACACGACCGAAACGACGTCTTTTTTGTTTCACACCCCGCAAAAAGTGCCTATCTTTGCCCCGATATGGGCACACGCAAAATCATACATATCGACATGGACGCCTTCTACGCCTCGGTCGAACAACGCGACAATCCCCGCCTGCGCGGCGTGCCGATTGCCGTGGGACACGATTCGGGACGCGGAGTCGTCGCTACGGCTTCGTACGAGGCACGTCGCTACGGCGTACACTCCGCCCTGCCGTCGATCGTAGCCAAACGCCTGTGCCCCGAATTGGTATTTGTCAATCCACGATTTGAGGTCTATAAGGCCGTATCGCACCAGATCCGCGACATCTTTCACGAATATACCCCACTTGTCGAACCCCTCTCGCTCGATGAGGCCTTCCTGGATGTATCGCACCATCCGTCGGCCACCCGCATTGCGCAGGAAATCAAGCACCGTATCCTTTCGGAAACGGGACTGACGGCCTCGGCGGGCGTTTCGGTCAATAAGATGCTCGCCAAAATCGCCTCGGACTACCAGAAACCCGACGGATTGTTTGTCATCACGCCCGATGTGGTCGAGGATTTCGTGGCTCAACTCCCCGTCGAGAAATTTTTCGGAGTCGGGGAAGTGACCGCCAAACGTATGCACCGCCTCGGCATTCACACGGGGGCGGATCTTCGACAATGGAACGAAATCGACCTTATCCACCAATTCGGCAAGGCGGGATCGCTCTACTACGGCTATGCTCGCGGGGAGGATCACCGCGAAGTGTCGCCCAACCGCATCCGTAAATCGCTGGGTGCGGAGTGTACGTTTCGGGACGATACGGATGACCGCCTGCGCCTGCTTGAGGAGTTGAAACGCGTGCGGGACGAGGTGTGGCAACGCATGCAGCGCAACGGCTTTACGGGGAAAACCGTCGTTCTGAAACTCAAATTCGACAATTTTCGCCAGATCACCCGTTCGAAAACCCTGTACGAACCCATCGACCGCCCCGAACTCCTGGAACAGGTTTCCGAAGAGCTGCTCCACCACGTGAACCTGCGTAACCACAAGGTGCGCCTCATCGGTCTGAGTGTCGGCAATACGGCCGATGCCTGCGGCGAATGGATCCAGCTGAAATTGGATTTCGATGCCGTCGCCGAAAAATAAAAGACCGACACCTTTTTACGCGTATCGGTCTTTTTTGATTTATCGTGTGAAAATCCGCGCCGCGAATCCTCCACCGGGAGCCATCCTCACGGTCAGCTTTCGAGAGGAAAGATCCTCCACGACCCGTTTGTAATCCGTCGCCTTTCGATCGGCATTGACGCCGTCTCGGAAAATCTCGATTTGATAATCCCGCGCGGGCAGGAATCCGAAGTCAAGCTCGATTTCACGTGCCGTCCAATTGGTCATCGTACCGATGTACCACTCTTCACCCGAACGGCGGGCCACGGCAACATATTCGCCCACCTCACCATCCAACGCCACGGTCTCATCCCATACGGTCGGCACTTGAGCAATGAATCGGGTCGATTCCTCCTCGCGCATATAGTTCGACGGCGAATCGCACAGCATCGTCACGGGCGATTCAAACACCACATAGGCCGCCAACTGATGGCAACGTGTGCCCTGACTCATCGGCTCCTGCACGCAGGCGTGATAACCCCAATACGTGCCGTTGTTCATTGCACCCTGCGTGTAATCCATCGGCCCCGCCAACATACGCACAAACGGGATCGTCACATCGTAAGCCACCATATCCAGATCGCGCCCCGCCCATTTCAACTGCTCCAGGCCGTTCACGCCTTCGTAATTGAGGATGTTGGGATAGGTACGCATCAGACCCGTGGGTTTGTAGATGCCGTGCAGGTCGAGCAGCATATGATGACGGGCGCACACCTCGGCAGCCTCGCGCGTGAAACGCACCATGTCGGCATCGTCACGATCCAGAAAATCGATCTTGAATCCCTTGACACCCATCTTGGCGTAATGCGCCACCACCCGTTCCATGTCGCGGTGGAATGCCCAGTAACCAGCCCAAAGAATGATCCCCACGTTACGCTCCGCAGCGTAATCGACCAGCATCTCGAGGTCGATTTCGGGAACGACCTGCATCAGGTCGGCCTTCTTGTTTACAGCCCAACCCTCGTCCAGAATGACATATTCCAGGTTGTGGTTCGCGGCAAAGTCGATGTAGTATTTGTAGGTGTCGTTGTTCACGCCCGCGCGGAAATCGACACCCGTCAGATTCCAGTCGTTCCACCACTCCCAAGCCACCTTGCCGGGTTTGATCCACGAGGTATCCACGATACGCGACGGCGTGGCCAACGTATATACCAGATCGTTATCCACCAATTCGGCATCCCGTTCGGCCAGGGCAAACACACGCCACGGCAGACGGAAATCGCCCTCGACCTTCGCCAAATAATCGTTGCGGCGCACCACCAGCTGTTGCAATTCGTTGTAACCGCCCTGTCGGGTTTCGGCAGGAGCAGGCGCCTGCACACCGTCGAGCGACTGACCGCGGCCACCCTTCAGATACAAACCCGGATAATCCATCAGGTCGGATTCCGTGATGACCATCTTACCCTGATCGCCCAACTCAACCATCAGCGGCAGGAAAATCAACCGATCATGATCGAGCTGCGAAAGGGGCGCACACGTGTAGGTATTCTCAAACGAGTTGTAGAACTGCGTCTCCAAATCGCCCGTTTTCTTGACATAGGGCACACGCGCCACGTAATCCTCCGCGAAACGGATCTCGAGCGGTTCCCGGTCGATCGTCACGGGCTTTTTATGCTTCAACTCAAAGCGATAAGCCACACCCGAATCATAGGCGCGGAACACCACATCAAAACGCTCCCGAAAACTGAGTCTCAACTCGTTATAGTAGTCACGGATCTCGCTCTTTTTGTAGAAGGGCGACGGCACGACGCAATCCTTCTCGTCGAAACGCGCCGAACGCAGACGGCTGTTCACGCCGAGCACCTCACCGCCGACTTCAAGCTTCAGGGGCGACGGCTGCACGATGCGGTGTCCGTTGAACGACACCCCGTAGAGAAGCTGATCCCCCGTTGTAATCTGAACTTCGATTTTGCCGTCGGGCGACAGGAGTCGATGCTCCTCGGCAAGGGCACCTCCGCCCAGCACAAACCACAGCAAAACCAGCAGGAAAAATCTCTTTGTCATAATATATATAGGTATTTGCGGGTAAAGATAATATAAATTTGCGAAACACCGCACCCTCCGTCGCGGAATGCGCCCTCACGGACAACATTTTCCGATCGAAATTCATCAAAAAACGCACTCCCAGCGCCACACAACGTCGGAAACAGGTAAAATCATAAAAATCAGCAATTTAGACTGCATTGGTGGTTTCGTCTGAAAAATTGTTCGAAAATTTCTGCAAAGATTCGCCCTCAAAAGCTTTGTATTTAAATTTATTTCCTATATTTACAAATAGAAATAGTTAAAAACAAGTCCATTTTATAAATCTTGTTTTATTCAACTGGAGCGAAATATTAATATTTTATATATCACAACCAAACTAAAACCTATTTCGTATGAAACACAAATCCTTCTTCGCGCTACTGCTCAGTGCCGGAATGTTGCTTTCGGCGAGCTGTTCGGATGACGACACGCAACCGAATCCCGAGCCCAAACCGGAACCTAAACCCGAACCCGAAGTTCCGGTAGAAGATCCTTCGGATCTGAGCGCAAAAGGCAGTGCAAACTGCTACCTGGTAAACGCAACAGGTTCCTACTCGTTCGATGCCACCGTGATGGGTAACGGTGTGGCGACCGAAGGTGCGACCGCCGAAAAGATGACTCCCGCAGCCGTCCAGCTCCTCTGGCAGGATGCCGAGGGTCTGATCAAGAACCTGCGATTAGAAGAAGGACGTGTGAAATTTGACGTGGAACAAAACCTGGGTAATGCCCTTGTGGCCATCACCGACCAAGACGGCAAGACACTTTGGAGCTGGCACATCTGGGTAACGAACTACACCCCCGACAAAGATTTCCGCCAATTCAACGGCGTAAACTGGATGGATCGCAACATCGGCGCCAAGAGTGCCGACTGGGATGCCATGGGTACCTGCAAGGGTATGGTCTATCAGTGGGGACGTAAAGACCCGTTCCCCGCACATGCCGAGTGGATGGATATGGGTACTCCCGTTCTTTATGATGCCGAGGGCGCATTGTGCGACCCGCTCAAGACGGAAGTAGTCAGCGCAGACAACAACCTGGCGAATGCCATCGCCAACCCGACGACCTTCTACGGCGGTGTCCGCAACGGTGAAGGCATGGGCCCGTACGACTGGTATACGACCAACGACTATTCGAAACAGAACAACAAGCTGTGGAGCAAGACCGAAGCCGGCGAAAAGACGATGTTCGACCCCTGTCCTCCGGGATGGAGAGTTCCTTCGCCCAAGCATTTCAAAGGCTTGAACAACAACTCGTTCCCCGACGTAGCCAGCGAGGAGAACCGCGGTCGTATCCACGACATCATCGGTTTCTTCCCCTATACGGGTCAGCGTGGTTTTGAAGGCGGCCAGTGGGTCAATGTAGGCGGTGTGGGCGACTATTGGAGCGCACAACCCTCGACCAAGCAGACCGACATGGCTCATGTCCTCCACTTCCTGCCCGCCCTGGCCAACACCCGCGGACAATCCTATCGCGCCAGCGGTTTCCCCGTACGTTGCGTATCCGAGAAGGAGGAGGCCATGCCCGACAATCCCGATCAGTTCGACGAAGTACTCAACACCCCCATTCTGGTCGAAGGCTCTTACATCAAGGGTAACGGCGTGGATGGTTCGGCCAACTACTACATCGGTTTCTCCGATGTGGAGGTAAAACTCGAACAAGAGACCCAGATGATGGTTCCCGCACAGCCCGGCCACATCGTATTCTTCGACCTTTACGGCGATCCGAGCGAGGACAGCGAGCATGCCATCATTCCCGACGGCGTTTACGAATTCGGCGACATGGCCCAGAAGGGCAACGCCTTCTCGAACTTCACGTGGATCCGCGAGGCCAACGAAGAGATGGTCGTAGACCACAAGATGTTCACGAGCGGTAAGGTAACCGTAGCCCGCCAGAATAAGGAATACACCGTTACGGGTGATTTCATCACGACGGACGGTCTGCACGTGCAGATCAACTACAAGGGTGAGATCGATCTGATCAACCGCGGTAAGGAGGATGTCCAGACGGTCATCGTCAATCCCGTGAACGCTACGTTCGACAGCGTGGATGTGATCTACGAGCACTCGGACAAGGGTGCCAATCCCTACGACCGCTTCTCGATCAACCTCTGGGACGGCGAACTCACGCCCGACGGACAAAACATGGCCGACGGTTATGTCGTACACCTCGACCTGATTGCCGAGCAGCTCTCGAGCAAGGGCGATGTACAGCTCAAACCGGGTGTCTATCACGTGAACACCAGCGAAGACTTCATTCCGGGTACTTTGATGCCGGGTGCCGTTTATAACCTGATCGGTGTGCCCCTCTACGTCGGCAGCTACTGCGTCGAGGCACGTCCCGAGAACCGCGCACTGCTCTACGGCTTTGCCGTCAAGGGTACGGTCGAGGTAAAACACGAAGGCACGCAGTATGAATTCATCGTGGACTTCACCACCCCCGAACAGGTTCCCATCAAGGGTATCTTCAAAATGAACGACATCAACATCGTGGATAACTCGCCCGAGGTTCCCGACGGTGATTGGAACAGCATCCTGCACGAGGACAAGCAGATCCTGATGAGCGAAACGGACGATATCTTCGCTCACGGTTACAACTACGGTTCGGCTTACCACGCAGGTACCAGCCACTTCGAGTTGTTCATCCACAACCACACCACCAACGAATCGTCGTACCTGGTATTCATGGCTCCCGAGGGTGCCAAGACGCCCGTCGGTAAATACACGGCCGCCAAAGATCCCGCCAATCCCCAGCCCGGCGAATACATCCCCGGCTATAAGGATCTCTCGGTATTTGCCGGAACGTGGAGCTACGTACTGTGGGAAGGCAGCGAAGAGATCGGCGGTGCTCCCGGCATGGAGGGTGATCTGGTGATCACGGAAGGCGGAGCCGAAGGCCAATACCACTTCGAATTCGCACTCAAGGACGATGCGACACCCACACACACGGTATCGGCATCGTGGACGATTCCCGTCAAGATTGACTTCTACTAACAGATCAAAGGCAGGATCGAACCTTTCGGGGTTTGATCCTGCTTCTTTTTCGGGGGATAATTTACCGATATTCGGGGATTATTCGTATATTTGTTGTACACAAAACTCAACTAAAGATCATGAACGACAAAATTCAAACCGCATATTTCGCAGGAGGTTGCTTCTGGGGTATGGAATATATGTTTTCGAAACAGGAGGGTGTACTGAATGTCACCACGGGATTCATGGGCGGAAAGGTCGATAACCCGACCTACGAAGAGGTCTATAAGGACACGACGGGACACGCCGAGACCGTCCGCGTGGAGTACGACTCTACGCAGATCTCCTACGAGCGTCTTGCCCGCCTTTTCTTCGAGATCCACGACCCGACCCAGACCGACGGACAAGGTCCCGACCTCGGCACACGCTACCGTTCGGAAATTTTCTATACGTCGGACGAGCAGCTCCACACGGCCGAACACCTCATTGCCCTGCTGCGCCAGAAGGGTTACGATGTCGTAACGCGTCTTACGCCTGCAAGCACGTTCTATTCGGCCGAGAAATACCACCAGCACTACTACGAACGTACGGGCGGAGAACCCTACTGCCACGTTTATACCAAGCGATTCTAAACCGCTCGCAGACAACCCTCAAGGGTCGTAAAGTGAAAACTTTGCGACCCTTTTTCTTTTATCCCGAAAAAATGTTACCTTTATAAGCGAAAAACAACTCAAAACTATGAATACTACACGAACCCTTTCGGGATTATCCCCCCGAAAGTTCGATTCCCTGATCGACGGTCGCGCAACCCGTCTTTATACCCTGCGTAATGCGTCGGGCTGTGAGGTGTGCCTGACCAACTACGGCGCAAAGATCGTCTCGCTGATGGTTCCCGACCGCGACGGCAAACTGACCGACGTGGTGCTGGGACACAACTCCATCGAGGAATACCTTTCGTCGGAAGAGCCCTATTTCGGAGCGATTTGCGGCCGCTATGCCAACCGCATCGCCCGAGGACACTTCACGTTGGACGGCACGGACTACTCGCTGGCCATCAACAACGGCCCCAACTCGCTGCATGGCGGCGTGAAGGGATTCAATGCCGTGGTTTGGGATGCCGCGCAAAAGGACGAGCAGACCCTCGAGCTGAACTACACGTCGCACGACGGCGAAGAGGGCTACCCCGGAACGCTTCACGTCACGGTTACCTACCACCTCACGGACGACAATGCGGTCGAAATCACCTACCGAGCCACGACCGATAAACCCACGGTGCTGAACCTCACGAATCACTCCTATTTCAACCTTTCGGGTGCGGGTGATCCCTACATCGGCGACCACCTCATGGAGATCAATGCCGACTATTACCTCCCGACCGACGAAACGGCCATCCCCTACGGAGAAAAAGTCACGGTCGAAGGCACGCCGATGGATTTCCGTACGCCCCACACGGTCGGCGAACGCATCAACGACGATTTCGAACAACTCCACATCGGTCGCGGTTACGACCATACCTATATTTTAAACAAGCAGGGCGAAGAGCTGTCGTTCTGCGCCCGTTGCTCGTCGCCCAAGACGGGCATCCGCATGGAGTGCTTCACGACCCAACCCGGCGTGCAACTCTACACAGGCAACTGGATGACGGGTAATTTCGAGGGAAAACTCGGCCACCGCTACCCGATGCGTGCCGCTCTGTGCCTCGAGACGCAACACTTCCCCGATTCACCCAACCGCCCCGAATACCCCTCGGTCGTACTCCGTTCCGGGGAGGAATTCCGCCACAAAACCAGCTACAAATTCAGTCACGAATAAACTACAATCACAATGGAACAAAAAATCAACGCAAAATTCGAAGCATTATATCATACCCACGGCAGTGTTTACGCATCGCCCGGCCGCATCAACCTGATCGGCGAACATACCGACTATAACGGCGGTTTCGTTTTCCCGGGAGCAGTCGACAAAGGCATCATCGCCGAGATCCGCCCCAACGGCACCGACCGCGTACGCGCCCACGCCCTCGATTTGGGCGAAAGCACGGAATTCGGTCTTCGCGAGGAGGATGCCCCGAAGGAGAGCTGGGCACGCTACATCTTCGGCGTGTGCCGCGAGGTTATCAAACGTGGCGGCAAGATCGGAGGGTTCGATACCGTTTTTGCGGGTGATGTGCCTCTGGGTGCAGGTATGTCGTCGTCGGCAGCCCTCGAATCGACCTTTGCATTCGCGCTGAACGACCTCTGGAAGCTCGGCATCGACAAATTCGAGCTGGCAAAGATCGGACAGGCCACCGAGCACAACTATTGCGGGGTGATGTGCGGCATTATGGATCAGTTCGCCTCCGTATTCGGCAAGGCGGGCAGTCTGATCCGTCTGGATTGCCGTTCGATGGAGTACAAATATTTCCCGTTCAACCCCAAAGGCTACCGATTGGTGTTGCTGGATTCGGTCGTAAAACACGAACTCGCCTCGTCGGCCTACAACAAACGCCGCGAATCGTGCGAGAACGTCGCCAAGGCCATCCGTAAACACCACGCCGAGGTCGAATTCCTGCGCGATGCCTCGATGGATATGCTCCGTGAGGTGAAGGACGAAGTATCGGCCGAAGACTACATGCGTGCCGAATACGTCATCGGCGAAGTACAGCGCGTGCTGGATGTCTGCGAGGCTTTGGAGCGCGGCGATTACGAGACCGTCGGCCAAAAGATGTACGAAACGCACCACGGCATGAGCAAACTCTACGAAGTAAGTTGCGAGGAGTTGGATTTCCTGAACGACATCGCCCGCAAATGTGGCGTTACGGGTTCGCGCGTCATGGGCGGCGGATTCGGCGGTTGCACGATCAACCTCGTCAAGGAAGAGCTATACGACAACTTCGTCAAAACGGCATTCGAAGAATACAAGGCTCGTTTCGGTCACGAACCCCGCCTTTACAATGTGGTGATCAGCGACGGTTCGCGCAAATTGCACGACTAAAGTCTTAAAGATCTCCCCCAAACGAAAAGAGGAAAGTCCCACACGGGATTTTCCTCTTTTGCAATTCCCCGACCCGATCTTCTGCATCTTCGGCCACGAACACCGCTGGATTGCCGAGGATCTGTTCCAAGACGGACTGATGTACTACGGATGCCCCTCCATCGAGAAGCGCAACTATCTGGTATTTACCGTAACTCCTGAAAATTACAGCTATGAGATGATGGATTTTTAATTTGATGCTTGCATGCACACTCTGCACCGCCGTTTCCGCATCGGCCGACAATGACCGCCCGCGGCACTATCTGAAGGCCATCTCGACCTCGTTATCCGACTCTACAACGCTCCCCACGGCCGATTCGATCCTTCCGATCCAAAAGCTTCGCCGCCCGCTCGACCGCCGTCACCTCCGCCAGCGCGAAGGCTGGGAGCGCATCATCCCGACCCACGTCAAATGGCAATACGCCGGCGGTATGGGTTACATGTCGTTCGGTTGCGGTTGGGACTACGGCAAGAAATGCCGTTGGGAAACCGACCTCTTCATCGGCTTCCTGCCCAAGAGCAAATCCGACAAATTCTACCTCACCTCGACCCTCAAGCAGAACTACATTCCGTGGAATATCGCCATCACCGACCGTTTCTCGATCGATCCGTTCTATTGCACAATGTACATCAACACGATTTTCGGCCGTCAGTTCTGGGTCAGGCAATCCGACCGATTCCCCAAGAAATACTACACGTTCTCGACCAAACTGCACACCTATGTATTCATCGGTCAGCGATTTACGGTGAATACGAACATCCGCAACGATTCGCGCATGAAGGGCGTCACGTTCTTCTACGAGTTGAGCACTGTGACCTGTATCTGATCAGTTCAATCAGCAACAAGTGCCTCACCATGAAGGATATACTCGGTTTTTCGTTCGGCATAAAACTTCAACTTTTTTAAACGGGAAGTTGTCTTCATAAATTTAAGGGGAGGAGAGATTCCGATTGTCGGAGTCTCTCTTTTTTGAGGGTCGTAAGTCCGATTTTGTCAGTCAAGGGTGACAAAGTGGCAGAAAAAAAGCCTTGGCACACCCTTTGATCAATGTAGAATCCGAAAACGAAAAAAAATTCAACAATAAAACATAAACCATGAAAAACGGAAAAATCGGGGTTACTACGGAAAACATCTTCCCCGTCATTAAAAAATTCCTTTATTCAGATCACGAAATATTCCTGCGCGAGCTCGTTTCCAATGCTGTCGATGCCACTCAAAAGCTCAAGACCCTTTCGTCGAAAGGCGAGGTGAAGGGTGAGTTGGGCGACCTGAAGGTCATGATCGAGGCCGACAAGGAGAAAAAGACGCTCACCGTCACCGACCGCGGTATCGGTATGACTGCCGAGGAGGTCGATAAATACATCAACCAGATTGCTTTCTCGGGTGCCGAGGAGTTCATGGCCAAATATAAGGATCAGGCCATCATCGGTCACTTCGGATTGGGTTTCTACTCTTCGTTCATGGTATCGGACAAGGTGGAGATCATCACCCGTTCGTATAAGGAAGACGCCAAGACGGTGCACTGGAGCTGCACGGGAACGCCCGAATTCGAAATGGAGGAGACCGACGAGGAACACGATCGCGGTACGAGCATCATCCTGCACCTGTCGGACGATATGATCGAGTACGGAAAGCAGTCCAAGATCGAAGACCTGTTGCGTAAATACTGCCGGTTCCTGCCGATTCCGATCGTATTCGGTAAGGTCAAGGAGTGGAAAGACAGTAAATACGTCGATACCGACAAGGACAACGTCATCAACAACGTAGCCCCGCTGTGGACGGAAAAACCGACCGAGATCACCGAGGAGCAATACAAGAATTTCTATCGTGAGCTCTACCCCATCAGCGAAGAGCCGCTGTTCTCGATTCACCTGAACATCGACTACCCGTTCCACCTGACCGGTATTCTCTACTTCCCGAAGATCCGCAACAACTTCGAGATCCAGAAGAACAAGATCCAGCTCTACTGCAACCAGGTCTATGTCACCGACCAGGTCGAGGGCATCGTTCCCGAATACCTGACCCTGTTGCACGGTGTGATCGACTCGCCCGATATTCCGTTGAACGTATCGCGTAGCTACCTTCAGAGCGATCAGAACGTGAAGAAGATCTCGAGCTACATTACCCGTAAGGTGGCCGACCGACTCAACGAGTTGTTCACCACGATGCGTAAGGACTACGAGTCGAAGTGGGACGATCTGAAGATCTTCATCCAGTACGGAATCCTTACCGACGAGAAATTTGCCGAGAAAGCACCGAAATTCATGCTTTGGAAGAATGTCGAGGGCAAATACTACACGGCCGACGAATATACCGAGCTTGTAAAGGAGAATCAGACCGACAAGAACAAGAACCTCATCTTCCTCTATGTGGATGATCCCGTCGAGAAGAACTCCTTCCTGCAGGCCGCCAAGGACAAAGGTTACGATGTGCTGGTACTCAACGGACAGTTGGACAGCCACTACATCAACTGGTACGAGTCGAAGAACACCAACGTGCGTTTCGTACGCATCGACAGCGATGTGATCGACAACCTGATTCAGAAGGAGAACAAGATCGCCCTCTCGTTGTCGAGCGAACAGCAGGAGATCCTGCGCCCCGTATTCGAAAGCCAGATGCCGAAGGACGAGAAGATCCAATACTCGATCGCATTCGAGGCCATGGCACCCGAAGAGGCTCCCGTGGTCATCACGCAGAACGAGTTCATGCGTCGTATGAAGGAGATGGCACAGGTCGGCGGTGGCGGCATGAGCCAGTTCTACGGCCAGATGCCCGATAACTTCACGATTGCCGTGAACGGTAACCACCCGATCGTGGCACGTATCCTGACCGATGCCGAAGCCGAGTACGGCGACAAGCTCAAATCGATCAACAAGCGCATCAACGCCGCCGTGGCCGAGGAGCAGCGTTTCGAAGAGGTTGTCAAGGACAAGAAAGAGGCAGACTTCACGCCCGAGGAGAAGACCATGCGTGAGGATTTGTCGAAGAAGGTTGTCACGTTGCGCGACGAGCGTAGCGAGCACCTGCGCGAGATCGGTAAGAAGAACCGCCTCGTAAAGCAGATCATCGACCTCGCCCTGTTGTCGAACGGCCTGCTGAAAGGCAAGAACCTATCGGATTTCATCGAGCGTTCGATTTCTCTGATCGAGAAATAAAAACACATATTAAGGTTTTAGCAAAGCGGTGGTTTCCCTTTCCGGGAAGCCACCGCTTTCATTTACTACGGACATAAAAAAAGCGCCCCGCTCTCGGGACGCTTTTTTAGTTTCGCAGGAGCCGTCTACTCTTCGATCGACATACCCGACTCAACGGCCTGTTTTTGGAACAGGTCGAGAAACCATTCGGGGCAACGGCACGGACGACGCGTATCGCTATGGATAAATCCCAATTGAGTCATACCCGTATTGATCAATTCGCCCTTCTCGTTATAGATTTCGTAGAAGAAATTGATGCGTGCTTTCGGGATCTCCTTCAGGATGATGCGCACCATGAGTTCCTCGTCGTAATAGGCGGGTTTGCGGTATTTGGACTGCACCTCCAAAATAGGCATCATGATACCCCGCTTCTCGACTTCGGCAAACGACATACCCAAGGCACGCATCCACTCGCTTCGGGCGGCCTCGTAATAGCAAATGTAATTCGAATGGTGGCAGATGGCCATCTGATCGGTGTGTTTGTACCACACGCGGATCTTACAATCGTGACTGATCATATCTTGGTTTTATTTTAACATCAGCGGATGTCCCAGCAGTTCCTCGGCCTTCGTCACGCGCCCCTCGGCCACCAGATTGCGGATTACGGTCGAGCTGACCTTCACGCCGTCGATCACACACGCCTCGACCCGAACGACCTTCAGCCCCTCGATGTGCAGGTCGCGGCAATCCAGACGGTCGTGTCCGAAACGGTGGTTATAACCTGCCACCAGACACTCGGCGCCGAGCTTACCGATCAGGTACTGCGACACAAACTCCTCGCCGCTCAAGGCGCTGAATCGCTCATCGAACGGGATGACAATCAGATTATCGACTCCCGCCGCCTCCAACAGGGCGGCTTTTTGTTCCAGGTCGGTCAGGATGACCAACCCCTCGGCGCGATGGAGCGTGATGCGCGGATGGGGATCAAAGGTGAGGACAATGCTCTCCCCTCCCAGTTTTTTTGCTTCTTCGTTTAGTTTTTTGATTAAGGTCAGATGCCCCCTATGCACTCCGTCGTACGAACCGACCGTAACGGCGGCGTGGTGGAACTCGGGCAAGGCGTCAAACCCATGAAATATGCGTATCGCCATAAAAGTGATCAAGAATTATTCGAGTCGCTCTCCTTGACGAAGTAAGCGACCTTCTCCAACAGGGTCGTGATATCGTAATTCTCGACGATGATACCCTGCGGAAAGTTCAACGGGGTCGAGGTGAAATTCAACACCCCACGAATACCGGCATTGATGATCGGCACGACCAGATCCAGCGCCACGTTCGTCGGCGACGACACCACCACAATCGAGATGTCTCGCTCCTCGACGGCCTTTTCGAACTGATCCATATGGAAGCACGGGATGCCGTCGATTTCGTGGCCGACCTTCTGCGGATCGACATCAAACGCGGTCGTGATGCGCAGTTTCAAGCCCTTGCTGTTGAAATATTTGGTGATGGCCTGACCGAGGTGTCCCATACCGAGCACCGCAACATTCATGGGCGTGGGACTGTCCAGAATATTGCTGATGTAGTTGATGAGCACCTGCACATCATAGCCTTTTTTCGTATCGCTCGAAAAGCCGATGAGCATCAGATCGCGACGCACCTGCACGGCCGTAATGCCATGAATACCGGCCAGCACATGCGAAAAAATGTGCGAAATGCCCTGTTTGTGGCAGGCCAGCAGCGTACGGCGGTATTCGCTCAGACGCTCGATGGTCTTTTCGGGAATTGCATTGGTCAAAGCAGCCATTTTCTATTGAATCGTTACCGTGAAATCGTGATTGTAATTTACGCGCATCCAGTTGTAGTTCGCATGTTTCGAACTATGCTCGCCCTGCTTGAAAATATAGGTACTGCGCAACGGCGTGTAGCGTTTCTCGGCCATGTCGTACTCGATGTCGTTGTACATACCCAGCACAAAGATCATTGCGGCATCGAATCCGCGGTAGGAATAAAGCGTAGGCAGCGTGCCGAACGACTTCATGTAGGCCTTGTCGAAGTTGATGATCGCCTCGTTGTCGCGCTTGGCGTGATAGGTTGAAACGAACGTCGTATTGTTCTTGAACCACGTCGTGCGATCCATGTTGTTGAATCGGTTCCAACGGGCATTACCCAGCACCTTGTAGGGCGGAATCTGGAATCCGCGAGCCGTCAGGTTGGCATAAGCCGATGTGAGCGATGCCATGATGCGATCGACCTCCACCTCGTCGGACGACATGACGATGAACACGTTGTCGCTCTGGTTGTGGATCAGCGAACCGATGCTCGAATCGTCATCACGCGAATATTTGTAGCGGAACGTCTTGTAGGGGTATTCGCCCAGAAGGTTCAGCATTTCGCGCTCGAACTCCTTATCGGTTTTGTCCGTATAGATCAGTGTAACCGACTTGTCGCGCTCCAACAAATCACGCACCTTGTCATATTTGGTATCCTCGACGGGAGCCATCTGGAACAGCACGTCGCTATCGGTCTGCATGTGCGCCAGAGGCGACACCACCGGTACGGCATGCTCCTCGGCATAGCGGATGACGGGATAAAGACCCGATTCATACACAGGGCCGATGATGAGCTGCGTATCCTCGAAACGCTCCGACGAAAGGATCTTCTCGATCTGCTTCGGATCACGGTCGGTATTGTAGAGGGTCACATCGACCGAATAGCCGTGATTGACCTTCACGCTGTCCAGACCGAGCAGAAATCCCTGATAGAGTTCCAGGTAGTTGCTGTTGGTCTTGCCCTCGACCGAAATCGGCAGCAGAAGTGCCACCTTCAGGGTCTCCTCCGATGAGAGTGCACGGAAATCGATCTGCGGCACACGCTCCTTATGCTGCAACGAATCCTGCTCCGTTGCCGACGTGACCACTTCGCCCGCCTCGTTCTTCTCGCCCGCAATACGCAACATGGCACCCGCCTTGAGGTTCTCGGGCAACAGGTTGTCGTTCATCTCGCTGAGTTCCTGCTCCGAGATGCCGTATTGGTGCGAAATCGAATAGAATGTCTCTCCCTTCTTGACCAAATGGTAATACACCGAATCGTCCTTCACATCGTTCAGGCGTTCGTGATAACGCTTCCAGTCGGCATCCGAATCGGCTTCGGACTCCGTGCCGATCTTCTTCTTGCGCACCAGGATCTGCTGGTTGAGCTTCAGATGGATCGGATCCAGATCGGGATTATCCTTCATCAGCGTCGGAATCGGGATTTCGTAATGGCGCGAAATGGCGTAGAGCGTCTCGCCCGCCTTCACGATATGGGTCGTGAAGGTCTTGCGGATCTTCTTGCGCGAGAGTTTCTCCTTGCGGCTCTCCACCACGGGGATCTTCACCGTCTCCTTGAGTTTGAGTCCCGATGCAGCCACCGTGGGATTGTGCTTGAGGATCATCTGCTGATCCACGCCGTACAATTTGCCCAGCGAATAAAGCGTTTCACCCTTCTCGACCGAGTGAATGTAGTACTTCGTACCATTGATATAGACAATCGTCTGCGACTTTTCCTGTGCAAACGAGAAAAGCACCCAGACGATCGTCAAAAGTACTGTAAGAGAGAGTTTTCTCATCTTTTGGTTTTATTTTTTCAGTTTACCTCGCATTCTGATCTCCGTGATCACCTTCTTGGTATAGAGCGGAAAATCGCCCTCCATCATCCACGAGTAGTAACTCGGTTCTCGTTCGAAGACTTCGGCCACCGACTTGCCGCGGTACTTGCCGAATCCGAACACCTCGACGCCCTTGTCGTCATAGACGATGCGGCCTGCATAATCGACCGTTTCGCCGCGTGCCGAGAATTCGGCCAGCGCATCGACATCGTTCTCCAGGTCGGGATAGCGATCCAACTGCGCCTTGAGCACCTCATACGTGGCGCGGGTATCGGCCTCGGCGGCGTGGGCATCCGTCAGATCCTTGTCGCAATAGAAACGATAGGCAGCCACCAGCGTACGCTGTTCCTTCTTGTGGAAGATGTTCTGCACATCGATAAATTTGCGGCGTTTCAGATCGACATCCAACCCCACCCGCATGAACTCCTCAACCAGAAGCGGAAGATCGAAGCGGTTGGAATTGAATCCGCCGAAATCGCAACCCTGGATGAATTGTTCCAGTGACTTGGCCACCTGTTTGAAGGTCGGACAGTCCTTCACATCCTCGTCGGTAATGCCGTGGACGGCGGTCGCCTCTTCGGGGATGTGCATTTCAGGATTCAAACGGCGTGTTTTGGAGATCTCCTCCCCGTCGGGCATGACCTTGATCATCGAGATCTCGACGATGCGATCCTTCGATGTATCGACACCGGTCGTCTCCAGGTCAAAGAAGATGATCGGCCGTTTGAGGTTAAGTTTCATCGTTACCGGATTAAGCGTTCAACATCATCGGCGAGAGCAACATCAGCGTTGAGCTGGTCTGTTTGTCGTCATAAACGGGTTTGAACACACCTGCACGGGTCGAGTCGGCCAATTCGATCAATACCGTCGGAGTCTCGATGTTCGAAAGGATCTCCACCAGGAAAGTCGATTTGAAACCGATGGCCATCTCCTGACCGTCGTAGCTGCACGAAATGGTTTCGTTGGCCGATACCGAGAAGTCCAGATCCTGAGCCGTCAGATCGATGTGGTTGTCCATAATGTGCATGCGGATCAGGTTCGTGGCGGGGTTCGAGCAAACAGCCACACGGCGGATACCGTTGAGCAGTTCGATACGATCCACCAGCACGCGGTTGGGGTTGTTGGTCGGAATTACGGCGTTGTAGTTGGGATAGTTGCCCTCGATCAGACGGCATACCAACGTATGGTTCTTGAGCGTGAATACGGCATTCTTCGCATCGAACGCCACACCGATCTGCTCGTCCTCCTTCAGGAGCACCGTTTTCAGCAGGTTGGCGGGTTTCTTGGGCAGGATGAACGAAGCCTCGATGTTCGTCTCATCCTCGGTTTCGTGGCGCACGAGTTTGTGGGCATCGGTACCGACGAACGTGATCTTGTTGTTGGCGAAGTTGATATAGATACCGTTCATCACGGGGCGCAACTCGTCGTCGGCCGTGGCGAAAATCGTTTTGTTCACACCGTTGATCAACGTATCGACATCCATCTTGAGTTCCTTGCGCTCGGGGTTCAACTCCTGAACGGCGGGATAGCTTACGGCACTCGCCCCGGGAATCGACAGCGTACCGCTCTTCCAGTTGATGCGAATCTCCCAGTTTTTCTCGTTTACGTCGATCTCGAGCGGAAGTTCGGGGAACTCCTTCAACGAGTCGAGCATCAGTTTGGCAGGTGCGGCGATCGTACCCTCACGCTCGACCGAATCGACCGTCAGCGAACCGATCAAAGTCGTTTCCAAATCCGAAGTAGTCACCTTCAGCGTATTGCCGCTGAGCTCCATCAAGAAATAATCCAAAATGGGCAGCGTATTTTTATTGCTGATCACCTTACCGGTGGTCGAAAGCAGCGAGAGCAACGCTGAACTTGATACGGAAAATTTCATAGTTTTAATATTTTTTACGTTTTTGATTCAATTACAATACGGCGAGTTTATCGAGTGCCATCTCGACCATTTTACGGACAAACGGTTTGTAGTCGGTGCAGGCATCCAGAGCGACACGCTGTGCGATGATCGTGCAGATCGTGGCGGCGCGGTGTCCCATCAGTGCGGCCATACCCTGAAGTGCCGAGCTCTCCATCTCGAAGTTGGTGATGCGGCGGCCTTCGTAGCGGAACGACTCGACCTTCTCGTTCAGGTGCAGATCCTGCGGCTGAAGACGTACCCAACGACCCTGCGGGGCGTAGAAACCCGGAGCGGCCACCGTGATACCCTCCACCACCGAATCGCGGAAGTGTTCCCACAACGTGTTGTCGGCATTGATGAAGTAGGGTTTCGGCAGCAGCTCGTTCCAGCCTGTGTGTTTCATGAAGGCCTTCTCGATCTCCAGATCGCACACCTCGTTACGACCTGCGTAGTAGTTCAACAGACCGTCGAAACCGACCGACGTACGCGCAAATACGAAATCACCCACCTTGATGTCGGGTTGCAGGGCTCCCGAAGTACCCAAACGAACCAGCGTCAGGCAACGTTTTTCGTCTTTGACATGGCGGGTTTTGAAGTCGATATTGGCCAGTGCATCGAGCTCCGTCACGGAGATATCGATGTTGCCGATACCGATACCCGTCGAGAGTACCGTCATGCGACGACCCTTGTACGTCCCGGTCACCGTATTGAATTCGCGGTTGGAAACATTACACTCAATATGATCGAAAAACGAGGAAACCATAGCCACGCGACCGGGATCTCCCACCAGAATAACGGTGTCTGCAAGTTGTTCGGGACGAAGATGCAAATGGAAAATAGACCCGTCCTCATTGATAATCAATTCAGAAGCTGGAATCGTTCTCATAATTTTACCTTTTTATATTTTTATAATTGGCATAAAAGTAATATATTTACCTCGAATTTCAAAATTCTAAAGAAGATCAATTTCACAGAAAACTCAAATTTAAACCATATGACACTTATCAAATCCATTTCGGGCATCCGCGGTACGATCGGAGGCCTGATGGGCGACAACCTCACCCCGCTCGACATCGTAAAATTCACCACGGCATACACCCGTCTGATCGCGAGCCGCAATCAGAATCGTCAGCTGACCATCGTCGTGGGACGCGACGCCCGTATTTCGGGTGAGATGGTTTCGAACCTGGTTGAAGGCACGCTGCTGGCTTGCGGTGCGAATGTCATCAACGTAGGTCTCTGCACCACGCCGGGTACCGAGATGGCCGTAATCACGAATAAGGCCGACGGCGGTATCATCATCACCGCCTCGCACAACCCCCGTCAGTGGAACGCCCTGAAGCTCCTGAACGCATCGGGCGAGTTCCTGAACGACGTCGAGGGCAAGCAGGTGCTGGCCATGGCCGAGGAGAGCTCGTTCTCCTACCCCGAAATCGACCACATCGGTAAAGTGCTTTCGCGCGAGGAGTTCAACTCGACCCACATCAAGCAGGTGCTGGCCATGAAGGCTGTCGATGTGGAGCTGGTACGCAAACGCCACTTCAAGGTGGTTGTTGATGCCGTAAACTCGGTCGGCGGTATCGTCATTCCCGCCCTGTTGCGCGAATTGGGTTGCGAGGTCGTAGAGCTGAACTGCGAGCCGAACGGCGAATTTGCCCACAACCCCGAACCCCTGCCCCAAAACCTGACGGAGATCTCGAAGGTCATCGTTCGCGAGAAAGCCGACCTGGGTATCGTGGTCGATCCCGATGTGGATCGTCTGGCATTCGTCAGTGAGGACGGTTCGATGTTCGTCGAGGAGTATACGCTGGTCGCCGTTGCCGACTACATCCTTTCGCTCGAGAAGGGCAACACCGTATCGAACCTTTCGTCGTCGCGTGCCCTGCGCGATGTTACGGAGCGTCACGGTGGCAGCTACTCGGCATCGGCCGTAGGCGAAGTGAACGTAGTGGCAAAAATGAAGGAAACGGGTGCCATCATCGGTGGCGAGGGCAACGGCGGTGTGATCTACCCCGAGTTGCACTACGGCCGTGACGCACTGGTCGGTTCGGCGTTGTTCCTGACGTACCTGGCCAAGAAGGGCATGACGATGACCCAGCTGCGTGCAACCTATCCTTCGTACTACGCTTCGAAGAACAAGATCCAGCTCACGCCCGAAATCGACGTCGATAAGGTGTTGCGCACGATCAAGGAGCGTTACAAGAACGAGCAGGTCAACGACATCGACGGTGTGAAAATCGACTTCCCAGAGAACTGGGTTCACCTGCGCAAATCGAACACCGAGCCGATCATCCGCGTGTACACCGAGGCCAAATCCATGGAGGAGGCCGACGCACTGGCACAGCGTTTCATCTCGGAGATGAAAGAGATCTGCAACATCAAATAAGATTATTCATCAGAAACAGGCGGAGGCTGCCAACCACGGTCTTCGCCCGTTTTACAGACACTAAAAACCAATGGACAAAGTAAAAACTTACATCGAAGCGAACAAAGACCGCTTCATCGAAGAATTATTCGAGGTTCTGCGTATTCCCTCGATCAGCGCCCAGAGCGAACATAAACCCGACATGGTACGTTGTGCCGAGCACCTGGCCAAGATGCTCAAGAAGGCCGGAGCCGATCGTGCCGAGGTGATGCCCACGGCCGGAAACCCCGTGGTATTTGCCGAGAAGATGATCGATCCGAAGGCCAAGACCGTTTTGGTATATGGCCACTACGACGTCATGCCGGTTGATCCGCGCAACGAATGGGACACCGAGCCGTTCGAACCCGTAATCAAGGACGGCCGCATCTGGGGTCGTGGTTCGGACGACGATAAAGGTCAGTTGTGGATGCACGCCAAAGCATTCGAGGCCATGTGCGCTACGGATTCGCTGCCCTGCAACGTGAAATTCATGTTGGAAGGCGAAGAGGAGATCGGTTCGACGAGCCTCTACGACTTCTGCCGTCAGCACAAAGAGCTGCTCAAGGCCGACATCATCCTCGTATCGGATACCTCGATGGTTTCGATGGATACGCCGTCGATCACGTGCGGTCTGCGCGGTCTGACCTACATGGAGGTTGAAGTTACGGGTCCGAGCCAGGATCTGCACTCGGGTATCTTCGGCGGTGCCGTTGCCAACCCCGCAAACGTATTGGCTCGCCTGATCACGGGTCTGGTGGACGACAACGGTCACGTGCTGATCCCCGGATTCTACGACGACGTACGCGTCCTGTCGCAGGAAGAGCGTGACGATCTGAACCGCATGCCCTACAACGAAGAGGAGTACAAGCGTTCGCTCAACGTGGCCGAGGTTTCGGGTGAGGCAGGCTATACGACCGTAGAGCGTACGGGTGTCCGTCCGTCGCTCGACGTGAACGGCATCTGGGGCGGTTACACCGAGGAGGGTTCGAAGACGATCATCCCGTCGAAGGCTTCGGCCAAGATCTCGATGCGTCTGGTTCCCAACCAGGACTTCCACAAGATCGCCGAGTTGTTCGAGAAGCACTTCCGCGCCATCGCGCCCAAGAGCGTGAAGGTCGAGGTTCGTGCCCTGCACGGAGGTATGCCCTACGTGGCTCCGACCGACATGCCCGCCTACAAGGCCGCATCGAAAGCCATCGTCGAGAGCTTCGGCAAGAAACCCCTGCCGTTCTATTCGGGCGGTTCGATTCCCATCGTCAGCGGTTTCGAGCAGATTTTGGGTCTGAAATCCATCCTGATGGGCTTCGGTCTTCAGAAGGACGCCATCCACTCGCCCAACGAAAGCTACGGTCTGGATCAGTTCTTCAAGGGTGTCAATACCATTCCCTTGTTCTACAAATACTTCGCCGAGGAGGCTTAATCCCTTCCAACACGAATAACACACAGTCGGTCACTGGGGTGGCCGGCTGTTTTTCTTGGGGTCGCGGGCTTCAGGCATCAAACTTGCGGTTCGAGAGACCCGATACTCACTTTAAATTTTTCAACGCATGGAAAATCCTTTGTTGTTTTCATCGCTGGTGATCATCACCATTGCCCTGGTATTCTACTCCGTCGGTGTATGGAGCGAATGGTACGTCAAGCGACTCCGCCCGTGGCATGTCGTATGCTTCTCGCTGGGCGTTGTGGCCGACACGATCGGCACGGGAATCATGATGTACATGGGTCAGATGACCAATTCGCACGACACGTTCCACCTCATTACGGGTTGGCTGGCACTCATCCTGATGATCATCCACGCCGCATGGGCAATCCGCACGATCCGTCGCGGTCGCGAACACGAATTGCAGGTGTTCAACCGCTTCAGCATCTTCGTATGGTGCGTGTGGATGATCCCCTACTGCACAGGCGGCTTGATCCGCTAAACCCACAAAAAAAATCCGACGACCGAAAACCGATCGTCGGATTTTTTATTCCTTTTTCCCGTTTATCTTGCTTTTTTCAGGTTGCGGTGTGCCTTCTTCTCGGCCTTCATCGCTTTACGTTGCAGACGGCGGGCATAGCGAGCCTCCTTCTTCGAAAGGCGGGTCTGTTCGCGTGAGGTGAACTCCTCGTCACGCTCTATGGCCTTCTCGCGCTCGGCATCCACACGTTTTTCCGAATCTTCGATCGCCGTGGTCGTATCCTCGACATATTCATTGACGCTGCGGTCTATCTTGTCCAATGCCTTGGCGTTGTCCTCGGCACGGTTCTCGAGGGCGGCGCCCTTGCGGGTCTCCCCGCGCGACATGTTATAATCCACAATAAACGCCTCTCGGTTGTTATCCGTCGGGCACGAGCAATTCTCCTTTTCGTCAAAATCGATCATCAGATCCACACGACGCATATCGGGCAGGATCTCCGCACACATATAAGTCCATGCGTCGGGCATCTGCTTCAGGGCGGCCTCCTTCTTCTGATCGGAATCCGAACTGCGGAGCACGTCCTTATCGGGGATTTGCGAATGACAAACCGCCTCGCAGCAATCCTTCCACTCGCTCGCCTCAGAACGCAATTCGACCGGACAATTCCGACAACAGGGGTATTTTTCGGTCATCATCTCCTTGAATTGCGCGGCACGTTGTGCGGCCAGCTCGCGGTTGAACTCCGAAGGGCCGCCGGGCGACGTGCAACCCCGAATAACGATCGACTCCACACGGAAATCGGGATCTTTGCCCATACGCTCCAGCATGATGCGCAATTCGTCGAGCGTCAGACTGTTATCCTCGAATGCGGGATACAGTTGCGCCAGATTCATCCGATAATGAAGCGCGTAGTCGGCATCGCCGTTGCGCGTGATCTGATAGTGGTGTCCGGTCGGTTGTCCGTCGCTGTAATCGGTCACCCGAATCGTATCGCGACTCATGGTCGGCACATCAATTTTCCCGTCACGGGTTGCGGCCTCAACCGAAGCTCCGGCCAACAGGAAAATGCCCAGAAAAGATACAAATGTTTTCACGATAACAAAAATTTTAAGGTGTTACCCTTCTCCTCGCAACATTCATACCACAAAACAAAGAAGGATCGACCCACCGAGGATCGATCCTTCTTCAAAATATTTGTAACTGAAACGATTACATACGCTCGGGAACTTCTATACCCAGAAGTTTCATGGCTTTGGCAATCACCTGAGCCACCTCGGCAGCGAGCTGCACACGGAACTTACGTACCTCGGCCTGCTCCTCCTTCAAGATCGAGTGGTCGTGGTAGTATCCGTTGAACTGCTTGGCCAGATCGTAAGCATAAGCGGCAATGATCGAAGGCGCGAAGTTATCGCCAGCCTGCGCCACCACCTGCGGGTAATCCGAAATGGTCTTGATCAGATCGACCTCCTCCTTCAGGAGCTCTGCATCGGCCTTGCCCTCCAGCGAAATGCCCGCCTCGGCAGCCTTACGCAGGATCGACGAGATACGCGCGTGGGTATACTGAATGAAGGGACCCGTATTGCCGTTGAAATCGATCGACTCACGGGGATCGAACATCATGTTCTTCTTGGGATCGACCTTCAAAAGGAAGTACTTCAAAGCACCCAGACCGACCATCGTCGAAACGGCGTTGGCCTCCACCTCGGAGCATCCGTCGAGTTTACCCAGCTCGTCCGACATCTCGCGTGCCGTCGAAACCATATCGGCGATCAGATCATCGGCATCTACGACCGTACCCTCACGCGATTTCATCTTACCGTTGGGCAACTCAACCATACCATACGACAGGTGGGTGATGTGGTCACTCCAATCGGCGTAACCGAGTTTCTTGAGGATGAGTTTCAGCACCTGGAAGTGGTAGTTCTGCTCGTTACCCACCACGTAGATCATATCGTCGAGTTTGTTGTCCTCGAAACGGCGGTATGCCGTACCCAGATCCTGCGTCATATAGACCGACGTACCGTCACCACGCAACAGCAACTTCTCATCCAGACCGTCCTTCGTCAGATCGATCCATACCGAGTTGTCGTCACGGCGGTAGAAGATACCTTTGTCGAGGCCTTCCTGTACCAGCGACTTACCCAGAAGGTAGGTCTGCGACTCATAATATACCTTATCGAACGAAACGCCCATAGCCTTGTACGTAGCATCGAAACCCTTGTACACCCAGCCGTTCATCTTCTCCCACAGGGCATAAACCCCGGGATCTTTGGCCTCCCATTTGCGCAGCATCTCCTGTGCCTGCAACATCACGGGGGCGTTCTTCTTGGCTTCGTCTTCCGACTGCCCCTCGGCCATCAGCTCTTTGATCTGCTCCTTGTAGTGCTTGTCAAACTCGACGTAGTACCTGCCGACCAGGTGGTCACCCTTCATACCCGTCGATTCGGGCGTCTCACCGTTGCCGTAGAGCTGCCATGCGAGCATCGACTTGCAGATGTGGATACCACGGTCGTTCACCAGGTTCACCTTGATGACGTTGTGACCGTTGGCGGCCAGGATCTGTGCCACCGAATAACCCAGCAGGTTATTGCGCACGTGACCCAGGTGAAGGGGTTTGTTGGTATTGGGCGATGAATACTCGATCATGACGGTGCGGTTGGTCGGAGCGGCCTGACCGAACTTGGGATCGGCTGCCAGTTCCGAGAAACGATCCATCCAGAACTTCACGTCGAGCGACAGGTTCAGGAAACCCTTCACCACGTTGAACGACTTGAATTCGGGAATATTGGCCGTCATATACTCTCCTATCTCGGTTGCCGTTGCTTCGGGCGATTTACGGCTTCGTCGCAGGAGAGGGAACGTCACGAGGGTATAGTCACCCTCAAACTCCTTGCGGGTCTTCTGAATCTGTAACTGCTCCTTGTCGAGCGGGCCGTAGAGTGCCTCCACCGATTTGCGGACAGCCTCCGAAATAAAGTTTTCAATATTCATGTTTTTCCAAAATGATTTAGCGTACAAAATTACGGTTTTTTTCCAAGAATTCCAAGGATCGGCGAAATTCTACTCTCCGTCCCCGCCCTGAAGGCTGATCTCGCCCACCTCGGCACCCACAAAACGGATCAGATCCTCGGGCGAAAGCTTGAGTTGTTTTCCGCGTATGCCCGCACTGATGTAGATCGAATCGAAATTCAAGGCCGAAGCGTGAATATAGGTCGGGAAGGGTTTCTTCATGCCGATCGGACAGCATCCGCCGCGAATATAACCCGTCGTCGGCAGCAGCTCCTTCATGGGGATCAGCGCCACCTTCTTGTTTCCAGAAATACGTGCCGCCGCCTTCAGATCGACCTCGTGATCACCCGGCACGACACACACGAAATATCCCGACTTCTCACCGCTCAACACCAGCGTCTTGAAAACGCGTTCGATGGGTTCGCCCAACTGCTCGGCCACGTGCGTTGCGGCCAGGTGTTTTTCATCGACCTCATAGGGGATCAGTTCGTAGGGAATTTTGGCTCGATCCAGAAGACGAGCCGCATTGGTTTTTTCAATTTTCTTGGCAGCCATACTCAGTCTATGTTCAAAATTTCTTTATATCTCACACAAAAGTATATTAATTTATGCAGTTTGGCATAATTATTCTACTTTTATAGTCATTATTATTTTTATGAAAATTCAGCTTGCGATTCGTCCATTCGTCATCTTTTTGATGATGTGTTGCATTTGGGAGGCTTCCGCCCAAACGACCCGTGTACGCGGCCGGGTGACCGACGCGAAAACCGGCGAGCCGATTCCCTTCGTGAGCGTATTTTTCCCCAACACCACCATCGGCATCACCACCGACGACAACGGCGTCTACGACATCGAGACGCGCGACACCTCGACGATGGTTCACGCCACGCTGATGGGGTACCTTCCCCAGAAGAAACAAGTCAAACGCTACGTCTTCAATACGATCAACTTCGAAATGGTCGAAGAGCAGATCAGCATCGAAAACGTGGTCGTAAAACCGGGCCCGAACCCCGCCCTTGCCCTTCTTCGCGGACTGCACCGCCGTCGCGCCCTGAACGATCCCGACCGATTCGACCGCTACAAGTGCAAGACCTACACGAAGATGGAGCTGGATCTGGCCAACATCAAGCAGAAATTCCGCAGCAAACGCATGCAGAAGAATTTCGGGTTTGTGTTCAACTATGTGGATACCTCCTCGCTTACGGGTCAGCCCTACCTGCCCGTGATGATCTCCGAGACGATGGCCGACTACTACCACAGCAAGGAACCCGCCCTGTCGCGCGAGGTGATTCTCGCCTCGAAGGTGTCGGGTGTCGAGGACAGTTTCTCGATCGCCCAATTCACGGGTAACCTACAGAACCCCATCAACTTCTACAACAATTTCATCGAGATGTTCAACGTGCGTTTCGCCTCGCCACTGGCCGAGGGAGGAACGATGTTCTACAACTATTTTCTGGTGGACAGTGCCCATTTCGAGGGACGCAAGACCTATAAGATCCGTTTTCACCCCAAACGACTGACCACACCCGTACTCGACGGTGAGGTTTACATCGACTCGGCATCGTACGCCCTGCGTTCGGCCTCGGTGCGTATGCCCAAGGGCGTGAACGTGAACTGGATCAAGCACATGCGTATCGAGAACGAGAACCAGCTGCTCAACGATTCGACCTGGTTCAAGAAACACGACCACATCGCCGCCGAATTTTCGCTGGTGATGGGCGACTCCTCGAAACTCGAGACGGTCATCGGCCAGCGCGACGTGAACTATTCGCAGATCGAGCTGGACTGCCCCATTCCCAAGCATGTTTTCTCGATGGATAACGATGTGGTGATGGCCGACGAAGAGGCGGGCAAAAAGGATTCGACCTATTGGAACAAGATCCGCCCCTACGAGCTTTCGACCAAGGAGAAAAACATCTACTCGATGGTCGATTCGATCCAGCAGGCTCCCCTCTACCGCAACATCTACACGATCATCAACACCATCCTGACGGGTTATTGGAACACGGATTACATCGGTATCGGCCCTTACTACAAGATGGCCAGCTTCAACAAATTGGAGGGATTCCGCATGCAGTTGGGAGCACGTACCACGTCGAACGTGAGCAAGAAGATCCGTCTGATGACCTACATGGCCTACGGCACGAAAGACGAAGACATCAAGGGCGGCGGTTCGATCGAACTGATGTTCCGACGCAGTCTGACACGCAAACTCACGCTGGAGGCTTCGCACGATGTCGTACAGCTCGGCGCAGGTCGCAACGCGCTGACCAACAACAATATCCTGAGTTCGATTTTCTCGCGTGGCGGTCGTCAGCGCATGTCGATGGTCAATTCGTTCGAGGCGGCCTACGAACACGAATGGCTGCACGGATTCAGCAACTACCTCGGCATAAAACTCCGCCGCATCTACTCTAACAAGTATGTGCCGATGATCGCTCCCGACGGGCGCATCCGCAACTACATCTCCGACAGCGAGCTACACTTCGGAATGCGTTTTTCACACAACGAGAAGATCTACCGCATGCATTTCGACAAGAACTATCTGGGCACGAAATATCCGGTACTTTCGTTCGATGTCTCGACGGGATTGAAGGATCTGCTGCACGGCGGTTCGGAATATTGCCGTGTGGAAGGCGGCATCCGCTACACCCCCAAAATTCCGCCCATCGGCCATTCGGTCATCACCATTCAGGGCGGTAAGATTTTCGGCCGAGTACCCTACCAATTGCTCAAACTGCACGAAGGTAACGGCACCTACTTCTACGATGCCAACGCTTTCTCGTGCATGAACTTCTACGAATTTGCCTCCGATGCGTGGGTTTCGTTCTTCTACGAGCACCACTTCAACGGCTGGCTCCTGGGACGTATTCCGCTGATGAAACGCCTCAAATGGCGCGAAATCTTCATTTGCAAGGGCGTGTGGGGCGAACTCTCCCGCCGCAACAACGGAGCACTGCCCACCACGCAAGCCCCGCTGCTCTTCCCCGTCGGCATGTCGTCCGTCGACAAACCCTACGTCGAGATGGGTGTCGGCATCGAAAACATCCTGCGACTGGTGCGTGTCGATTGCATCTGGCGACTGACCCACCGCGAATCGAAACCGGGACAAAAGGTGCAAAACTTCGCCGTGAATGTAAGCCTTAATCTGACTTTTTAAGTATCTTTGCACCCGAGAAAAATTCCGACAATGATAAAAGCAGCAATATTCGACATGGATGGCACGCTGGTGAACAACACCGAAGCCCACATCCGTGCCTTTGAGATCTTTTGTAACCGCTACGGCGTCCGCAATTGGCGCAAAAAACTCAGCTCGGCATTCGGCATGGGCAACGACGACATCATGCGTCTGATCATGCCCGAGGAGATCATCCGCTCGCGCGGCATGAAATCTCTGGGTGACGAGAAAGAAGCCCTCTACCGCGAACTCTACGCTCCCGACTGCCGTCCCGTCGAAGGGTTGGTTGCCCTTTTGGAGGAGCTCCGCCGAAGAGACATCCGTTGCTCGGTCGGCTCGTCGGCCTGCCGTGCCAACGTCGATTTCGTGCTGGAGAAATGCGGCATCACCTCCTTCTTCGAATCGATCACCTGCGGCGATACGGTAACGCACTGCAAACCCGATCCCGAAATCTACCTCACCGCCGCCCGTGCCCTCGGCCTCAAACCCGAGGAGTGCATGATTTTCGAGGATGCCAAGTCGGGCATCACGGCAGCCCACCGTGCAGGTGCGGGTTATGTGGTGGCTCTAACGACGACCATCTCGCGCGGAGAGATCGAAGCGTTGGGTTACGCCGACCGCATCATCGACAACTACCGCGATATGACCTCCTCATTGGATCAAATCCTCTAACAAACATAAAATGCCCTCCGAAAAACACGTTTCGGAGGGCATTTCGTATCCTTTAAGGATCGGCTTACGACAGCAATGCCTTCACCTTTTCCGAAATGGCACGACCCTCGGCACGGCCTGCAAGGCTCTTCGAGGCAATACCCATCACCTTACCCATCTCTTTCATCGAAGTTGCACCACACTCGGCGATGATCTTGCGGATCTCTTCGGTCAGCTCCTCGTCCGAGAGTTGTTTGGGCAGATACTCCTTGAATACGGCCACCTGTGCCAACTCCTCGTCGGCCAGATCCTGACGATTCTGCTCCGTGTAGATCGCAGCCGAATCAATACCTTGTTTGGCCAGCTTCGTTAAGATCTTCAGCACATCGGCATCGGGCAGTTCGTCCATTCCGTGAACGGCCGTCTTGGCCTCGATGATGTATTTTTTTGCATTGCGCAATGCACTCAAACGCACGGCATCCTTTGCCTTCATGGCTTCCATGATGCTCTTCGAAATCTCTTTTTCCAGTGACATATCAATCAATTTTTTGAATGTTTATTTCTTTTCGGGATCCAACAACCGCATGACATCGCGCATCAGGCGGTCACGCTCCACACCGTCGGCAATCGATTCGAACGGCACGGCCAACACGAAACTGCGACCACCCTCCGTCGAGGCCACACCCGCCGCAAGCCCCGAATCCGAGTAGCGCAACACCACCGAAGCATCGCCCGCAGGACGAATTGCATCGGGATTACGCACGCCGTAATGCTCGCGGGTGGCATCCGTATTAAAATGATAATCGCCGCGCGAAAATGCCCTTAAATTGGACGTTACACGCAAACGGTTGCTGTGCGGCTGATAGGTTTGATCGAAACGGATATGCAGCACCTCCTCGGCAAATGCACGATCCGCGTCCGTGGCTTCGGGTGCTTCGAACAAATCCTTTGCCAAATAGCAACCCGACACAAACAACGCTCCTCCGTTGGCCACATAGCGGCGCAACTGCCCCTGCATCTCCTCGGGAATGGTTTTGAACTCATACCCCTTCAATCCGCGTCCCGCCAAATGCGAAAGCTGCTTACCCAGGATCAGATCAACGATCTTATAATCCGCAATCGAAGCCGTACCCTCCTCCAGAGCCTTTCGCGAGGTCGATACGAACGAATAACCCAACTTACGGAGCGATTCGCCGTGCAGGGCGGGATAATCGAACGAATTACCCGCAATAACATCCGTTTCGCGATCCGTATGACAAGCGCCCAAGGCTTTCGAATCGTTTTCGCAACGCGCCATGCTCAGATCGAAGATGCACTGCTCGCCGACAAAATTGATGTCATAGCGATCGGGCACACCCTCATCCCCCCCGCGGTGGAATCCCGCCAGGGAGTCGCAACGCGCACTGTACGGTGCCGAGATACGGTCAAATCCGTTGATGATCAACACCTCACCGCGCGATTGCGGAGCGATATACGCCGCGAGGGTCTCACTCGGGAAACTCTCACCGCCACGATTGACGGCCGTTACCTTGTAGCTGTAAACCACGCCCGGCTCCTGATTGACGACCAGCGACGTTGCATCGACCCGCTGGCCGTTGTCAAAACCGCCCTCGCCCTTACGCGTATAGACGATGTAGGCATCGGGCGCGGCCGTCGCCTCCAGCGAATCCAACACGGGCGCCCAGCTGAGCCGAACGCCGTTGTCCGAGGTCAGTTCCGTCGAGAATGCCTCGACAGGCAGCGGCTGTACGACATATTCGGTTTGGTATTGCGATGACAGGAATCGCAGGATTCCCTTGTACACGGCACGACTGACGAAGAACTTGAATCGCGGATCGTGTCCGTAACGCATATCGGCAAAATTCTGATGCGACAACAACTCGAGCAGCATGGTCGGCGCACTCGGAATGCGTGCTTCGTAGTAGGCTCTGTTCCACAATCCGCGACGCATCCAGTCGGGTTCATAGGCGCGACGGATATCCTCGACAATCTGCGTCTGCACGATGTCGGTCAGATCACGCGAACGATAACGATCGGCACCGCCCTCGAATCGCCCCTGATTCTCGCGGGTGTAGAAGATACCCAGCGTACCCACAATCTCATCGCCGTCACGCACACCCGCATCCGAGTGGAACGCAAAAGCCATATCGATGGGGATTCGTTTACCCTCGATTTCGGGCGCACGACGCGATCCGCCCATCAGGGCATTGACCCAGCAGGCACGCGACATATAATCCTCCTTGTAATCGTCCAAATGTTCCTTCGGGGCATAGACCTCTT
The DNA here is from genome assembly GCA_020026395.1 of Alistipes sp. Taxonomy (GTDB): domain Bacteria; phylum Bacteroidota; class Bacteroidia; order Bacteroidales; family Rikenellaceae; genus Alistipes. The sequence goes on along the minus strand of JAHHQM010000001.1, from coordinate 307,664 downwards.
CGCCGAAACCTGCCCACTGCAACCAGTAACGCGCCCCCTCGCAAAAACGGGGGTAACCGCTCGTCTCCTCCAGGAATTCGAGTTGCGTCTCGGGATCTTTACTGCCGTGCTTCAAATCGAACTCCTTGGCCTCGTGGTAAAGCGAAGGATTGGTCACGCGCACAATGTTGCCGTAACCGCCGCCCACCTTCACGGCGTCGGCCGATACGATGCGACCCGCCTCGCGCGACTGGTTCGAAAGCGTCACCACCTCGTGGCGTCCCTCGTCGAAGGGGAACTTACCCAGATAGATCCACGTTCCGCCACCCATCGTCTGATTGACCTCAAAGCGACTTTCGCCTCCCGCATGATGCACCGTGTAGTGCGCATCGTCGGCGCTTTCGGGGGTTGTCGCATAACTGACATAAACGGCATATTCGCCCTTTTCGGGAAAATCGACACTCCACGAAGCCACGTTTTGGGCATCGCTCCGTACCGACACGGTCTTACGGGTCGTGCCGTGACGGAAGGGGTTATCGCCCGTACGATAGATCTCGTAACGATGGGCAAATCCCGCATCACCGTTCTGCCAAATGCCTTGTTCTTTATAACTGTCCGACTGATCGTTATCGGCGATCATCTCATGTAATTGTGTATCTCGCTCACGGGGCAGCAACACACATGCACCCGCATTCTCGAGCATCGGCACCAAGTACGGCAACACATAGCTCTGCGTGTAGAGATCCTCGCACGTTTCCCAAAGACACGAACGCTGCCAACGCCACTTGTTGCGCACCTGATCGAAATATCGGCCGTGACTCTGCCAAAGGGCGATGTGACGCCCCGAGAGGCCGAGTTCGGGTTGCGAAATCGACGAAAGACGCTTGATGAGCGGACGCTCCGACGGATTCGTAAACAGGATCGGTTCGTTCTTATTTTTCTTCTTGCTTTTTACGGCCGTTTTTTGCGTACGGAATGCCAGCGGAATAAGCTCCGAAATCTCGTGACGATCGGTAATAATACGGATCGAAGCCTTGCGGAAATTGGGTCCCAACACACTTCGCACGGAATCATAAATAGCCCGTGTATTATCCTCTCGGAAAGGATAATACGACATATCAATCGAGGTGTAAATGGTCACTTGTTTTTTCGATGCACTGATCGACTTGACCTTCACCTTCATCTTATAAACCTCTCTTTGTCCGATGCGGGTCAGCATCTGGGCAATCTCGATCCGCTGCCGCGTCGAAACACGGGGTGCAGCCGCCCGAACCATGTCGGAGGCCAGCAACAAAAACAACCCTAAAAATATCTTTATTTTCATAACTTTTATTTGCGTTTACTCAGCAACCGCATACCCAACATCGTGAATCCCGCATTATAGATTAGAAGCTCGAATCCCGTCTGATACCCCCAACACTCCTTCAGCACATACTGCAACAAAGCACTGAGCAACGGTGCCAAAACAGCCACCGCAGGAATCCAACGATCCCGTACCCGTCTTTGAGTACACATACCGAAGACAAACAGTCCCAAAATCGGCCCATAGGTATAGGAAGCAACCTTATACACCAGATTGATCACGCTGTCATCCGCCCAAAGATCGAAGGCCAGCACCACGAGTACCATACCCAGGGCGATTCCCAGATGCACGCGTTTACGCACCCGGGTCAGACGCACCTCGTCGTAGCGTCGTCCGCCCTCCAAAATGTCGATCGTAAACGAGGTGGTCAGCGCCGTAAGTGCCGACCCTGCGGCTGAATAAGTACTTGAGATAAGTCCGATAACAAACAGGATACCAACTACAAGCGGCAATCCACCGTTTACCGATACCAGGGGGAATACCTGATCGGTCTTTTCGGGCATCGGAAGTCCGCTCCGCTCCATGTAGAGGTAAAGCAACACGCCCAAAACCAGGAACAGGAAGATGACGAAGATCTGACTGAAGGCCGTCAGCACGATGTTCTTCTGCGCATCGCGCGGTGAGGGACAACTCATGTTGCGCTGCATCATATCCTGATCCAAACCCGTCATCGCCACCAGCATCACGATACCCGCCAGGAACATTTTCCAGAAATAATGTCCCGACGAAGGATCGTCGAAGAAGAACATTTGCGACATGGGCGACGCCTGCACTGCATCAACAGTCTCTTGAAATGACATTTCCAATCCTTTCATAATAAATACGATGGAAAGCACAAGACTACCCACCAGACAAACGGTTTTGAGGGTATCCGTCCAGATCAGCGACTTGACGCCTCCCTGTTGCGTATAGAGCCAAACCAACGCCATCGACAACACGGCATTCCACACGAACGGGATGTCGTAATGGTCGAAGACAAGCCCCTGCAACACGGCACAAACCAGATAAAGGCGCAACGCCGCACCCAGCATTTTCGAAATAAAGAAGAACCACGCCCCCGTCTTGTGGGAAGCCGCTCCGAAGCGGTCGGCAAGGTATTCGTAAAGCGACACGACCTTCAGTCGGTAGAAGGTCGGAACAAGCCAAAAAGCGACGATCAGTTGTCCGACGGTGAATCCCGCCACCATCTGCATGTAGGAGAAAGCGTCCTTGGGCACAAATTCCCCGTCGGCAAAGCATCCGACCGATCCGGGCACCGAAATGAACGTCACGCCCGACATGGCGGCACCGATCATCGCAAACGCCGCCATATACCACGGCGTGCGGCGATTTCCCGTAAAAAATTCGGCGTTATCGGCGCGGTGTCCCGCCCGCCATGCCACACCAAACAGCACGGCGATATAGCCCAAAACAGTGATGATTACGGCAATCGGACTCATATTGATCAAAATTTTACGTACAAAGATACGAAGAAACCCCGTGAATCCCTCAAAAATTTCGGATTGTTTTTCCTAAAAAAATTCTGCGCAGCCTAATCGAGTCGGGTTGCGCAGAAAACAATTCAATATACTATTAATAAATAGATTGAAGCGGTGTATTTGAAGGTTTACTTCAGTACACGCTCAATGTATTCGTGGTAATCCTTCACCACGGGCTGATAGTCCTCGTCCTCGAACAGGGGCGACGAAATCAGAAAATCGGCCGACGAACGGTTGATCGCCGTCGGGATGTTGTACAGCGTTGCCAAACGCAGCAAAGCCTTCACATCGACATCGTGCGGTTGTGCCGCCATCGGATCCCAGAAGAAGATCAAAGCACCGATTTCGCCCTGTGCGATTTTCGATCCCAGCTGCTGATCACCACCCAGTGGGCCTGACTTCAGAAGGGTTACATTAAGTTCTTCTTCTACTCGAGGTGATCCTTTCAATTTATTCTCTTCGAGTATTTTGCGTTCATTCTCTTTATGTTCCTTCAATTTTTGTTCGACCATCTTTCCCGTCGTACCCGTACATACCAGATGATAGCGGCACAATTTCTTGGAATTCCACTCTACCCACTCGGCCAGATCGCGTTTCATGTGATCGTGAGCCACCAAAGCCAATAATTTACGTTGCATAATTTCGTGTATTTAAAATTTCGCAAGGACAAGATACACATTTCACGCCAAACCAATATTACGCCAATCTTAATTCTTCCCCTTGTCCGAAGAAAATCACCACGCACTGCCCCCCTTTGAAATTTATTCCCTATCTTTGCGGGCGATTTTCCTTCGGGAAACTCCTTTTTCACCAAATCAGAGACCACAAATTATGAAAATTGCCGACATCGATCTGGGCGACAAGCCCCTGCTTTTAGCACCCATGGAGGATGTGACCGACCCGTCGTTCCGCTACATGTGCAAGCGTTTCGGAGCGGATGTCGTATATACCGAATTCATATCGGCCGACGGACTGATCCGCGACGCCGCCAAATCGCTCAAGAAACTCGAATTGGACGAAAACGAACGTCCCGTGGGCATTCAGATCTATGGCCACATGATCGAGCCGATGGTCGAAGCGGCACGCATGGCCGAGGCGGCAAATCCCGACATCATCGACATCAATTTCGGTTGTCCCGTCAAGAAGATTGCCGGTCGCGGTGCGGGTTCGGGTATGATGAAGGACGTGCCGCTGATGGTCGAGATGACCCGTCAGATCGTGCAGGCCGTCAAGAAACCCGTCACGGTCAAGACACGTCTGGGATGGGACGAGGAGTCGAAAAACATCGAGGAGATCGCCCTACGATTGCAGGATGTCGGCATCGCCGCACTGACGATTCACGGTCGCACGCGTGCGCAGATGTATCGCGGAGAGGCCGATTGGACGCTCATCGGCAAGGTCAAGAACAACCCGCTGATCCACATCCCGATCATCGGCAACGGTGACGTGGATTCGGGGCCCAAGGCTACCGAAATGTTCAACCGCTACGGCGTGGACGGCGTGATGATCGGTCGTGCTACCTACGGCCGTCCGTGGATCTTCAAGGAGGTAAAACACTACCTCGCAACGGGAGAGGTACTTCCCCAGCCCGATGTGCATCAGCGTGTGGCCATCGCCAAGGAGCACCTGCACAAATCGCTGGAAATCAAGGGCGATTACGTGGGCATTCTCGAGATGCGCCGTCACCTGACCAACTATTTCAAGGGTTTGCCCAACTTCAAGGAGACCCGTCTGAAGCTGGTCACCTCGCTCGACATCGACGAACTTTTCGCCACGTTGGACTACATCGACACCCAATGGGGCGATTACGATTTGAGCGGAGCCGTTCCTGCCCCGCTTTCGCATAACCTTTAGCAAAACAAAAGGGCGACAGAATGAATCTGTCGCCCTTTTTGTATCCGCTGTGGAAAGCTTATTTCTGCAAAGCCTCCCACAGCATATCTTTCAACTGCGTAATATTCAGACCCGCAACCGACGAGATAAACACCGACGGAATATCCTTCGGAAGGTGATTCTTCATCTCGCGCATCAGATCCTCGTCGAGCATATCACACTTGGTAATTGCCAGCAGGCGCTGCTTGTCGAGTAATTCGGGGTTGTACTGCGTCAATTCGCCGAGCAGGATCTCGTAATCCTTCTCGATATCGTCGCTGTCGGCGGGAATCATAAACAGCAGCACCGAGTTACGCTCAATGTGGCGCAAGAAACGGGTACCCAGCCCCTTACCCTCGTGTGCGCCCTCGATAATACCGGGGATGTCGGCCATCACGAACGATTTGTTGTCGCGCACGGCCACAATACCCAAGTTGGGTTCGAGGGTGGTAAATGCGTAGTTTGCGATCTTGGGCTTGGCGGCCGAAACAACCGACAACAGGGTCGATTTACCCGCATTGGGAAATCCGACCAGACCCACATCGGCCAGCACCTTCAACTCAAGGATGAACGTGCCCTCCTCGCCCTCTTCACCGGGCTGTGCGTAGTGCGGCACCTGATTCGTCGCGCTCTTGAAGTGCCAGTTACCCAGACCTCCACGGCCGCCCTTGAGCAGCACCAGACGATCGCCGTGGTTGGTCACCTCGCCGACCGTCACGATCGACTCGTTACCCTCCTCATCGACCAACAGGCGCTTGGCCACCGTGCCCAGAGGTACGGGAATAACGATATCCTCGGCGTTCTTACCCGACGAACGGGCACCCGAACCGCACTCGCCGTCCTTGGCGAACTGGTGACGCTGATATTTAAGGTGAATGAGCGTCCAATACTGCTTCTCACCGACCAGCACGATGCTGCCACCACAACCGCCGTCACCCCCGTCTGGGCCGCCGAATGCAACGAATTTCTCTCGACGGAAGTGCATCGAACCGCTTCCGCCATGGCCCGAACGGGCAAATATTTTAACGTAATCTACGAAGTTAGATCCTGCCATAATGCTTCCTAATATGCGTTAATTGCTTGTAAATTGGGGACAAAGATACAAAGAACTCCCGAATTTTCGGGTATTATTTCAAAAAAATAACGTAAAAGGCTCTATATCAGTGTTGCAGTTTGGGGTTGTTTTTGTGGCGATCCCGATCACGCACGGTTTTCTTCTCAAACGAAGCTTCGATGGCCTGCGTCAGATCGACCCCCGTCTGATTGGCCAGGCACACCAGCACCCACAACACATCAGCCATCTCCTCCGAGAGGTTGTCCTTCTCACCCGCCTTGAACGACTGATCGCCATATTTGCGTGCCATGACACGCGCCAACTCGCCGACCTCCTCGGTCAGCACGGCCATATTGGTCAATTCACTGAAATAGCGCACGCCGACGGTTTTAATCCACTGATCGACACGTTCCTGCAATTCTTTAAGTTCCATATCTATTTGACTCTGATCAGATTCAGTCCGTCACGAATCGGGACTATCACGTTCTCCACCCGCGGATCTTCCAACACCATGCGGTTAAATTCCAACAAGGCCTGCGTGTGGCGGTCGTTATGCGCCACGGGTTGCACGACCTTACCCGACCACAGGATGTTATCGGCCACGATGATCGATCCCGCGTGCAGCAACGACGGATTTTCCCCGTCGCCCATCAGCATGCGGTAGTAATCGGGATATTCGCGTTTGTCGCCGTCCATAAAGACGAAGTCAAACTGACACCCCAATTTCGGTGCCAGATCCAACGCCGAACCGATGTGGAGTCGGATCTTGTGGCCGTGTTCGCTGCGATCAAAGAACGACTGCGCAAACTCCTCCAACTCGTCATCCACCTCAAACGTATGCAGCACGGCATCCTCCTCCAGACCCGCCGCCATCGACAGCGCCGAATAGCCCGTGAACGTACCGATTTCCAGCACCGTATGCGGACATTGCATGCGGACGAGCATCTCCAGAAGGCGACCCTGCACCGCACCCGACAACATACGCGGGGCGATCATCCTTAAGTTCGTCTCCCGATCCAACTCGTGCAGAAGCTCCGTTTCGGGTTCCGTAAAATCACGGACATAGCGTTCCAAATCATCCATAACTATTTGTAAATCAATCGTGACATATTCTTAAATACCGCCTCGGCAACTTCGGTGAGCTGCACGGGCTTCAAGGCCTGCACCTTGGCGAAAACCTCCTTCATGGAGTCCATCTCGTCGTGCACCAGGTAACTTTTGGCCGCACCCAGCATATAATTTTCGTTGCTCTCGGTCGAGATGGCCATCTGAGCGATGAATTGCTTCTTGGCCATCGACAACTGACGCGTGGTGGGCAGTGTCGTGCGCATGCGTTTCAATTCGCGCTCGATGAGTTCGATGCACTGATCCGAATTGCAATGGTCGGAGCTGAAGTAAATCGTCTCGATACCCGTATCGCCATAGGGCGTATAGGCGGCCTCGATGTTATACGACAGGCCGTTCTGCTCGCGAAGCACCATATTGAGCACCGAATTGGCCGAAGGGCCTCCCAACACGTTGGTTACGAGCATCAACGGCAGTCGTTGCTCCTCCTCGTAGCTGAATGCGCGGTTACCGATGATGCAGTGGGTTTGGTGCGTGTGTTTGACAACGCTTTTCTCGAAGGGCGTATATCCGACGGGAGCAACGCGCTCGAAATCACGCGAAGGTGTAGTACACCCCCCGAAATAGCGTTCGGCAATCGTCTGCGCGGTCTTGACCGAGAAATTACCGATCGACGCGAAGACCATCTGGTCGATGGTGTGGGTACGGCGGGTAAACCGACGCAGCGAATCACCGTTATAGCGCATCAGTGCCGCCTTGCGCCCCAGGATATTGTGTCCCAAATCCGAACCCTCGAACAGCATATCTTCGAACGTGTCGTAGATCAGATCGAAGGGCGAATCCTTATAGGTATTGATCTCATCGACAATGACTTCCTTCTCACGTTCCAGCTCGTGATCGGGGAATGTCGAGTGAAAAGCAATATCGGAGAGCAACTCCACGGCCTTTGCAAAATCACCGCGAAGCACCGTGGCGTGGAGGGTCGTATCCTCTTTGGTGGTGAAGGCATTCAGCTCACCGCCCAGATTCTCAAGTCGGCAGTTCACCTGCCAGGCGCGTCGTTTTTCGGTACCCTTGAAGAAGGCGTGTTCACAAAAATGCGCCAGACCATACTCGTCGGGGTGTTCGTCACGGCTGCCCGCATTGATGCACAACGCACAATGTGCCACCGTGTTTTTGACCTGCCGATGGATACAACGCAATCCGTTCGGCAGCCGAAAGAAAGAAAATTCCATTTTATAGCATAGGGACTCGCCCCTACTTTTGTTTGTTTTTCATCCGTAAATACTCGCCCGTATGGCTTTCGGGGCATTGCTGCAACTCGGCGGGCGTACCCTCGAAGACGATGCTTCCGCCACCGACACCTGCCTCGGGACCCAGGTCGATCACCCAGTCGGCGCACTTGATGATGTCCATATTATGCTCAACTACGACGATCGTATGTCCGCGGTCGATCAGAGCGTTGAACGACGCGAGCAGTTTCGAAATGTCGTGGAAATGCAGACCCGTCGTCGGCTCGTCGAAGATGAACATCACCCGTCCGTCGGTCTTGTCCTTCGTGAGGAACGACGCGAGTTTCACGCGCTGCGACTCACCACCCGACAGGGTCGAAGAGGATTGTCCCAGTTTGATGTACCCCAAACCCACATCCTGCAACGGACGCAGTCGTTCGACAATACGGCGGCACGTGGTGTTGGTTTTATCCTCACCGAAGAAGTCGATGGCCGCATCAACGGTCATCTCCAGCACATCGCTGATCGACTTGCCGCGGTAGGTCACTTCCAGCACCTCGTCCTTGAAGCGTTTGCCCTTGCAGGCCTCACACACCAGCTCGACATCGGCCATAAACTGCATCGACACCTTGATGACACCCTCACCCTGGCACTCCTCGCAACGGCCTCCCGCCATATTGAACGAGAAATGCGACGCAGTCATGCCCGTATGCTTGGCGTAGGGCTGATCGGCAAACAAATGACGGATCTCGTCATAGGCCTTGATGTAGGTCACGGGATTCGAACGCGACGATTTGCCGATCGGGTTCTGATCGACCATCTCGACCGACCGCAACTGATCGACATCGCCCTCCAAACCGTCGAAATCGCCGGGTTTGATGCCCGTATCGTACAGCAGACGGCGCAGGGCGGGATAAAGGATGCCCTTGGCCAGCGATGATTTACCGCTACCGCTCACACCCGTGATGCAGGTCATCACGCCGAGCGGAATCCGCACGTCGATATTCCGAAGGTTATTCTCCCACGCACCGCGAATCAGGATCGAACGGCTCCAACTGCGCGTCGATTCGGGGATCGCAATGCTTTTGCGTCCCGTGAGATAATCGGCCGTAAGGCTTCGCTTGCATTTCAACAGGTCGGGCATCGTGCCGTTAAAGACGATCTCACCGCCGTTGTATCCCGCCAAGGGGCCCACATCGACAATCCAATCGGCCGCACGCATCACCTCCTCTTCGTGCTCCACGACAATCACCGTATTGCCCAGATCGCGCAATTGCTTGAGGATCTTGATCAAGCGGTTGGTGTCTCTCGGGTGCAGTCCGATCGACGGCTCGTCCAGAATATAGAGCGAACCCGTCAGGTTACTGCCCAGCGAGGTCGAAAGGTTGATGCGCTGCGACTCACCACCCGACAGGGTCGAAGAGAGTCGGTCGAGCGTCAAATAACCCAGACCCACATCCGAAAGGTAGCCCAATCGGTTCTGAATCTCGACCAGGATGCGTCGTGCGGTCTTGGCATCGTGCTCGTCGAGAGTCAGGTCATTGAAGAACTTCATCAGATCATCGACACACATCGTCACCAGCTGGGCGATGTTCTTACCGCCGACCCGCACATACAAAGCCTCCTTACGCAGGCGGCTGCCACCACATTCGGGGCAGGTGGTCTTGCCCATATAACGTGCCTTCATCACGCGGAACTGCACCTTGCGGCGTTCCGACTCGATGTAGGCAAAAAATTCATCCAATCCGTGGAAATACTCGTTACCGCGCCACAGGAGGAGTTTCTGCTCGGGCGTCAGGTCATGAAACGGCGTATGAATCGGGAAATCAAACTTATAGGCATTCTCCACCAGCAGTTCTTTCCACTTTTTCATCGTCTCGCCACGCCAGCAGGCAATGGCATCCTCGTAGATCGTGCGGTTCTTGTCGGGGATGACCAGATCCTCGTCGATGCCCACCACTTTGCCGTAGCCTTCGCATCGCGGGCAGGCTCCGAGCGGGTTGTTGAAGCTGAACAAGTGCTCCGTGGGCGGCTCGAACGTGATGCCGTCGGCCTCGAAGCGCGACGAATACTCCCGAACGCCCTCGTCGGTAATCACCATGCAGCGGTCGTGTCCGTAGGAGAATGCACGATCGACCGAATCGCGGATTCGGGTCAGCGTATCGTTGTCCGATGCCACTTTCAATCGGTCGATGACCGCCAGCACATCCTCCGCACGGGTTTCGCGGGTGATCGTCGGCATGAAGTCCTCGATAAGCTGCGTACGGCCGTCGGCATAGACTCTCAGAAGACCGTCCGACATCAGCTCCATCAGTTTCTCGATGATGCCTTCACCCTCCTTCAGTATGAGCGGCGCCGCAATCACGCAACGCACCCCCTCGCCCAATTCGCCGATCTCCTGTGCCACATCGTCCACGCTGCTGCACTTTACCTCAACCCCCGACACGGGCGAAAAGGTATGTCCGACACGCGCGAACAGGAGCTTCAGGTAATCATAAATCTCGGTGGTTGTGCCGACCGTCGAACGCGGATTGCGCGTATTGACCTTCTGCTCGATGGCGATGGCGGGCGCAATACCCGAAATGATGTCGGCATCGGGTTTGTTGATCTTCCCCAGAAACTGACGCGCATAAGCCGACAGCGACTCCACATAGCGGCGTTGTCCCTCGGCAAAAATCGTATCGAATGCCAGGGTCGATTTACCCGAACCCGACAGACCCGTGATGACGACCAGTCGGTTGTGCGGGATCTCCACCTCGATGTTCTTGAGGTTGTGCACCCGCGCACCTTTTATATAGATTGAATTTTCGTGTGCCATTTATTCCTCCTCCTTTTCAAGGATGCTGCCTCCGGCCTTCTTCAACTTACCGACCAACTGATCGGCAAGACTCTCGCGGATCGAAAGTTCCATGGTGCAGAGGTTGTCGAATTCCTGTTTCAAGATGTTGGGTTTCTCGTCTTTGATGACGCGCATGATGTCGTTCATCGACAAGTACGAGAAATCGACGTGAATCAGCCGATCGACCGTCCTCTCGACAATCGTTGCCGCCTCGATGGCGTCGTTGGTCGATTCCTTGTAGGCCGCAATCAGTCCCGGAACGCCCAATTTCGTACCGCCGAAATAACGCACCACGACCACCAGACAATCCGTCAGCTCGTGCGAAAGCAACTGACCCAGGATGGGTTTTCCGGCCGTTCCCGAAGGTTCGCCGTCGTCGTTGGCACGCCATTGCGCCCCGTCCGCGCCCAGTCGCCACGCATAGCAATGGTGGGTGGCATCGTAATATTTCTTGCGCAGGACATCCAGATATTCGTGGATCTCCTCCTCGGTTTTCACGGGGTAGATGAACGAAAGGAACTTGCTGCTGCGCTCGCGGCAGGTCGATTCGGCAGGTGCCTCTATGGTAAAATAACTGTCTTCCGCCACGTCTATTTCACATTTTTAAACATTCTTCCCCAACGGATATTGGCGGGGAATCCCTTGGTCGGATCCAACGACAACCACACGAACGAAGCCTTGCCGACGATGTGATCCTCGGGCACGAAGCCCCAGTAGCGCGAGTCGGCCGAATTGTGGCGGTTGTCGCCCATCATCCAGAAGTAATCCATCGCAAAAGTGTATTCGGTTGCGGGCGCATCGTCAATCAGGATCTGATTGTCGCGCACCTCCAACTTATGTCCTTCGTAGGCCTCGATACAACGACGATACAGCGGCAGGTTCTCCATCGAAAGTTTGATGGTCGCTCCGCGCTGCGGGATCCAGATCGGGCCGTAATTGTCCTGACTCCAACGCTCGTCACCCCACTGCGGGTAGACATCGCGATCGCCCGTCGAAATATAACGACGCACGTTCACGACGGTCTTCAGACCTTTGAGTTTCTCGGCGGCCACGGGGGTCGTATGGATGTAGTAGTTCGCGCCGTTGCCCTGACATTCCGAGATGCCGAGGCTTTCCAGCGTATATTGCGTCAGCGGCGCGGTCGTCTGCACCAGATAGAGGTATTGGATGCCTTCGACCCGCTCCTGCTCGCGTCCGTTGATGTAGGCCACGCCCTCGCGCACCTCCAACGAATCACCCGGCAGAGCCACGCAGCGTTTGATGTAATTCTCGCGTTTATCGACCGGGCGGCTGATGATCGTATAGTCCTTGGCCAGTCGGCGACGGCCGTCGGCCTTACCGAAACGCTCCTCATATTCGCGCACCACATCGTAGTAGGTTACGCCCTGGTTCTCGACCAAGACGGTATCGCCCGCCGGGAAATTGAAGACCACCACATCGTTGTGACGGATCTTCTTCAAGCCCGTCAGTCGGTGGTAAGGCCATTGCACCGCCTCGCAGAACGATTTTCGGGTCGTCGAGAAAGGCATCGTATGGTGCACAAACGGGAATGCGATGGGCGTATTGGGCATCTGGGGGCCGTAAGCCACCTTGCTCACATAGAGGTAGTCGCCCACCAGCAGCGAATGTTCCATCGACGAGGTCGGGATGACGTACATCTGAAAGAAATAGAGGTGCACGAGCGAGGCCACCACCGTTGCAAAAACGATGGCATTCACCCATTCGTAGATGGTCTTATAGGTCTTGCTCTTCTTGCAGAGCTCCTCGTTGCGGTACCAGAATTTGCGGTAGAAAATCCGCGAAATAAAGAAATCGTAAATGAGCGGAACACCCAGCAGCATCCACAAATTACCCGTCCATACCACAAACCACAAGAGGTACACGACGAGTGCTATCGTGAATTTCGTCCACTTGTTTTTCAGAAAATTCTTGATCTGCTCCATACGTTGTCTTATTTCAAAAGATCATCCATCGAGTAAACGCCCTTCTTGCCACACAGGAATTCGGCAGCCACCACGGCACCCAGGGCGAGTGTACGGCGGTTCTTGATCTCGTGGCGCAATTCGAGGATGTCGTCCTCCGATTCATAGGTCACTTCATGCAGGCCGGGAGCCATACCCACGCGCTCCGAAGTGATGACGATCTGATCCTCGGCGGCATCTTCGGGACGTGCCACACGATTCGTGGCGTGCTCGATGCCCTCGGCGTAATCCACCCAACTCTTTTTCGAAGGCAGGTTGCGGATGATGTCCTCCGTCAGCGTGATGGCCGTACCGCTCGGGGCATCCTTCTTCTGCGTGTGGTGAATCTCGCGCACACGCACCTCATAACCGCCCACACCCGCGATCATCTCGGCCAATTTGCGGTTCAGACGAAACATGAGGTTCACGCCGAGGCAGTAGTTCGATGCGTAGAACATCGCACTCCCCTTCTCGCGGCACAGCGCCTGCAATTCACCCAGACGCGCCGTCCAACCCGTCGTACCGCTGACCACGGCCGTACCCGATTCGATGCAGGTGCGGATGTTGTCATAGGCCGTAGCCGGAGTGGTAAACTCCAGGGCAACATCCACCCTCTCGAGGTGGGCGCGATCCAAATCGGAAGCGTTGTTTTCATCGATAACGAGTACCACCTGGTGACCGCGTTCCAGAAGAATCTTCTCAATTTCATGGCCCATTTTGCCATAACCTATGATTGCTGCTTTCATAATATCTTTCCTTTATGTAAATACTCTTTTCGGGCGTGCATTCCTAATATAAGCACGCATATCTTTGCAAAGATACGAATTTTGCACCGAATTTCACCCTTCCATCCGACAAAACGCCTGCCCGGCTCAAATATTTTGCGTCAGCACGGTTTTTTCGTTACCTTTGCCCAAGTAAAACGAACGATGATGCGCTATTTTCTCGAACTCAGTTACAACGGCTCGGCCTACTTCGGCTGGCAACGCCAGAACGGGCAGCAATCCGTCCAGCAGACCCTCGAAGAGAGTCTTTCGACCTTGTTGCGCGAGCAGATTCCGGTGACCGGTGCGGGGCGTACCGACACGAGCGTACACGCCTCCTACTACGTTGCCCATTTCGATTGCAACACCCCCATCGCCGATCCCCGCCAGACGGTCTACAAGGTGAACCGCATCCTGCCACACGACATCTCGGTATGGAGTTTAAAGGAGGTTGCCCCCGAAGCCCACGCGCGGTTCAATGCTCTGGAACGCGAGTACCACTACTACATCGAGCCCGGGAAGAATCCCTTCAACCGCCCGCTCACGTGGCAGTTTGCGCAGCCGCTTGATATCGAACGTATGAATCGCGCGGCGGAGATTCTGCTTGAAGTCGAGGATTTCACGACCTTCGCCAAACTCAACTCCAACAACAAGACCAACATCTGCCACCTCTCGCGTGCCGAATGGGAGGTGTTGCCCGATGGCGAAATCCGCTTTACGATCCGCGCCGACCGATTCCTGCGCAACATGGTACGCGCCATTGTCGGAACACTGGTCGATGTGGGACGCGGACGCTACACCGAAGAGGAGTTCCGCGACATCGTCCTCTCGAAAGATCTTTCGCGTTCGAGCGGCGGTGCACCCGCCTCGGGGCTGTTTCTGGCCGATGTGACCTACCCCGACGACATTTTCCGCGCAAGCGTTCCCTGCGACAAAAGATACCGATAAAAATTTTTTCATTCTATTTACCGATGGAATAACAAGTTAGGATTTTTCGGTACTTTTCCCGCAAAAAAATATTGCAAAATGATTTGGAAGTTCTGATTATTCGCCGTATCTTTGCAACGCATTCGAAAAGAATGATGCCTCTTTAGCTCAGTTGGTAGAGCACGACACTCTTAATGTTGGGGTCCAGGGTTCGAGCCCCTGAGGGGGTACTTAAAAGCCGTGAAGTTTCGTTCACGGCTTTTTTTTATTTTCTCTTCATTCCCATTTCTTAAAAATATTTATTTAGGGGGGGGGTACAACCTCAATCTTTTATTTCTATCTTTATCCTCGGATCAACCGAAAACGGATAAATGAAATCTTATCGACACCTCATCATATTTTGCCTCTTCGCCCTCCTCGCTGCAAGCTCGGCAATGGCGCAATGCGTCATTTCGGGTACTGTCCGCAACCGCAAAACAGGCAATCGGATCAGCAGTGTAAACGTAATGCTCCAAAGCCCCAACCGTCGGGCGATGTACGGTTATGTCATCACGGGCGATGACGGATCGTATCGCCTCGAATACAAAGGCGATGCCGATTCGTTGGCGGTGGTGGTTTCGGGATTCAACATCCGCGAAAAGGTGCGTCTGATCACGGCTCGCTCCCAGCAGGTCGATTTCGCAGTGGAAGAAAACGAGCTGAAAATCCGCGAGGTGGTGGTCAAAGCCCCTGCCGTCGTGCGCAAGAACGACACGCTGAGTTACACCGTGGCGAAATATGCCGATGTCACCGACCATTCGATCGGTGATGTGCTCCAAAAGATGCCCGGCATGGAGGTACTCGAATCGGGCGAAGTGAAATACAACGGCAAGTCGATCAACAAGTTCTATATCGAGGATCTGGATATGCTCGAGGGGCGTTACGGCCTTGCCACCAAAAACATACGGGCAAAGGACATCGCGCGGGTGGAGGTTTATGAAAACCACCAGCCGATCAAAGCCCTCCGAGGCCTCTCCTCGACCGATGCCGCGGCGCTCAACCTGCGTCTGAAGGATTCGTCCAAGGGTACTTGGAGCGGCACCCTCCAATTGGGCGGAGGCTACAAGCCGTGGATGTGGAATGTCGAGGCCTCGGCGATGTATTTCGGCCGTAAGTTCCAGATGATCAATACCTATAAGACAAACAATACGGGCGACGATGTGGCAAGCGAACTCGATTCGTTCTACGGATCGACAGATCCCATGGCGTCACTTCTCGGGATTCAAACCCCGTCACAACCGCCCCTCAAGGAGCGCCGTTATCTCGACAACAACATCCACGCGGTTGCCCTCAACACCATTGTCAAACTGCGCAAGGAGTTGAACCTGACGGCCAACGCCCACTACATCCACGACTTCCGCACCGCATTGGGACATTCGACGACGACCTACTATCGTCCGGGCGATCTTCCGCTGATCATTCCCGAACAAATCTTTGCCCAAAACCGTTCCGACCGCACGGAATTTTCGCTCCGGCTCAATTCCAACACCTCAAACCACTATCTTTATGAAAAACTGTCTTTTTCGGGGGCATGGGATGCCGATTTCGGACGGGTTCTAAACCGAAACGACCAGGTGGATCAGCGTTTCCACCAACCCAACATCTCCCTACACAACCTCTTCACCGACATTCGCCATTGGGGACGTTGGATGCTTCAGCTCAATTCGAATACCGACTACGCGAGTCAGAACTCCTCGCTCCGCATCCGCCCGATGCTCTACCCCGAGATTTTCGATACTCCCGACGGATTTTCCGATGCCCGCCAGGGATTGGACGCCCGCCGATTCCACACCCTCAACACGGCAAACGCCTCCTACACCACGGGTTCGATGACCTCGGGACATTGGACTTTTTCCCTCAATGCCGCCCTCAACCTCCAAATCGAGCGCATGAACTCCGACCTTGCCCCGATGAACGATGCGGGCGAAACCACTCCCGCCGAGGATAAGTTCCGCAACGACATCCGCTGGCGGAGACTCAGTCTGAAACTCGGCCCCGGCATCCGCTACGCCTACAAGGAGCAATTCAGCATCTCGCTCAACCTGCCCCTCGACCTGATAAACCTCCACACCGACGATGACATCACGCACCAAAAAGCAACGACCCGCGATCTGCTCGTACAACCGTCGCTCTTTTTGGAGGGACGCATCGGCTACAACCTGAAATATTCCGCCCATGCCTTCTACGGCGAAAGCATCGGCGAGTTGTACGACTCTTACAGTGGTTGCATCATGACCAATTACCGCATGATTTCCAGCAAACGGGGTGATCTCTCGCGCAACCGCCAACAAAACTACTCGGCATCGCTCTCCTACGGCAATGCCCTGAGTGCGCTGTTCGGATCTCTGGATGCGATGTGGTGGCAGTCGCGCCGCAATCTGATGTACGGCACGACCTACGAGGGATCATTGAGCCGCATCGAGGCCGTCCATCGCCCCAACACCACGGACGGCTATACCCTCAACGCCACCCTGAGCAAGCGCATCGACCCGCTCGCCACGACCGTCAATCTTTCGGGCGGATTTTCGCAATCGTGGCAAAAAGTGCTCCGTCAGGATGTCGTTCTTCCGACCTCCTACTACGTGGCATCAGCGGAATTCGGATTCAAGACCCATTTTACGAAGGCAGTCCGTCTGGATTACAAAGCCTGTTACTCGCGCAGTCAAAGCCGCATCAAAGGACAGGGATCATTGGATGCCATCGACTGGCTGAACCAAACGGCCGATCTAAGTCTGATCATCCGCAAACGGTTCATCTGCCGTCTTGGCGGAGAACATTACTACAACAACGCCATCGGAGGAGCCGATCGCAATATGTTTTTCCTCGATGCCGCCCTTACCTGTAAATCGAAGCGCACGGAGTACTCCGTCGAGGCGACCAACCTGCTCGACACCCACACGTTCAACTCCTCTTCGCAGAGCGACATCACCCACTACATCCACACCTACACGCTCCGTCCCGCGGCCGTGCTTTTCAAGATTAAATTCAACCTAAAATAACAAACCATGAAACGATTCCTTCTTCTACTTACGGCCGCCATCGGTCTTATGCCTGTGGCCATCGCCCAAAACACGCCCCTACCCCGCAGCCTCACGGTTCGGGTACTTGCCAACAGCGAAAGCGTCACCCTGAATCCTTTCGACCTTTCCAAACGCACGGTACTCGACACGGCACGCCTTTCGGTGACCTACCGCCACACCTTCCCCCTCGGCAAAAAGACGAGCAAAGAGACCCCTATGATTTTGGACATCGGCACCCGCCACGCCACGTTTTACAGTTGGCACACCTACCACAACGACTCGCTGAAAACGGTCTGCAACCGACTCGGTCAGCTCAATCCGCCCGAGGGCAAACACTACTCGCTACACCCCTCCCCGACCTATACGCTCTATCGTGAGCTTCCCGACGGCGAGATGACCACCCTCGAACGCGTTCCCTTCGAGGACTATGCCGTCGAATACACGGAGCCTTACCGTCCCCTCAAATGGGAATTCGGCACCGACCACCAAACCATCTGCGGCTATGAGTGCATGCAGGCCACAACCACCTGCTACGGCCGAACGTGGACGGTGTGGTTCACGACCGAGATTCCCATCGCGGCAGGTCCCTGGAAACTGCACGGACTTCCGGGTCTGATCCTCAAGGCCGAAGATACGGAAGGACTTTTCCTGTTCGAAGCGGTCGGTATCACAAACGGAGGCGGGGAAATCTGCAAATACGACTACCCCACACGCCGAATGACCCGCGACAAATGGCGTCGTTTTGAGAAGAACTTCCACGAAACGCCCTATTCGGTTTTCGGACACGAGAACACCTGTTTCTTTTTGGACAAAACCACCCAAAAGACCCTCGACGACAGTTGGACACTCACCTATAACCCCATAGAACGCGAATAACCCTTACATTTTTTTTCGTACCTTTGCTCCTATATTTAAAAGGACTAAAACCATGTGTAACGACACAAACGAAATCACCCTCTCCAATACGGATCTGACACTCCGCATCAAGGCCCACGGAGCCGAACTTTGCAGCATCCGTCACCACGACACCGAATACCTGTGGCAGGCCGACCCCGCATTCTGGAAACGCCACTCGCCCGTACTCTTCCCCATCGTCGGTTCGTTGTGGGAGGGGCGCTACCGCGTCGAGGGGCGCGAATACCGCCTTTCGCAACACGGATTCGCCCGCGACATGCAATTCACTCTTCTCTCCCATACCTCCACCGAGGCACACTATATGCTTTCATCCAATGAGGAGACCCACGCAAAGTACCCCTACGACTTCCGCCTCGAGATCGGCTATCGCATTGAGGGACGAACGATCCGCGTGATGTGGACGGTAGAAAACCCCGCCGACCAAACGCTCGATTTTCAGATCGGCGCACACCCCGCATTCTTCTACCGCAATCCGCAAGAGACCCTGAAAGGCTATTTTTCGTTTGACACCACTGCCGAGCTTCAATCGACCCTGATCGGAGAGAAAGGTTCGGCCGATATCCACCATAAGGAGCCCTTGAAGACCGATTCGGAAGGCCTTCTTCCGATCACCGACCATACGTTCGACCGCGATGCGTTGATTCTCGAAAACAGCCAGGTCAAGCAGGTGACGCTCCACGATACCGCCCGTCAGCCCTACCTCCGTATGACGTTCGACGCGCCCCTGGTGGGTCTTTGGGCACCCGGCGCCCTATCGCCCTTCGTCTGCATCGAACCGTGGTACGGCCGTTGCGACCGCACGGGCTTCGCCGGCGAGTTTAAAGACCGAGATTGGATGCAGCATCTTGCTCCCCAAGACACCTTTCACGGCGGATATACGATCGAAATTTTGTAAGTATCCCTTACTTTACAATCCGAGGTCGGTTAATGAGACAAATCATTAACCGACCTTTTTTATATATAAAACCTGCAAGACATAAATTACATCTAAAAACATCACAGCAATGGGCCACAATTTTAAATATACAAATGAATAACCCTAAAATATTTTATATTGTTTTAACAAATAACAAATAACAAATAACAAATAACAAATAACAAATAACAAATAACAAATAACAAATAACAAATAACAAATAACAAATAAAATAATTATCCTAAAAAAAGTTGCATTTATAAAATAAACAATCTATTTTTATAGTTGAAAATAATTTTCATTACAGGCAAAAACTTCGTCTTTTTGAGAGGTGTTTCCATAAAAAACCAACTAATTAACCACTAACCTATCAATGTTATGAAAAAGTTTTTCACTATGATGTTGGTCTGCACAGCCCTGCTGACGATGACAACAGGTTGTAGCGACGACAACACGGACACGCCCACACCCCAACCCGGTCAGGAGCCATCCATCCAAACCGAGACTACCCTCAATTTGGTCGGAGACGGCGGAGAATACTCGCTGACCTATTCGATCGAAAACCCTGTCAAAGGAGAAGAGATCTTGGCAAAATCCGATGACTCTTGGATTTCCGAAATCCGCAACGAAGGATCGAACACCATCAAATTCAAATACGAAGCACTGGAGGGAGCCAAAACCCGTGAAGGCAAACTCACTCTTTCTTATGCGACAGCCTCTCCCGTAGAAGTAAAATTGCTTCAGACTTCGGACAAACTCACGTTCAAAGTAACCATCATTCCCGAAAGCATTTCATCCATAGGTTGCGAAATGAAGATCATACCCTCGGAACCCGATGTACCTTATATGGTAGCCTTCATCAATAAAGCAGCCATTGATCGTTGCGCTTCCGATGAAGAATTTATCGCCGAAGACATCCAGTTCTGGAAAGAACTCGCAGAATCTCAAGGTGCCACTCTTCAAGATGCACTGAAACAATTCACCGTAATGGGCGAATCGACCCGCACAGTGAACGACCTTACCCCTGAAACCGAATACTACGGCTATGTATATGGCGTATCTTACGAAGGCGAAATACTCAGCCGTCTCTATAAAGTTCAATTCTCAACGACCAAAGTTCAGGATTCGAACTGCACATTCAAACTAACCTACCATCAAGAAAATGTCGCTCCCTATCCCGATAACAATGTCTATAACGTATCGGTAACCATCACGCCCAGTGATCCCGAAATTCCTTGGACTTATGCACCTATGAATTCCTACGTATATTCAATGGACGAGTGGACAGACGAATCGTATGAAAAATTCATCCGCGAAAACATCGCACAGGCAAAACCCGTAATGTTTGTCGGCGAACAGACCCTTACTCTGGAACAGATGATGGGTGGTCTGCGTGTATGGGGCGGAACCGAATATTATGTATGGTTATTCGGCACCGATTCCAACTACCACATCAACACCAAGATACAGAAAGAAACCATCAAAACGAACGAAATTCCCATCTTGGATGATTGCAAATTCGATATTCGTCTAAACAAAATCTCTTCGCAGGATGTCGATTTCACGGTTACTCCCACCAATAACGACACCAAGTACTTCATCGGTCTTTATCCCGGTCATATGGTCGGCAAATATGGTGCAAGCACCTGTGCCGAACGTCTTTTGCAACGTATCGACCTCGGACACTTCGACGAGGAAGGTACCATACTCGACTGGGAGACCAACCATTGGATTCACCGCGGCGAACTGACCACTCAACTCGGTAAAGGCGAAGGTTGGAATCTGCAACCCAGCAAAGCCTACACAATGATTATATTCGGTTTTGACAACTATGGTCATCGCACCACCGAAGTTGCCGTCAAAGACTTCTCTACAACCGAATATACGCCGACCGAAGACTTCAAACTCGACTTTGAGGTTGTCGAACTCGGCACGCGCACCATCGAAGTGAATGTCATTCCTTCAGACGATGAAACTTGGTACTACACTGGACTTACAACCGCCGAAAACTTCGATCAGTATCACGGTGATTGGAACGCCTTCCTCGAAGCTCTGATTCATGCCAACGGAGTCAATTTACCCACTACCGTAGGCCCCGAAACCATCAAAACCAACGCCACTCCCGGCACCGAGCACGTCGTATTCGGCTTCGCTTACGCTAACGGAGAGGCTCAGTCGGAATACTTCAGTTATCGTCTCAAGACCAAGGAACTTCCCCGAAACTACAACGTGGATGTCGATGCCAAATGGGGCTTCTACCGCGGTTCCGAACTGGCAGCCCTCCATCCTGATGTTTACGGAGATTACGCCAGCGAGCCTACCGTATTCGTATTCGAACTGACTCCCAAGAACGCCGAAACCACTCACTACTACGGTCTGTTGCATCAGGCTCGCAGTATCATGGAACTGCCCGATATGTTGATCTTCGATTACTTCGAGAACTACCCCTTGGGCTGGAAAGACTCCAAATTGGGACGTTACCGTGCTCCGGGTGTCGGTCCTTTCGGATTCTTCTGGGCAGGACAAGATGCTCAAGGGGCTTGGGGAACTCTTCACTATGAGGAAATCACTGTCACCGAATACAGCGATGCCAAAAATGCTCCCGTCGGCGAATTTATCGAAAAGAAAAGTGTCGCTCAAACAACCATAATGGCAATGCCTGTTCGTCAAGAGCCCCAAATTTTCAAATCGGTCAGCAAACCTCAATCCAAGAAATTCTTTAAAGAGATCACACTCTAAACACAAAAAAAAGTTCATACGGACTTCCCGCCAAACGAAAATTGGCGGGAAGTCCCACATAACCTTCACGTTAGTAATTACCACTGAACGCTTTTCTGAACCATGAAAATTCTATTCCGACCATGAAAAAAATCAACTCGTTTTTTACATCTTCGCTACTCTTTTCAATTATGCTATTGGCATTCGGAAGTTGTAATGATAACGACGACGTGGTGCCCGTGGCAGATCCGCCTGTGATTTCGGCCAAAGATCTTCAACTTCCTGCGACAAGCGGCGAACAAAAACTCTTCTATACCATTCAAAACCCCGTCGATTATCAGATTGCATTAGCCAATTCGGAAGATTCGTGGATGCATGATTTCGAATCGACCGGGGATTTTATTGTTTTCCAATTTGACAACAATGAAGGCGATACGCCCCGTCAGGGTAAAATCACCCTCAATTACGAAGGAGCCGATCCGCTGACCATCCATGTCGAACAACCGGCGGAAAGCATATCACTTTCAATCGAGCCCCGATCACTAAACTACGCCTACACGGGTGGTAAGGAACAAGTTACCGTCACCAGCACTCACCACTGGACGCTGGAGTGCACAACGACTCAGTCGTGGATAACTCCTTCGGTTACGGAAGGCGAGAATGGCGATGTAGTTGAATTTGAGGTCACCTCTCAAAACGAAAACGAAGACCCGCGCAATGCCGAATTTACGTTTAAATGTAAAAAGGTCGAGACTGTTCTTACCATTTCACAAAACGCCAAAGGCCAACTGATATTGGGAACCGAATCGCCCGCCAACATTGACGGCAAGGGAGGTCAGTTGATCGTAAAGATTCAAAGCAACATCGACCCTGTGACTGTTTCCATTCCGGAAGAAGCACGGACATGGATCAAGCAGAACCAATCGCGCGGCATGACCACCTATCAGTTCTCTTTCACGGTTTCTCCCAATGAGACCCCCAAGGCTCGCGAAGCCGTCCTCTCATTCAAGAACACCGATGCGCTCGAACAGTTCGTTGTAAAACAGCCCAGTTCACATCCCGACCTGAGCGAGGCTCTGACCGATGATCTTTTCCGTCAGTACATTCTTCAAAATTTCGATGTCAACGAAGACCAAATGCTCTCCGAAGAGGAAGCCGCATCCGTCACCGCAATCACGCTGGATGCCTCAAGTTCATCTTCGGGAAATCCCCTTTGGAAAAACATTAAGTCTTTGAACGGTATCAATATTTTTCCCAACCTTATTTCACTGGAAGTAAACCGCATCACCGCCCCCATCGAAGCCGTTGATTTGAGACAAAACAAGAAACTGATCTCGATCAATTTCTGGAATTTGGGTTGCGGCATTGCCGGAATCGAATGTTCGGATCTGCCGGAATTGGAGATATTCAAACTCAGCCGTCTCAGCCCGTGGGATACCTCCGAAAAATTCAACGAACAAGAACTCACCGACATCAATTTGAACGGATGCCCACAACTAACAGAAATACAGGCTCGTTACCTGCAATACCTTAAGCGACTATCCTTTACCGATGCCTCGAATCTGGGCAAGTTGATCATCTCCTACTCGTTCGAGAAGTCTCTGCCCGGTGAAGAACTCATAACACTCGACATCAGCAAAAGTCCGAAACTTGAAGAATTTGTTTGCTCCGATAAGGTTGAGAAACTCGTTCTGACGCAGGCTCAATATGACAAGTTCTACGAAATCCTGACTGAATGGCAGGGTTCTTTCTACGGCATTTGGGCAATTGTGGATGCTCCCGACATCTCAGGCAGCATTACCGACCCTGTTTTAAAGGATTTCATCCTGAAGAATTACGATAAGGACGAGAACGGCAAGATTTCGAAAGTAGAAGCCAAGAAAACCAATTCTATCGTCATCGACAAAAGTGTCTGCCCGGAAGTTGCCCGTCTGAATGATTTGCAAGGTCTTGACATATTCCCCTATCTGAATATCCTCAAGATTTCGGATGCCACATCACTCAAGATTGCCGACCTGCAAAAGAACGCATGGTTACAGGAACTGGTACTCAAACCGACAACCGAATTGGCAGGACTGAATGTTGCCGGACTGCAAACACTGCACCACATTGTCACGAATCACCTTTCGGCAAGTAGCCTTGATCTAAGTTCGTGCGAGACTCTGCTCTCTCTCGAAATTTCCAATGCTGAAAAACTCTCGACACTGACTCTGAAGGGCTGTGTTGCTCTGACCGAACTAAATCTGCAAATCAACAACCCTATGCTCAAGAAGATTGATATCAGCGAATGTACCGCATTGACCGATCCGGCCAAGTTTCTGCCCGGCAACGCCTTGAAGGAAATCGTTTGCACCACAGAACAGTCCGCCGCATTCTCGGCCGCATTCCCCGACATCACTTGGATCGTCAAATAAACACCTCTTGGCAAACATCTGCGGAAACTCGCTTAAGAACCTGTTTCCGCAGAAATTGCCCTCTAAAAAACAAAAAACTTCAATCTCAGGGAAGTCTCCGAATCCCTTCGGGCAGTTTTTCCCATCAAACAATATGAAAATATGAAAAAATCATCATTTTTATTACTGACCCTCTTCGCCCTGCTTGGTTTCGAGCTGACGGGTTGTAGTGATGATGACACGGAAACGGTCTTACCAACCCCCGTCATCGAAGCCTCAGATCTCTCTATTCCCGCAGAAGAGGGAAAGAACAAAATTTTCTATAAATTGGAGCATGCCGTGAAAGGGTCCATGCCTTCGGCACGCTGTGATGCAGAATGGATTCACGACTTCACCTATACACCCTCTTACATTGCATTCCTTGCCGATGAAAATCCCGATTCGTCCCGCGAACGTACAGCCGAAGTGACCATCGCCTATCGCGATGCCCTTCCTCTGAAGGTTACGGTCACGCAAATGCCTCTTTCGGAATCCATCAGCGTCAAGCCCAAGATCATTTCCTTCTCCAGCAAAGGAGGAGAACAAATCGTTTCTGTAACCAGTTCAAAAGACTGGATGTTGGAGGGTCTTCAACCATGGATCAAGGCTGACAAGGAATCGGGTGAAGGCGACACCAAGGTAACCTTTACCGTTGCCGCTTTCGAAGAGACCGGAACTCCGCGCAAGGCCGAAATCACATTCCATTGCGGACGCAAAGGAATCGCCACGTTGGAGATCACCCAGAACCAGAAAGGTATGTTGCTACTTGATGAGGCATCCCGCCTGATGGAACTCACAAAGGAGGGAGGAATCGTCCGCATCAAGTTGCAAACCAACATCGAACCCGTCACGGCCAAAGTTCAAGACGGCATCAACTGGATCAAGGAGACCTCCACCCGTGCCATGATTGACAAGGAATTTACGTTTGAAATTGCCGAAAACACGACCGGTACGGAGCGTGAAGCAACCATCAGTTTCTCGAACATCGACGCTGCCGAGCAGATCATTGTCCGCCAGAGCGCATACGAAAAACTAACCTATCCCGCCGTCATTAAGGACCTCAAACTGGAGGCCTATATTTTAAGCAATTTCGATAAGGACGGTGACGGCAAGATCTCCGAAAAAGAGGCACTCGAAGTCAAAGTCATCGATTTCCCGCAACAGGAAATCCGCTCGATCGACGGTTTGGAGTACTTCCCGAACTTGGAGGAGGTCAATTTTTCGCAGGGTCAGCTGACCAAAGTCGATTTCTCGCGTGTGGCCAACCTGCGCTCTCTGGATCTGGGCTGGTCTCGCGGTCTGTCCTCGCTGGGTCTGGAGGGTTGCACCAAATTGCAGGATCTGAGCATTGCCTATTGTAACAAACTAAAGAATCTGGATCTGACCCACTGTCCCGAACTCAAATCTCTGATGGCTTCGGGATGCGGTTTGTCTTCAGCACCTGATTTAAGACGAAATACTAAAATGGAGATTCTGAGTTTGAAAGACATCTCTTTCCCCGATATTGATCTGAGCCACAACACCGCATTAAAAGAAATTGTTTTAGGCGGTAATGTATTCAAATCGGTCGATGTATCAATGCTTCAGAAACTGAACTCGCTCAAAATTGACGGTTTAATCTCCTCGTTGGATCTTTCATCCAACAAAGAAATTGAGACTCTGTCGTTTGCCAATTCCAAGATCGCAGAAATTGACCTCGGCGGTTGTCCGAAACTTACCGCACTCAGTTTCGGTTCTACACCTGTTGTCGAAATCGACCTTTCGCGCAATCTGATGCTTTTATCGGTCAATGCCTACAATGCCAACTCGTTGAAGACCGTATGGCTGATGGAGGGACAGGTCATCGAGCATTCGTTCGGTATCGACCACGCCATCAAATACAAAAAATGGACGGCACCGGAAGATGCTGCCATGAATGTCGAGGATCCCGTCTACAAGAAGTATCTGATTGGCAACTTCGACAGCAATAAAGACAACAATCTCTCGGAGGATGAAGTTCTTGCCATCACCGATATCAACATCAAGGGCATGGGCATTTCGTCCATCGACGGTGTGGAGTATTTCGGATTCAAGAACCTCAGAACGCTCAATTGCGCCGACAACAAACTCAAGTCGCTCAAGGCTGTGGTCTTCTTCCCCGCACTCGAGCAGGTCGATTGTTCGAACAACGAGTTGGTTGGCGAGCTCAACTTCATCAAGAACAAGATGTTGCGCACGCTCAATGCCGATAACAACCGCTTGTCGGCCATCGGCGACATGTGCGACGCCGCCGAAGAAGTTTCCGTCCGCAACAACGAACTGACCGACTTCAAGGGCTCCATGTCAATCAAACGTCTGAATCTGGAAAAGAACCTACTCACGGAGGATCACATCAACATCCACAATTGCGATCAGATGACCGATTTGAATCTGAGCGACAACAAGATCGGACACCTCCAACTCTGGTCGCTCACCTCGTTGCAGAATCTGGACTTGAGTTTGAACCCACTGATGGATCTTCACACCTACGGACCGGGCTACGGAACCAAACTGCAATCGCTCAATGTCAGCGGAACGCAACTTGCCGAACTCGATGTTACCGGCAACATGTCGCTGCGCACCCTGAAGATGACCAACTGCCCCAATCTGAAGAAGGTATTGGTCGGCACACTCGACCTGAAGCAGATTCAGATCGAAAAGGATGCCCACACCGAACTTGTCAAGACAAACATTGTCGATGCACTGACCGACCCCAATTTCCGTACTTACATCCTTTCCAATTACGACAAGGACGGCGACGGACAGATTTCGATTGAAGAAGCCAATCAGGTCACCGAACTGATCGTCAATAACAACACGGCTCCAAACACTCGTTCACTGAACGGAATCCGCTACTTCCGCAACCTGAAGAAACTGAATGTTTCGGGCTTGGAATCGCTCGACAATACAAACCTGTCAGAAAATATTCATTTGGAATCTGTTTCGATCGTACTGAAATACGGCATGCCTCACATTCAGTGCAAGGATTTGTCGAAGATGACCAAATTCTATATGGAGAACAAAGTTTCCGGATCAGAAATCAAGAAGGAACTCGGTCCCGAACGCATCGAATTCAAAGCATGTTCTCAATTGACGGATCTGACCGTGAAGAATTGCCACAAGATGATCATTTTGGACATCAACGACTGCGTCAATCTGGAGGCACTCAACATTGTCGATTCGTTCGTTCCGTACTGGCTTGGTGACGAGGGAGACAAGAACGAATGCTGGATCTCGATTGCCAATAGCCCAAAACTAATCAATCCAGAAAAGTTTATCCCTTCGTACAACATCAAACAGATCTGGGCTACCACAGCCCAAATAGAGGCGATGAAGAGTTACTTCCACGAATACTACGATTGGTGGGGGACTTGGAAAGACACCCAAAAATAGAATCTTCCATCGAGGAAGATTCTATCTCAAAACAAAAGACCGTATAAAAAATATACGGTCTTTTGTTTTAACATTTCAATATTTTTTCTTAATGTCGCCTGCCTGAAATTCCCGAAAAAGGTCTATCTTTGTTTCTTATCAAAACATTCGATTCCATGAAACACCCCGATTCCGCTCCCGTTCTTTCGCTGACGGGACATATTGTCGATATACCCAGCCGTCGGATTTACGATGGCGAAATCCGAATCAAGGAGGGACACATCGAATACATCACACCCCGAACGGATGTTCCCGCCACGGCACCTTACTTTCTACCGGGACTCACCGATGCGCACATCCACATCGAAAGTTCAATGATGATTCCCGAACAATTCGCCAAGGTGGCCGTCCGTCACGGTGTGGTCTGTGCCGTGTGCGATCCCCACGAGATTACGAATGTGCTCGGTGCAGCAGGTATTGATTTCATGGTGAATAACGCCCGAAATTCGCGGTTTAACTTCTGGTTCGGACTTCCGTCCTGCGTGCCTTCTTCCCATTTGGAGACGGCGGGCGCGGTAATCGACGCACGCCAGACGCGCGAACTGATCCGACGCGAGGATCTGCACTTTCTGGCCGAGATGATGAACTTCCCGGGCATCCTGATGGGTGATCCCGAGGTGCTGACCAAGACCCAAGCCGCACGCGAGGCGGGCAAGGTGATCGACGGCCATGCGCCCGGAGTACGCGGTGAGGATTTGAAGCGTTACATCGCCACAGGCGTCTCCACCGACCACGAATGCGCCTCCCTTGATGAGGCACGCGAAAAGGTCGTCGCGGGCATGGAGGTCATCATCCGCGAAGGCAGTGCCGCCCGTAATTTCGAGGCGCTCTGCCCTCTGATTGACGAAACTCCCGATCATGTGATGCTCTGCTCGGACGACAAGCACCCCGACGATCTGCTCCGCGGCCACATCGACACACTCGTCCGCCGCGGTCTGGATAAGGGTCTTTCGATTTGGAATCTTTTGCAGGCCGCCTGCCTCAACCCCGTCCGCCACTACGGCATCACCTCGGGTACGATGACCGAAGGCGATCCCGCCACCTTCATCGCCGTAAACAATTTGGAGGATTTCGAGGTCGTGGCGACCCTCATTGACGGTCATACGGTCTACACCCGAGAGCAAGGCCTAATCGATTCCGAATTAACCCGCGCCGTCACTCCTTTGACGCACCCCAACAACTTCAACGCACGCCCGATCACCGAGGCAGAGATTGCAACCACGATCACGGAGGGAAACGTAAAGGTCATCACGGCACTCGACGGCAAACTCCATACGCCCTGCGAGATCATTCCCGCCGAGCAACTCAACGATGCTTCGATTCAGAAAATCATGGTCTATAATCGCTACGGCAACGGTCACCCGCAGGTGGCCTTCATCCGCGGATTCGGTCTTAGAAGCGG
The DNA here is from genome assembly GCA_020026395.1 of Alistipes sp. Taxonomy (GTDB): domain Bacteria; phylum Bacteroidota; class Bacteroidia; order Bacteroidales; family Rikenellaceae; genus Alistipes. Next base: position 278,238 of record JAHHQM010000001.1, on the reverse strand, counting down.
TGCCATCGGCGCAACGATCGCCCACGACAGCCACAACATCGTGGTCATCGGCACTTCGGACGAAGAGATGGTCACGATGGCCAATGCGCTGATCGAATCGAAAGGCGGATTGGGCATGACCCGCGAGGGACACACCGAGATCCTTCCCCTGCCCATTGCTGGCCTGATGTCGGCAGAACCCGCCGAGGTGATCGCCGAAAAATACCACGCACTCCTCCGCCACACAGAGGAGTTGGGGTGCACCCTCAAAGCTCCGTTTATCACCATGGCCTTTATGGCGCTTCCCGTCATCCCCGAACTCAAACTCACGGATCGGGGCTTGGTCGATGTCGCGAAATTCGACTTTACGGAACTCGTCACCCGATAAAACGACAAAGGGCGTGTGAATCAATCGTTCACACGCCCTTTTTGTATCCTAATCCGACTTTTTAAGCGGGATATACCAGATTCTCGTCGGTTGCCTTTTCCAGCACTTCGTGCAGGTATTTGGCAGCCTCCCAACGCGCCATCGGCAGGTTCATCAACAGGTAGTTGCCGCAGTCGCGTGCCGAAGCACCCGGCACATCACCCTCGAACGATTCGATGAACGCGAAGGTCTCCTTCATCAACGGCAGGATGTCGCGCGAAGTCAGATCTCCCTTCATCACCAGATAGTTACCCGTCAGGCAACCCATCGGACCCCAATAGATAATCTTATCCGCCCAAACGGGATGGTTGCGCAGGAAAGTGGCAGCCAGGTGCTCCATCGTGTGGATGGCCGAGGGGCTTAATGCGGGTTCGCGGTTCGGCTCCTTCATGCGGATGTCGAACGTGGTGACAATCTCATCACCCACCCGATCCTGACGCGACACATAGATGCCGCGCAACAGGCGGACATGATCAATCGTAAAACTGGGTATCTTTTTCATGATTATTTGATTTTATGCGGTAATGCGTGTAAAAATTGCTCGGTGACACGGAACGAGCGGTCGGCCATCTCCGCCCAGAAATTCTCATACTGGCGGGCATTGCCTTCGCCCTGTGCGGGGCTGTCGCTGATGATGCGGAAACTGATGAACGGCACCTCGTAAATATGGCACACCTGCGCAATGGCTGCCGACTCCATATCGACGGCCAATCCTTCGGGAAATTTCGCTTTGATCTGGTCGAGTTCACCACGCGCCGTAATGAACTTATCGCCCGTGCAGATCAATCCGCCGTGGATTTTCGTCTCGGAATCAAGTCCGACGGCCGTCTTATAGAGCACGTCGTTACCCTCGAAACTTGCGGGCATTCCCTGCACCTGACCGTATTCGTTGCCGTCGCCACACCACACATCGTGATAGACGATGCGCGACGATGCGACCACATCCATCACCTGAAGACAGGGGTCGATACCGCCCGCCACACCCGTCGAGATGATGCAGTCGGGTTGAAAATTGAGGATCATTTCGGTCGTACCGACGGCCGCATTCACCTTGCCGATGCCACTCTGCATCAGGATGATGGTATTCTCGCCCGCGCGCCCCTCGGTATAGGTAAACGGAGCAATCTCCATCTTTACGGGGTCGGTGAGTTGTTGTGCCAGTTGCTCACGCTCGGAGGACATGGCTGTGATGATTCCTATCTTCATGTGTTCTATGCTTTACAAAAGGCAAAGTTACGTTTTTTACGCGAATTATCCGCACTTCTTGACGGGGATTGGAAATTATTCGTATATTTGTTTGGTGGTGCGGATCGTTCCGCGCCCCGCAGCAACCGAAAACCATAAAAATTTGAAGATATGAAAAAAATCATCTGCGCACTGCTCGGTGCAAGTCTTTTTGCTGCTTGCCAAACCGAGCCTCAGACCATCATCCGCGGTCACCTCACGGGTATCGAGAGCGACTCCCTGTTGGTGATGTACGGCACGCCCGGCGACCGTAACGCCCAAACCACGGATACGCTTGCCATGAACAAAGGCGAGTTCCGTTTTGTGCTTCCCGAATCCAAATTGCAGGAAATCCGCCTCTGGGCGCTGCCCTCCTCGAAACCCGCCGCCGACGGATCGCGCAAGGCACTCCCGATGCAGACCATCACGCTACCCCTGCTCCCCAACCAGACCCTTCAAATCGAAGGTTCGTTCGAGGAATACACCCTTTCGGGATCGTCCTTCTACGACGAGTTACAGCAATACCGCAACTCGGTAGCCCCCACCCTGCAAAAGATCCGCGAGATCCAGGATAAGGTTAAAGAGCTGAGCCGCGAGAAAGCACCCCGCGAGGAGATTCTGAAAGTCTACGCCCCGATGCGTGCCCTGTCGATCGAGATTTCGGAGAAGAATTTCGAATACATCAAACAACACCCCGATTCGGATGTGTCGGTATCGTTGCTCGAGTCGCTTTCCCAGAAGCAGGCCACCGAAGCACTAGAATTGATCACCCAGCGTGCACAGCAGGGCGCCATGGGTTTGATCTATCAGAACACCAAGAAACGCATCGAGCGCGAAGCTGCCCGCAAGCAAGCCATGAGCACCGTAGTTGAAGGCGCACAGGCACCCGAATTCAACGTGAAGACGCTCGACGGCAAGGAGTTCGCACTTTCGTCGCTTCGCGGTAAGTATGTGGTGTTGGATTTCTGGGGTACGTGGTGCGGCTGGTGCATCAAGGGTATGCCCGACATGAAAGCCACCTACGAGAAATACCACGACAAATTGGAGTTTGTGGGCATCGCCTGCAACGACACCGAGGATCGTTGGAAGCAGAAGATCGAAGAGTTGCAGTTACCTTGGATTCACACGTTGAACCAGGAGGGGAACGACCTTTCCATCGTCTACGGCGTCAGCGGTTACCCCACCAAATTCATCCTCGATCAGGAGGGTAAAATCGTCAAGAAAGTAGTCGGCGAAAGCCCCGAATTCTACGAAACGATCGAGCGTCTGATGAAATAGACGCGATTGCTCCATACAAAAAACGCCCCGCCTTTCGACGGGGTGTTTTTTTATCGTTTGCCGATCGCCACGTATTCGAATCCTTCGTCCCGAAGTTCGTTTCGATCGTAAATATTGCGTCCGTCGATCACCAGCGGACGGTGCATGATCTTCTTCAAGACCGACCACGAAGGCATGCGGAACAGTTTCCATTCGGTCACCAGCAGCAGAGCATCGGCCTCCTCTGTCGTTTCGTACATATCTTTGCAGTAGGTCACCTTTTCACCGATCCGTCGGCGGCATTCGTCCATCGCCACGGGATCGTAAACCTTCACCCGCGCCCCCGCCTCCAACAGGCGGTCGATCACCACCAACGCAGGCGCTTCGCGCATATCGTCCGTTTCGGGTTTATAGGCCAAGCCCCACACCGCAATGGTTTTGCCGTGGAGATCCTCGCCCAAGACGGCTTTCAGTTTACGCACCAACACCTCTTTCTGCTGTTCGTTGACCCGACGCGTGGCCTCGACGATCTGCATCGTGTAGCCGTATTCGCGAGCCGTCGTGGCCAGTGCCCGCACATCCTTCGGAAAGCACGAACCGCCATAACCGCATCCCGAATAGAGAAATTTGGAACCGATGCGCAAATCCGTACCGATTCCCTTGCGCACCATATCGACATTCGCGCCGACCAGATCGCACAGGTTGGCGATGTCGTTCATAAACGAAATGCGCGTGGCCAACATGGCATTGGCGGCATATTTAGTCATTTCGGCCGAAGGGATATCCATGAAATAGACGCGGAAATTATTCACCAGGAACGGACGGTAGAGTTTCGTAAGGATCGCCTTTGCACGGTCGGATTCCACACCGACAATCACACGGTCGGGCGACATGAAATCCTTGATGGCGGCACCCTCCTTCAAGAATTCGGGATTCGACGCCACTTCAAAATCGACCTCGACGCCCCGTCGCTGCAACTCCTCCTCGATCACCTCACGCACCTTGCGCGACGTGCCGACGGGAACGGTCGATTTCGTGACGAGAATCGTATATTTACGAATGTTGCGGCCGAACGTGCGTGCCACCTCCAACACATGGCTCAAATCAGCCGATCCGTCCTCGTCGGAAGGCGTACCCACGGCCGAAAAAACAAGTTCCACATCGTCCAGACAGCGGCTCAGGTCGGTTTCGAAATGCAGACGTCCGGCCTCGACATTGCGTTTGACCATCTCCTCCAGACCGGGTTCGTAAATGGGAATTTCACCGCGTTGCAAAGATTCGATCTTCCGCAGATCGACATCCACGCACGTCACCTCGACACCCATCTCCGCAAAGCAGGTACCCGACACCAGACCCACATATCCGGTTCCGACAATGGCTATTTTCATAAAGCTTTTGTGTTGTGTTATTTGGACAAAGATACTCATTTTTTAGGATCGCGGGTAATTTCCGCACGGCTTTTCTTTCGGAAGGAACCGCCCGCGGATTTTGCCGTTTTGGATTTTTTCCATAAATTGTACCGAATTTGCGTCGGGCAAGCGATTTGTCCGAACCATCCAAACAATTAACACTCTGCACAATGAAACTCATTTCATGGAACGTAAACGGCATCCGTGCCTGCTGCGAGAAAGGATTCCGCGAATCGTTCTCGGCGCTCGATGCCGATTTCTTCTGCCTTCAGGAAACCAAAATGCAGGCCGGTCAGCTCGACCTTGCCTTTGAAGGATATACCTCCTACTGGAACTACGCCGAAAAGAAAGGTTATTCGGGGACGGCGATCTTCTCGAAGCACACCCCGCTGAACGTCACCTACGGACTCGGCATCGAGGAGCACGACCACGAAGGACGCGTCATCACGCTCGAATTCGAAAAGTTTTTCCTCGTCACGTGCTACACGCCCAACTCGCAGGACGAGCTCAAACGCCTCGATTACCGCATGACGTGGGACGATGCCTTCCGTGCCCACCTCCAGAAGCTGGATCAGACCAAACCCGTGTTGGTGTGTGGCGATTTGAACGTGGCACACCGCGAAATCGACCTCAAGAACCCCAAAACCAACCGCATGAATGCAGGTTTTACGGATCAGGAGCGCGAGAAGTTCCAACTCTTGCTCGATGCGGGATTCATCGACACGTTCCGCCACTTCTACCCCGATCTGGAGGGTGCTTATTCGTGGTGGTCGTACCGTTTCCGCGCCCGCGAGAAGAATGCGGGTTGGCGTATCGACTACTTCCTCGCTTCGGAATGTCTTCGCGACAAACTCCTCGGCGCAAAGATCCACAACGAGATTTTCGGATCGGATCACTGCCCCGTAGAGGTCACCCTCGATCTTTAACCCGCAATGAACGCCTCCACACCCGCCATCACCGTCACCTCTGCCTGCATCACCTGCGGTCGGTGCGTGAGGGTATGCCCTTCGCTGATCTTCACGCAGGAGCACAAGGGCGATCCGATCGGCATCCGACACCCCGAACGGTGCATCGGATGCGGTCATTGTGTGGATGCCTGCCCGCAGGGTGCCGTCCGTCACAGTCTCTTCCCCGAGGAGCACATCCACCCGATCGACTACACGGCGCTCCCCTCGCCCGATCAGCTGATGCTCCTGCTGAAGGCACGCCGTTCAAACCGAGCCCTGACGCCGCATCCCATACCCCAAGAGGCAATCCGCAAGATCCTCGAAGCGGCTCACTGCGCCCCGACGGCCACCAATTCGCAACTAGTCTCCTTCACCGTGGTGGACGATCCCCAAAAGCTGAAATTGGTTGCCGACCACACAATCCGCACCTTAATGCGGTTGGTACGCCTGTTGGAGTTTCCGCTCATCAAGGTTTTTCTCAAGCCGCTGCGCCCCGACCTCTACCGCTACGTTCCCGTATTCAAGGGGCTGAAGCGGCGTCACGATGCGGGCGAAGATCCCATCCTGCGTCATGCCACAACGCTGATCTTCTTCCACACGCCCCCGAAATACCGATTCGGCGCGGAGGATTGCAACCTCGCCTATCAAAACGGATCGCTGATGGCCGAGACGCTGGGCATCAGTCAGATCTATATGGGATTTGTGCTTACAACCCTTCGCAAGGGTCAGAAACAACTCACCCGTCCCTTGAGCATCGACGGGCGCATCCACGCCATCATGGCACTCGGCATCCCGCAATTCCGCTACCCGAATTACGCCGACCGAAAGCCTTTATAACGGATTATTTGCTTTTGTCGGAGGATTGCCCTATTTTTGCGGGCAAATTTAAAATTATTTAAGAAATGAAGTCGCTTCCCTCCGATCCCATGATCCTGTTCAGTTTCGTGAACATGAAACTGCGTGACGAATACGCTTCCCTCGATGCGCTCTGCGACGATATGCAGATCGATCGCGCCGAGTTGGAACAAACCCTTTCGGAAGCAGGGGTCGAATACAGCACAGAACACAACAAATTCTGGTAGTCTGTTACTCTGCAAACCATAAAAAATCCGCTCTTCGACATTGAAGAGCGGATTTTTTGTTGAAATACCTCCGCAATCCTACAGGGCAAACTTTACACCGACAAAGAATGTACGGGGCGTGGCAGGACCATAGATGTAAGCACCATCCTTACCCGATCCGAAGTCGATATCCTTCTGGAAACTGTCGAAAACATTCTTCACACCGGCATTCAGTTCCAGTCGGAGTTGCTTCGTAAGGTGGAACTCATACGACAGGCGCAGACCCATATCGAAGAAATTCGGCGTCAGACGCTCGCTATCAAATTCGATTGTATTCCCCTCGGCATCCTCACCACCATGGTTGTGTTGTACGAGCATACGCCCCGTAAAGTTACCGAAGACCGAAGCCGTGAAATCGTGCGTGATGTTGCAGTTGGCGGTGATATATCCGTAGTGATCGGGCGAGCGAAACATACGACGCTGAGCCTCAAGAACAGGCTTTCCGTTTGAATCGACCTGATCCGACCACCCCTCCGGGCAGTTGTAACGGCTCTGCTGATAGGTGTAACCCATCTGAACCTCGAATCGGTTGGGGATACCCGCTTTCAACTCGAAACCTACACCGCCGATCTTGGCACCCGATGCGTTGCGACGCTCCATAATCACATTACCCTGCTCATCTTCGCCGACCTTTTCCAGCGCGAACACATCGTCGAGCATCGTGTAGAAACCTTCGATCAACAGATTGGTCTGCAAACGTCCGAAATTGTGATACAGGTCGATCGAGCCGCTGAAACTGTGCGAATATTCGGGTTTCAGTCCGTCCGCAAGACGGATCACGGCCAGTTTTCCATCCAGAGCACTGATGTGCAAATCCTCGTTGTAAGCCTGCGGAGCGCGATAACCGCTCGAATAACTTGCACGCAGACCGACCTTCTCAATGGGGCTGTAACGGACATTCACACGCGGCGAGAAAACCACATCATCCATCATGTTATGCTTATCCAATCGGCCTCCGATCAGGAAGTTGAGTTTCTTGCTGCGCCACTCGTTCTGGAAGAAGAAACCCGTGGCGTGGGTCTCCTGACTGAAGTTGCGTTTCAAAGCAAGATACTTGTCATTCAATTTGTTATAGGTATATTCGACACCAGCGGTAAGTTCGGCAGGCATAAACAGACATTTGTCGAAGGAATAGGTATATTGGCCACCGGTCACGATCGTGCGGTCGTCGGTCTTACCGTAAGTCGTCTTGTTCTGATCGGTACCGAAATAACTGTTACGGTCGATGCCCTGCACCGAGGTGTACAAACCGACACGATGGTGGTTGTTCGGACTGAAGTAATCGAATTTCAAACCGCCTCCGTTGATCTTGTGATCCAACTGCTCGGCAATATCGGCCTCGTGGGGCGGCATGTCGAATTTGTTACCACCACGACGGAACTCGTGTACATGGTGATATTCGGCAGTCAAACGGGTATAGGCAGACGTATTGTAATAGGCACGGAAACCGACCGTCTCGGAATTCAGACGGGGCAGATCCGAGAAACCGTCGCCGTTGCGGTCGTAATCGTCACGATCCTTGACCATACCGAACAGGTAGACACCCGTCTTGTAGTCGTCCGACACGAACGAACCATTGAGCGAGGTATTCAGATCGACATTACCGCCACGCATCACGTTGGTCGTGTTCGACAGCGTCAGCGAGTTACGCACGGGCTCTTTGGTGATGATGTTCACCACACCGCCGATGGCATTGGCACCGAACAGCGCCGAACCGCCACCGCGGATCACCTCCACACGCTCGACCATCGCCACGGGCAGCTGCTCCAGACCATACACTCCGGCCAGCGAGCTGAAAATGGGACGGCTGTCCAGCAGGATCTGCGAATACTGACCCTCCAGACCGTTGATACGCAACTGGGTCGTACCGCAGTTGCTGCAATTGTTCTCGACACGCAAACCCGACTGGAAGTTCATCGACTCGGCCAGGTTGCTCGAAGCGACACTCTCGAAGAGCTGGGTCGAGGCCACCGACACGATCGTCGGCGAACATTTCTTGTTGGTCTCCGTACGGCTTGCCGAAACGACAACCTCCTCCACGGCCAGCGCCTCCTCGACGAGGCTGAAGTTCACCTCGATGGTGCGCTTGCCCTCGATGCGGATGGTCTGCTCGAGCGTCTTGTAACCGATGGCCGAAGCCGACAGAGTAAATTCGCCGGGCATCAGGTTCTTCATGAAGTAGTGACCCGTGGCATCGGTTGCCGCACCGAATGTCGTACCCTTGACGGCTACTGTGGCATAGGCCAGGTGTTCGCCCGTCTTGGCATCGATGACGTGACCCGTGATGTTGGCATCGCTTTGTTTTTTCCGGGGTTTATATACGGTCTCCTCACCCTCGGCAAACAAGCACAAGGGCATAAGGAGCAACAATGCTCCTAAAATATATTTTTTCATTATTTGAATATCTGTTATGGTGAATAAGCAACCGCCCTTCACAGGGACGGTCATACCGGAACGCGCGGGGCATACTTATATATATAAATGCACCGCACACATGTCTTTTCGGGAAATTATGCCATAACAGGAGGAGCCCTCAGTCCGCAGACGCGGATCGGCGACGACTGACGTGCCACAACAACGGGCACTTTGAAATAATAGCGGATCGCCGTGAGGTGAATGACGGCCGTTGCGATCGAAACCGAAGCCACCAACAGCAACGAAAGGTACTCGATGACCTGCAACTGCTGTGCGGAGTGGGTGTGGTTGTTCGCATCGGCGAAGGGGTGCGAGTGGACATAAACACGATCACCAATGCGGTGGGCGTGCGGAAAAAGCGTGATGGAAGACCAGTACGTTGCGAAGAGCAACAGGAGTCCCAGAGCAATAATCTTATGTCCGTAGGATTTCACAGACGCAAAGGTAAAAATTATTCGTCGGATCACCAAATATCTAAACAACAATCTTTTTCAAAAGCCCTCTCGGGCCATATCATCGGGCATATTTGCCAAAAAAGAAAACATTGAGTATCTTGGGTGCGAAAACACACATAACACACACCTTTTATATGAAAAACCGATTCAACACTAATCTATGGATCGACCTGTTGCTGTTCCTGAACATTGCGGCCGTGTCGATCACGGGATTCATCATCAACTACGTCATGCCGCCCTGCATCGCCCACCGTCACGGCGTAGACGGACTGGTCAAGTACAACCGCCTGATCCGTCACTTCTGGGGCGATCTGCACACCGTCTTGGGTGTATCGCTTCTGGTTCTGCTCCTGCTCCATATCATGTTCCATCGGGAGGCCGTCACCGCCTTTTTCAAGAAGCACATCCCCTATAAACCGCTCCGTTGGGGCGTTTATCTGCTGTTTGTGGTAATTCTTCTGGCAACCGTCCTTCCGTGGATCTTCGCCAATTACCTTTTCCTGTAGACCGAGGCCTAAAAGAGAGAACCCTTCGCGTAAGGATTCTCTCTTTTTTGTGGAACGCCCGTTCGGATCGGTTTTTTTAGTATCTTTGTCCACAAACAATTCCGTGAAAACAACATGAAATTCAAATTAATCCCCTCTTTGCGCACACTTTCACTCTGCGCCGCATTGCTGATCGGGGCAAACAGCCTTGCCCAAGACTCGTTACCGCCCGCCTATTGGGAAAACGAAACCGTCTTCGAAGAACACAAAGAAGCCGGTCATGCCACCTATATCCCCTACTCGTCGCATGAGCAGATGACCTCCGACGCCTACTACCGCACGCCGTGGGTCACGCCCCGTTCGGAGCTTTACCGCTCGCTCAACGGCATGTGGAAATTCTTCTATGTCGATTCGACCGAAGAACGCCCCACGGATTTCTTCCGCGAGGATTTCGATGTCGCGTCGTGGGACGAGATCACCGTACCCTCCAACTGGGAGATGCAGGGTTACGGCACGCCGATCTACTGCAACGTGGAATACCCCCACGCCAACAAACCGCCCTACATCGAACGCCGCGAGCCGTACAAGGACTACGGCGTGAATCCCGTGGGATCGTATCGCCGTGATTTCGACCTGCCCGAATCGTGGGAGGACAAACAGGTATTCGTTCACTTCGGCGGTATTTACAGCGCGGCCTACGTCTGGATCAACGGCCGCTATGTCGGCTACACGCAGGGCGCAAACAACGACCACGAATTTGACATTACGGCCTACGTACGCCCCGGCAAGAACACGATCTCGGTGCAGGTCATCCGCTGGTCGGACGGCAGCTACCTCGAGTGTCAGGATATGTTCCGCATGAGCGGTATCTATCGTGACGTGTATTTGTTCGCCACCCCCCGTACCTTCATCCGCGACCACCGCATCTCGTCCTCGCTCGAAGCTCCCGCTTACGATCGCGGCACGTTGCAGGTCGATACGTGGATCAGCAAGCGCGACGAGAGCCGTCACGCCGACTACACCCTTTCGCTCGAAGTGTTCGATCCCGCAGGCAAACGCATTGCCGCGGACGAAATCCGCAAATCGGAAACCTTCAAGGGTAAAAACGCCGTGACGACCTTCGAGAATCGTCAGGAGTCGTTCCGCATTGCCCTCGATCACCTTCTGCCGTGGACGGCCGAGACGCCCAATCTCTACACCGTGGTGCTTTCGCTTTACGACCGTCGAGGCAATCTGACCGAGACCTTCTCGACCAAATACGGCTTTCGCCACATCGAAATCAAGGATCGTCTGGTCTACATCAACGGCCGCCGCATCGTATTCAAGGGCGCCAACCGCCACGACACCCACCCCGTGCTGGGTCGCGCGGTCGATGTCGAGTCGATGCTCAACGACGTGATCCTCTTCAAGCAGAACAATCTCAACACCATCCGTACGAGCCACTACCCCAATCAGGACAAGATGTACGCGATGTTCGACCATTACGGACTGTATGTGGTCGATGAGGCCGACATCGAATGCCACGCCAACACCTCGATCAGCTCGATGCGCAGCTGGGCACCCGCCTTTGTGGATCGTGCCGTGCGTATGGTGTTGCGCGACCGCAACCACCCCTCGGTCATCTTCTGGTCGCTGGGTAACGAGAGCGGCGACGGCGAGAACTTCACCGACACGTACAACGCCGTGAAGGCACTCGACAACCGCATCATTCACTACGAAGGTCAGGGCAGTTGGAATCACACCGACCTCACCTCCGACATGTACCCCTCGCTCGAACGTCTTTTGCAGCACGACCGCAGCGACGATCCCCGCCCGCATTTCGTATGCGAGTATGCCCACGCCATGGGTAACGCCATCGGCAACCTCAAGGAGTATTGGGATCTGATCGAATCGAGCCGTCGTCTGATCGGCGGTTGCATCTGGGACTGGACGGATCAGGCGATCTACCACCCCGCCGAGCTCAAGACGGGCAAGATGCGCGGATTCTACACGGGTTACGATTTCCCCGGTCCGCACCAGGGTAACTTCTGCAACAACGGCATCGTGACGGCCGACCGTCAGCCGACTGCCAAATTGGCCGAAGTGAAACGCATCTACCAATACATCAAGATCGAGAATTTCGATCCCGAGACCCGCAGCGTGAAGATCCGCAACCGCTATGCCTTCCTCAACCTTTCGGAGTTCGACATCGTTTGGTCGGTATTGCGTTCGGGTCGTGAGGTCGAGCAGGGTACGATCCGCGATTTCACGCTGCCTGCCGCCGAGGACAAGACGCTTTACATCCCCTTCACGACCGAGATCGAACCCTCGAACGAGTACCTGTTGAATGTTCGTTTCGTCTTGAAAAAGGATACCGACTGGGCAAAGGCAGGTCACGAAATGGCCGCCGCACAATTTGCCCTGAACGAAAAGCCCCGTTTGAGCGCAAAAGACCCCAAAGCGACGGAAGGCACACTCACGCTCCGCAAAACTGCCTCGTCGGTAGAGATCGCGGGTAAAGGTATGTCGCTGTCGTTCGACACGACGACGGGTGTCCTGACTTCACTTCGTTACGACGGTCGCGAATTTATCCACGAAGGCCACGGCCCCGTGTTCGACAACCACCGTTTCATCGAGAACGACACGTTCGCCGACACCTCGTCGCACCTCGCCCCCACGGGAACGATCACTTATGAGTGGATCGAACGCGGCAAGGCGCTTCGCGTAAAGACCTCGCGCCAAGCCGAAGGTCTTTGCGACTACGCGATCAACTACACGATCTATGCCGACGGCGTGATCGATCTTACGACCGAATTTACGCCCATGAAACCCCGACCCTCGGAGGATATGGAGAACAACCCCTTCAAATATTACCTGCGCCGTATGGGCGTGTCGCTGCTTTTGAACGGTGATTTCAACCACGTGGAGTACTACGCACGCGGCCCTCTGGCCAACTACGTCGATCGCAAGGTGGGTTCGGATCTGGGTCGCTACACCACCACCGTCGAAGCAATGCAGGAGCACTACGTGAAACCCCAGACAATGGGTAACCGCGAAGATGTGCGCGATCTGACCTTCACCGATAACGAAGGTCGCGGTATTCGTCTTGAAGCGGAGGGTCGTCTGAATTTCTCGGCACTTCATTACACCGACGCCGAGCTGATGGGCGATCTGAAGGGGCACGAATGGGAGCTCCGGCCGCGCGAGGAGATCGTCCTTCACCTGGACTATATGCAGTGCGGTATCGGTAACGGTTCGTGCGGCCCCAAGACCCTCGAAAAGTACCAGATTCCGACCTCCGGCACCTACGGCTACACGATCCGCCTTATGCCCGTAACCAAATAAAACAAAACGCGATATGATGAATTTCAGAATAGGACACGGCTACGATGTCCACCTGCTTCGGGAGGGACTTCCGTTCATTTTGGGCGGCATCGAGATTCCCCACACCAAAGGCTTTGTCGCCCATTCCGACGGCGATGTGGCCATTCACGCCCTGTGTGATGCCCTGCTCGGTGCAGCGGCTCTGGGTGACATCGGCAAACTCTTCCCTGACACGTCCGACGAATTCGAGGGAATCGATTCGAAGATCCTGCTGAAACGGGTTGTGAATCTGCTACGCGAAAAGGGTTATGAGATCGGCAATGTCGATCTTACGATCCGCGCCCAGCGCCCCAAACTCCGTCCCCACATCGATCGGATGCGCGAAACGATGGCGCACGTGATGTCTCTCGACGTGGATCAGGTGTCGGTCAAGGCGACCACCACCGAGAAACTCGGTTTCGAGGGACGCGAAGAGGGTATTTCGGTTTCGGCCGTGGCTCTGATCTTCAAGGCATAGACATTCATCCTAAAAACGAAAAACGCGACTGAACTGCTCAGTCGCGTTTTTTTGTTTAGTAGACTTCCAGCACCACGCCGTCATACCGCACGGGATTGTACCACGTGTTTGAAATCAGCAACGAGGCATCGCCCGAAGGTTTGTGGATTTCGAATTCGAAGGTATAGACATCCGACGTGAAAAGCCGTGTCGTGAACTTCACCCGCCAGCCGTTTTTGATCCGCTCGACCGAATAATTCTCATCTTCGAGCCCCACCGTATAATCCAACATCGTCGGGATATAGGGCGGCATTTTGTTACGGATGTACGGGATATTGATATCCACGGTGTGTTCCCACAGCGTCACCGCAAATGCGGGATCGGTCAGCGACCGCTGTACCCCGCTCGGTTCGCGTTGCATGGTTCGGGGACTGAACTTAAAACACTGTTGCAACACCATCGAATCAATCCGCTCGGCGGATTTCTCATTGCGCTCCGTACGCCGAAGTTGGCGTTCCGCGCGTCTCTCTTCCCTCGATTGCCCGAAAAGCACACCGCACAGCAGCATGCCGACAATCAGCAGCAGCATCTTTTTCATGGAGTAAAACATTTGGTTTCACCCCCGTAAGTTACAAAAATAATGCCGTTATAATCCCATTTCTTTCAAGAAATGACCCGTATAGCTTCTTGCGCAACAAGCCACATCGTGAGGCGTTCCCGTAATCAGCACCTCACCGCCTGCCGCGCCGCCCTCGGGTCCCATGTCGATCAGATGATCGGCCACCTTGATCACATCGAGGTTATGCTCGATGACAAGCACCGTATTTCCGCGATCGACCAGTTTGTTCAACACCTCTAACAGCAGGCGGATGTCCTCGAAATGAAGACCCGTCGTCGGCTCGTCCAGAATGTAGAGCGTCTGACCCGTATCGCGTTTGGAGAGTTCGGCCGAAAGTTTGATGCGCTGCGACTCACCGCCCGAAAGGGTCGTGCAGGGCTGTCCAAGGGTCAGATAACCCAATCCGACCTCCTGAATGGCCTTGAGTTTCTGATAGATATTGGGGATATTCTCGAAGAATTCGACCGCCATGTTCACCGTCATGTTCAGCACATCGTTGATCGACTTGCCCTTGTATTTCACCTCCAGCGTTTCGCGGTTGTAGCGCTGTCCGCCACACGCCTTGCAACGCACGTAGACATCGGGCAGAAAATTCATCTCGATGGTCTGCACACCCGCACCGCGACACTCCTCGCAGCGTCCGCCCTTGACGTTGAACGAGAACCGTCCCGCCTTGAATCCGCGGATCTGCGCATCGGGCGTCATCTCGAACAGCTTGCGGATGTCGGCAAAGACATTCGAATAGGTCGCAGGGTTGCTTCGGGGCGTACGGCCGATCGGCGACTGATCCACGACGACCAATTTGTCGATATGCTCCACACCCTCGATCGAATCGTACGGCAACGGCTGATCGTAGGAACGATACAGTTTCTGCGAGAGGATCGGACGCAACGTCTCGTTGATCAGGGTCGATTTACCCGAACCGCTGACACCCGTCACGCAGATGAATTTACCCAACGGGAATTCGACCGTGACATTCTTGAGGTTATTGCCCCGGGCACCGCGGATGACGACCTTCTCGCCCGTACCCGGACGCAACGTCGCGGGGATCTCGATCTTGCGACGTCCCGTGAGGTAGTCGGCCGTGATGCTGTCGGCCTTGATGATCTCGTCGAACGAACCCGCCGCCACGATATTACCGCCCTTGCGGCCTGCCAAGGGCCCCACATCGACAATATAATCGGCCGAGCGCATCATCTCCTCGTCGTGTTCCACCACGATCACCGTATTACCCGCATCGCGCAGCTCCTTGAGGCTGTTGATCAGGCGCATGTTGTCGCGCTGGTGCAGACCGATCGACGGCTCGTCCAGAATGTAAAGCACATTGACCAGTTTCGATCCGATCTGCGTCGCCAGACGGATACGTTGCGACTCACCGCCCGACAACGAACGCGACGAACGCGCCAGCGAAAGGTAACCCAAACCCACATCCATCAGAAAACGCAGGCGTTCGCGGATCTCCTTCACGATCTCCTGGGCGATTTTCCACTCTTTGTCGGTCATGTACTCCTCGAGGTGCGCCACCCATTCGGCAAAATCCGAAATCGACATGGCCGACACATCGGCTATATTTTTGCCTCCGATTTTGAATTGGAGGGACTCTTTTTTCAGACGTGTACCCCCGCAAACCGAACATTTGCGGTAGGCCATAAACTGCTCGCGCCATTTGCGGCCGCGGGCGCTCTCCTCGTCGTAGGTGTTGTTGATATATTCGGCAACGCCCTCCCACGACACGAACTGATTGCCGTTGATCGACCCGAACTCCGAGAGGTTCACCGTCATGGGTTCGGAATCGCCGTACAGCACGGCATTGAGCGCCATTTCCGAGAACGACGAAATGGGATCATCCAACGTGAAATCGTAGCGGTGCCCCAGCATCTCGAGCAGGACGAACAGCATGTTGTTGTGGTACTTGCCCAGCGGTTCGATCGCCCCCTCACGCAACGAAAGCGAGCGGTCGGGAATGATCTTCTCCATATCGAGCACCGCCTCAACGCCGAGGCCGTTGCAATGGGGACATGCGCCCTGCGGCGAGTTGAACGAGAAGGTGTGCGGTGCGGGGTCATCGAATGCCACGCCCGTCGTGGGGCACATCAGGTGGCGCGAATAGTAGCGCATCTGCTCCGTGCCGTAATCGTACACGGCCATGATGCCCTTACCCTGGCGCATGGTCTCCTTCAGCGAGCTGGCCACGCGGTCGCGCGTCTCCTCCTTCGGCACCAGACGATCCACCACCAGATCCACCGTGTGCACCTTATATCGGTCGAGCTTCATACCCGCCGAAATTTCGCGGATCTCACCATCGATACGGGCATAGATGTATCCCTTCTTGGCGAGGGTTTCGAACAGGTCGCGGTAATGCCCCTTACGTCCCTTGACGATCGGTGCCATCAGGGCAATGCGGCGGCCTTCGAATCCGCTGATGATCAGATCGCAGATTCGATCGTCGGAATAGTGCACCATCTCCTCGCCCGTAATCGGCGAATAGGCACGCGATGCACGCGCATACAGCAGACGCAGGAAGTCGTTGATCTCGGTAACGGTACCCACCGTCGAACGGGGATTCTTGTTGGTGGTTTTCTGCTCGATGGCCACCACGGGGCTCAGACCCGAAATCTTATCGACATCGGGGCGTTCCATCGTGCCGACAAACTGACGGGCATAGGTCGAAAGGGTCTCCATATAACGGCGTTGTCCCTCGGCGTAGATCGTATCGAAGGCCAGCGACGACTTGCCCGATCCGCTCAAACCCGTGATGACGGTGAGTTTGCGTCGCGGAATTTCCAAATCGACATTTTTGAGGTTGTGCACCCTCGCACCCAATATTTTAATCGAATCCTGCTCCATAGTATTATTTTCCCCGGGCGAAAAACGTATGTAAATCCCGAATCGGGCAAAGATACCTATTTTTCTCGGGAAAAACCAATGTTTCAACTCTTTGTCCCGAGAAATGGGCGTCCGAAGGGCATAAAAAAACTCCGCACACTTGCTTTGAGTGTGCGGAGCATATCGTGTAAGGATGAATTCCTCTTAACCGACTACCATGCGAAGAGCGGGTAGTTGGCCATCAGTTCGTTCACCTCCTTACGAACGGCCGTGATGACCTCCTCGTTCAGCGGATCAGACAGCACGCGGTCGATCAGACCTACGATGTAGTCCATCTTGTCCTCCTTCAAACCACGCGTGGTGATGGCGGGAGTACCGAAACGCAGACCCGAAGTCTGGAACGGCGAACGGGTATCAAACGGAACCATGTTTTTGTTGGTGGTGATGTCGGCTGCAACCAGACTCTTCTCGGCCTGTTTACCGGTCAGTTCGGGGAACTTGTTACGCAGGTCGATCAGCATCAGGTGGTTATCCGTACCGCCCGATACGACGTGGTAGCCGCGCTTGATGAAGGCCTCAGCCATGGCGGCTGCGTTCTTCTTCACCTGCTTCTGATATTCGATATATTCGGGCTGGAGCGCCTCACCGAAGGCAACAGCCTTGGCGGCAATCACGTGCTCCAGCGGACCGCCCTGGATACCGGGGAATACGGCCGAATTGATCAGCTGCGACATCTTCTTTACGACACCCTTCGGCGTGGTGTAGCCCCACGGATTGTCAAAATCCTTACCGATCAGGATGATACCGCCACGAGGACCGCGCAGGGTCTTGTGGGTGGTCGAAGTTACGATGTGTGCATATTTCACGGGGTTCTCGAGCAAACCTGCGGCGATCAGACCTGCCGTATGGGCCATATCGACCATGAAGATGGCACCGACCTTGTCGGCGATCTCACGCATACGTTTGTAATCCCATTCGCGCGAATAAGCCGAAGCACCGCCGACGATCAGTTTCGGCTTGCACTCCATAGCCAGTTTCTCCATGGCGTCGTAATCCACGCAACCGGTCTTCTCGTTGAGTTTGTAGCCGACAGCGTTGAAATACATACCCGACATGTTCACCGGCGAACCGTGCGAAAGGTGACCACCGTGATCGAGGTCAAGACCCATAAAGGTATCACCGGGCTTGAGCACGGCGAAGAAAACGGCCATGTTGGCCTGTGCACCCGAGTGGGGTTGCACGTTTGCGAACTCCGCACCATAGATCTTGCAGATACGCTCGATCGCCAGATTCTCGACCTCATCGACAACTTGGCAACCGCCGTAATAACGGTGGGCAGGATAACCCTCAGCGTATTTATTCGTCAAAACGGATCCCATTGCCTCCAACACCTGGTCGCTGACAAAGTTCTCCGATGCGATCAACTCGATGCCGTGCGTCTGACGCGCACGTTCCGCTGAAATCAGATCAAAGATCTGCTCATCTCTTTTCATATTCAATCGTTTTATTGAGGTTTTCGTATATTGGGAACACAAGGGGGATCAAAGCCCTTACATTCGCTTCGTTTTCAACAATTTAGCTGATACTACAAAATCTGCAAGCGACAAAATCGCAGGTGTTATCACCATTTCCGAGGCTTACAACAATGCAAATATAATAAATTATTTCGTTCTTGCAACACCCTTTCCAATTAAGATTTTTTAATTTCGAGCTTCTAAGGACGCCCCTCCGATGTAACCTCATCGGGATCTGCAAGAAACACTCAAAAGGCCGTCCTTGGTTCGATTTTGGGCGGTTTCGGGTTTGATTTCGGGCACTTTTTTGTGCTTTTCACAAAAACACATTCGCCCCGAATTGCCAAAAGACAATATTAATTTCTATATTTGTAAGGAACAACCCCAAAACCTCAACCTATGGAAACGACAAACAATACCCAAGAACCCCGACAGGAGTCCGAACCCAAATTCGCAGGCGTAACCAAGGCTTATTTCATTTTCATGTTGGTGGCGTCCGTCTTAAATTTCTTCGTCCAAAGTATGGAGAATGAGTGCAACTACATTGCCGTCGCCTTCTCAATCGCCATCTTTTTAGATATTTTGTTTATCTATAAGGAGCGATCGAGGGTGGCGGTCATCATCTTTTTCGTGCTGCAATTCATCAGCAGTTTTCTCTTTTTCCGTATTACCGGATTCAGTCTGGAAAGCATCGTCCAGAACATCATCCCCATCGCCCTTATGTGTGCCTTTCTCTCCTTCACCCGCGACGGAAAATCGGGTTGGAAGATCTTGAAATAAAAAAAGGAGTGTAATCGCCACACTCCTTTTTCTTTAACGGGTAAACGTCCCCACTTGCGCCCCCAACTCTTCGGTCAGGGTTTGGGGATCGACCTCCACGGTCAGTCCCACGCGGCCGCCCGAAATATATATGGTATCCCATTTCAGGACATCCTCTTCGACCCACAACGGAAGTTGGGTTTTCAGGCCGAACGGCGAACATCCGCCGTGCACATAGCCCGTCAGTTCCTCGAACATTTCGGGTTGGAGCATCGTCAGATTCCGCGCCCCGACCAGCTGCGCCGCCTTTTTCATGTCGATCCGATTCGCCGCGGGCAGGCAAAACACATAATAACCGCCGTGGTGATCCGTCGTCACGAGCGTCTTGACGAGGCGCTCCACGGAGAATCCCATATAATTGGCTACATCCACGGCCGCCACGGGCCCGCCCTCCGAGGGGTAGGTGTGGAGTTTAAATTCGATTTTGCGTTGCGTCAGATCCGCAACCGCACGAGTTTCTTCTGCCATAATCCTAAAGGTTTAGTTTCACGCTGCAAAAGTAACGCGTTTTCCGGGGCAGGGGGTTATCCGAAATCCACCATTAATTATAAATCCGTTCCGAACGCCACAAAAAAACGCCCGAAACCAACTTCGGACGTTTCCTTTTTATTGTTTGTTGTACTCGACCCACGCCTTGTAGCCGTGATCCAGTTCGAGAACTTCATAGCCCATTTCCGCAAGAATCTTGGCGGCGCGGTTGCTGCGGTTGCCGCTTCGGCAGTAGATCGCCACCACGGAGTGTTCGGGAATCAGCTGTCCGACCCGCGTTTTGAAATCCGCGCCCATCACATCGATATTGAGATCCGTCTCGGGGATACACCCTGCGGCGTGTTCCCCCAGCGAACGCACATCGACCACCACAACCGTCGAATCCTGAAGCCGTTGGAGGAATTCCCCCACCCCGACATGTTGCACATGTTGCGACGAAGCGTTTTGTCCGCATCCGACTGCGGTAAAAGCAAGCACAAGGCCAAAGAAGAAGCCAAAAATATTCTTTCGATTCATTGTTTTTAAGTTTTCCAAAAACAAAAATAAGGAATTATTTCCATCTTTTCGCACCCCGCCCCGCCAAAATATTTCGGTGAAAAAACAGACATTCGGCCGATTTTAAAATATAATTCCTATATTTGTCCTTTGAAAAAAGAACTATTTACCTTAAAAATTAGTACAAAATATGAAATTACTGGAAGGAAAAGTAGCAGTTATCACCGGCGCAGCCCGCGGTATCGGTAAGGCTATCGCGCTGAAATTTGCTGCCGAGGGCGCAAATATCGCATTCACCGACCTGGTGATCGACGAGAATGGTAAAGCCACCGAGGCAGAGATCGCCGCTTTGGGCGTTCAGGCCAAGGGTTACGCTTCAAATGCCGCCAACTTCGAGCAGACGCACGAAGTCATCAACCAGATTGTCAAGGATTTCGGTCATATAGATATCCTCGTGAACAACGCAGGCATCACCAAGGACGGTCTGATGATGCGTATGTCGGAGGCTCAGTGGGACGCCGTGCTCACCGTAAACCTCAAGTCGGCATTCAACTTCATCCACGCCGCTACCCCCGTAATGGCTCGCCAGAGAAGCGGTTCGATCATCAACATGTCGTCGGTTGTGGGTGTCAGCGGTAACGCAGGCCAGTGCAACTACTCGGCATCGAAGGCCGGTATGATCGGTCTTGCCAAATCGATCGCCAAGGAGATGGGTTCGCGCGGCATCCGTGCAAACTGTATCGCCCCGGGTTTCATCATGACCGACATGACCGCACAACTCTCCGACGAGGTGAAGGAAAGCTGGTACAAGATGATTCCTTTGCGCCGTGGCGGTACGCCCGAAGAGGTTGCAAAGGTTGCCCTGTTCCTCGCATCCGACCTTTCGTCGTATGTCAGCGGTCAGGTCATCCACGTTTGCGGTGCCATGAACTGCTAATCGGGGATCACCTGCTGAAAAATTCAATCCGTATGGGACAACCCATACGGATTTTTTTGTCCTCCGATGCTACTTTCTCCCCGATTTTTTCATATATTTGTCTTTGAAGTGCCACATTTCGGCCAAACGATAATCCCCCGACAAAGATCCCGGAATCTTTGCCGACAAAACTATTTTTCGTATGAAAAAACTCTCGCTGTTGCTCTTTGCGTGTCTGACGTTTTCCGTCGGCTCGCTCCACGCACAGGAAGCCACTCTTCCGACCTCCGATGCCAAAGCCTTGGCAATGGGCGGATTGCAGATGACCACCGCCTCATCGTCGCATGCCATCTATAATAACCCGGCGCTGGCCGCCTTTTCGCGCACGCCGTTTCTGGTTTCCTCGTCGTTCTACCATCAGGACGATGACAACGCCTACTCCGTGTCGGGTAGCTGCCGCATCTCGCCCTCGAGCGTCATTCAGGCCGGATGGCGTCAATACCTCCACGAAAACGACGACGACATCAAACACAACGAAAACGTTCTGGATTTGGGTTACGCCCACAACTTCAACGAGCGTTGGGCAATCGGCATCGTCGGCCGCTACATCCACCGCAAATGTCCCGATCAGCGAAAGATCGACGCACTGGCCGTGGATCTGAGTGCCGCCTACATCCACCCGCTGGAGAATTTCGGTTCGTATTCCACCATCCGTACGGGTTTCAAGATCAACAACTTGGGCGGTTACATGAAGGATACGGACTACACCCTTCCGATGAATGCCACGATCGGTACGGCGCTGGACACCTACATCACCGACGAACATGAAATCACCCTCGGTGTGGATATGAGCTACTATTTCTATCCGAAACCCGTCCGCGGTTACATGATGTCGGTCGGTGCCGAGTATAACTTCATGCAGCTCATCCAGTTCCGCGGCGGTTACCACTACGGCGAACGCGACTCCTACTATCCGAGTTACGGATCAGCGGGTGTGGGTATTCGATTCCTGCACCTCCGTCTTGATTTCGCCTATCTGTTCGCCAAGAAGGACACCCCGTTCCACGACACCTACAGTCTGAGTTTCGGACTTGACTTCTAAACACAAAAAATCCCGAGTCGTACATGACCCGGGATTTTTATGCCTTTACGCTTCCCCTCGCAGATGCTCCGCGATTCCCTCGCAAGCATCCTCCAGAAGATCCAGCACCAATTCAAAGCCCTCGACCCCTTCGTAGTAGGGATCAGGCACATACGTACGATCGGGATGGTGACGGCAGAATTCGACCATGCGGAAAATGCGTTCGGCATCCTTGCGCGACGGGGCAAGGCGATGCACCGTTTCGTAGTTCATGTCGTCCATGACGATGATCATATCAAACCGTTCGAAATCCTCCTCGCGGATCATGCGGGCACGGTGTGTCAGATTGTAGCCACGACGGGCGGCAGCGGCACGCATTCGCGGATCGGGCAGATCCCCCGAATGGCCTCCGTAAGTACCTGCGGAATCGACCGTTACGCCCTCGATGCCCTCACGACGGATGATGTCGCGCATTACCCCTTCGGCGGCCGGAGAACGGCAGATGTTTCCCAGGCAAACAAATAAAAGTTGCTTTTTCATGGGTGCAAAGATAATCCTTTTTCGGAATTACACCTACGTCCCTTCCAAATAAGACAAACCGAACAAAACACGCCGATACGAAGCCCGTTTTCGTCCCCCTGCCCCGCGGCCTTAAAATACATTTTGACGACATTCGATGAATATTCGAACAGACAAATCGAACAAATGTCGTATTATTCTACCCCGTTGCTGTCTGTATTTTGAGAAGAAAGTCGTATATTTGCGACGATTGTTTTCTTTTTTAGGAACATAAAACATTAAAGATATGAAGCGTAAACTGACCATTTTGTTCGCAGCCCTGTGTCTGATGACCACGGCGGCATGGGCGCAGGATCTGCCCAAGAAAGTGGAGAATGTCGATTTGTTCGACCTGAAGAACGAACCGATGAAACTGCCCGAATTCGGACAAAAGAATCTGATGATCTTCTACATCGACCCTCAGGCTCACAAGCAGAACGAGGATTTCACCGTAGAGTTGGAGGAGTCGCACCGTGCCGAAGGTGAAAACCTGCTCGGCTTCGGCGTGATCAACCTCAAGGACGCCCCCCTGTTCCCCAACTGGCTGGTGCGCTCGATCGCCCGCAAACGTACCAAAAAGAACGGTGCGCTGGTGATGGCCGACCCGAAACACCTGTTGCGCGATGCGTGGGGTTTGGGCGACTGCAACAACATGTTTGTACTGCTGATCGTTTCGAAAGAGGGTGAACTGACCTACATGCATAAGGGCGAACTGACCCAGGCCGACAAGGAAGAGTTCTACCGCGTGATCGAGAAATACAAATAAGGCGGATGAGAAGCGTCAAGGCATTGGCCGTCGCCGCCGTCCTGAGCTTTACGGTGTTCGAAGCCGCGGCTCAGGAGCACCTCATCGTGCGTGGTAACGACACGTTGTGCTATACCTATACGCCCCTTCCCCAACCTTTAAGACCGGACACCATTCCTCCGAAAAAGGGTTTCCTGCGTCGTATGGTCAACTATTTCGAGCGTGCGACCGAAGATCACACCTTCGAAAAGAAGATCGACTTTACGTTCGCGGGAGGCATCAGCTACACGAAGGATACGAACGTGAATTTTGCGGTGCTCGCCGCGGGTTTATACCGCCTCGACCGCACGGATTCACTGACGCAACCCTCCAACATCACCCTTTCGGGTTCCGTTTCGGTCATCGGTTACTACTCGATCGGTGCCACGGGTTACAACCTCTGGCGACACAACCGCCAAAGGCTCTACTACACGATCGACTTCAGCTCCTCGCCCTGTTATTTTTGGGGGTTGGGCTACGAGGCCGCCCGTCACAACCCGCGTCAGGAATTCATCGAGAAGACCCTGCGCATCGAGTGTAACTACCAGCAAAAACTGTTCCGAAACACCTACGCGGGTGTACTTTGGGATTTCCAGCGCACCCACGGCAAAGATTTCGACGATCTCAGTTACCTCCGCTCGCAACGCCAGACCTACACGGCGACGGGCTTGGGCGTGATCGTCGAATACGACTCGCGCGATGTGCATACCCTGCCGCAAAAGGGCATCTACCTTTCACTGAAGGAGACGCTTTTTGCCAAGGGACTGGGTTCGTGCCCCAAATCGCTGTGGCGGACAAACCTTACGGCCGACTTTTTCCAACGGGTATGGCACGGAGCAATCCTTGCGGCGGATCTCTACGGCGAGTTCAACTCCGAGGGTACGCCGTGGCCGATGCTCGCACGCCTGGGCGGATCGAACCGCATGCGCGGATACTACCGCGGACGCTACATCGACAACAACCTTTTGACCTTTCAGGTCGAACTGCGCCAGCATATCTGGCAACGTCTGGGCGGTGTCGTGTGGGCGGGTGCGGGTAATTCGTTCCACAGCATAGACCGTTTCAAATGGGCACACACCCTCCCCACGTACGGTGTGGGACTCAGATGGATGTTCAAGAAGGGAATCAACGTCCGTATGGACTACGGATTCGGCAAGAATACCGGCGGATTCATCTTCGGCATCAATGAAGCATTTTAAGATTTAAAAACACGATGGACACAAGAGAAAAAAGAATAAAACGAGTAAAAACAAGAAGCCGTTTCACCGCATTGCTGGCGCTGATGTTCTGCGCCTCGCTCATCGTCCCCAACATCGGACTGGCCTACACGGAAGGTTATTCGTGGTGGAGCAACGAAGCGCTGATCCTCCTGCCGCTGGGCATCTATATGATGGCGAGCGTTGCCCTCCGGCGCTCGGGCGTTATGATCTGGCTGGCCTTTCCGCTGACGTTCCTCTGCGCCTTCCAGATTGTGCTGCTCTACCTGTTCGGTAATTCGGTCATCGCCACCGATATGTTTACCAACGTACTGACGACCAATCCCGGCGAGGCGGGCGAATTGCTTTCGAACATCTACCCCTCGGTGATTCTCGTCATCATGCTTTACATCCCCATCCTGTGGCTCGCGACGCGCGAACTCCGCCACCGCCGCTACATCTCCCACAAAGCCCGCAAATTCATCGCCACGACGGGTGCCGTCATCGCTTCGATCGGTGCGCTGTTGTTGTGGCCTGCCTACCACGTGAGCGAAGACAAGCACGTGTTGCGCAACGAGATTTTCCCCGTGAACGTATGTTATAATATTGGTGTATGCGCTTCGGAACTGCGCAAGACGATCAATTTCAAGGAAACTTCAGCCGACTTTACCTACGAGGCCAAGCGTACGCGCGAGATCGAAGGCCGCGAGATCTACGTCTACATCATCGGCGAGGCATCGCGTGCCATGAGCTGGGAGTTGTTCGGTTCGGATCGCAAGACCAATCCCGAACTTTCGCAGGTAAAGGATCTGGCCGTATTCCGCAACGTACTGACCCAGAGCAACACCACTCACAAGAGTGTACCGATGATCCTCTCCTCGACCTCGGCGCAGGAGCACCCCGAGCTCTATCTGCGCAAGGGTCTTCCCGCCCTGTTCAACGAGGTGGGTTTCGAGACGTGGTTCCTCTCGAACCAGTCGCCTCAGGGTGCCATGATCGACCACCTGGCCTTCGACGCCAACCACGTGAAATTCCTCTCCGCACCGCGCTTCGACATGCAGCTTTTGGATGAGATGCAGAAAGCCATTCGGGAGAGCAAATCCAAGAAGATGCTTTTCGTGCTCCACTGCTACGGATCACACTTCAGCTACCATCAGCGTTATCCGCGCGAGTTTGCCAAATATCTGCCCGATGACGATGTAGCCATCTCCGAGGAGCACATCGCCACCCTGCGCAACTCCTACCACAACTCGATTCTCTACACCGACCATTTCCTCGGTCAGATCATCAAATACCTCTCGTCGCTCGACAACACGGCCTCGGCACTGCTCTACTGCGCCGACCACGGCGAGGATCTGCTGGACGACGACCGCAAGCGATTCCTGCACGCCTCGCCCACCACGACGGCCTATCAACTGTACGTGCCGATGATCGGATGGTTCTCCCCTAAATACGTGGCCAACTATCCCGACCGCTGCCGTCTGGCACAGGAGCACGAGATGTGCGCCGCCACGAGTCACTCGATGTTCCACACGATGGCCGACATCGCCTCGATCGAGAGCCCCTACATCGACCTCGGCGTATCGCTCGTCAGCGACCAGTTCGTGAAGGGCGCTCCCCGCTACTACCTCAACGACCACAACGAGGCCGTCCCGTTCATCAAAACGGGTCTGAAGGAGCAGGACATGGAGGTCTTCCGCAAGTTGGGCATCCGTCCCTAAAAACACAGATGACCGTACTCTCCGAAACGGAAGGTGCGGTCATCTTTTATAGGTATCCAAAAAAGGGCGACCGTTTCGGGTCGCCCTTTTTTACGATTTCGCGAATCTGTCGAGCATTATTTCGAAGCCTCAACGGAAACCTTACGGAATTCCTTCATCAGTTTCGAGATTTCGAGGGCAGATTTACGAGCACGCGTACCGGCTGCTTTGTTACCTTTCTCTACTTGGGCGGCTGCATTGGCAGCAAATACTTCGAACTCGGCATTGATTTTTTCTACTAATTCTTTCATGTTTTTAATTTTTTTGGGGGTTATTCCTATACGCAAAGCTAAAAAAAAATAATCATTCAATCAACCCCTAAAGCGGTTTTTTGCACAAAAACCGACAAATTCATCCTTTTTGGGTAACGAGATGTTGTGATTTGTTCCGACTTTTCCCCGAATCTTCCCCAAAATCAGGGTCGGAGGTAGTCCCCAAAAACGATTTTCGGGGGTCTGGTTTCACCACAAAACACACTGCCGAATAGCGAAACACTCCGCCATCCAGCGCATAACACCTCTCGGGAACAATCCGTACTCCCGACACCCATTTTTTTCGCTTCGTTTGCAAGTTGACCCGATGCGAAGTGTCTACCTAAAAATTGGGATTGCCTTTTCGTTAAAAAAAACGTACTTTTGCGAAAATTTATTATATAATATATGCGTCTTTCTGAATTAAAAACCGGAGAATCCGCCACCATCATCAAATTTCTGGGTCACGGCGGTTTCCGACGTCGCATCATGGAAATGGGTTTTGTCCGCGGTCAGCAGGTAAAAGTCCTTTTGAATGCCCCGTTAAAAGACCCCATCAAATATAAAATCATGGGCTACGAAATATCGCTCCGCCGCAGTGAGGCCGAGATGATCGTAGTTCTTTCCGACGAAGAGATCAAACGCCAAATCGCCGAAGGCAATCCCGCCTTTACGACCGCCGCCCCGTCGCAGGAGTTTCTCGCAGGAAACGCTCCCGCCGAAGCTTGCAAGAATGCCGCCGAAGTCATCGACCGTACGAGCCGTCAGATTTCGGTGGCTTTGGTGGGTAACCCCAACAGCGGCAAGACTTCGCTTTTCAACGCCATTTCGGGCGGTCGCGAGCACGTCGGCAACTACGGCGGTGTGACCGTAAGCGCCAAGATCGGTCACTGTACCTATCGCGGTTATCAGTTCGAGATCACCGACCTTCCCGGCACCTATGCCCTTTCGGCCTACACGCCCGAGGAGCGTTACGTGCGCAGCCACATCGCCGAGAAGATGCCCGATGTGATCATCAATGCGGTGGTTGCCTCTAACCTGGAGCGTAACCTCTACCTCACGACCGAATTGATCGACATCAACCCGCGCATGGTCGTTGCCCTGAACATGTACGACGAACTGAACGCCAGCGGCGGCAAACTCGACTACGACAAACTGGGTCGCATGCTGGGTGTACCGATGGTTCCGACCGAAGCGCGTAACGAAAAAGGTATCGAAGAGTTGTTGGACACGGTGATCGCCGTCTATGAGAATAAGGACGACCGCGTGCGTCACATTCATATCAATCAGGGAACGGTCATGGAGGAGAGCCTCCGCCGTCTGAAGAGCGACATGTGCGAACACCACGACCAGCTCCCGAAGGTATTCCCTCCGCGCTACTACGCCATGCGTATGCTGGAGGCCGACAGTCAGGTCGATGAGCAGCTGCGCAGTTGCGAACGCTACCCCGAGTGGGTCAAGATCCGCGAGGAGGAAAGCAAAAAGATCACCGAAATATTGGGTGAAGATGTAGAAACGGCTTTCGCCAACCAGAAATACGGATTCATCTCGGGTGCACTCAAGGAGACACTCACCGAGGGTACCAAGGAGAATCTGAAGACGACGACCATCATCGATACCTTCGTCACGCACAAGTTGTTCGGTTTCCCGATCTTCTTTGCCCTGATGTGGCTCATGTTCTGGTGTACGTTCTCGCTCGGCGCCATTCCGCAGGAGTGGATCGCCTGGCTGGCCGATCAATTGAGTGCGCTGGTAACGGCAACCCTTCCCGAGGGTGCGCTGCGCGATATGCTCGTGGACGGTATCATCGGCGGTGTCGGTTCGGTGATCATCTTCCTGCCGAACATCATGATCCTCTACCTGTTCATCTCGTTCATGGAGGACTCGGGTTATCTGGCGCGTGCCGCCTTCATCATGGACCGCGTCATGCACCACATCGGCATCCACGGCAAGTCGTTCATTCCGCTGATCATGGGTTTCGGTTGCAACGTCCCCGCCATCATGGCCTGCCGTACGATCGAAAGCCGCAGTTCACGACTGATCACCACGCTGATCACCCCCTTCATGTCGTGTAGTGCCCGTATTCCGATCTACCTGCTTCTGGCCGGAGCATTCTTCCCCGAGCATGCAGGTACCGTAATGTTCGGTCTTTACATCTTCGGTATTGTCATGGCCGTTCTGACCGCCAAACTGATGCGTCGCTTCCTCTTCCCCGTGGATGAGACGCCGTTTGTGATGGAGTTGCCGCCGTACCGTCTGCCGACCTGGAAGACAACCCTCTCGCACATGTGGGACAAGTGCGCCCAGTACCTCAAAAAAATGGGTGGTCTGATCCTCATCGCTTCGGTCGTTGTCTGGTTCTTGAGCTACTATCCCCAGAACACCAACCACGAAGTGGGATCGGAGGCACACTATGAAAATTCGTACCTCGGCCGCATGGGTAAGACCTGCGAACCGATCTTCCGTCCGATGGGCTTGAACTGGAAAGCAGGTATCGCCATCGTATCGGGTCTTCCCGCCAAGGAGATCGTCGTAAGTACGCTCGGTGTGCTCTACCCCGAATCGAAAACCGAGGTGGAGGCCGCACCCGCAGCTCCCGTAGCCGAGATCACCGTTGAGGGTGCAAACAACACCGTAGAGATCGCCGTAACCGAACCCGAAGCTGCAGAAGAGGAGGAACTTTCGGAGGACGAAGAGATCTCGCGTCTGATTCCGCGCCTTCTGGCCAGCGGAGACTTCACGCCCGCATCGGCCATCGCCTTCCTGGTCTTCACGCTGCTCTACCTGCCGTGTATCGCGACGATTGTCGCCCTCGGATCGGAGATCGGCTGGAAGTGGGCCTCGATCTCACTCGTTTACAACACGAGTCTGGCATGGCTTATGTCGTGGATTGTTTATCATCTGATGCTTTTATTCTAAAAATATGGACTGGCAGGATTACATCGTATGGGCCATCGTGACGGTGGTGCTCGCCATCGTCGTAAAGCGCATCCTGAACCTTTTCAAGAAGGATCGCAAAGGCTCCTGTTCGTGTTGCAGCGGAAACTGCTGCTGCTCGAAAGAACACAAATCGCCCAAGCCGAAAGACTAAACTCGGCATTCAGGACAAAAAAGTTTGTTTTGGCTGTTTTTCAGTCAAAACAAATTTTTTTTATCCCCTTTTAAGTACTACATTTGTAGATTATTATTCGTGTACAACAAAAACAGTAGTATGGATTGGTTTACTAACCTTTTATTAAATCCCGACGGTGTAGGTGTGGCTCATATCGTGCTGACCTTTTCGCTGGTCATCACGCTGGGTATCCTGCTGGGAAAAATCCGTATTGCCGGCATCTCGCTGGGCATTACGTGGATCTTGTTCGTCGGCATCATACTCAGTTCTTTCGGAATGAGGGTAGAAGGCAATGTGCTGCATTTCATGAAGGAATTCGGCCTGATTCTATTCGTATTCTCCATAGGATTGCAGGTGGGGCCGAGCTTTTTCTCCTCCTTTAAACAGGGAGGTATGACGTTGGTGGGATGTGCCACGGCCATCGTGTTCCTGGGTGTCATCACCGCCTACATCATCCATCTGGTGACCGGTATTCCGATCCCGACTATGGTAGGTATCCTCTCGGGTGCCGTGACCAATACGCCCGGTCTGGGTGCCGCACAGCAGGCCTATGCCGATGCAACGGGCATCTCCGATCCGAGCATCGCGATGGGTTACGCCGTAGCTTATCCCCTTGGTGTCGTTGGTATCATCCTCACGATGATCATCATCCGCTTCGTAATGCGCGTGAAGTTCGAGAAGGAAGATGAGGAACTGAACCGCCTTTCGAGCGCCAACAAGGAGGCTGACGTCATCTCGATCGAGTTTGACAACAAGGCTATGGACGGCATGATGCTGATGGAGATCCGTCGCCTGATCGACCGTCAGTTCGTCATCTCGCGTGTGATGCACAACGGCAAGGTCGTAATCGCCGACGCCAAGGTCAAGATCACGACGGGTGACCGCCTGTGGACGGTCTGCAACCACGACGACAGCAACGCAATCGTTGCGTTCCTCGGTCACCGAGTACAGATGACCGACGAGGAGTGGGGCAACAACACCCCCGATTCGGACTTGGTTTCGCGTCGTATCCTGATCACCCAGCCCTCGATCAACGGTAAGAAATTTGCCGATCTGAAGCTCCGCAGCCGTTTCGGTATCAACATCACCCGCATCAATCGTGCAGGTGTGGACTTGATCCCCTACCCCGGTCTTGAGTTGCAGGTCGGTGACCGTGTGATGGTCGTAGGTCCCAAGAAGGAAGTAAACGAAATCGCGAAATTGCTCGGTAACGAGTTGAAGAAACTGAATCACCCCAACCTGGTGACCATCTTCATCGGTCTGGCTCTCGGTATGTTGCTCGGATCGATTCCGTTGATGCACGTTCCGCAGCCCGTGAAGTTGGGTCTGGCAGGCGGCCCGCTGGTCATCGCCATCCTGATCGGCCGTTTCGGTACGCACTTCCACCTGGTAACCTATACGACGATGAGTGCCAACCTCATGTTGCGTGAGATCGGTATCTCGCTCTTCCTTGCAGCCGTCGGACTGGGTGCAGGCGAAGGTTTCGTCGATGCCATCGTCAATCGAGGCGGTTACATGTGGATCGGATACGGTTTCCTCATCACGATGATCCCGCTGTTGCTCGTCGGCTTCGTAGCCCGTATCTGGCTCAAGATGAACTACTACACGCTGATGGGTCTTATGGCAGGTGCCATGACCGATCCCCCCGCACTGGCTTACGCCAACGGTACTGCCGGAAACGACATGCCTGCCGTAAGTTATTCGACCGTTTATCCGGTTGTGATGTTCCTGCGTGTGCTCACGGCTCAAATCTTTATTCTGTTCGCTTTGGGTTAGGACATCGCTCCAAACAAATACTCAACCCCGACCATCCTTTGGTGGTCGGGGATTTTTTTGCCTTATCCCTCCCGACAAAAAAAAGAGCCGTGATCCCGACAGGATCACGGCTCTGAATCGTTTACGACGGATCACTCCGCTTGTTGGGGTTTCGGTGTTGCACCCTCGCCCTCCTTCATGAGTTTGCGACGGCGATGACCACGGCGTTTCGAACGCGACTTGCGGTTTTCGCCTTCGGCAGGCTGCTCCGACGAGGCGGGTTTGGATTGCATCTCCGACGAAGTTGCGGGTACTGCACCCTCCTTCTTGGGTTGCGGTTCGCGCTTGCGATTGTCGGATGCCTGTGCGCCCTTATCGCGGCGACCACGGCCACGACCCGACTTACCGCCCTTATTGCGGCCTCGGCCCCCCTGCTTCTTACCCGATTCGGGTGCATAGACGGGGCCCTCGCCCACCGATTCGGGCAGCGGAGCCTTGCGTACCTCGCGCTCGATAAACTCCTCGATCTGATGGAACTTGCCCTGCTCGGCATCCGACACGAAGGTAATGGCGCTACCCGTAGCGTCGGCACGTCCCGTACGACCGATACGGTGGATGTAATCCTCCGGATCGTGCGGCACATCGTAGTTGATCACCAGACCGATATCCTCAATATCAATACCACGTGCCACGATGTCCGTAGCCACGAGGATCTTCACATGGTTGTTCTTGAAGGCCAGCATCACCTCCTCGCGCTGTGCCTGATCCAAATCCGAGTGCATGGCGGTCACCTCCATCTTCATACGTTTCAAGGTGTGGGTCAGCTCCTTAACCTTGAGTTTCGACGACGAAAAGATGATAGTCTTCGAATCGGTCGGCTCTTTGAACAGTTCCTTGATGATGCCCAATTTCTGCGACTCGTGGCAGATGTAAGCCGACTGGTCAATGGCATCGTTGGGTTTCGAGATGGCGATATTCACCTCACGAGGATCGCACAGGATGGTCTTGGCCAATTGGCGGATTTTGGGCGGAAGGGTCGCCGAGAAAAGCAGCGTCTGGCGCTCCTTCGGCATATAGGAGATGATCTTCATAATGTCGTCCGAGAAGCCCATATCCAACATTCGGTCGGCCTCATCCAAGATCAGATATTCCACGTGCGAGAGATCCACACCGCTGTTCTGAAGGTGCGAAATCATACGTCCGGGCGTAGCGATCACCACATCCGAACCCATCAGCATACCGCGTTTCTGCACATCCCAGCCCTTGCCGTCGCCACCGCCGTAAACCACAGTCGTCGAGACGGGCAGGTAATACGAAAAGCCCTGGAATTGCTGGTCGATCTGCTGTGCCAGCTCGCGCGTCGGCACGATGATCACGGCCTTGATCACATTATCGGGATTTCCTTCGATGAGCAGTTTATTCAGCAACGGAAGCGTATAAGCCGCCGTCTTTCCCGTTCCGGTCTGCGCACATCCGATCAGGTCGTGTCCCTCCAAAATCACGGGGATCGTCGCCTCCTGCACGGGAGTCATCTCCTCGAAGTGCATATCCCACAATCCGTCTAAGATCTCATCTTCGAGGTCGAGTTCGTCAAAAAACATAATGCTAAATCTGTTTTATATGAACTACCAATGAGAGGGCGACCTTTTCACCGGGTCACCCTCTCATTCCTATAGTTCCGATTGATGCGTATCAGATACGCACCCCTTATTAATGTCTGTCTTTGAGCAATGCAGGCGTATAGAGATAACGCTTGATGCTTCGTTTCGGGGTCTTCTCAAACTCTGTGGGATAGATCACGATTTCCGATACGCGCTCGTAGGCTGCCAACTGTGCGTTGAGCTCCGTGAGGTTGTTCTGCATGATCTCCGGCAGGTCGTTCTTATCGATGCCCTCACGCTCGGCCTCCTCGTAGTCGGGAACCACCAGTGCGTGCAATTTGCCGTTACCCGAATCAATTACGAGCGACTCCAGCACCATATACATATTGTTGAGTCGGTCCTCGATCTCCTCGGGGTAGATGTTCTGGCCGTTGCTCGAGAGGATCATCGTCTTGGAACGTCCGCGGATGTAGAGCGTACCGTCGGGATCCATCGTACCCATATCACCCGTCAGCAACCAACCGTCCTCGGTCAGCACCTTCTTCGTATCTTTCTCGTTCTTGTAGTAACCTTTCATGACGTGCTCTCCACGGATCATGATCTCACCGACCACGTGCTCGGGATCATCCGACATAATCTTGACATCCAGGAGGTTCTTCAAGTAACGACCGCACGAACCGCTCTTGAACTCGTTGTCGGGAGCAAAGCTGATCAGCGGGGCACACTCGGTCATACCGTAACCGATCGTGATCGGGAAGTGGATCTTCATCAGGAACGATTCGGTCTC
This sequence comes from Alistipes sp., assembly GCA_020026395.1. Lineage (GTDB taxonomy): Bacteria > Bacteroidota > Bacteroidia > Bacteroidales > Rikenellaceae > Alistipes. Next base: position 244,157 of record JAHHQM010000001.1, on the reverse strand, counting down.
CTGGTTCATCGGAGCACCACCCACAATGAAAATCAGCACATTACCACCGAATGCATCCATCAGTTTCTTGCGGATAACCGAATAGATGGCCGTATTGAGCAACGGAATCTTCATGGCAATCGACATCGGTCCCTTCTCCAGCATCGGCATGACCTGTTTGCGGTAGATCTTCTCGAGGATCATCGGCACGCAGCAGATAATCGTCGGTTTTACCACAGCCATGGCCTCCATCAGGATCTTCGGGGTGGGGATACGACCCAGCAGGGTCACATGACCGCCCACGGCCAGCGGCGTCAGGAAGTCGAAGGCACATCCGTAAGCGTGTGCCAGCGGCAGGAACGACAACGTACGACCACCCTTCTGGAAATAGAACGTTCCCGTCTCGGTATTCACGGCGTCACGGGCAAAAACCACATTACCCGTCAGGTTGTTGGCCGTCAGCATGACGCCCTTCGAATAACCCGTCGTACCCGACGTATAGTTCAACAGGATGATGTCGTCGTTGGGTACGTCGTTGTATTTGATATCCTCCTTCGAGAAGCCGTTCGGATAGGTCTCCTTGAAGTGGGTATCCATTGCGACGCAGTATTCGGTGATCGAATTGCTGTCGCGCTCGAAAATCACATGGAAGTCGGTCAGCGAGAAAACGCCATTGACCAACGGGATCTGATCCTCCTCGATCATATCCCAGAAATTGTCACCGAGGAACAACAGGCGGCTCTCCGAGTGGTTGATGATGTGTACCACGTCGGCTGCCGTAAAGTCCTGAAGAATAGGTACGATAACCGCACCGTAGGTGATCGTACTGATGTAGGTGATACACCAGCGGGGGTTGTTACGGCCGATCAGCGCGATCTTGTCGCCGCGTTTGATGCCCGCATGTTTGAACAGGAGGTGGATTCGGGCGATCTGCTCGGCCATTTCTCCATAGGTAAAGGTCTCTTTTTTAAAGTAGTCGGTCAAAGCCGGTACTTCGGTATTTTCACGAAAACTTTTCTCGTAGATTCTGATCAGATTCTCTTGTAACATGATTTGAGTTTATCAGTTTTACATTAGGGGATGGGATGTGTAAAACCCCTTGATGCTTATTTGTGTTCGGTATCCCGTTGCTGTTTCGGTTTCCAGATATAGATCTTTGACTCGGTACCCTCACGCAGGCGCTTGATATTTTTGCGGTGCGTGATGATCAACATAATGGCGATAAAGAACGAAAAAACAATAAACGGAACCGATTGGTTCGTCTTGGGGAATATAAGCGTGAATATGGGGAAGAAACATCCGCCCATCATCGAAGACAACGATACATAGTGGCTGATCATCAAGACGATGAACCAAACGCCGAAACACAACAGTGCGATCATCGGGTACATACCCGTCACCGAACCGATCAGCGTGGCCACACCCTTACCGCCGCGGAATCCCGCAAAGATCGGGAACACATGACCGAGCACGGCGGCAATTACGGCAAAGATTTTGATGAGATCGAGCCAGAAGAGTCCCTTCTCGCTACCCGTGATCAGCGAATCGTGCTTCAGGAGCGAGATGAGCGACACGGCCACAAAGCCCTTCAGGAAATCGAGCACGAAGACCGGGGCTGCGGCTCTTTTGCCCAAAACGCGCAACATATTGGTCGTTCCGGCGTTTTTTGAACCATGTTCTCGAATATCAACTCCGTAATATTTCTTGCCAATCCATACGGCACTGGGGATAGAACCAAGCAAATATGCTATGACAATCAAGCAAATAACTGAAAGAATAGTAAGTACCATGATTCAACATTGATAAGGTTTGTAAATGCAAATATAATCAAAAAAATCCGAACTTTACACCCAAAAGCAAAAATCAACACCCCGCATGCTGATTTTCCAAGATTTATTGTATCTTTGCATCACCTGAAACAAACCTAATTTTTTCGGGTGGAGACCTATGTATATAACACGGCCGCCCGCCTGATTATGACACCTTAAAAAATTTTAATTACATGACAAAAGCGTTACTCGAACCACTGGGTTCATGGCGTTGGTGGCGTTCGTGGCTACTCATTTTCCTTGGCTGTTCCATTATGGGTGCGGCTTTCGTGCTTTTTATCAACCCCTACAAATTCGTTCCCGGCGGCGTGTACGGTATGGGCATCGTGCTCCACAACATTTTCCCGTCGGTTCAGGTCGGTACGTTCGGCTATATGTTCGATGTGCCCCTGATGCTGACCGCAGTGCTTGTGTTCGGCGGACAATTTGGTACCCGCACCGTGTTGGCCGCGCTCTACACCCCCGGTTTCATGAACATCTTCACCAACCTGGTCTACGGCGGTGACCCCGTGGCCATCGAGGAACTCGACCCCGCGAAAATGCTGGACGGCCGTCTGGATCTTTCGAGCGACCTGCTGCTGACGTGCGTCATCGGCGCCATCGTCATCGGTATCGGTCAGGGTATCGTCGTCCGTCAGCAGGCAACGACCGGTGGTACGGATATCGTCGGTATGTTGTTCCAGAAATATTTCGGCATCAAATTCTCGACGGGTATCTTCCTCGCCGACGGTTTTGTCGTCCTGTGCGGTCTGGTCGTGATCGGCTTCGGCTTCGGTCTGGATTCCGAAATCGCCGCCCAGATGAAAGACGCAGGTCTGGGTAACGGAGGCTGGATGCTGACCCTCTACTCACTGATTACCATTTGGACAACCTCGCGTGTGGTGGCCTACATGCTCGACGGAGCATCCTACGACAAGCTGTTATTCATCATCACCGAAAATCACAAAGGCATGCGCGAATTTATCCTGAACGATTTGCAGCGCAGCGCCACAAACATCAAATCCTCGGGTCTTTACACCGACGCACCGAAAGACATGCTCTTTTTGGTGGTCAGCCGTAAGGAGGTGCACTTGGTTCAACGTCAGATCAAAGAGATCGACCCCAAGGCATTCGTGGTCGTAACCGACGCCTATGACACATACGGCGAAGGCTTCAAACCGCTGCCCGACAAAAACGAGATACACGCAGAATAATTAAATGAATTTCAACACAAACGGATTACGCCCGCTGAAGGGTGTTGGTCGTAAGTTGTTTGTCGAAACTTACGGCTGTCAGATGAATGTCGGAGATACGGAAATCGTAGTTTCCGTCATGCAGAAGGAAGGTTACTTCTACACCGACAAAATTGAGGAGGCAGACGTCATTCTGATCAATACCTGTTCGATCCGCGACAACGCCGAACAGCGTATCTGGGGTCGTCTCTCCGAGATGAAACGCTATCGCCGCATGAAGCCCACGTTGATCGTGGGCGTCATCGGTTGTATGGCCGAGCGTCTCAAGGAGCAACTCACCAACGGAAATTACGGTGTCGATGTGGTCGCAGGCCCCGATGCCTACCGCGTCCTGCCCGACTTGATTCACGCAGCCGAAAACGGCAGCAAGGGTGTCAACGTACAACTCTCTTTGGAGGAAACGTACGATGACATTGCCCCCGTGCGCCTTGATCCGAACGGCGTGAGCGCCTTCGTATCGATCATGCGCGGATGCGACAACTTCTGCACCTATTGCGTCGTTCCCTACACCCGCGGTCGCGAACGCAGCCGCGATGCCGCAACCATCGTCAGCGAGGCACGTTCGCTCTTCGAGAACGGCTACCGCGAGGTAACGCTCCTGGGTCAGAACGTCAATTCGTACCGCACGGGCGAAGTCGATTTCCCCGAATTGGTACGTCTGGTGGCTTCCATTTCGCCGCTGCTCCGCGTGCGCTTTGCCACCTCCCACCCCAAGGACATGAGCGACAAGCTGCTCGAAGTGATGGCCTCGATGCCCAACATCTGCCGCGCCATCCACCTGCCCGCCCAGTCGGGAGCATCCTCGATGTTGAAACGCATGAACCGCAAATACACCCGCGAGTGGTACCTGGGTCGCGTGGCCGCCATCCGTCACTACATGCCCGATTGCGCCATCACGACCGACCTGATCGCCGGATTCAACGACGAAACGGAAGAAGAACACGAAGCTACCATTTCGCTGATGAAAGAGGTGCGCTACGACTTCGCCTATATGTTCAAGTATTCGGAGCGTCCGGGTACTTTCGCGCAGAAGCACCTGCCGGACAACGTGCCCGACGAGATCAAGTCGCGCCGCCTGCAGGAGATCATCGCCCTGCAAAACGACCTGAGTCTGGAGAGCAACCGCCGCGACATCGGCAAGGAGTTCGAGATTCTGGTCGAAGGCACCTCGAAACGCGACGAAAACCAGCTCTTCGGCCGTACCTCGCAGAACAAGGTGGTCATCTTCGACAAGGGCTGCCACAAGGTCGGCGATTACGTCCGTGTACGTGTTTCGGAATGCTCCTCGGCCACCCTTTTCGGTGAGGAAATTCCCGCATAAAACACAATTTTTCAATAGGGTGTCGGTCTTTTCGGCCGACACTTTTTTATGATCCTTCCCATAGTCCGCGGCGCGGATTATTTTCGAAGATTCAAAGACCAATTTTGAGAAATTTTATTTACCTTTGCCAAAAATTAACCGATAAAGCAATCTTTCAATGAATTTTAAATTGATTTTACAATTGAAACACGTTCTGGCCGTTGTTTTGGCCACAACTCTGATGACCCTTCCCGCATGTTCGGACAGCGACGACGTAGTCACTCCGAACCCCGTAGATCCCGTTCCTCCCGTAGAACAAGAGAACCCGATGACGTTCTATGCATCGGTTGAGCCGATGGCCGAAGGCGAAAGCCGCATGCTGGCTCAGAACGACATCGTCACCATCGCAATCGACGGACAAACCAAACAATACAACGCCAACGAAGAGAAACTGACGTCGAACGATCCCTTTATGTGGAAGGAGAACGAGACGAAACAGGTCAGCGCATGGCATTTCGGTGACAACAAATTCCAGACCTCGTCGGACGTTGCCTGGGAAGTTGCCGCCGACCAGACCAAAGGTTTCGAGGCTTATGACCTGCTCTACGCCGCACGTACGGTAAACAGCAAGGAGGCTCTTCGTTCGCAACCCCTGAAGTTCTACCACCAGATGGCACAGATCGAGGTTAAAGTCAAGATCCTGAACGACAAGAAACTCAAATCGATCGTTCTGGGTGACCAGAATATCGCCCTTTCGGGTTCATTCCAGCAGCCCGAGGCCGGAAACTACGGTTCGTGGAAACTGGCCGACAAGAAGGGTTCGATCCAGCCGCAGGCCGTATCGGAGCTCGTATTCCGCGCCCTGATCCTGCCGCAGAACCTCACCGACAAAACCCTCATCACGCTGACAATGGACGACGATTCGCAGACGACCTACGCACCCAAGGCTACCGAGGGTGATCTGAAGGCCGGCGAGCGCCGCACGTTCACCGTAACGATCGAGAAGGGCGAAGAGCCCGAACCCGAGAAGGACAAGATCACCGTAGAGAGCACCTCGAACTTCGACTGGGTTTCGGGTGGTAACGAGGACATCGCAACCTCGAAGCAGCAGGTCGTAATCACCTTCTCGACCAAAGAGGTCATCCTGCCGATGATCACCTCTTCGACGGGTCTTCCCTACGGTATGATCGACTGGGGTGACGGTTCGGAGTTTGCCAAGTACCTCGGTGCCGACAAGCACACCTTCTCGCAGGAGGGCGACCACTCGATCGTCATCAAGACGCTTGACGCCGAGAAAATCAAGGTAACCCGCATGGTTGGCCTGAAGAGCTTAGATCTGAGTAATTTTTAACCTACGAAACAACTTAAAAAATGAACATCAATAAAATATTGGTAGCCGCACTGGCATCCGCAGCACTTCTTTTCACGGCCTGCTCGAAAGATGAGGCCGAAGGCATCGAACCCGAAACTCCCGCCGCATCGCTTTCGATCGACGTACGCGATTCGGGTTACGTTTCGGCCGAGACCCGTACCGAGGAGCAGGGTTTTGCAACCCGCTTTGTAACGGGTGACCGCATCGGCATCTACGCCGTAAAAGACGGCGCCGTTGTCGTAGAGAACGCCCTCTTCAAGGCCGAGGCCGCAAACGGCAAGGTTGCCTGGATCAACGACAAGGTGGAGCTTCCCGCCGACGCCAAGTACTTCGCCTACTACCCCTACACCGATCGTCTGGAGGATGTAAACGCCACGGCTGCGACGGCCGAGGAGTTCTTCTCGAAGAAGATAGCCACATGGAATCCCGCCGTTGAGCAGCAGGCACAGGTACTCTACACGGGTGCCGACCTGATGGTTGCCACGGGCGAATTGAACCGGACGGTTCTTTCGTTCAAGATGGCTCACCAGATGTCGCTGATGCTCTTCAAACTGCCCGCCAATGCAAAGGACATCACCTTCGAGGAGATCAACCCCTTCCAGACGGCCGAAGGTTTCCGCCTGCTGGTTAAGCCCGGCGCATCGCTCGATCTGAGGGGTTCGTTCAAGGCTGCCGAGCCCGAACTCTTTTCGTTCACGGCTACGGCCGCAGGTAAGGGCGAATACAAGACCTTCAACATTCAGTAAGACTTATTTCTTAAAACACGGAAAGGCTGACCTTCGGGTCGGCCTTTTTTTATGTTCCCGAAAGCGGGATAATAATTCCGATTTTATTTTCAAACTCGATTAATTTTGTTAAATTTGTATAGCAACCCGTGAAATTCAAGATATTTTAAAGAACAAACCACAAAAACCTAAATACGAGTTAAGAACCTTAAACCTAAGTCATGACACCACACAAGTCGGGTCGCTCGGCGACCGTAGAACGCATTAAAGCAGGCGTTTTCCTGCTCTCCATCATTCTGATCTTTGTATATCTCGGGTGCAAGATGGGCGCCGGCAATATGCTGAACACCGTGATGCAAACCTCCTACCATCTGTTGCTGGAGACCGTTTTCTATATTATGGCCATCACGGTACTTTCGGGTGCACTGGGCAACGTACTGGTCGAATTCGGCGTTGTCCGCATGGTCGAGCGTATGTTACGCCCCCTGATGAAACCCCTCTACAACCTTCCGGGTGCCGCTGCGCTGGGCAGCATTCTCACCTTCCTGTCGGATAACCCCGCCATCATCACCCTCTCGAAAGACAAACATTTCGCCCAATACTTCAAAAAATACCAGCTCGTCTCGCTGACCAACTTCGGTACGGCATTCGGTATGGGTCTGATCGTCATCCTGTTCATGATCTCGCAGGGATTCATGTCGGGCGGTCTGGTCGGATTTATCGGCGCCGTCATCGGCAGTATCATCTCGACGCGCCTCATGCAACGCTTCATCCTGAAGGACTATCCCCAGATGGACAACGACATCACGGTCGAAGAACCGGAGCACGTGTCCACGGAAGAGGAGTGCCATCAGGATGGAGTTTTTTTACGCTTCCTGAACTCGATCCTCGACGGTGGTAAGTCGGGTGTAGAAATCGGTATGTCGATCATTCCCGGTGTATTGATCATCTCGACATTCGTCATGATGATGACCTTCGGCGCTCCCGAGGGCGGTTACAGCGGTGGTGCATACGAAGGTGTGCCCATCCTCGCCCATCTGGCCGAGAACCTCGGATTTGCCATGCACTGGCTGTTCGGATTCGATTCGCCCGAGCTGATCGCCTTCCCGATCACGTCGCTCGGTGCCGTAGGTGCCGCTCTGGGTCTGATCCCGAAATTCATCGAGCAGGGCATCATCGACAACAACGTGATCGCCGTATTCACCGCCATGGGTATGTGCTGGAGCGGTTTCTTGAGTACCCACGCCGCCATGCTCGATATTCTGAATCACCGCGAGCTGATTTCGAAAGCCATCCTCGCCCACACGATCGGTGGTTTCCTGGCAGGTTTCGCCGCACACTGGCTCTACGTACTCTTTGAGTTGATCTTCTAATTGGCCTCCCCTACAAAATAAAATCGCCCGAAACCGCAATGTTTTCGGGCGATTCTTTATATCGGGCAATCTCTTAATCAATCTTCTCCAGAATTTCGGCCAGCAGATCCCAGAACTTCTGCACGGTGGCAATCTCCAGACGCTCGTCGGGCGAGTGAACGCCGCGCAACGTCGGGCCGAACGATACCATCTCCAGGTGAGGATACTTCACGAGGAACAGGCCACACTCCAAACCTGCGTGGATGGCACGCACCTTGGGTTCGGTGTGGAACAAATCCTTGTAGGCCTTAACGGCAACCTCCAGCAGTTTCGAATTGGGGTTGGGAGCCCATCCGGGATAACCCTCCGAGTGAACGACCTCGGCACCTGCCAATACGAATACCGACTCCACCATCTGGGCGACATAATCCTTGGAGCTCTCCACCGACGAACGCTGCGACAGGGTTACGACGATCGAGTTATCCTCCATGAACTTAACCGATGCAAGGTTGGTCGAAGTCTCCACCAGTCCGGGAACGGCGAACGACATTTCGACAACGGCGTTGGTCACACCGACCAAAGCGTAGATCAAGCCCTTCTGGGTCTTGGCGTCGATCACCTCGGCGGGCGTCTCCACCTCGGCGATGGCCATCTTGATATTCGGCTCGGTGAACTGCAATTCGCCCTTCACATCCTCGGCAAACTGCTCGAAGAGTTTCTGGATCTTCTCCTTGTCGGCGGCGGGTACACCGAAGATGGCATGCGCCTCACGCGGGATGGCGTTACGCAGGTTACCGCCTGCGAAGTTGTTCAGACGCAGATCGCTCTGCTGCATGGCCATCCACAGGAAACGGGCAATGATCTTGTTTGAGTTGCCGTGCCCCTTGTTGATGTCATCACCCGAGTGACCGCCCAACAGATCCGACACGCCGGCACGCATCCAAACATATCCTGCGGGAGCGGCCTCCTTCTGGGCATGGAACGTAGCCACTGTGTCGATACCGCCTGCGCAACCGATGAACAATTCGCCCTCGTCTTCCGAGTCGAGGTTCAGGAGGTATTTACCCGTCAGCATGCCTTCGCCCAGTCCGAAAGCACCCGTAAGACCCGTCTCCTCGTCGATCGTGAAGAGTGCCTCAACAGGTCCGTGCTTGAGGTTGGGATCGAGCAGCACAGCCATCTGAGCGGCCATACCGATACCGTCATCGGCACCCAGCGTCGTACCGCAGGCCTTCACCCACTCGCCGTCGATGCGGGGTTGGATCGGGTCGTTGTCGAAGTCGAACTCCACGTCGGAATTCTTCTCGCACACCATATCCATATGCGACTGAAGGATCACCGTAGGACGGTTCTCGTAGCCGGGAGTGGCGGGTACGCGCATCACGACGTTACCCGTTGCATCTTTCTTATATTCGAAGTTGTGTTTCTTGGCGAATTCCACCAAAAACTCAATGATTTTACCCTCACGTTTCGAAGGACGGGGTACCTTGGTAATGGAATCAAACTGCTCCCATACCAGGCTCGGTTTCAATTTGGTTATTTCCGACATAATTTTATAGTTGTTTTGGATTCTATTTTCACATCCTCAAAATTAATAAAAAACCGCGGATAAAAGAAGCCCCGACGAAGTTTTCTTACCTCCGCAGGCCGATTTACCCAAATATAGGTAGCCTACCCACAAATGTAAAAAAAGCGGTGAAACCTGTGTGGTTTCACCGCTTAAAGCCTTTTTTTCGGGGTGTTTAGCGAACTCGGAGCTTGCGACCCAGACGAAGAATCGTCGTCGTCTTGATGTTGTTCATACGGCAGATATTCGTCACGGTCGTATGGTATTTGGCAGCCAGATGACCGAGCGTATCGCCATGACGGATCGTATGATAACGGCGTGCGGCACGTTCGGCAGCCTCCTTTTTGTCCTGCTCCTGATTGGAGATCTCGTCCTCGAAATCCTGTCCGGCCTTGGAATAGATGCTGAAAAACGATTTCTTCAAAAGGAAGGTCTCACGGCACAGCGTTCCGTTCTTGAAGTCGATCAGACGCTCGGGATCGAACGACTGACCGTAGTAACGGATTTCGAAGTGGAGGTGCGGACCCGTCGAACGACCCGTCGAACCACCCAGACCGATGACCTGTCCGGCCTCGACCCACTGATTGGGTTCGACCATACGCTCCGACAAGTGACCGTAGTAGGTTTCAAGGCCGTTGTCGTGACGGATGATCACCAGGTTACCATAACCGCCTCTATTGTAGGCCGAGATACGCACGCGACCCGAGAACGTGGCATAAACGGGATCGCCCATCTTCAGCGGCAGATCGACGCCCTGATGCGGACGACCGCGACGCAGGCCGTAACGACCACGGGGGTTCACCCCACCCTGATAGGGACAATGGTAGCAATTGAGCGAATCGACCAGATCAATCACCACCGAATTGGGCATCGTCGTGTGGGCGTGCTCATAGGGCAGGAGTTTGGTCGTATCCCAATACTTCACGAAAATCGTGCTGTCCTTCGGGATTTCGCGGTTGCGGACATATTTCCAGGTATTGTTGCTGAAAAGCACCACCTGCACGGCATCGTTACCCGACTCGAGGGTATCGATCACACACAAACCATTCGTATCGAATGTCGATTGGATCTTACAGGGACGAAGGCGCTCCTTCAGATCGGCAATCGAATCGGCCGCAATCTGTTCGGGCGTACGGGGAAGTGCCGCCTTCGGATCAACGGGAGCAGGTTCGGGCTCGGGGCATACCGACTCTGCGGGTGCGGGCGTCGGTGCGGGCTGAGGCTCCATACAAGTGGTCTTTTCGGGTGCGGGCGTGACCTGTTCGGTCTTGTGGTGTTTCTTGGAACGCTTCTTCTTTTTCTGGCTCATATTCGCCGAGGCCGCATTGCACATCAGGGCCATTGCCGCGAAAACCAGCAGGGTCTTTCTTAACATCTTTTGGATCAGTTTGTGTTGTGTCAGTGTTGTTGTTTGATATATTGTTCGGCCGCCTCCAAAGCCTCGTAAAACTCGGCTCCGAAACGACGAATAATAGGCTCCTTGAGCGATTTGTAAACGGGGATTCCCAATTTGCGACCACACTTGCGGGCGCCGTCACAAACATCCCAACGGTGATAGTTCAGACCGATCGTCCCGTTCGAAAAATTCACCAGGCGAATCGGATACAAATGGCAGGATATGGGTTTTTTGAACGTGGTTTTGCCCTCACGGTATGCACGTTCGATGGCGCAGAGCGTGCAGCCGTTCTCCTTATAGGAAAAAGCACACTCGGCATCATGGATCAACGGTGTGGTCAGATCTCCGTCCTCGTCCAACACCACAAACCCCTGCTCCGAGACGGCTTCCACCCCCTCGCCCGTCATGTAGGGACGGTAATGGGGATATTCCCGTTCGAGAACGGCCACTTCGTCCTCTTCCAGCGGTGCTCCCGCATTACCCTCGACGCAGCAAATCCCTTTACATGCGCCCAGGTCGCAGCAGAAACACTCCCGAAGAAGATCCTGACTCACAATCTTGTCGTCTATTTCTATCATTTTCTTTTCGTATCCTCTATGATCATGTCGTACAACTCACCGAGCGTCATGCCCATCGTGCGCACCTGCTTCGGAACGATGCTTCCGCCGCTCATGCCGGGGATGGAGTTCAACTCGATGAAATAGGGTTTTCCTTCCTCGGTCACGATGAAATCGACACGCACCACGCCCTTGCAACGGCATGTTTTATAGGCTTCGAGCGTCATGCGGTTCAGCTCGCGGCGCACCTCGTCCGTGATGTCGGCCGGCGTGATCTCATCCGAGCAACCCGCCGTATATTTCGCTTCGTAGTCGAAGAAGATGTTCTTCGGGACGATCTCCGTCACGGGGAATACATACTCCTTACCGCCCGCGATCATCACACCGCAAGCCATCTCGCGACCCGTGATGCACTCCTCGATCAGCACGTCCTCGCTCTCGGCCAGGGCAGCCTCGACGGCGGCAGGAATTTCCTTCTCGTTCGTCACACGCGTCACACCAAACGACGATCCGCTCGCATTGGGTTTCACAAAAACGGGAAGACCCAACTTTTGAACGATCTCGCGGGCATCATATTGTTCCCCGCGGCGCAAAAAAATCTCTCGCGCCATGTTGATGCCACGACCCTCCAGCGTACGTTTGGTGGTAAACTTGTCGAAGGTCACCACCGACGATGTCATCGAACACGAGGAGAAGGGGATGTCCATCATCTCCAGGTAACCTTGCAGGCGACCGTTCTCGCCCGGCGTGCCGTGGATGATGATCAGTGCATAGTCGAATTCGCGGCGCACGCCGTCGACCGTCATCGAGAAATCGTTCTTGTCCAGCGGCCAGCGACGTCCGTCGGGAGCCGTATAGAACCAGTCGCGATGGTGGATATCGACCAGCGTAATGTCGTATTTGGTGTGATCCAGAGCGGCCTCGATCTGGGCGGCACTCTGAAGCGCAATTTCTCGCTCGGAAGAGTCACCTCCGGCGAGCAAAGCAATTCTTAAACGATTCATTTTCAGGGATTATAAATATCTTTATAGCGAAAAGAAAGGATCTCCTGCACCAATTCCACAAACTGGTGCGCCTCACGGTGTCGGGGATCAATCTTCAGAATCTTGTTGAAGTCGTTAAGCGCCGCGCCCCAATCGTTGCGGCGGTAATGGAGCTGACCGCGTTGCAGAAGCAGTTCCACGTTGTCGGGCTCGGAATCCAGACGGGCATTGATCGCCACGATCTGCGACGAGATGCTCCAGAGGCCTTTCTTCGAGATGTAATCGGCCACCTCCTTGCAGAGCATACGCGAAGTATCCTCCCCGCGTTCCACACAACCGCGCACCTCGGTCGAAGAGAAATCCTGCAAGGGCGCATCCTCCAAAAGGTGGATCTTCGTGCGGAATCGGTCGGGAAGCGACTCCCCTTTTCGCGGATAGACCCAGATCGGGTACTCCAAAATCCGCTCGTAGTCCTTCCATCCGTCCAGACGGTCGAGCTGGTCGGCACCCATCAGGATCGAAAATTCCATCTGATTGCCGCACACCTCTTCCAGATAATTCAGCGTGTCGATGGTATAGGAAGGTCGCGGCAGCAGGAATTCGACCACCGAGGGTCGGATCTGCTCCGGATATTTCGAGGCCTTGCAGGCCATTTCCGCCATCTCGAAACGATCGGTTTCGGGGGCGAGCATCATCGACTGCTTGTAGGGACTCTGGGGCGAGATGATCAGCGCCACCTCGTCGCACAACCCCTTTTCGACGACATACTCCGCCAAAGCGACATGCCCCTTATGGATCGGGTTGAACGATCCGAAATAGAGCATCATGCGTTTCTTCATCACTTCGCGTCCTTAAATTTATCGAGGATTGCAACGGTTTCGGCTACGGCATCCGCCAGCACGTCATTTATGACGACATGGTCGAATGCGGGGGCTTTCGTCATCTCGAATTCGGCCTTGGCGACACGTTTTTCGATCACCTCGGGGGCATCCGTACCGCGACCGATCAGACGACGGCGCAGTTCCTCGACCGAAGGAGGCATGATGAAAATCGAGCAGGCCTTCTCGCCGAAGATGCGTTTGAGGTTCATACCGCCCATGACATCAACATCGAACAGGATGGTGTTTCCCTTTGCCCAGATGCGTTCGATCTCCGAACGCAGTGTGCCGTAGCAGGTGCCTTTATAGACCTCCTCCCACTCCACGAAACGATCCTCCTCGACGGCCTTGCGGAACTCCTCCTCCGAGAGGAAGTAGTAATCCACCCCGTCCTTCTCGATGCCGCGCGGCTGGCGGCTGGTGGCCGACACCGAAAACTCCATGTCGGGATAACGCTTCAGCAACTCGCGAACGATCGTGGTCTTGCCCGATCCGCTCGGAGCCGAAAATATGACAATTTTACCCATCGGATTACAAAATATTAAGTACCTGTTCCTTAATCTTCTCCAGCTCGTCCTTCATGCGGACGACCAGAATCTGGATGTTCGACTCGTTGGCCTTCGAACCCAGCGTATTGATCTCACGACCCATCTCCTGTGCGATGAATCCGAGTTTGCGACCCGGAGCCTCCTCTTCGGCAGCCACATCGCGGAAATACTTGCAGTGGTTCTTCAGACGCACCTTCTCCTCGGTGATATCCAGTTTCTCCAGATAGAAGATCATCTCCTGCTCCAGACGGTTCTTATCGACATCGGCCTTGAGTTTCTCCAGACCGTCCATAATGCGCTGACGGATCGTCTCCACGCGCTGCTTCTCATACGGTACGACCTGCTCCTTGTACCCCTCGATCAGATCGACGCGGTGCAGCAGATCGGCGATCAGTACGGCACCCTCCTGCTGTCGGAATTCGTCCAGTGCGGCCACGGCACGCTGCGTAGCGTCCAACAGCGCCTTGATTTCGTCGTCGGGGATTTCGGGCTGCTCGGTGGTCACCACATCGGGCATACGCATGATCGACGACACGATCGAATCGTACGAAGCATCGATTCCCGAAAAGGTGAGCGTCTCGTTCATCTGACGCAGATATTCGCGGAATACCTCTTTATTAATATGAGCGGGCGTTGAGACAGCCGTCGATTCGACCGACACAAACAGATCGACCTTACCGCGCAGCAACGTACGCGACACAATGTTGCGCACATCGCCCTCGGCCTGACGATAAACACCCGGGATACGCATATTGAGATCCAGCTGCTTCGAGTTGAGCGAGCGGATTTCCACGGTGATTTTCTTGTTTGTAAGAGCGACTTCGGCCTTACCGAAGCCCGTCATAGACTTTACCATGATTCTAAAACAAAATTAAATTTTGACAAAAATAATAAAAACAATTCAAAATCGCGACAAACCCGCTCCGAGAAAAAATTAATTTGAGTTTCTATTGCTTTTTCCGAAATATATTGCTTATATTTGTGTGTTATTAAAAACAACGACAAACTTAAAAACTAACTCACATAACTAACCATTATGAAAAAACACAATTTCAACGCCGGACCTTCCGTCCTGGCACAAGAAGTAGTCGAAAGAGCTGCCAAAGCCGTTCTCGACTTCAACGATTCGGGTCTTTCGATCCTTTCGATTTCGCACCGTACCAAAGACTTCGATAAAGTCATAGCCGATGCAGAGGCCAACTTCCGCGAGTTGCTTCACATTCCTGATAACTATCGTATTTTCTATATCGGCGGTGGCGCCAGCACCTTCTTCTATGAAGTAGCTGCCAACTTCCTCGGCAAGAAAGCCGGTTACATCAACACCGGTGTTTGGTCGAAGAAAGCCATCAAAGAGGCTAAGCGTTATGGCGAGGTTGAGGTTTTGGCTTCTTCAGAAGACAAGAACTTCTCGTACATTCCTAAAGGCGTGAAGATCCCGACCGATTTGGATTACCTCCACATCACCTCGAACAACACCATCTACGGTACCGAGTATCACGAGGATCTCGACTCGCCGGTACCTTTGATAGCCGATATGTCGTCCGACATCCTGTCGCACGAGTTCGACATCACCAAGTATGCAATGGTATACGGTGGTGCCCAGAAGAACCTCGCACCCGCAGGTGTTGCCTTCGCAATCATCCGCGAGGACTTCCTCGAGAAGCAGGTTCGTGACCTCCCGACCATGATGAGCTTCAAGACCCACGTCGAGAAGAACTCCATGTTCAATACTCCTCCGGTATTCCCCATCTACGTTCTGGGCGAGACCCTGAAGTGGCTCAAGGAGATCGGCGGTGTTAAGGAGATCGAGCGTCGCAACAAGGAGAAAGCTGCTCTGCTGTACGACGAAATCGACCGCAACTCGCTGTTCCGCGGTACCGTTGAGAAGGAGGATCGTTCGCTGATGAACATCTGCTTCGTAATGACCGAGGGTCACGAGGATCTGGCCGACGAATTCTTCAAGTTCGCAACCGAGCGCGGTATGGTCGGTATCAAGGGCCACCGTCTGGTAGGCGGTTTCCGTGCTTCCTGCTACAACGCACTTCCCAAGGAGAGCGTAGAGGCATTGGTTAAATGCATGCAGGACTTCGAGAAACTCCACAAATAATCTGGATCATCCAGACATCTTATCATCACCAACCATCGAGAAGCAATTCCCGATGGTTGGTCGGTGAATAAGCAAAACCACAATAAGAAGAACCTAAAACCTATAAACCGAACATGAAAGTATTAGTTGCTACCGAGAAACCTTTTGCAAAAGAGGCTGTTGACGGTATCCGCAAAATCGTTGAGGAAGGCGGTCACGAACTCGCCCTGCTCGAAAAATATACAGACAAAGCCGAGCTGCTGGCAGCCGTTGCCGACGCTCACGCACTGATCATCCGTAGCGATAAGGTTACGGCCGACGTCATCGCCGCTGCCAAGAACCTGAAGATCGTCGTACGTGCAGGTGCAGGTTATGACAACGTGGATCTGGCTGCTGCTTCGGAGCGCGGCATCGTTGTGATGAACACTCCGGGTCAGAACTCGAACGCCGTTGCCGAGTTGGCACTGGCCATGATGATCTACATGTCGCGTAACTGCTTCACTCCGGGCAAGGGTCAGGAGCTGAAGGGCAAGACGCTGGGTCTGATGGCTTACGGCCACATTGGCAAACTCGTAGGTCAGAAAGCACAGGCTTTGGGCATGAAAGTTATTGTTTACGCTCGTCACAAGGACGCCGCTACGCTGGCTGCCGACGGTTGCGAGAAGGTCGAGACCGTTGCCGAGTTGTTCAAACGCTCGAACTACCTGTCGCTGCACATTCCTGCAACGGCCGATACGAAGGGTTCGATCAACTACGAGCTGATCTCTTCGATGCCGAAAGGCGCCATCATGGTGAACACGGCTCGTAAGGAGGTCATCTGCGAGGAGGGTCTGGAGAAGGCCTTCACCGAGCGTGAGGATCTGAAGTACATCACCGATATCGCTGCTGTAAATCAGGCTGCATGGAACGAGAAGTTCGGCAACCGTGTATTCGCAACGCCCAAAAAACAGGGTGCCGAGACCGGTGAGGCTAACGTCAATGCAGGTTTGGCCGCAGCTCGTCAGATCGTAGGCTATCTGAACAACGGTGACACGACGTTCCAGGTAAACAAATAATACAAAAGTCGCGGAAAAAAGGGGCGGAGACTTTTTGGGGTCATTCCGCCCCTTTGTCCCCCGACACATTTCCCAACCATCAAAAACAGATAATTCGCCATGGTAAGAATTAAACCTTTCCGCGGTATTCGTCCGCCGAAAGAATATGCTGCAGAAGTAGCATCGCGTCCCTATGACGTTTTGAACTCGGAAGAAGCAAAGAAAGAAGCCACTGAACGTTCTTTATTACATATCATCAAACCCGAAATCGACTTCACGCCTATCGCCGACGAGCACTCGCCCGAGGTTTACGAGAAGGCTGTCGAGAACTTCAAGCGTTGGAGAAAAGAGGGTTGGTTGCAGCAGGACGATCAGGAGTGCTACTACATCTATGCACAGACGATGGACAGCCGTACGCAGTATGGTCTGACGATGTGCTGCCACTTCGAGGATTACCTCTCGGGTGCCATCAAGAAGCACGAGCTGACCCGCGTTGAGAAGGAGAACGACCGTATGAAGCACGTTCGCAACCAGCAGGCCAACATCGAGCCCGTATTCTTCGCTTATCCCGACAACGACGAGATCAACGCCATCGTTGAGAAGTTCGTCAAGGAGCACAAGCCCGAATACGACTTCACGGCAGAGGACGGTTTCGGTCACCAGCTGTGGGTGATCAAGGATAAGGCCATCAACGACCGTATCACCGAGATCTTCGCAGGCATTCCCGCCCTGTATGTTGCCGACGGTCACCACCGTACGGCTGCCGCAGCCCGCGTAGGTGCCGAGTGCAAGGCCAACAACCCGCACCACACCGGAAACGAGGAGTACTGCTACTTCCTGGCAGTGACCTTCCCCGCAAGCCAGTTGCGCATCATCGACTACAACCGCGTATTGCGTGATCTGAACAATCTGACTCCCGCACAGGTTGTCGAGAAGTTGAAGGAGCACTTCGACGTAGAGGATAAGGGTACGGAGGAATACCGCCCCAACAAACTCCACAACTTCAGCATGTACCTCGAGGGTCACTGGTGGAGCCTGACGGCCAAAACCGGCACATACAACGACCAGGATCCGATCGGTGTTCTGGATGTTACGGTATTGTCGAACCTCGTACTGGATCAGATCTTCGACATCAAGGATCTGCGTACCTCGAACCGTATCGACTTTGTCGGCGGTATCCGCGGTCTGGGCGAGTTGAAGCGTCGTGTCGACAGCGGTGAGATGAAGGTTGCCTTCGCACTCTACCCCGTATCGATGCAGCAGTTGATCAACATCGCTGACTCGGGTTGCATCATGCCTCCCAAGACCACTTGGTTTGAGCCGAAACTGCGTTCGGGTGTGGTTATCCACTCGTTCGAGAAATAAGCGGATCGTTCAAGATTCGTCACGGGCGGGAATCCTTCGGGGTTTCCGCCTTTTTTATGCTTGGCGAGGGCGGGTTTCGACATTGTACGGTTGCGACAATTTTTCGAAGGATAACCTGGTCGAATGTTTCCGCTCCGAAAGATGCCCTTTGTCACGCCGAGATGTTCTCCTTATAATTTTCCCCTCGCACCAATCTTGGCAGTTACCCCAAAAGGATGTACTTCTCTCCACCGAAATATCCCCTTTCTCCGCTCCAAATCCTCCCCCCCCACCTTTCCGCACCCCATTTTCGCCCGATTTTCCCGATCTTGGTCGGCCCGCCCCTCTCCGAAAGAGCGTCCTCTCCCCGCCGACTACACAAAGGCCTTTCCCGCCCCGCACCAAACCCACGCCCCACACTTTCCGCTCCCATTCCCTTCCCCCTTATTCCGCCCTTTCCCGCGGAACGATATTTGCATATAGCAGATGACTTGCAAATGTTTTCACGGCAAAAAATGGTGGTTTTGGATTTTTTCTTTTCCATTTCCGCGTTTTTTTAGTACTTTTGTTGAAAATCCACACACAAATCAACGATATTATGGCTAAAATCAAAGGAACAATCGTTGTCGACAGAGAACGGTGCAAAGGCTGTGGTGTTTGCATTGCCTCTTGTCCCTGCGATGTACTCTCCCTCTCTTCTGAGGTGAACAGCAAGGGATACCCCGTAGCCCAGATGGCCAATCCGGATGCCTGCATCGGTTGTGCTTCGTGCGCGGTCATCTGTCCGGACAGTGTTATCACGGTTTATCGTCAAAAAATCAACTAAGCCATGGAAGAGAAAGAAGTCAGACTGATGAAAGGCAACGAAGTGATTGCTTATGCGGCAATTCGCTACGGTTGCGACGGATATTTCGGCTACCCCATCACTCCCCAATCCGAAGTCATGGAGACCCTCATGGAACTCAAACCTTGGGAAACAACCGGTATGGTCGTTCTTCAGGCCGAGTCGGAGGTCTCGTCGATCAATATGGTTTACGGCGGTGCAGCCGCAGGAAAACGTGTCATGACCTCATCGTCAAGCCCCGGCATCTCGCTGATGTCCGAGGGACTGAGTTATATTGCAGGCGCGGAACTCCCCTGCCTGATTATCAACTGCCAGCGTGGCGGCCCGGGACTGGGTACGATCCAGCCTTCGCAGGGCGACTATTTCCAGGCTTGCAAGGGTGGCGGTCACGGTGACTACCATCTGATCGTCCTCGCCCCGAACTCCGTACAGGAGATGCACGACCATGTGGCCGTGGCATTCGACCTGGCCTTCAAATACCGCAACCCGGCCATGATCCTGGCCGACGGTGTGATCGGTCAGATGATGGAGAAGGTGGTGCTTTCACCGCAACGTCCGCGTCTTACCGACGAGGAGGTACGCGAGCGTTACGGCAGTTGGGCAGCCATCGGCAAACCCTCTTCGCGCGAGCGTAACATCGTCACCTCGCTGGAGTTGCAATCCGAAAAAATGGAGATCAAGAACAAAGACCTCCAAGCCAAATACAAGGCCATGGAGCAGGAAGTGATGTACGAAGAGATTGAGTGTGACGATGCGGAATACGTGATCGTGGCGTTCGGTTCGTCGGCACGTATCTGCTCGGCAACGGTCGAAATGGCGCGTCAGGAGGGTCTCAAGGTCGGCCTTTTGCGCCCCATTACCCTTTACCCCTTCCCCTCAAAACCGCTGGCCGCATTGGCCGAGCGCGGTGTCAAGGGATTCCTTTCGGCCGAGCTGAATGCCGGTCAGATGGTCGAGGATGTCCGTCTGGCGGTGAACGGCAAAGCTCCCGTGGAGCATTACGGCCGTCAGGGCGGTATGATCTTCAACCCCGATGAAGTGCTTGCCGCACTGAAGGAAAAATTCATCCACAAAAACTAAAAACTATGGCAGAGGTTGAAATAAAAAAGGAGAATCTGGTTTACGCAAAACCGAGACTCATGTTGGACAATGTCATGCACTACTGCCCCGGCTGTAGTCACGGCACGGTTCACAAACTCGTTGCCGAAGTAATCGACGAGTTGGGGCTGGCGGAAAAAGCCGTGGGTATTTCGCCCGTGGGCTGCTCCGTATTTGCCTACAATTATATCGACATCGACTGGGTGGAGGCCGCCCACGGACGTGCCCTGGCCATTGCATCGGCCATGAAGCGTCTGATGCCCGACAAGATGATCTTCACGTATCAGGGCGACGGTGACCTTTCGGCCATCGGTACAGCCGAGTCGATCCACGCCGCCGCACGCGGTGAGAACGTCGTGACGATCTACATCAACAACGCCATTTACGGCATGACGGGCGGACAGATGGCACCGACCACCCTTCTGGGTATGAAGACCGCCACCACGCCCTACGGCCGTGATCCGCGTCTGAACGGTTACCCCTACAAGATTGCCGAGATGATGGCACATCTGGACGGCGCCACCTACATCACGCGTCAGAGCGTCCACACGCCCGCCAACGTCCGCAAGTGCAAGAACGCCATCAAGAAAGCGTTCCAGCGTTCGATGGAGGGTAAGGGATTCTCGCTCGTGGAGGTCGTTTCGACCTGCAACAGCGGTTGGAAAATGACGCCCGTGGCCGCCAACAAATGGCTCGAGGAGAACATGCTCCCGTTCTATCCGCTGGGCGACATCAAAGAAGTAAAATAGGAGGACACAATATGAAAGAAACATTGATCATTGCGGGATTCGGAGGACAGGGTGTTCTCTCGATGGGTAAGATTCTGGCTTACTCGGGTGTCATGCAGGACTACGAAGTAACGTGGATGCCCTCCTACGGCCCCGAGATGCGTGGCGGTACGGCCAACGTGACGGTAATCCTGTCCGACAAGAAGATCTCTTCGCCGATCGCCCACGAATTCGATACGGCCATCATCCTCAACCAGCAGTCGATGGAGAAATTCGAACCGCTGGTCAAGGCGGGCGGTACGCTCATCTACGACACGAACGGCATCACGCGCCACCCCGTGCGCAAGGACATCTCGATCTATGCCATCGATGCCACGGCCGAGGCGGCACGTCTGGGTCAGGCCAAGATGTTCAACACGATGATCCTCGGCGGCTACCTCAAGGTGCGCCCCGTCGTGAGTCTGGAGAATGTGATGGTCGGACTGAAGAAGTCGCTTCCCGAACGTGCATGGAAACTGCTTCCGCAGAACGAAGAGGCCATTCGCCACGGTGCGGAGATCATCCGCGAAGTGAAACTCTAAAAATAAAGCAATTCCGCAGGTTTCAACAGCCCGATCCGGGGTGATACACCCCGTCGGATCCGATGCGTGAAGTTGCCGGAGGAGGCATCCCAAATCAAGGTACAATAAACGGCAGATAATGGAAAAAAATTAATTTTCACAAAGAAATTACACGTATATTAAAATCTTTATTTACCTTTGCAAAACCATATCACCCAAAACAGCAATGGATTGAATAGGAAATACTTACCAAAGGGTACGGATTTAGAGACATAACCCATGAACAGGTTATGCGCGTTCAAAACATCTTTAACTCAAGACCGAGGAACAGATTAGGGTATATGACTACAAAAGATAAATATAAAATTTTACTTACTTTGAGTTCGATTCTGTTTTATTGTCAGTTTGGATTCAAGTCAATCAATGCAACTTACAACAATATTAATTTTAAACGATTTCATTATGATAGACTTATGGTTAATAATAATAGTTTCATTGAATACCGTACTGCTATTTTTGCTTAATAAGAAATATCCTTATAATTCAATTCGGGGTGGAGAGGGCAAACGAAAAATATTCTCGTTGCATATTGATAGTGGATTAGATTTCATCAATACTCTTTCAAGAGATTTTTTATTGTCAATGATATTTACGCACTTGTTGCTATTCATAGGTATAGTAGAAAATATTGTTTTATGGGTTATTTGCGGCATTCATGTTGTTGTTGATATTATAATTGTTATAAACCGCATAAAGCGATTGAAATAATTTATACTTTTCCAGGCTTAGTATATTGCATCTCAAGGAACCGGAATTCAAAATAACGACAAAATTCCATTAGACCTCTCTTTCAAATTACGTGTGGATATAATCCCTCTAGCTAATATCTTCATTATTTTTAAATAAGGGAGCAAGGATCTACTCTAACGGAGCAAGTTTAAGGTATAAACGTTAAATTACTTAATCACAGCAATGGCAACCATTCACTTGATGTGCGTAAAAGCAGCACAAAGTCTTGGCAGTCCTGATTGAAGCGTACTACTTACGATGCAGGTTTAGCTTGGTATCTTAAATCTGGAAAGTTCTCACTATTTGTTGAACTTGGTTACAGATTTCTTGACTCACGTACAAAAGAAATAGACAATTCGAGTAATGCCAGCGCACCGAACGCCGACCGAAACATACGAATTGCCTCGAACAGAACGAAAGGAGAAAGGGCTGACCCCCGAGTGGGATCAGCCCTTTCGTTATTTACGCCCCCGAAGATTAATGTACGTCGGGTGCCTGATACTGACGCTTCAAGCGTTTGAGTTCGGACTTGGCCTCTATGATCAACCGCTGATAGTCGGGATTGTTGATGAGGTTCTGCAACTCGTGGGGATCGTTCTTCAGATCGTAGAATTCCCAATGCTCCTCATCCCCGTAGAAACGGATCAGCTTATAGCGCTCGCTGCGAACACCCTCGTGACGTCTTACGGCGTGCTCACCCGGATATTCGTAGAAATGGTAGTAGAGCGTTTGACGCCAATAGGTCGGCTCTTCGCCCTTCAGCAAAGGCAGAAGCGAGCAACCGTGCATATCGGACGGAACGGGCAATTCCGCAAGCTCCAGGAAGGTCGGCGCATAGTCGATGTTCTGCACGGGTTGCTGGATCACGCCGTGCTTCCCCTGCGGCAGATGCATCAACAACGGCGTACGGAACGACTCCTCATACATGAATCGTTTGTCGAACCAGCCGTGTTCGCCCATATAGAAGCCCTGATCGGAGGTATACACCACCAGCGTATTCTGATCCAGGCCGTTTTCCTTGAGGTAATCCAACACACGACCCACATTGCGATCCACCGAACGGATCACGCTCGTGTAGTCTTTCAGGTAGCACTGCAACTTCCACTCGGCAAGCTCCTTTCCCGAAAGGTTCAATTCGGCGAACTCCTCCGAACGGCGGTCGTAGTAGGCATCCCAGGCCTTGCGGTCTTCGGGTGACATACGATCCACCGCCGCCTTTGCCCACTGCATCAGATCCTTGCGTCCCGTAGCCACCCCGGGGTCGAGTTTCAGGTCGTAGATCAGATCCATATCGCGGGCAACGGACATCTCCTGCAACCCTGCGGCACGGCGTTGCTCGTAATTGTCGTAGAAAGTTTCGGGCACGGGGAACGAGATCGAATCCGACGATCCGAGATCCTCGATGGCGGGCATCCAGATGCGGTGCGGCGCCTTGTTGTGCATCAAAAGGCAGAAGGGACGGTTCTTGTCGCGGTGATCGAGCCACTTCATGGCCAAATCGGCCGTCAATCGGGTCACATAGCCTTCACGGCGCAGCGTATCGCCGTCACAAATAAACGTGGGATTGTAGTAATCGCCCTGTCCGTCGAGAATATCCCAATGGTCGAACCCCTCGGGACGCGATCCCAGGTGCCACTTGCCGATCAGCGCCGTCTGATAGCCCGCCTTATGCAGGATGGCGGGGAAGGTCGGCTGATGACCGTCAAACACATCCTCGTTGTTGCGGAATCCGTTGGCATGGCTGTGTTTTCCGGTCAGCATACAGGCACGGCTCGGCCCGCTGATCGAGTTTGCCACGAAACTGTTCTCGAAAACCACACCGTCCCGCGCAATGCGGTCGATGTTGGGCGTCGGCACCAGCTTACCGCCACAGGCACTGACAGCCTGCAAGGCGTGGTCGTCCGACATGATGAACAAAATGTTCATCCGCTCCTCGGGATTCTTCTCCGCGGCACATCCCGCCAGAAGTCCCGCCGTGAACGCAACGCCCCATCCGTATTTGTGTCCTTTTTTCACTATGAATTGTGTGTTTTACGTGCCATAACCAGCAGATAGATCAGCAGAGCCAGGAACGCGGCCAGGATGATCGACATTTCGGTCACGTGCTCCATCGGCTCGACCCAGATCTCGCTGAAGAAATCCAGACGGCCGAGAATCTCGACAGGCGTCCAGAAGATGATGACCGTAGCCACGGCCATGCGGATATTCGCACCCCACGACGCAAGCTGCAACTGGCGTTTGAAGATGAAGAGCGAGCCGATGAAACAGCCCACACCCGTGGCAATCGTCAGGGGGTGATGTTCGCCCAGGAAATTATCGTCGTAGCAGAACATCAGCAACAGGTAGCACGCCCACATCATCATATTCAACTCCATAAAGGTGATGATCGAGGTGTGACGCGTGATGGGTTGTACGACGATCGTCTCACGGCGTTTGCCGAAGAGTTTCTTCTGACACCAGATGAAGAATCGGCATCCCGAACGGATCGAGAAAATGTAGATCGTGAGGAACATCACGAAGAAGCCGAACGACGAGGGCATGATCAGGTATTCGGGTCGGGTGATGACCTCGCCCGTCACGGGATCGAGTTCGGGCATGACGCCGAATCGGTTGGCGTAATACATATAGACGAATTCGACCCATCCCGTCCAAAACAGCAGACCGCCGAACAGTCCCCACAGCGTCTGGCGGGTATCGCCCTTGACAAAGACGCCGATGACGACCATCAGGAAGCCGACCAATCCGATCAGGAAGGCCGCCGTATGGAGCATGTCGCCCGGCAGGAGGTGTTCCATCAGGATCATCAGTGCGTGTCCCAGCGGCATGGTGAACAACACCAAAAGGAAAGAGACGATGGACTTCATCCAATATCTCTTTGTAATTGCTTTATTTTCCATTTTTCGTTGAATTATTCAAATCGACACTGCAATACATCGCGGAATCCGAGCAGGAGTTCGCGCACGGGAAGACGGCGTTTTCCGGCCAGCTGCAATTCGTCCAGCGTGATCCATCCGTCGCTGCAAGCCACGCGGATCATCGTGCGGCAGTCGCTCTCGATCAGACCGCACTCGCGGTTGTGGGCACACGGTTCGAAATGTGCCGAGAAGATCTTCACCGAAGTCTCCTTTCCGTCCTCCGAACGCATCGCACCCCAGGCTGCGGGGTACGGCGACAATCCCCGCACGAAATTAACGATCTCGCGACCCGGACGCGTCCAGTCGATGCGGCAATCCTCCTTGAAGATTTTCGGAGCGGATTTCAATTTGGCCTCATCCACGCCGTTCTGCTCCACGGGATGGATCTCCCCCGCGGCGATCAGATCGACCGTATGCGGCACAAGGCGCTCGCCTATCGTCATCAGACGGTCGTACACCACGCCCACGTTATCCTCCTCGCCGATCGCCAGCTCCTCCTGACACAGGATTGCACCCTTGTCGATCTCGTGGTTCAACAGGAAGGTCGTCACGCCCGTCTTCTTCTCGCCGTTGATGATAGCCCAGTTGATCGGGGCGGCACCGCGGTATTCGGGCAACAACGAAGCGTGCAGATTGAACGTACCGAAACGGGGCATTGCCCAAATCACCTCGGGCAACATACGGAATGCGATGACGATACCCAGGTCGGGATTCAAAGCCTTCATCGCCTCCACAAATTCGGGATCGCGCAACTTGACGGGTTGCAGAATGGGCAGTCCCAGCTCCTTGGCTGCCACCTTCACATCGCTTTCGTGCACCTTCTGACCGCGACCTGCGGGTTTGTCGGGTACGGTCACCACCGCAACCACATGATACCCGCCCTCAACCAACGCCTTGAGCGAAGGTACGGCAAATTCGGGTGTTCCCATGAACACGATGCGTAAATCTTTCGGATTCATCATTTTTTCAAGTTCCTTTTAATGAGTGCACGGTCCCGACTCGACAGGAATCGGAACCGTGCAAAACAAACTGTAACCGATTGCAAATTAGCACTTCGAATTGTGATTCTTGCACAATCCGAGGTGGTGATGCATGCGGTTCTCCTTCGTCTCCAGGTAGTGGAGGTTGTATTTGTTGGGGGCGATCACGATCGGCACGATCTCGTCGATCGAAAGACCGTAACCCTCCAATCCGGCACGTTTCAGGGGGTTGTTCGTCATCAGACGCATGTGCTTAATGCCCAAATCGCGGATGATGCTTGCACCGATACCGTAATCACGCTCGTCGGGACGGAAGCCCAACTCGATGTTGGCATCCACCGTATCCAGACCCTCCTCCTGCAACTTGTAGGCGTGGATCTTGTTGAACAGGCCGATACCGCGTCCCTCCTGATTGAGGTAAACGATGGCACCCTTACCCTCCTTCTCGATCATCTTCATGGCCTCGTGCAACTGCGCACCGCAATCGCAACGGCACGAACCGAGGATATCACCTGTGGCACACGACGAGTGTACACGGATCAGTACGGGTTCGTCCTCCGTCCATTCGCCCTTGGTCAGTGCCAGGTGCTCCAGACCGTTGCTCTTCTGACGGAAGGCCGTGATCTTGAAGTGCCCCCACTCGGTCGGCATGTCGGCCGTTTCACCGCGCTCGATGATCGACTCCTGCTTCAGACGGTACTCGATCAGCGATGCGATCGAACCGATCTTGAAGCCAAATTTCTTGGCTTTCTCCACGAGCTGCGGCAGACGCGCCATCGTACCATCCTCGTTCATCACCTCAATCAATGCGGCTACGGGCTGCATACCGCAAAGACGTGCCAGGTCGATGGCACACTCGGTGTGACCCGGACGGCGCAATACACCCTTCTGACGGGCACGCAGGGGGTTGATGTGACCCGGACGACCCAGATCCGAAGGTTTGGTGTTGGGGTTGGCCAGTGCACGGATCGTGGCGCAACGGTCGTGGATCGACACACCCGTCGTGCAACCCTCACCCAGCAGATCGACCGTCACGGTGAACGGCGTACCGAGCAGCGAGGTGTTGTTCGGCTCCATCATATCCAATTCCAGCTCGGCGCAACGCTCCTCGGAAAGAGGTGCACACAGCACACCGCGTCCCTCCTTAAGCATGAAATTGACAATCTCGGGGGTGATCTTCTCGGCGGCGACAATGAAATCGCCCTCGTTCTCACGGTCTTCGTCATCGACCATGATGACGATCTTACCCTGACTGAAGTCCTCGAGGACCTCCTCTATACTGTTTAACATTGATTCGTTTCTCATCACGTTAGCGTTTTATTTTTTATGTTTTTTAGTTTTCCTTTTAATTTTTCTTCCAAAGCCTTGATGCGGCCGCTGTACCAGTCGAAATCGAGCAGTGCAGAGTCGTTCGTGGCCTTGTAGGTCAGATAGACGGCAATGGGCGTCAGCACAAACGTCGAGAGCCACATACCGTAGACCGCATCCCAAGTCCCCTCCTTGGCAAATTTCTCACCCGAAAGGCTGATCATATAGTAGATCACGAAGAAGATCACCGACACCACCACCGGAAGTCCCAGACCACCGCGACGGATGATCGCACCGAGCGGTGCACCGATCAGGAAGAAGATCAGGATGGAGACGGGCAGCGACATTTTCTTGTGCCACTCGACCTTACTCATATAGAGTTGCGTCAGGGCATCCTTCGACGTCGTTTCATCGAACGAGAACATATTGCGCGAGCTCTTGGCCATGTGACAGGCCTTCTCCCACACGCGGTTCTTATTGCGTATGGAGCACATCTCCAGCGAATCCATCACCATCAGATCGGCATAACCGCTCTTGTCGACGCGGACGCTGTCGGGTTGCGGCAGAATCATCGTATCGCGCAGGAAGAGCTGATCCTTCAACAGGGGTTCATAGGAGCTTGCCGTCACCGAATTCACCGTGATCTCCAGCGAGTCGATGTCGTGCTGCAATTCGTTTACGTTCTTCGTACGGCTGTTCGAGAAAAGATTGGCATCGGTACGACCCATATCGTAACCGTCCATCGCGATCATCTGATCCTCACGTTTGAAGCTGTGGAGGCGAAGGCCACTCTTGTTGAACCACATGCTGTTACGCGTCTGTTCGTAGGTCTGCCCATGGAACAGGGTCACCATCAGATAGCGTTTGTCGTCCGACAGGCGGATATACCCCGAATCGGCCACCACGGTATTCATATTGCCGTTGGCCGCGCGGTTGTCGTAGATCAAAATCTTTTGCAGGAGGTGGCTTTCGGGATCCTGATGCTCCACACGGATCGACATGTCGGGGATACCGTTGAAAAAGAGTCCGTCGCGGAATTCAAGCGCCTGTTTCTGCTGGCGGATATCGAACAACACGCTGAACATCTTGCGGTTGGCATACGGCACGAGATTGTTTCCGATGAAGAAACTACCCACCGAAATGCAACTTACCAGAATAATCAGCGGTTTTGTGATCTGCACAAGCGACATACCTGCCGACTTCATGGCCAGCAGCTCGAAGTTTTCGCCCAGATTACCCATCGTCATGATGGCCGCCAACAACATCGCCAGCGGCAATCCCATCGGGATCATGTTGCACATGGCGTAGGAGATCAATTCGAGGATGATGCCCGCATCGAGACCCTTTCCGACCAATTCGTCGATATAGCGCCACATGAAGTTCATCAGCAGGACGAACATCACGATGAAAAACGTGAGGATCATCGGGCCGAGGTAGGCTTTTAAAACAAATTTATGAATGCTTTTCATGCGAAAGGTCTCGTTTTGAGTAGTGCAAAGTTAATATTTTTACGCAAATAAGCACGATCGTAAGGATAAATATTATGGTTGCTCCCGACGGAACTTCATAATTATAACTGATCATCAGTCCCGCCACGTTGGCCGCGACGGCCACCACAGGTGCCCCCCACACAATCGTGCGATAGGACTTTGAGAGCTGATTTACAATGACTACGGGCATCGTGACAAGCGACATCAGAAGGACAATACCCATGATTCGGATCGAGAGTACGATCGTAATGGCGATCAGGGCGGCCATCAGATACGACAGCCATTGGGTATGGATTCCGCGGCTGACGGAGAAATCGCGGTCGAAAGCCGTGTAGATCACCGGACGCAACCACACCGCACTGCCCACCAGAATGATGCCCGTCAGAACGGCCAGCGCCTTCACATCGACGGGCGTCACCGTGACGATACTGCCGAACAGCACGGCCGAAAGTCCGCCCGCATAGCCCGGGCGCAGGCTCATAAACAGTGCACCGACGGCCATTCCGACCGACCAGACGATGCCGATGGCCGAATCTTCGCGGATGCGTCCCCGATTTCCCGCCCATTCGATGCCGAGCGAGGCCATCACGGCAAAAAACAACGCGCCGAGAATCGGATTCACTCCCAGAAAAAGAGCGATACCCAGTCCTCCGAACGATGCGTGGGTGATGCCACCCGCCAGGAAAACCGTCCGTCGGCAAACGATGTAAGTACCTATGATTCCGCAGGTAATACCCGAAAAAACCGACGCCAGAAGGGCGTTGAGCAGGTAATTATATTGGAGCAAATCTTCAAAAAATCCCATTGCAAAGAATTTATCGTGCAAAGATAGTTTTTTTTTCGGTTTTTCACCATCCGCCACCCCCGAAAAACACGCAAAAGCCGCCTTTGAAGCCCCCAAGCAGGGAAATCTGGGGTCAATATTTTGACACACCTGCTTTTTTTTGTACTTTCGCCTTGTTAAACACATACACAAGACATTCCATGCAACCTCGCAGAGTAAGTTTCCACACACTCGGATGCAAACTCAACTTTTCGGAGAGTTCGACCCTTGCAAGAACCTTTGAACAAGGCGGTTTCGTCCGCGTTGCTCCTCCGGCCGACGCCGATATTTTCGTCATAAACAGCTGTTCGGTGACCGAACATGCCGACAAGAAATGCCGCAACCTGATCCGCAAACTCCATCGCCGCAATCCGCAGGCGATCATTGCCGTGACGGGTTGTTACGCACAGCTCAAACCCCAGGAAATCGCCGACATCGAAGGCGTGGACATCGTCCTGGGCAACAATTTCAAGGGTGACCTCTACCGCCGCGTACTCGAATTGATCGAACGGGGACGCGTCCAAAACGTATACAGTTGCGATACCGATTCGATCACGTCGTTCTTCGCCGCTTTTTCGAGCGGTGACCGCACGCGTGCCTTCCTCAAGGTGCAGGACGGATGTGACTACTGCTGTGCCTATTGCACGATTCACTACGCCCGCGGATCGAGCCGCAACCTGCCGATTGCCGACCTGGTGCGAGAGGCCGAGAAAATCGCCGCCGCAGGCCAGAAAGAGATCGTCATCACGGGTGTCAATACGGGTGATTTCGGACGCACGACGGGCGAAAAGTTCATCGACCTGTTGCGTGCGCTGAACGAAGTCGAGGGCATCGAGCGCTACCGCATTTCGTCCATCGAACCGAACCTTCTGACGGACGAGATCATCGAATTCTGCGTCGCCTCGCCCAAATTCCAGCACCATTTCCACATTCCGCTCCAGTGCGGATGCGACAAGATCCTCCACCGGATGCGCCGCCGCTACACGACCGCCAAATTCGCCGACCGCATCCACACGGTCAAGCGCCTGATGCCCGACGCCTTCATCGGCATCGACGTCATTGTCGGTTTTCCGGGCGAAACGGACGAGGATTTCCAGGCGTCGTACGACTTTTTGGAGGGGCTCGAACCCGCCTTCCTGCACGTGTTCCCCTTCTCGGAGCGTCCGGGTACTCCCGCCGCCGATTTTCCCGACAAGGTACAGGATTCCGTGAAAACCGAACGTGTCGCCCGATTGGAGGAACTCTGCCAACGCCTCCACGCTTCGTTCTGCCGGAAAGGCATCGGCACGGAGCAGGACGTGCTGTTCGAAAGCACGCGCCGCGAAGGTATGATGTTTGGATATACGGGTAACTACATCCGTGTGAAAGCCCCCTACCAGCGTGAGCGCGTCAATACGATTTGCCGCGTGAAATTGGGCGAAATGGACGATTCTCAGGATTTGATGGGGGAAATTCGGGATTAATTTTTATCTTTGCATAAAGATAGAGGTACACTTGGTTATACAAAAGCAATTTGATTATGACAGGATTACGCAAACGAGTGAATATCGGTTTTTTAAGCATTGTCTGCCTGTTGTTTTTTTCCGGCATGGTCTCCTATGTCGAACTGAACCGTCTGAGTCAGGATACGGGCGACATCCTCAAGGCCAACACCCACAACATCGAGCTGGCCAAGGAGATGCTTGACGCCGCCCACGAACAAAACATTGCACTGATCCACCTGGCCGTCTTCGGCGACCGCTCCTACGACAGCCTCTGCCGCAAGAGCATGAACCGTCTGCAAAACACACTTTCGCAGGCACGTAAGGATGCCCTCGACAAGTCGTTTCTCGATTCGCTGGCCTTCGTGACCACCGAGCTCCAGATCCTGACGGACAACTACCTCTCGAACGGCATCGCCCAGCGGGATTCGCTCATGAACGATACGGGTATGATCCACCGGGACTCCATCCTCAACCATTGGTACGACAAGGATTACCTGCACCTCTACACCCATCTGACTTCGGCCATCAAGAACTACATGACCTCGACGCAGAGCTCCCTCGCGCCGCGTGCCGAGCAGATGAAAAAGAACGCCTACCGCGCCGTTACCCCCGTGTTGATTTCGCTGATGGTGATGATCGCCATCGTGCTGATGCTCTACTACTTTATGTCGCTCTACTGCGTCAATCCGATCATCCGCATGAACCGCGAATTGGGGAATCACCTCACCTTCCACCTGCCGTTCAACGTGAAGGGTGACCTGAAGGACGAGGTGCTCGAACTGAAGGAAAAGATCGATATGCTGATCGTTATGACCAAGAAAAATGGCTCGAAATAAGAAATAAAGGGTTACAGGCATGAAACTAAATGTCGTTTTCAGATATGTCGGCGTCGTGATGCTATTCCTCGCGGCGTTCATGTTGCTCTCGGCGGGAATCTCCTACCTGAACAACATGGACTCGGCATTCTACCCCCTGTTACTCTCCTCGCTTCTGACCGCCCTTCTGGGTGCGTTCCCCATGATCTTCGTCGAACGCCACGAACAAATCTCCAACAAGGAGGGTTTCTGCATCGTGGTGGGTTCGTGGATTCTGGCGTGCGTCGTCAGCACGTTCCCCTACCTGATCTGGGGAGGCGAATTTACACTGATAAATGCATGGTTTGAAAGTGTTTCGGGTTACACTACCACGGGCGCGTCTATTCTGATGGACATCGAAGCCCTGCCGACAGGTCTGCAATTCTGGCGTTTCGCCACCACGTGGATCGGCGGTATGGGTGTCGTGATGTTCGCACTGGTCGTCCTGCCCTCGATGGGTCGCAACAAGATGACCCTTTCCAATGTCGAGCTGTCGGCACTCGCCAAGGACAACTACCGCTACCGTTCGCAGGTCATCGTGCAGATCCTGCTGGTCGTATATGTAGGTCTGACGGCCATCTCGGCACTCGCCCTCCATTTGGCGGGTATGCCGTGGTTCGATGCGCTGTGCCACTCGATGTCGGCCTGCGCCACGAGCGGTTTCTCGACCAAGAACGCCAGCATCGCCTTCTACGACAGCCCCATGATCGACTTCATCCTGATCATCACCATGGGCGTTGCGGGTATGCACTTCGGACTGATCTACGCCACGGTTACGGGCAAGCACAACAACCTGTTCCGTTCGGAAGTGACGCGCTGGTATACGGGTACGCTTTTGGTGTGCAGTTTCCTGATCGCACTGAACCTCTACGCCAACGACATTTTCGCGTCGTTCTGGACGTCGCTGCGTCACGCCACCTTCCAGTTCTTCTCGCTGATGACCACCACGGGTTTTGCCTCGGCCGACAGTAACGTGTGGCCGTCGTTCTCGATCATCCTCTTGATGTTCGGTACGATCGTCTGCGCCTGTGCGGGATCCACGTCGGGCGGTATGAAATTCAACCGACTGCTCTTGGGCGTAAAAACCATCCTGGTACAAATCAAACGCCAACAACACCCCAATGCCATCATCCGCATCAAGCTGGACGGCATCATTCAGGATAACGATGTGGTGTTCGGCGTGATGATCTTCATCGTGTCGTACATGCTTTCGATTCTGGTCGGCACGACGCTCTGCGCCTTCTCGGGCATGGATCTGCTGTCGAGTTTCTCGGGTACGATTGCCTGCATCGGTAACGTGGGCCCGGGATTCGGACAGGTTTATTCGCTGGGCAACTACGCCGAAATCCCCGCCATGGCCAAGGGCGTGCTTTCGTTCATGATGTTGCTCGGACGATTGGAAATTTTCGGACTTATTCAACTCTTTTTCATAAAATGGTGGAGATAAGGAACTATTCAAAGAAGTTGGGAGCAAGCCTTCTGGCACTGCTCCTCATGATAGGAATGGGTGGTGCGCGTCCCGCAGCCAAGCCCCTTTCCGAATACCGCCTCATGCCCGCATTCCAGGCGGACAGCACGGCACAGGCACCCGAAACCGAAGAACAACGCCACAAACGGCTCATGCAGCAGTTGCAAACTCTGCGCGAGGAGGGAGACTCCATCCGCGAATCGATCCTTTCGTTGCGTGAAGAGGTCACGACCCATCCCGAACGCATGCATGAACTTGCCCAAGAGATCATTCCGCTCGAGAGCCGTATTATTGCCATCCAGAAGGAGATGAGCACGGTGGCCAACCAGATCACCCGCATCGAGCAGCACTGGCTTGCAACCGGACACACGCCCGAGCCCACCTCGGCCGCTCCCGCGCAGAGCAACGCCTCGAAAAACACGAAACAACGCCGCAACCTTGTGGCCAACAGTATTTTCCGAGACAAACTCTCGTCGCGCGACCACAAAATGCTCCTGATGGTACATGGAAAGGAGTCCGAAGCCTTCGCCCTTGCCAACCGCTACATCGACAACTACACGACCATCGCCGAATTGGCCGCAGTCTACGACACGATCAAGGTCGAGACCGAGGCCGTGAAACTTCAGGAGCGTTACAATGCCCTTCAGGAGATGAACCGCACGATTGGCGACTCGCTGAAGATGACCTGGAGTTTGATTTTCGACAATAAGGCCTTCGCCTACGGCTATCTGCTCGATTTGACGAATCATTCGGAAATCCGCCAGAACCAGCAGGCCGAATTGGACAAGGCCGCGCGCAAAATCGCCTTTCTGAAGGACAGCACCGAATCGGAGCAGCTCGTCGAGTACTGCGTCCACAAAAAGATGATGCTCCGTCTGGAACAACAGGTGGCCGAGCTCTTCAACCTGACGACAGCCCGCGACTCGCTGAAAGTCGCCGAGAATCTTCTGGACAAGGTCAATTACCGTCTGCCGCGAATCCTCATCAAGGAGCGTTATTTCATTGATTTCGAGGATGCACACGTGACGTCGCCCTCCATCTACAACTATAAGAACCCGATTCCCGAATGTAAGGTCTACTCGCGCGGCACGATCTACCGCATCCGTCTGGGCGTATTCTCCACCAAACGTCCCGTGTCGGTTTTCCGCGGCATCAGTCCGCTGTGTTACCTGCGTAACGAGAACCATCGCTGGGAGTACTACGCAGGCGGATATGCCACTTACGACGAGGCCGTCAAGGCACGCGATTTCCTCCAAAAGAAGGGATTTCGTGCCCCGATGATCTTCGTTTGGAACGACGGCGAGCGAAGCGAAGTGAGCGAAAACGCCGAAACCACCGCCACCCGATTCCGCATCGAGATTGCGGGTAAATCGCAACTCTCGGACGAGGTTCGCGGGTTGATCGAACCGCTCCTGGGCGAATTGCAGTTCTCACGCATAAGCGACCAGCTCTACGTTTTGGGCATGTTCTTCGACAAGGCTCAAGCCGAAAATCTGGCCTCGGAACTGACCCGCAAGGATGCCGAGCTCGAAATAAAAGTAGTGGAAATTCAAAATAATCCGCAATAAATTCTTATATTTAACGCCGAAATAAAGACTAAAAACCTATGACCATGCTTTTTATTATATTGCTTATCGTCTTCGGCCTGTTGTTCATGATCGCCGAAATCGTCCTCCTGCCGGGGGTGTCGATCGGTGCGATCCTGTCGCTCGTCTGCTACGGCAGTTCGATCTATCTGGCATTCCGCGACCACGGAATCGTTACGGGTTGCATCGTGATTGCCGTCATCCTGCTGTTGTCGATCGTGGCCACCATATTTTCGCTGCGTGCCAAAACGTGGCAGCGTTTCTCGCTCAAGCAGAAAATTGACGCCAAACCCGTCGAATTCCCCGAGGAGAAACTCCAGAAAGGCGATCGCGGCGTGACCCTTTCGCGCCTTTCGCCCATGGGTAAGGTCGAGATTAACGGCGGAATCTACGAAGCCAAATCGCAGGATGCCTACATCGACCCCAAATCGGAAATCGAAGTAATCGGTTTCGAGAATTTCAACGTCATCGTTCATAAAACCAATAACTAAACGCTTTTACCATGGAATTTCAAATGGGCATGATCGCCCTTCTGATCGCTGTGAGCCTGTTTGCCATCTGGCTCATCTTCTACTTCATCCCCGTCGGAATGTGGTTCTCCGCATTGGTTTCGGGTGTCAAAATCAGTCTGTTGCAGTTGATCCTGATGCGTTGGCGTAAAGTACCGCCCTCGACCATCGTCTCGTCGATGATCGAAAGTACGAAGGCCGGTCTGCAACTCAATCCCAACGAACTCGAAGCCCACTATCTGGCCGGAGGTAACGTCACCAACGTGGTTCACGCGCTGGTATCGGCACAGAAGGCAGGCATCATGCTCGATTTCCGTATGGCCACCGCCATCGACCTTGCAGGTCGTGACGTATTCGAGGCCGTGCAGATGTCGGTTAATCCCAAGGTGATCAACACGCCTCCCGTGGCTGCCGTAGCCAAGGACGGTATCCAGCTGATCGCCAAAGCCCGCGTCACGGTACGCGCCAACATCAAACAGCTGGTCGGCGGTGCCGGAGAGGAGACCGTTCTGGCACGTGTCGGTGAGGGTATCGTATCGTCGATCGGTTCGTCCGCATCGCACAAAATCGTTCTGGAAAACCCCGACTCCATCTCAAGAGTCGTATTGGAGAAGGGGCTGGATGCTGGTACGGCATTTGAGATTCTCTCGATCGATATCGCCGACATCGACGTCGGTAAGAACATCGGTGCCCAGTTGCAGATGGATCAGGCCGAGGCTGACAAGAACATCGCACAGGCCAAAGCCGAGGAGCGTCGCGCCATGGCCGTTGCCGAGGAGCAGGAGAACAAAGCCAAGGCACAGGAAGCCCGTGCCAAAGTGATCCTGGCCGAAGCCGAAGTGCCGCTGGCTATGGCAGAGGCATTCCGCAACGGCAATCTGGGTGTCATGGACTACTACAAAATGAAAAACATCATGGCCGACACCACGATGCGCGAGACGATCGCCCGTCCCGAAAAGAAATAAGCCCGTTCGCGGCGCTTAACCCCGAAAAAGTCTTGCTCCACACCAAGGGGCAAGGCTTTTTTATAACGGACTGCCTATGAAACTACAGCTTCTTCTTGCGGCCGTGTGGTGTACCCTGTCGCTCGATGCACAAACGCCCCGCGAAATCGATTCGCTTTTGAGCCGTGCCCGCGAACGCGACCAAAGCGTCCGCCAAGCCACCCTCATGCTCCTCAAGCGCCTGAATACCGAAGGTGCGGATCATCTCCCCGTCTCAGCGCTCGATTCGCTCCCACTCCTTTCCGTGCAAACCCAACAGATCGACCGCGAGAATACGGCACTTCTGACCGCGCTTCTTCGGCATGGCCTACCCCAAGGACTTTCCCCGGAATCCTACTCGGCCATCTGGCTGATTTCAGACCACGCCGACCTTAAAAGCCAACGGCATTTTCGCCCGTTTTTAAAAGAAGCCACCCGACAGGGTCTTATCTCCCGTGAAGATTTCGCCACCTTCACCGACCGCCTTCAGCTACGCCGTCGAAAACCCCAAACCTACGGCACGCAATCCCGCATCCTGACCCTCGACGGCCGACAGGTCATCTACATCTGGCCGATCCGAAATCCGCAACAGGTGAACCGCTTCAGGCGGGAAGTAGGTCTGGATTCCATCGAAGAATACATCATTCGCTTAAAGGAAGAGGCTGGTTGTGAGGTGATTTACGATCCGCAATTGAGTATCCGCCGTCTTCTGAAACAGGAATAAACCGCCACAAAATCCGCCTCCGACACACGAACCCCGCCTTAAAGTTCGTTAGATGGGAGGAATACAACGGGTTGTACACGAAAAATTCGAAGTTTAAAGTCGTGTATTTTCCCGTTTTTTGGTATCTTTGCAAAGATATTTCCATACGAACAAAAGGAAAACCAGAAAAACAATATGAAACATTTGACACGAATCCTTATGCTGATTGTTGCAGGCATGCTGATGTTGAGCGCATGCAGCGACGACAAGTCGGATAACAGTTCGCTGCGATTCTCGGTGCCTGCCGTTTATTTCTCGCGGAGCAACACCCAGGCAACCGTCTCGTTCGAATCTCACGATATGGTACGCTACTACCTCTCGCAGAAACCCGCAGGATGGGACAAATACATCGTCCTCAACGAAAAGGAGAAGACCCTTTCGGTGAGCCTTCCCGCCGAACTGCAACGAGCCGCCGAAGAAAAACCCGTGACGGTTGCACCTTCGGGTGAGATTATTTTGGCGGGTGTCAGCTCCGAGGGTATCGTCAAGAGTGCCACGTTGTTTGTGGGCTTGCTGCCGACCGTCGATTTGTCGGACAAACCCTCCAACTGCTTCGTGGTTTACGAAAAAAATACCCACTACCTGATCCCGATGACCAAACCCGACGGCGAACCGATTAAGGCCGACCATGTGGATGTCATTTGGCAGGATCAGACCGAACTTCTGGATCACATCGGTATCGAGGGCAACAGCATCTCGTTCTTCCTTCCCGAAGATCTGGCCGAAAAGGATCAGCCGAGTCGCGGTAATGCCGTGATCGGTGCGTTTGACCAGCAGGACAACCTGTTGTGGAGCTGGCACATCTGGGCAAGCCGCGTCAATCCCGAGGAGAAGACCCTCACCTACAACAACGGCTATGAGATGATGGACCGCAACCTGGGTGCCGTAGATAATGCCAATTCGACCGCTGCCGAGCGCATCAACTCCTACGGACTTTACTATCAGTGGGGTCGTCGCACGCCGTTTACGGGTCCTCTGGATTACATCTTCACGAGCGGTATCTACGACTTCATCTATAACATCCTGGGTCACCGCGTATTCCTGAAATTCGAGGATACCACGGCCGAGAAGGGTACTTCGACCTTTGCCGACCTCAACCCGCTGATGTTCATCAAGGGTACCAAGCAGAACGGTTTCGACTGGATGTGGAATGCCGACGACCGCGCCTGGAACACCGAGAAGAACAACAACGACCCCTGTCCCCACGGTTGGAAGGTAGCTCCGATGGCCGCATTCGAAGGCATCACGCCCGAGGGTACGCCCGAGGAGAACGCCTACGACCTCTACGGCACGAAACTTACGGACGGCATGACCTCGTCGCTTTGGATGGGTGGCGGCCGCATGCTCTACAATTCGGGACGTTTCCAGAACATCTATATCCCCGCTGCCGACACGCGTAACGTAGCCACGGAAGCACAGCCTTGGGAAGGTTTGTACTGGACGAGTGAGGCCGGTTCGAACCGCCAGGCCAAATGTTTCCACTTCTGGTACGAGAAGGCCAAGAACAACTACGGCAGTTCGCTTACGGACGAATACCAGCGTGCCAACGCCATGAACGTCCGCTGCGTAAGAGAGAAATAATCACACAAGATCTTATAGAAAAAGGCTCTTCCCGAAAAGGAAGAGCCTTTTTTTTAGAACCGATACGATACCGACACAAGACACGTTCGCGGCGGCGCATAACTGAACCGCGAGGCTTGCGGACGCACGAAAAGTTCCGCCCCGCTCCGATATTTCATCACGCGCGACGATTCGTAACCTGAGTAAAACGACCGATGATCCGTAAGGTTGCGCACCAACAGGCTCACGGCCAACATCGACCGCTCGAAATAGAAACACTTCAACACGGAAAGATTCAGCGTGAAGGCATCGCCCAACGACTGCTGATCGAGGAATTGCGTCTCGATTTCGGGGGTTGCCGCTACCTGACGCGCCACGCGATCCGTACGCCGCAACATCGCGCCCCCGATGCTCCTTTCACCCGAATACCCCGCCGAGCAACGCACATTCCAACCCTTCGCGCCCCGCCATTCCAACTCGGCGACACCGCTTATTTGGGGCATATTCCCCACGACGGTTCCGTCCAGATGACTCACCGCACAGTCATCCACCAGATGATTGTCCACATCCGAAAGGACGGTCACCCGCGGATCATCCTTATAGGTATAACGCGCCACACACGCCGCCAACGACAGCGTCCACCGATACGCCAGACGGATCTTCGAAGCAAACTCCGCGCCCAACGACAACCGCCCGATGCCCGTGGCTACCAGATCGCAATATTCGCCTGCCGTGTCATCGAAATAATTCATCCGCTCGCTCTCATCCGCAACCACACCCACAAAGGCCGTTGCTTCGACATCGACGCGCCGTCCCGACCAACGCCATAAAAGCTCCGCCGAATGCTTTTTCCAAAGTCCGACCCCGTCGGCTGTGCGATTGTTGTAGAGCGGTTGCACGAAGAAATCCTCCCGATGCGGCATTTCGGCCTCCGTCGCCACACGCACGCCCAGGTAACTGCGTGGCGAAAAGGAGTACCCGCATCCGATGTGCAGTGCATAGGGCGTAAACTTTACCCGACGGGAACGCCCCATAGATCCCGATTCGGGGAATAATTCCTTTTCGTAATAGCCGCGACGACACAACTCGCGCCGCTCAACCTCCGCATCCGCCTCCAGACGGAATCGGTCGGCATGATATTCGACACCGCCCGCCAGACGCAGCGCCGACTCCTCCAAGCGGTAATCATACCCGAAGCGATCCCCGCGCCGAATCTCACGATCGGGATGACGCAGGTTGTTCTGCAATTTGTTGTCGTAGGTATCGTCGTCGATAAGGTATTGGTCGATGTCGATGATGTGATCCGCACCCAAAAGATCGCGCATCTGCTTGAAGTTGCGCGAAGTCGTCCGCGACCATCCCGCCTCATACCACACTTCGGTACGCGGATCAATCGTCGTCCGGAAACGTACCCCCGCATTGAGCCGCAACAACCGCTCCACACGATCCTCCACGGCATAAATCGCCGCTCCGTCCTCGGCCATGCGGTTACGGCGGATCAACTCGTCCCAGTCGATCTGCACCACACGCGGATCGGCCTTACGCCACGCCGCATCGGTTGCCACATCACCCGTAAACGAAGGCATATAGCGGTAATTGTCGGGAAGCGGCGTGCGGGCATCGTACCACCCCAAACCGCTTCGGGAACGGCGTCCGCCCTCCGCACCCAGCCAGGCACAAAGACGCGTCCGTTCCGACAACTCCCGCCCGTAGGTCAGCCACGCCACAGGCACCACATCGCGCCTTACCCGTGCACTGCGTACCTTTCCGCATTGCCAACCCCACGCGGGATTGTAGTATCGGTCACCCGTCAGCATAAACGCCTCTTCGGTGGCCGTTGCCCGCCCTGCCCGTAGCGACAGGGGCATCAGCACGGTCAGCGCAATCTCGCCCGCGCCGTCCGAGGAGCGTTTCAAACGGAATCCCGCATCCAGCGCATGGGTGAACACGCCATCCATCAGCGCATCCCGTCCCGTACGGCCGTCAACCGCCACCGAACCCGTCCATCCGCGACCCAATTCGCCATCGGCCACCAGCCTCACCCGCGCCCGATAATTACGGTCGGTCACGCTGATCGCCACCCGAAACGGGCGCAACGGCAACCGATCCCCGAACGCAAACCGCCGTATGCCTCTCGTGGGATCATACGTTTCGTCAGCACCCATCAGGCGCATCAAGCCGAATGCGGAGTACCCCACCGGAAGCCCCTCGACAAAGGCGCGTTCCGCATAAAAGGCCACTCCGCGACGGGCATCGGCCACATAAGGAAGATTAAAGTCGGTGATTGCGCCGTAGAGGTCACTCCCCTCCTGCACGGCGCGGTAGAACAACGTCGTGTCGCTCAAGGGGATCTCTTCGGAGGACTCCTCCTCGGCATAGGGATAGTACTCCTCCCGAGGCATCTGCGCAAATGCCACGCCCCAAAAGCACAAAAACGACACGACAAGCGTAAAACGAAACATTCGGAATCGGCTTAAAAATCGGAACTTTGCACGGGGATGTTCAAGGCGCATCCGTTCCCCTGTCCGCAAAATATTTTTACGGAAAATTTGGAAACGAAAATTTTTTTGCCCATATTTGCAGTGTATTACAATGCTAATACACAAACACCGCTCGCAAACCAAACTACATTTAAACAAATATAGGCATAAATACGACTTTTTGCAATATTTCCGACCGCCAACCGCCCCTTCTGAAGGGACATTCGGTCTCTTTCACGCGATTAATCATTAAACACGACAAACCTTTTATGAAACTTCACACACTGTTTACCCTGCTCCTCCTGCTTTTCTCGAGCCTTGCTCTGGGAGCAAACCCCACACCCGTTCTGCGCGGTAAGATCATCGACCGCCAAACCCAAGCGCCCGTCAGCTATGCCACCGTAACGCTCGCCCTCGACCGCAAGGTCATCAAGGCCGAAGCCGCCGATGCATCGGGATGCTTCACGATCACGGCACCCGCCGCCAAAGGCTACACGCTGGCCGTCACGATGGTCGGCTACACGACCCTTATGCGCCAGATCGACCTCGAGACCCCGACCGACCTCGGAACGCTTACATTGGATGCGGGCGTTACGGTGGAGGATGTCGTTATCGAGGTCTTCAAGCCCGTCGTGAAGGTCGATGCCGAGAAGATGACCTACTCGGTCGAGAATGATCCGCAGGCTTCGAATTCGACCATCGACGAGATCATCCGCAAAGTCCCGCAACTCTCCATAGACGGCGAAGGCAACGTCCTGCTCAACGGCAAGAGCGACTACAAAATCCTGCTCAACGGCCACGTCTCGACCTCCTACAACAACAATTTCAAGGAGATCATCAAGAGCATGCCCGCCGATCAGATCAGCCGCATCGAGGTGATCACCAATCCGTCGGTCAAATACGATGCAGAGGGTACGAGCGGCGTCATCAACCTCGTGACCGTCAAGAAGAAGCACGAATTCGGCTACAACGGATCGCTCTACGCGGGCATCAGCACCTCGGACGATCCCGCAGGCTACAATGCGGGGGCGAATTTCTCGCTGCAAAAAGGCAAATTCGCCATGAACCTCCAAGGATGGTATTACGATGCCAGCATGCGCTCGACGATCCTTTCCCAACAGGAGAATTTCGCCTCCGAGAACCGCTACAACGACAGCCAGAGCCAATCCCGCAACAAATTCCGCAACGGAACCGTCAGCCTCGATATGAGTTACCAGCCCGACACGCTGAACCTGCTGACGCTGAACCTTTCGTACGGAGGTTACAAATCGACGGGGCACACCGCCACCGATTCCCGCCTCAAAAACCCGTCGCTCGAGGAGTTGTTCCGCTACACCGAGTACCGCTACAACCTCTACTCCGCCCCGACGGCGAGTCTTACGACCAACTACGAGCACACGTTCGGCCGTGCGGGTCACGTGCTGACCTTCTCCGACGAAGTTGCCCGCGAGAAATTCAATGCCGACTCCGACCACGAATAT
Organism: Alistipes sp.; assembly: GCA_020026395.1. GTDB lineage: Bacteria > Bacteroidota > Bacteroidia > Bacteroidales > Rikenellaceae > Alistipes. The sequence continues at coordinate 201,272 of JAHHQM010000001.1, read as the reverse complement.
CAGGGCGGGTACACCCACCGCAAGATCACCGACAACGGATCGACCTCGCTGAGCAACACCTTCCAGATCGACTACACCAATCCGCTCACGGAGCACCACTCCATCGAGGCGGGCATCAAACACATCTACCGCCACAACTCCACGCCGAGTCATTCGCTGGTTCGTCCCGATCCCGACACCGAGTATGCCCCGGGTCCCTACTCCGACATGGACTACCGCCAACACATCCTCGCCCTCTATGCAGGTTACGGAATCACCTACGCCAAATGGTCGGCACGTGTCGGCACCCGCATGGAGCGCACCTGGAACGATGCCGAAGCCGAGGATCAGGATCATGCGCGTTACTCGTTCCGCAATCGGCAGTTCAACATCGTCCCGTTCGTGAGCATCTCCTTCCTGCCGCGCCCCACGCATTCGCTGTCGTTGAGTTACACGCAGCGTCTGCAACGCCCCTCGGTGCAAATGCTCTCGCCCGCCGTCGAATCCTCCACCCCGCTCTACATCTCCTACGGTAATCCCAGTCTGGAGGCGGCCGTCAGCCATTCGTTTGCCCTGAATTACGGCTACTACTCCCGCAAATGGAACTTGATGGCGGGTGTAACCTCCTCGTTTTCGAACAACCTGATGAGCATATACAGCACGGCCGATGACAAGGGCGTCGTGACCTCCACCTATAGCAACGACGTACACACGCGCAGCGTCGGGTTCTTCTCCTCGCTGACGATGAACCCCTCGCGGAAATTCAACCTCACGCTGACCTTCGGCGGCGATTACTCCAAGTATGATTTCGATCGGATGAACATCCATTCCGACCATTTCAACCTCAATCAGAATCTGAACGTGAACATCGCCCTTTGGAAAGATGCGTGGTTTACGGCCGGAGAGTTCTACTATTCGGGTTACAATTTCCTCGGAGCGCACACGGGCGACTATTTCACCTACTACTTCTCGCTAAAGCAAGAATTTCTCAAAAAACGCCTCGAATTCAGCATCACGGCCAACGATCTCTTCAGTCCGACGCAGGAATACACCTACACGGTCGAGAATCCGACCTACCGTCTGAGCCAGAACTCCCGACAGGCACTGCGCCGCGTCCGCTTTGCCCTCCGCTGGCGTTTCGGACACAAGAGCGTCCGGGTCAAGGCCACGCACCACACCATCAAAAACGACGACATCATGGAATCCAAGAAACAAGGTGCCGCCGCCCAATAGAAAAGAGGAGGAAAGCCCGTCGGGGTTTTCCTCCTCTTTTTTTAATAGATCCGCACCGCAAAAAAGAAAGGAGCGATCCCCTTTAGAGATCGCTCCTTATCTTTTAAAATCCGAATCGAATTATTTTACCTGTACAAGAGCGTCGCTGTAGCTGATGCGTACATTGGCAACCGACGACTCACCTACTTTGAAGGGAATCTGAACGTTTGCACGAGTACCGCCCAAGCAGTAGGTATCCAACATCTGACGGAACGAAGCCTCGCTCGAGCCACCGACCTTGAAGAAGGGAGCACCCGACATCGGAGCAAAGCAGAAGAAGGGAATACCACCCTGCTGGTTACCGCCCAGGATGGCAGCAGCCTGGAATGCAGCGGTGCACTCGTCAACGTCTACCTGATAGAAGAATACTTTACCGTCATATTCCTTAGCCAGCTTCTTGAACGTGGGAGCAAACTGCTTGCAAGGACCACACCAAGTTGCGAAGAAGTCGATAACACAAGGTTTCTCACCTTTGTACTTCCACTCGCCGGTCTGGTAGTCCCATACCTTCTCGCGGAAATCCTTATCCGACAATTTAACGAGGTTCTGACTAATCTGCTCCGAAACAGCATCATCGGTCGTTGCATCTCTTCTGAGGACAGCGCGATCGCCTTCAGCGGTACGGGCATCCAGAAGAACCGAGAACGTGGTGCTTGCAGGAACCTGGTTTACCGACAACTGCAGACCCTTACCGTTGAATTCAGCCAACCAGTCGGGCGTGAACATGTTCATCATCTGCGGATCTTTCCAAATCTCGGTCATGAACTGCTCCATCGTCAGGTTGTTCTCCTTCAGCGTCTGCTCGTAAGCCTCGGTCAAAAGGATCGATACACCTGCCTCTTTGCAGTTTGCAGAGGTGCAGACACCGTCGAAGGTAATCATCGAAGCCTTGTGCTCGCCATTGGGATCACCGGCATAAGCCTTCAGCTCGATTGCGGGATTCGTGCTGGGATCGGGCTCGGGCGTCGAACCACCACCAATACCCAGATACTTCTTGATGGCGGCCTTCATCAGGTCGTCGGTCGTGATGGCGTTAGCCTCTTCCTCACCAACCATCTTGGGAGCCATACCCTTCTTCATGAAGCCGAGCGTCGGGCACATGGTTACACCCATGTAGTTCTTGATCTCCTTAGCCTCGGGAGTCGTGAAGTTGAAACGGAAGAAGTCGATCTGACCCTTGAACTCTGCTGCCATGTGGTCGAAGATGGGTACGAGGTGCTCACCGCAACCGGGGCCGTAGAAGTCGATCACAGCGGGAAGCTGACCCAGGAAGTTCTCCTTCTTGGTGTCGTTCTTCACGTCATAGATCCACTTTACGAACTGCTCGGGAGTCAGTTCCTTAACCTTACCGTCAGCGGCGGGGCCTTCGGGCTGTTGCTCGCCACCCTTACCTGCCTGCGACAGGGCAAATTTAGCATCCTTGGCACCTGCGTAAGATACCGTGATGGTAGCTTTACGTGCCTCACCCTCGTTAGCTTCAACCGTGAATGCTACCTGAGCATCCTTAACGGCTACATTCTTTACCCATGCAGCGTCGGCTTTAGCCGTAGCTTTTGCATTGGTGGCATTCTTAACCGTGAATGCAAACGTAAAGTCACCACCCTCTGCGACAACCTCCTGCGAGGCGGGGGTCAACGTGATGACCGGTTCTTTTTCGGGAGTGGGAGGAACGACATTGTCGTCATCATCACTACAGCTTGCTGCTGCGAACGAAAGCGCTACAACAGTCAGCAAAGACCATAAATAAGCTTTGAATTTCATATAAACAATTTTTTAGGTTATAAAGTTTTTTGTGTTTGTCTCAAAGTTTGATTTTGCATGAGAACGAGTGTAAATATAGTAATTTATCTTGAAATGAACCATTCCGTCCCGAAAAAAACATCTTTTCGCAGAAAAAATCCCAACTTTTCGGCCGCTACTCCCCTTTTTTCAAAAAAAACGGAGTATCGGGACAACATGCCCGACACTCCGTTTTGGGGTTTGAACGAGGGTTCTCGTTTATCGAAGGTAATCCTCGAAATAGTTCGTCACTTTCTGCATCAGGTGAACGCGATCCTTACCGCGCACGTTGTGTTCATGGCAGGGATAGGGGAAATAATCGACCTGTACGTTGTTCTTGACGCACTCGCGGACAAAGCTCAAGCTGTGCTCGCAAACAACCACGGGGTCGATGACACCCTGGCAGATCAGCAGCTTGCCCTTCAGATCCTTGACTTTGTGGATCAGGCTGACCTTCTCGTAGCCCTCGGCATTCACGTGCGGCGAATCCATGTAACGCTCGCCGTACATCACCTCATACCACTTCCAGTCGATTACGGGACCACCTGCAACGGCCACCTTGAACGTCTCGGGGAAGTTCGTGATCAGCGAGATGGTCATGAAACCACCGTAGCTCCAACCATGAACACCCATACGCTCCGTATCGACATAAGGCAGCGATTTGAGGAACTCGACACCCTTCATCTGATCGGCCATTTCGCACTGACCGCACTGACGGTGGATTGCCTGCTCGTACTCGAGACCGCGATTCGGCGTACCGCGGTTATCCATCACAAATACCACGTAACCCTTCTGTGCCATAAGCATCTCCCAGCGAGCCATGCTTGCCGTCCACGTGTTGCGAACGAGCTGGGCGTGCGGGCCGCCATAGACATAAACGATCGTCGGGTATTTCTTCGCGGGATCGAAGTTCATCGGCTTGATCAGACGGTAATAGTTGTCGTATTTGCCGTCGGCACTCTTCACCGTACCGATCGTGATCTCACCGTAGTTGTAGTCGGCGGTGGGGTTCTCGGCCTTGAGCAGCTCCTTGACGATGCGGCCGTCGTTGCGCGTGAGGTTGATCACACGCGGCAGGTTCAGGGCGCTGTAATTGTCGACGAACATCGTGGCGTTGCGGCTCATCAGGATGTCGTGCCACCCCTCCTCGAACGTCAGACGGGTCTTCTTACCCGACTTCATGTGTACGCGGAACAGGTGGTTGTCGATGGGGCTCACCTCGGCCGACGTATAATATACATAGGTACCGTCCTGACCCTTGATGTCCACATCGGCATCGATGTCGGTCAGTCGCTTCAGAATTTTACCCGACTCGGCCTCCACCAGATAGAGGCTGAAGTAACCGTCACGGCTGTTGGTGCGGTAGATGAATTTCTCCGGATCGTTCTTCACGAACTGAATCGGGGTCGAAGGCTCCACGTATTTGGGGCTCTCCTCCGTAAGCAGGCACTTCTCGAAACGACCCGTCAGGGCATCGTAACGATTCAGGTGCATGTGCTTCTGGGCGCGGTCGAGCACCTGGATGTAGATCTTCTCCGAACGGGGATCCCAGGCAATGTTGGTCAAGTACTGCTCACGACCGAAATCATCGACCTGCATGAAGACCGTTTTGCCCGATGCAATGTCATATACGCCGAGGCTTACCTGCTCGGATTTCATACCCGCCATCGGGTATTTGATCATGCGGGCGCTACCCGTGCGGCTGGTGATGTCAAACAGCGGGAACGACGTTACCTGGCTCTCGTCCTTCTGATAGAAGGCCAGTTTCTTGCCGTCGGGCGACCAGAAAATACCGTCGGTGATGCCGAACTCGTTACGGCTCACGAACTGACCGCTCACGATATTGCGGTTACGGTCGGTGGTCACGGCGAAATGGTTGCCGTTGCCGTCCATATAGAACAGGTTGTTGCCCTTGGTGTAAGCCACCAGGTCACGACCGTTCGATTTGAAGTTCTTACCCTTGGCGGCAAGTTTGCGATCCGAAGTGACGGCCTTGTCGTCCACGTTGATCTCGATCCAGCGGTTGTCGTGGCGCACGATGATCGTGCGGGCATCCTTCCACGAATAGGCAGGCCAGCCCTTCAACTCTCCACCCAGCACGCGGTTCAACTCGTCGAGGGTCATCAGCACGCGGGGTTCGCTCTGGGCATCGTCGGCCATCAGGTTCTTATCCATCAGATAAGTGGCCACATCCAGATCACCCTGCCACTGCACGTGGATGTTTTGGGGAACGAGGTTGCGTCCGAGCACCGCCTCCTCCATCGTCAGCAATTTGTCCTGAGCCGTTGCGCCCACCGATATTGCCAAACCAAGAAATGTAAACAAAAGTTTTCTCATAAAGTTTATCTATTTAGAATTTTAAGTCGGTCGGATATATCCTTACAAAAATAGGAAAAAATACGTTGTTTTCCACATCTTACGCCCGATTCTTTTCGCCCGCCCCCAAAAAGCAAGCGGTCGGCATCCCGTTTTGGGAGCCGACCGCCCGAAATCAGGGTTTTCCGTATGCCTATTTGGCTTCAGGAATCAGCGTCACGGCACAACCTCCGGCCTTGGCCATTGCGATGTGCAGCGTATCGTCCGCCGTTACCACGCGGCGCTCGATAATGTAATCGTTACGATCGTCCGACTTTACGTCGTCGCCGTAAATCACGGCCTCGTAACGCTCGCCCGACTTCAGGAAGTCGAGTTTTACATCCACCTCGCGGGCTTCCGAATTGGTACCCGCACCCACAAAGAAGCGGTCACCGGCACGGCGTGCCACCACGATGTATTCGCCGATCTCACCCGCCAACGCTTTCGACCAATCGCAATCGGCATCGAACTGACGGAAGAACTCGAATGCGGGATGACCCTCGTAGTTCTCGATCAGGTCGGCCGCCATCTGCAACGGCGAATAGATGATCACCCAGTTGGCAATCTGACGCGCCAGAGTGGTCTTGATGCAACATTTCGAGTTGTCACCGTTCCACTGGATGCGGTTCTTGTCGGCCTTTGCACGGTTGTAGTCCAGATCGAAGATCCCGGGCGTGTAGTCCATCGGGCCGCCCAGCAGACGCACGAACGGCAGCGTGCAAAGGTAGTCGGCCGTATTACCCTCCGACCAGGCATTCCACTCCATACCGCGAGCACCCTCACGGGTCATCATGTTCGGCCACGTACGGCGGATACCCGTATCCTTGATCGGCTCGTGGGCATCGATCATCAGCTGATGTTTGGCGGCACACTCCACCACACGCTGGTAGTGCTGTACGCCGTACTGCGAATGGTGACGGTAACCGTCCTTGAAACCGCCCGCATAACCCGTCTTGAGCGCGTGTACGCCCCAGGCGGCATATTGAGCCATCGCCTTGTCCATCACGGCCTCGTATTCGGGGATATTACCGCCCGTCTCGTTGTGCATCCACAACTCCACGCCCTTCTCGCGGGCATAGGCGGCAATGCGCTCCACGTCGAAATCGGCGTAGGGCTTCATGTAGTCGAACGATTGAGAACCGCCCCAGTTCTCCCAGCCGCAGTTCCAACCCTCGAACAGCACACCCTGAATGTTGTTCTCGGCAGCGAAATCGATGTGACGCAGGGCATTCTCGGTCGTTGCACCGTGTTGTTTGCCCATCACCCACGTCTGCACGCCGATGTGCATACCCCACCAGACACCGACATACTTCTGCGGTTTGATCCACGACGTATCGGCAATCTTCGAAGGCTCGTTCAGGTTCAGGATCAGCGACGAGTTGATCAAATCAACGGCCGCATCACCCACTTGAATCGTACGCCACGGCGTTTTGAATTCGCCCTTCACAACACCCTTCGTACCATCGGGCATCGGAGCCAGATCGGCCTGCATCACCCCGTCGTCGTTACGGCGCAATGTCATCTCGGGATAATCGTACAGGGCAGCCTCATGCACCGAACCGAACGTGCCGTTGTCCAGGCGGAACGTGAACGGCGTATTGCCGTCGGCCACCTCGCTCAAGGGCAGTTTGCGGTAGTCGAGCTCGTAGGTCTCGAAGTTGGCGGGAATCGACCACGAGGTACCCTCGCCTGCGAAGTTGAATTCGGTCTTTTCGCCCGTCAGCGTCAGTTGCTTCTTCGGAGATTTCACCTCATAGCGGAATGCCACACCGTCGTTGAATGCGCGGAAACGGATCGTGAGGTGCGTACCCTCCGAATTGGAAAGATTCACCGCAAATTCGTTGTGGTGATCCAGCATCTCCTTGTTTTCACCCCACGGCTGCGTCCAATGTTCCTCAACCGAAGCGTAATCGATGTCGTCGATCTCAAAACCCTCCGAGAGGTTCTCCTCGCGGGTTTCCAGACCAAGTTTCGACGATTTGATGATGGTTTTTCCGTCACGCTCCACCGAATAGACCATTTTGCCCCCGTCAATACGCTCGAACGAGATCATGGTCAATCCGTCGGGCGACTCACACACGGGCGCCTCGGCTCCGTGCAGGAAGAAAGTAACCACGCCCAACACAACGGCGAAAGCAAACGAATAATAGATTTTTTTCATCGGTATAAAGTTTATTTAAGTTCACGACCCTTCAGTCCGCGCGAAAGGTTCGGCTCGGCCTGCATGTCGAACGAAATGGTCTGACCCTGCATCATACGGCTGTGCGAGAGGAAGTTGCCGTCCTCCGTCTTGCCATCGACCGTCATGCGGCCGATGTAGCGGTTTTCGGCGCTGTTCTTCTCGGCACGGATCTCGACCTTGCGGCCGTTCTCCAAGTGGATGGTCACCTCCTTGAACAACGGAGCACCCACGGCGTATTCGTCCGAAGCGGGACATACGGGATAGAATCCCATGGCCGAGAATACATACCAGGCCGAAGTCTGGCCGTTGTCCTCATCACCGCAATAACCGTCGGGACGAGCCGAATAGAGGCGGTTCATCACCTCGCGCGTCCACTTCTGCGCCTTCCACGGCTGACCGCAGTAGTCGTAGAGGTAGATCATGTGCTGTGCGGGCTGGTTGCCGTGGGCGTAGTTACCCATGTCGGCCACCTGCATCTCGACAATCTCGTGGATGCGGAATCCGTAGTAGCTTGCATCGTAAATCGGCGGTACGACAAACACCGAATCCAACATTTTGCCAAACTCCTCGCGGTCGCCCATCAGTTCGGCCAGCTGTTCGGGAGCGTGGAACACCGACCAGGTGTAGTGCCACGAGTTACCCTCGGTGAAGGCGTCACCCCACTTGTAGGGGCTGAACGGCGACTGGAACGTGCCGTCCTCGTTGCGACCGCGCATCAGTTTATGCTCCTTGTCGAAGAGGTTCTTGAAGTTCTGGGCAGCTTTCTCCAGCGGTGCGATGTCTTTCACCTTACCCAGCTTGCGGGCAACCTGTGCGATGCACCAGTCGTCGTAAGCGTACTCCAGGGTACGGGCAGCGCTCTCGTTGATGCCGACATTGTAGGGTACATAACCCAGTTTGTCGTAGTATTCGTGACCCAGACGACCCGTCGAGCTGACCTCGGGATGAACCGCCGAACGGCCGTGCATCATTGCCTCGTAGAGGGTCTCGATGTCCTCCTCGGGCGTCACGCCCTTGATGATGGCATCGGCCACCACCGAAGCCGAGTTGTTGCCGACCATACATCCGCGGTGACCGGGCGATGCCCACTCGGGCAGGAAGCCGCTCTCACGGTAGGTATTGGCCAGACCGGCCTGAATCTTGGCATTCTCCGACGGATAAACCAGGTTCAACAGGGGGAACAACGAACGGAATGTATCCCAGAAACCTGTATCGGTATACATGTACCCCTTCTCGACCTTGCCGTTATAGGGGCTGTAGTGGATGGGGTTACCCTCTGCGTCGATTTCGTAGAATTTACGCGGGAAGAGCGTCGAACGGTACAGGCACGAATAGAACGTGCGCATCTGATCGTCCGTACCGCCTTTGACCTCGATACGACCCAGCACCTCGTCCCAACGCTGACGGGCATTCTCCTTGACGGTCTCGAAATCGGCAGCCGCCAATTCCTTGAGGTTCTGCATGGCCTGCTCGCGCGAGATGAACGACGAAGCCACACGCGCCACGATCTGCTCGCCGCGCTTGGTCTCGAAGTGCACCTTCACCATGGCGTGATCGCCCTCGGCCTTCTTGCCGCCTTCGGGATAGAGTTGTTTTTCACCTGCTTTGTGGGTTGCGGGATCCGACGTCAGCTCCACTGCGGAGAAGTTCCTGTCGAAACGAACCACAAACCAGTTCTTGAAGTTGTCGGGTACACCGCCGCTGTTGCGGGTCGTGTAGCCGACGATCGTGTTCCCATCGACACACTCCACCATCGAACCCTTGTCGAATGCATCGACCACCACGCCTGCCTGATCCGTCTCGGGGAACGTAAAGCGCATGATGGCGGCACGCTCGGTCGGAGCCAATTCGGCCTTGATGTCGTGGTCGGCCAGATAAACCGAGTAGTAATACGGACGCGCCTCCTCGGCGATGTGCGAGAACCAGCTCTGACGGCTCTCCTCGTCGAAACATTTGTCGCCGCGTACGGGCATCAGCGAGAACTGACCGTAGTCGTTGATCCAGGGCGAAGGCTGGTGGGTTTGTTTCAGACCGCGCAACGTATGGGCGTTGTAGGTGTAAGCCCATCCGTCGCCCATCTTACCGGTTTGCGGCGTCCAGAAGTTCATGCCCCACGGCAGGGCAACGGCCGGATAGGTATTTCCGGTCGAAAGCAGATATTCGGACTGAGTACCGACCAAGGTCGATACCCAATCCGAAGGATGAAGCTCCTCGTTCGGACATTCCGACTGCGAGACACAGCTCACCATCAAGAATGCCGCCAGGAGGGTTGTTATACGTTTAATCATCGTTCAAGTTAGTTAATAGAATTCAAAAGATCGGTTTTACCCTCATTGACGAGTTTCAGGATCAGTTCGCCGAACAGCGTATTCTGCCATGCGAACCACTCGCGCGTGAAGTTCGAAGCATCGTGACGCGAGAATGACTCGTGGATGAAGCCGCGGCCTGCGTCGGTGGTCATCAACTGGATGATGCAGTCGCGGATCTCCTCATCGTCGGTCGAGGTGAAGGCACGCATCATGATGCTCATCGGCCAGATCATCTCCACACCGATGTGGGGGCCTCCGATACCCTCACCCGCAGCACCGCTCCAGAAATAAGGGTTGGCCTTGCTCCACAGGAAGCGGCGCGTATTCTCGTAAACGGGATCGCCACGGCGCACGTCACCCAGATAAGGCATCGCCAGAAGGCTCGGCACGTTCGCATCGTCCATCAGCTGGCGCGAACCGAATCCGTCCACCTCATAGGCGTAGATTTTGCCGAATTCGGGATGCTCCACAACAGCATATTTGTCGAGTGCCGCACGCACCTCGGCTGCCAATGCACGGCAGTTGTCGGCCAATTCCTTTTCGTGGTTTACGGTCTCCAGAATCTCGGCCGCCTTACCCAATGATGTCACTGCCATGAAGTTCGACGGTACGAGGAATTCGAACGTCGTGGCATCGTCCGACGGACGGAATGCCGAAGCGATCAGTCCCACGGGATTGACGGGATTACCGCGACCCACATGGCACTTCGTATCGAGCTGACGGTCGGTAACGCGCAGGAACAGGTAATTGCCGTGTCCCTCTTTGCGCTGCTGGTCACGCAGGGTCTTGTAGATGGCCTGCATGGCCTCAACCCACTTTGCATCGAACACCGATTCGTCGCCCGTCGTCTTCCAGTAGTGGTAAGCCAGGCGGATCGGATAGCAGTGCGAATCGATCTCCCACTTGCGCTCGAACACCCACGGGTTCTGACTGCCCTTGCCCCAGTAATCCACATCCTGCCCCATGCCCGTTGCGCCGTCGTTGAACGCATTGGCATAGGGGTCGATGGTGATCAGGCGGAACTGACGGCGGATCAAACCCGCGATCATCTTCTTCAGTGCGGGATCCTTCTCGCACAGCTCGACATAAGGCCAAACCTGTGCGCCCGAATCACGCAACCACATGGCGGGAATATCACCCGTATAAACATAGGTGTCGGGATTTCCCTGCTCGTCCTCACGATAGTGAACGGTCGTATCCAGCGTGTTGGGGAAGCAATTGGCGAACATCCAACGAAGGCGTTCGTTAGTCAGCAGACCGCACACGCGGGCGATCTCCTCTTCAACTGCTTCCGATTTAAAAAGTCGTTGCTCTTTTGCGGGACGCTGATCGGTGTAGGTCTCCGGCTCATCGGGGCAATACCACACCTTCGGCTCAGCACCCATCTCGAAGCGCAGCTCACCACCCTTGACAATGTCCTCGTGGTTGATATACGCCTTCGTATAGGGCTGGCCGTTGAGCCATACGCGCTGGATGTAGCGGTTCTCCTTGGAGTTGTTCTCGGCAACGATCACAAACTTACCGCCCTCAACCTTCAGTTCGGCCTTGTCGAACAGCGGCGTACCGAACCAGTAGCGACCGCCCGCAGGCTCAACCTCGTACATACCGAGCGACGAGAGGATATACCATGCCGACATCTGACCGACGTCCTCGTTACCCGACAGACCGTCGGGAGCGGCGTGGTAGAGCGTCGAGAGTACCTCACGCACCTTGTCGGCCGTCTTCCACGGCTGACCCAGCATCGTGTACATATAGAGAATGTGGTGGCTCGGCTCGTTACCGTGGGCATACTGACCGATCAGACCCGAAATATCGGGCGACGAAGCAGCACCGCCCTCGATCTCGGACGAAACCACAAACAACGAATCGAGTTTCTGGATCATCTTATCGCGCGAACCGAAGCACTCCTGCAAGCCCTTCACATCGTGCGGTGCAAGCCACGTATACTGCCATGCGTTACCCTCGCAGTAGTCGTCCTCGCGGTGTTTCGATGCAAACGGATTGAACGGCGTACGCCATCCCTTCTTGCTGTCGCGACCACGCATAAAACCGGTCGTGGCATCGAAATAGTTGCGATACGAGTGGCTGCGGTTCTCGAAATAGGCGGCATCGGCCTCCTTACCCATGGCCGTGGCGGCACGGGCGGCAGCACCGTCGGCCAGCGCGTACTCCATATCGTAAGCCACTGCCTCGTTAAACAGATCGCAGGGGATGTAGCCGTACTTCATGCGCAGGCCGTTACCGCGATCCTCGTTCATGGCCGTCTTGCGGATGGCCTCGAAAGCCAACTCACGGTCGAAACCGCCGATACCCTTCACAATGGCGTCGGCAACCACGGGAATACCCGGATTACCCACCATGCAGTCGGTCTCGTTACCCCACAGGTGCCATACCGGCAGGCGACCCTGCTGCTCGTAGATGTGGAGCATCGTGTTGATGATGTTCGACATACGCTCGGGGTGCAGGATGGTCATCATCGGCATCTTGGCGCGGTAGGTATCCCACAACGAGAAGGTTGTCAGATTCACGAAATCACCCTTTTCATAGACCTTATGGTCGGCACCGCGGTAATCGCCGTTCACGTCGCAGAACGTCGAGGGGGCGATCATCGTGTGGTACATGGCCGTATAGAAAATCTTGCGGGCGGTCTCGTCCTTCGTCTCGATCTTTACCTTCGAGAGCTGCTCCTCCCATTTCTGGTCGGCAGCGGCCACTACTCCCTCGAAATCCCACGCGGGGATCTCGGCCTTGAGGTTGGCCTCGGCACCCTCGACACTCACGGGCGACAGGCCGACCTTGAGCATCACGGTCTCGCCTTCCGTCGTCGAGAACGAAGCGCGGGCATACATGTCGTTAGCACCGCCCAACTCGAACTTCGTGAAGGGTTTCGAGAACTCGGCCACGAAGAACACGCGCTGGTCCTTTGCCCAACCCGACGAATAACGCCAACCCGTAACGGTCGTTTCGTTCTTCTGCTCGATGTGGGTCTCGGTAGCCTTATCCCAGCAACCGCCGTTCTCCAAGTCAAATACCAGAGCGGCATTGTCCGATGCGGGGAACGTATAGCGGTGGAAACCCGCACGCTCGGTGGCCGTCATCTCGGCCTTGATGCCGTAGCGCGTCAGGGGTACCGAATAATAACCGGGTTTTACAACCTCTTTCGTGCGATCGGCCAGCGACCAGGCACCCGACCGGGGATCCTCGGCCGTACCACGTGCGAAGGTCACTTCACCCGTCACGGGCATCACCGTCACATCAAACAAATCGCCGATACCCGTGCCGCTCAGGTGCGTGTGCGAGAAACCGATCACCGTCTGGTCGCTCTCGTGATAACCCGAGCACCAATCCCACTGCTGGGGAATACTCGTCGGGCCCACCTGCACCATACCGAACGGTACGTTGGCACCTACAAAAACATGTCCGTGTCCGCCCGTGCCGATCTTCATATCGACATATCGGGTCAAATGCTCCTCGACGGGTGCAGTCGTGCACGCCACCGCGAACATTGCCACAACGGGCAACATAAATTTAAGTTTCATTTCGTATTATTTATTTTGAATTTCAAAGGTCAGTTTTCCTCCGCGCAGGAGTTCCTCGTGCGAAACGCGGTATTTTTTCAGAGGTTTGCCGCCGAGCGTCATGCGACGGATGCGGTAGTCCTCTGCGTTTTGGCGTTTGGCCTCGATGGTCAGCACGCCGCGATCGGTGTCGATCTCCACACGGTCGAACACAGGCGACGTAAGCGTGTAGGAGGGATCACCCGGGCAATCGGGATAGAATCCCATCATCGAGAACACCGCCCAGGCCGACATCGTACCGGCATCGTCGTTTCCGGGGATACCGTCGGGACGGGTCGTGAAATACTTCTCCAACAGGCGTTTCACCTCGCGCTGCGTGCGCCACTCCTCGCCCGCCATACGGCTGAACAGGTAGGGATAAGCGATGTCGGGTTCGTTGGCGGGATCGTACAATCCTTCATCGAAGACCATCTGCAACTTATCGGTGAATTTACGCTTGCCGCCCATCAGACGAGCCAGCCCCTCCACATCGTGCGGCACATAGAACGTATAGTTCCAAGCCGAACCCTCGTGGAATCCGGGAACGGGTTCGAAGTTCTCGCCCTGACGCGGATCGAACGGCGTGAGGAACGTGCCGTCCTTCTTCAGGGGGCGCAACGTGCCGTACTCCTTGTCATAGTAGTGCTTATAGCCCATCGAGCGTTCGCGGAACATACGGGCATCGTCCTCCTTGCCCAGTTCGTCGGCCAGAAGCGACAGCGCATAGTCGGCAATGTAGTACTCCAGTGCATGCGACACCGAGTTATCACCCGAGAAGTCGCCTGCATAGAAACCGAGGGGCACATAACCCAACTCCACATAGGGATCAATATCGGGACGCATCGGGTTCAGACGGCCTTCGGTCGTTGCCGATTTACGCATGGCGGCGTAGGCCTTCTCGATGTCGAAATCGCGCAGACCCTTCAGGTAACTGTCCACGATGACGGGCAGTGCGGGGTCGCCCTCCATCGTGAAGGTTTCGCGGCCGAACAACTCCCATTTGGGCAGCCATCCCCACTCGTCGGACATGGCCACCATCGTGCGCAACATATCCGTCTGGCGTTCGGGATAAACCAGCGTAAGCAGCTGATGCAGATTGCGGTAGGTATCCCACAGAGAGAAAATCGTATAGCGGTTACCCTCGGCCACACCCGTGCCGTTCTGCTCCATGAGCGGATATTCGCCGTTCACGTCATTGAGGATCGAGGGATGGATCAGCGTGTGGTAGAGTGCCGTATAGAACACCTCCTGCTGGGCATCCGAACCGCCCTCAACGCGGATGCGGCTCAGGTCGCGGTTCCAGCGATCACGTGCCTCCGTGTGCATCTGATCGAAGGTCATACCTTCGGGTTGTTCCGCGTCGAGGTTCTTACGCGCATTCTCGCAACTGACGTACGACAGCGCCATACGCACCTCGACCTGCTCGTTCGCCTTCAGATCGTCGAACGTAAAGCAGTAACCCATGTTGTCGCCCGCCATTTCGCGGCCGTATTTCGTGTAGAATTTGTATTTTCCACTGAATTTCTCCCATGCGGCCTCGGCCTTCATCTCGGGCTGTTTCTTCCAGAAACCCGCCTCCGACGGAGTCTTCGAGATGCGCAGGACAAAATAGACGGGGAACACGGCCTGCGTATTGTAGCAGAACGTACCGAGGAGTTTCATACCCTCAATCTCCGTATCGCTCACACGACGCAACCACGCGCCCGACTCGTTCGTAAGACCCTCGCCCAGGTTCAGCAGGATGTGTCCCCTGCCCTCGGGGAAGGTGTAACGCTCGGCCGACGTGCGTTCGGTCGCGGTAGCCTCCATACGGATGCCGTACTTGTCGAGGAAGACCGAATAATAACCCGGTGCAGCCTCCTCACGGCTGTAGGTCGATCCGTAGTTGTGGTAGTCCAACTCGCGTTCACCCGTGGTGGGGATCGTTAGAAGCGAACCCGATTCGGGACATCCCACACCGCTGAGCGATCCGTGGGCAAAACCCGTGAAGAACTTGTTGTGGAACTCGTAAGGCGTTGACCACCAACGAGCATCCTTATCGAATACGTTGTCTTTGGAGCCCATCACGTTGAACGGCACCACCGACATCATTCCGTTGGGAAGCACCGCACCCGGATTGGTCGTGCCGAAGTTGGTCGTGCCGATAAACGGATTGACCCGCTCGACAGGTTGCACGGCAAGTGCACTCCCCCCGAGGAGGAGTGCCGCCGTAGCAAAAATTAGTTTTTTAAGCATCATAAGTGACTGATGAGGACTTTAAGATGGTTCTCAGGAATCAATTTCAGCGAACGGGTCGTTGCGGAAACAAGTACCGTTTCGCCCTGGTGTACGGGGATTTCGTTGCCTTCGTTGTCACGGATCACACCGCGACCCTCAAGACCCATCACCACCATGAACGAATCGAGACCCTCCATCGAGATCTCCGTTTCGCGGTCGGTATCGTAAACCGAAGTGATGAAGTAGTTGCAACGAACCAGCTCCACGCCTTCGTTTTTCTTCTCGGTGTAGTGCGTGCGGTAGTCGTCCTCGACATGGAAGTCGATGGCGTCCTTCGCCAGTTCCACGTGCAGTTCGCGGGGTTTGCCGTCCGCACCCAGACGACCGTAGTCGTAGATGCGGTACGTCACATCCGACGTCTGCTGGATCTCGGCCACAAACGAACCTGCACCAATGGCGTGCACACGGCCTGCCGGCAGGAAGAATACATCACCCTCGTGTACCTCGTAGTTGGTCAGCACGTCGGTCAGCGTATTGTCGGCCACCTTGGCGGCGTACTCCTCGGGGGTTACCTGCTTCGAGAAACCCGACAACAGGTGTGCGCCCTTATCGGCACCGACCACGTACCACATCTCCGTCTTACCGTTCTTGCCGTGGCGTTTGTGCGAGAGTTCGTCGTTGGGGTGCACCTGGATCGACAGATCCTTGCGTGCGTCGATGAATTTGATCAACAGCGGGAATTCGTTGCCGTGCTTCTCATACACCTTCTTACCCACCAGATCACCCTTCAGAAGGTCGATCAGTTCGGGCAGCGTCTTGCCTGCGTAAGGGCCGTCGGCAACCACCGACTCGGAGCCTTTCACACCCGAAAGTTCCCAGCTCTCACCGACCGATTTCTGATCGGAAACAAGCTGTTTGTAGGGAACGATTTTCTCACCGCCCCAGATAATGGTTTTCAGAATGGGATTGAATTTATACATCATTTTCTTATGTTTTTTAACTGGTCTTCTTATTCCGAACCACCTCGAACCCCCATTTTCCGTGGAAAAAAGGAGTTCAAGGTGGAAACAATTGCTTGTCGGGACGGACTTTTTCGGGAAAAGTCCGTTTCTTTTATTTCTGCTCGTCGAGCATCGACAGGGCAAAGGCATAGGCGCCGACCGAGATGGCACGGCTTGCGCCCATCTTCGAGATCATCACACCGACACGCTTCTTCGGGTCGTAGTTCACCGTCAGATCCGTGCCATACACCTTCAGAGGACGGCTCTCGCCACAGGCAAATTCCTTGAATTCGGCCTCGTCATCCAGGTCATAGACCTCCATCTGCACACGGTTGAGCGTATCGCCGCCCAGCGTGTGTATCTTCGAGCGCAGTTCCTTCAAAAGTGCGGGCATGAACCATTTGCGGGCTGCCGTGATACCGCCGCCGATGACGATCAGACCGTCGATCAGCGTCACGGCCGTAGCCATCGCGTCACCGGCAATCTCGCCCAGCTCGGCAAAGGCCTTCTTCGCAGCCTCGACATTACCCTCGCGCTTGCCGTCGGCAATTTCGCAGATATCCTTGGGTTCGAACTTGTGATCCTTGTCCCCCGACTCCTCGGCATAGACGCGTTTGATGGCACGTACGGCCACACCGTCCTCGACGATGATTTCGGGCATCTTCTTGTGGCGCAGGCAGAAGGTCTCGCAGCACGAGTTATCGCCGCGGTTCAGGTGGTTGTCCACCACCACGCCGATACCGAAACCCGTACCGAACGTGTAACCGATCAGGTTCTTGCAGCGTTTTGCGCTACCGGACTTCTCCAGACGGGCATTGACCTCGGGAAGAGCACCTCCCAAAGCCTCGCCGTAACCGAACAGGTCGCCGTCGTTGTTGATGAATACGGGGATACCGAACTTATGCTCGAGGAACGGGCCCAGAGCCACACCCTCGCGGAACGAAGGGAAGTTGGGCAGGAATCCGCCGATGATGCCGTGGGGATAATCCGCCGGGCCGGGGAATGCGAAACTGATGGCCACGGGTTTCTCGTCGAGTTTATCGATTACGGCCTGAAAGCCCTCGACCATCGTAGCCAGACAACGATCAAGATCGTCGGCCTGCGAAGGCTTCGTGATCGGATCGACGATATACTCATTGCCGCGCATTGCGCCGAACACGAGGTTCGTGCCGCCTGCATCGAGCGTGATGACCACACGCTTGTCGTTGCTATACATTACGCTTTATTTTAAGATGTTGTTTTTCTTGGTGAACTCGACGATTTCGGGAATGTAACCGAAAGCCAGACCCGTCACGGTATCGGCGCAACCGTAGTAAACGGCCACACGACCCGTCTCGGGATCATGCAACGAAGCGCAGGGGAAGGTTACGTTGGGCACGTCACCCATGCACTCGTACGTCTCGCGCGGCGAGATCAGGTACGGACCACTGCGGGCGTTGACCTTCCAGGGTTGCTCCAGATCGAGCAGTGCCGAACCGAAGGCGTATACATAGCCGTTGCACGAACGCAGCACGCCGTGGTAGAACAACAGCCAGCCCTCGCTCGTCTCGATGGGCACGGGGCCTGCACCGATCTTCATGCACTGCCATGCGCTGACCTCGAAGGGTGCGGGCGACATGACGTGGCGGTGGTGTCCCCAGTACTCCAAGTCGGGCGACTCCGAGTAGAAAATATCACCGAAAGGCGTGTGACCCGTATCGCTCGGACGCGACAACATGGCGAATTTGCCGTTGATCTTGCGGGGAAACATCACACCGTTACGGTTGTACGGCAGGAAAGCGTTCTCCACCTGGTGGAAGGTCTCGAAATCCTCGGTCCAAGCCACACCGATCGTCGGGCCGTAGTAGCCGTTGCACCACGTTACGTAGTACTTGTCGTCGATCTTGGCCACGCGCGGGTCATAACCATAAACCCACTCGGCAACTTCGGGATCGGCACCCACCAATTTGAAATCCTCCTCGTTGATGTCCCAGTTGATTCCATCAACCGAGAAACCGGCATGGATACGCATGCGACGGTTCGTGTCGTCGCAACGGAACACACCCGCATAGTTATATTTATCCTTCTTGAAAGGTACGACTGCAGAATTGAAAATACTGTTCGACGTAGAAAGCAGGTCACGCGGGATAATCGGGTTGGCCGAGAAACGCCACATCACTTCTTTCGAACCTTCGGGACGATCCTCCCAAGGCATATCGGGCAGACTCTGGCCCACAATTTTCAAATCACTCATAATTGGTTTGATTTATAGTTTGAATATTTATTTCTTGTGTTTAAACGTGTTTTCATCGGGGTTTAGTGTACCGAGATCTCGTCGGTAAACAGCCAGCTGCCCACCTCGGGATTGATCAGTGCCGTATAGCGCACGTAACGCGCCGTGTCGGCACCCTTCCAGGCGAAGTTGCGGTACATCGGGCGGCGCTCCGTCGTGGGGATCTCGTGACCGATACGACCCACCTCGCGGAAGTTCTCGCCATCGTCCGACAAAGCGACGATCACCTCCTTGGGTAACCAGATCCACGCCGAATGCCACTGGATGAAGTCGGCCGAAACCTCCTTCACGGCCTTACGCTCGCCGAGGTCGATCACCACCTCGAAATCGTGCGAGAGGAATCCCTGCCAGCGCGTCGAGTAGTTCCACGAACCGTGCAGACCGTCGGTCAGCGTGGCGGCCTCGTCGGCGGGATATTTCGAATGCCACTTGCAGTTGTACTTGACGGGGCAACCCACGGCCAGATGCTCCTCTTTCTGAAGCGACTGGGGGCGTTCGCCCGTTTCCTCGTTCAGGTCGAAGGCGTTGTAACCCAGCTCTCGCACGCGGTTACACAACTTCAGGGCACGGCGGTGGAAATCCTCGTAGTTCTTCTTTTCGGGGGCAGTCCAAGCCACCTCCGCCAAGGCGAACAGACGCGGATAGAGCATATATTCGGTGTGTTCGGGCGTCGGAACGAACTCCGTCCAGAGGTTGGCCTGCACACCCTTCACAAATTCGCGCCCCTCCATCTCTTGGGGAGCGGGATCGTAGGCATAAACCTTATTCAGCGGGAGATAACCCGACATGGCCTGCGGCTCGGACTCGGGATCATCCTGATAAGCATCGAAATAGCAGTATGCACCGGGAGTCATGACCACTTCGTGCCCCTGTGCGGCAGCGGCACGGCCGCCATCCTCACCACGCCACGACATGACGGTGGCTTCGGGTGCCAAACCACCCTCGAGGATCTCATCCCAACCGAGCAGACGGCGGTTGTGGGCGATTAGGAAACGCTCGATGCGTTTGATCGTGTAGCTCTGCAACTCATCGACCGACTTCAAGCCCTCCTTCTTCATGCGCTTCTGGCATTTCGGGCAGACTTTCCAAGCACCCTTTCCGGCCTCGTCACCACCGATGTGGATATACTCCGAGGGGAAGAGGTCGATCACTTCGGTGAGCACATTCTCCAGGAACTCGAAGGTCTTCTCGTTGCCGATGCAGAATTCGCCGTTCTTGTTCGGCTCACCCGAGCACGACAATTCGGGATATACGGCCAGCACCTCGTCCGAGTGACCCGGCAACTCGATCTCGGGGATCACCGTGATGTGCAGGCGGGCAGCCTCGGCCAAAATCTCGCGGATGTCGTCCTTCGTATAGTAACCGCCCTCAGCGTTTGCGTCGCCTTCGTGGGCGTATTTCTTACCCTCGTCCTGCCAGTTCTGCCACGTCTTGCCGATGCGCCATGCGGCGATGTCGGTCAGTTCGGGATAGCGGTCGATCTCGAGGCGCCAACCTGCGGCATCGGTCAGGTGCAGGTGCAGGCGGTTGAGTTTCAGCGATGCCATCATCTGCATCTGCTTGATGACAAATTCCTTGGTATTGAAGTTACGCGACACGTCGAGCATCAGACCGCGATAAGCAAATCGGGGCTGATCCGAAATACGCTGTGCCTTAATGGTTTTACCGTTTGCGGCGTAGAGCTGTGCCAACGACTGAACACCGTAGAAAATACCCGTCTCGGTGAGTGCCTTAATCTCGACACCCTTATCCGTAACGGTCAAAAGATAACCCTCATCCGATGCGGGAATCGACACGTCGGAAGAAATTGCCAGATTGAGGAAATACTCCGAAGCAGGCTCCCCGACCGTCTTGAAACGGATGTCGGTCGTCGAGAGGAATGCCTTTAGACGCTCCGCCATTTCGGGCGTGCAGTCCGTATAGAGATTCAGTTCGTTTTCGATATTGAGCGTACCCTCCAGCTCGGTCACCTCCTGCGGTGCGGGGATCAGTACGGGTTCGTCTTTGCCGGTCGAGCAGCTTACGGCCGACAAAGCCATAACGCCTGCCACGATCAGCACGCAAAGGTTCTTCGCACCCTCCGACTTCTTAAAGGGCACGAACCACGTCACGATAAATGCGGGGATCGTGAACAGCATGACGGTCATGAAGAAATCGGCGTAACCCAGCGCGTCGCTCAAATAACCCGACACGGCACCGGTCACCATCACCGAAAGGTTCATGATACCCGAAGCGAATGCGTAGTGTGCCATCTGGTGTTTGCCGGGAGCGACCTCCTGCATCATGAAGAGCGTCAGTCCCACAAATCCGAATCCGTAGCCGAAGTACTCCAGCACGATACCGCCACCGATCAGCCACATCGACGAGGGCTGGAACGTAGCGAGCAGGGCGTAAACGACAAACGGGATGTTAAAGATGCAGCACAGGGTGAAAAGCGTGCGTTTCAGACCGAAGTGTGCGATGTAGTAACCTGCGAGCAGCGACCCCAAGAGGAATGCACCCGCACCGAACGTACCGTAGTACAACCCGATCTGCTGGTTCGAAAGTGCCAGACCGCCCGACTCGACGTCGGCCTTCAGGAACAGGGGCACGATCTTCATCACGAAACCTTCGCCCAAGCGGTAGAGGATGATGAATGCGATGTAGAACCAGATGTGTTTCTTGGTGAAGAAATCGGTGATGACCTCCTTCAGGCCGTTCAGACCTTCCTGAAGCGAAGCCTCCTTTTTATGCTCGCCGGCGGGCGACGGCAGACGGCGGCTGTGATACAGGCCGAGCAGCACGAGCACTACGCCCAAGACGAAGAAGATGATCGTCCACGACTGCACGTAGGCATCGAATGAAGCCTGTGCCTCGGGATTTTCGCCTGCGAAGTGTCCGTAGAGCCATCCTGCCAGCCAAACCAGACCGCCCGTGGCGACCAGTTTCGCGAGGTTATAGAATGCGCCCTGCCATCCGATGTATTTTGCCTGATCCTTCTCGTCGAGTGCCTCCATGTAGATACCGTCGGCCGCGATGTCGTGGGTTGCGCCACTGAAGGCCACCACGGCAAACAGCGCGATGCCGATTGCAAAGAACGAGGGAAGATGCAACGCCAAAGCCGCAAGTCCGAAGAAAATGCCGCTGATCAACTGCGTGGCAACGACAAAGAATTTTTTGGTTCGGAAGATTTCGAGAAACGGGCTCCACAGGAACTTGATCGTCCACGGCCACATGATCAGCGACGTCCAGAATGCGATCTGGGCATCCGACACGCCCAAATCCTTGAACATCACCACCGAAACCATATTCAGCACCACGAACGGAAGACCCATGGCAAAATAAAGCGAGGGAACCCACTTCAGCGGATTGGCTACTTGATTTTTCATAAATGAGTTTATTTGGATTAATAAGTTTTTCAGCGCTCAAAAATACGAAAAACTCCGCTATAAAAAAAGTCTATCCGCCAAAAGATCCGCACAAATCCCATCTTAAACGGAATTCGATGACCGACCGACAATTACACCGCACACCGACCCCGAAAAAAAACGCCCCGAAAACCAATCGGTTTCCGGGGCGTAATCTTCGAAAAAACACTACTTATCGCTTCAACGGAAGTTCGTCGGGATAGATGTAGGCTTTGGGATCGTTCTTCTTGTAGAAGATGGTCGGCTCCTTGAGTTTGCAGCCGTAGAAGACCTCGGCACCCGACAGGCGGCCGAAGATCGTCTTCCAGTGGTTGCGGCGAACCATGCCGTCATCGGCCTTCATGGGATCGGGAGCGAAGCCCATGTGCCAACCGTAACCCTGCTCCAGGATCATGCGGGCGTTGCCCTCATTGAGGCTGTCACCGAAACCGCCGTTGAACTCGGCAGCGATACCGGCACACTTCTTCTTCGACATCTTACCTACGGGGTAAGCGTGATCGCCGTAGTTCGGAACAACCACATCCAACCACTCGTCGGCATCGACACCGTCCACCGAATCCGTACCGTACATCTGACCCCAGTCGTAAACCGTTACCAGACGATCCGGCATGGCCAGTTTCGTCTCGTAGCACAGGCGTGCGGCGGCATCCGAACCTGCATGGTCGAATGCGGGGTTATCCAGATCGGGAGCGTTCGAGTACTCGTCATCGTAGTTCACACCGTCCAACTGGTAAGCCTCGCAGTAGCGTGCGATCTCGGCGGCGAAGTCCTTGGCACCCTGCTTCGAGAGCTGTGCCAAACCTGCGGCGTCGTGGTTACCCAGCAGACCCAGCAGCACCTTGATACCGCGCTTACGCAACGGCTCGAGGTAGGTCTCGTGGTTGTCGAGCAAGAACTGTACGTTCGGGTTGCACTTTACGAAGGGACGGCCTGCCTCCTCGTCGTAGTTGATGTTGGCTGCGAACAGCACCACAGCATCCCACAACAGTTTGCCGTTCTCCAGCTCGAAAGCCAGAGCGTTCAGCGGGTTGGCATCGTTCACCTCGAAGAAGAGGAAACCCTTGGGAAGGTCATCGCCCTTGAAGCAGTCCGAAACCTTCACCATGTCGTTGATGATATACACGCAACGGGTCTCTTTCTCGTTGAGCGTCAGAAGGTCGTTAGCCGAAGCAACCTTCACGGGGAGCATGTAGTCGGCGCCCTCCTCCAGCTCGGCCGAAGGAATGTTCACCTCAACGACGGCCTGCGTCTTGCCGGCCTCGATCGTAACCGAAGGAGCATCGCCCAGCGTTACCGCACCGGGGAAGAGTTTGTACTCGGTCTCGTTGGCCTTGTTGTAGGCATCGACGTATGCCCCGTCAACCGAAACCTCGAACGTAACGGGAGCCTCCAAAGCCTTCGTCAGGTTGATTCTCAATTCGGCTTTGTAACCCTCCTTGTAGAGGTCGATGATGTTCATCGACTTGGCCGTGCGGGCATCCTGCATGATCACCTTCGTGTCGTAGATCGACTCCATGTGATCGAAATTAATGTCCTTACCGGCAACCACATCGTCGGCCGTACACGATACGCCCATCGCAAGCGACAGTGCCACAACGGCGGCCGAACAGAGTGTCGATTTAAAATATTTGCTATTCATATCTGCTTAGTCAGTTTTAAGTTCGCATTATTTGATCGGGGGCAACTCTACGGGAATCCACTTGGGAGTAGCCGTACCCGTCAGGTCGGTCTTGTCGTCGGTAGCATCCTTGATGAGGCTGCCGTCGCCCTCGTTGAAGTGCCAGTAAGCAACCAGACCCTCGCTCTTGGGATCTACCTGATACATGTGCGTGGCGATATCCTCGGCCGAACGCTGTACGTTCCATACGCGCAGCTCCGAGATCTCACCCGGCAGCCAACGAGCATCGTCGTACGACTTACCTACGTAGCACTCGCCACCCATCAGGGTTATGGTACCCGAAGCGTTGGTATCCTGAGCCACGACAACACCGTCCTGATAGTAGATACGGTCGCCCGTGGTGGCATCCCATACGATGGCCAGGTGGATCCACTTGTTTACGGGAAGTGCGGGAGCGGCGTTGGGAGCAGGCCAGTTGCCCGAAGGAGTAACCAGCTGGAGCTGATCGCAGGGACGGTCGGCATCACCGATACGGATGAGGAACTTGCCCTCGATACCGATGATAGAGCTCAGGATGACACCTTCACGGCCACCCGACCAATCTTCGCTACGTACCAGACACTCGATCGTCACGGTCTTCATCGCACGTACCTTGTTCATATCGGCATCACACCACGATACCGGGAAGTGCATCTCGGCGATGTTTGCAACGACATTGATCAGGGCAGCACCCTTGAATACGAAGAACAGCGTGCTCTTGCTTTGGAGTACATCGACACCCTCGATCGAGAGGATCGACACGGGCAGCACGTAACGCTTCTTGGCGTCGAGCTCGTTGGTGTTCTTGAAGTTGATCACCAGAGCGTCGGTCGTGATGTCGCCCTTCTTGATGTTGAACTGGTTCTCAGGCAACTCGTAATATTTTGCGTCGAGCGTCTCGGCCTCGTCACCATACGACTTGTTGTAGTAGGCGGTCTGGTCGGGATTTGCACCGATCGTCACGCAGATGTCGCGCTCGGCAGGTAGCGCCAGACGCACGGACATCGAACGCGAAGCCTCTTGCACGTCGGCCTTGATCAGCAGATCGTCCGTCACGGCATCCGTCGTGAAATAGAGCTTGTTGTCGAAGTGGTGCGCGGCCTCATCTTCATGTTTGCAGCCCGTAAACGCGATGGCGGCAACGGCAGCAAACATTAATGCTATTTTATTTAATTTCATGGTTCGTTAGTTTTTAGATGAAGGATTCATGATGTTAACGGCCTCACGGATGTTGCCATAAACCAATGTGGAGTCGAAATAATCGAAATGTGCATTGCAGATCATAAGTCCCGCACGGGTGAAATGCTCCGAAGGCTCGGCACACCATACGGCCGATCCGTAGATCGAACGCATGCGGTTGCCCTCGGCGTCGAACGTACCGAAATAACCGTAAATCTGCTTGTCGTCATCGGGGCGAACCGTCTGGGCAGCCACGATGAAACGATCCTTCGGGCAGAAGGGCTTCTCCATGGCGGCGAAAGCCTTCACCGTCAGCTCGTCCATATCCTTGGCGGCGTCGGTCGGGAGGATGATGTAATCGCATTTCGAGAGCAGGTCGCCCTGTGCCTCAACCAGATACTGCGGGTTACCGATAAAAGCACAGAACAGGTCGGCATGAGCCGAACGCCACTCCGAAACAACCTTCATGAAGCTGTTCTGGCGGGCTGCATAGCGAGCCTTCTCGGGCTCTTTCATGCTGACTTCCGATTTACCCATATAGGTGAACGTCACACCGTCGTAACCCAGCTCGTCGCAAACGGCCAGCTGCTCGGCGGCACGCTTGGCAATGTGTGCCAGAGCATCCTCCTCGGTAAGTTTACCCTCGGTATCCTCTTTGACCATCTGATTCCACTCCAACTCGATCGGGGCGTAGTTCACGTCAAAGATCACACGCGTACCCTTCTCGCGCACACGCTTGATCTCCTCGGTCATCACGTCGTTGATCGCCGTAGGGTTCATCATCGAGATCACGTCGATGCTGTCGGGCAACACGGTCAGGTGCTCCGACTGGTTTGCGGGACGCTCGGTCTTGTTGTCGAAGGTCACGATGACCATCTTGTGATCCGAGTTCTTGTATTGTTTCAGATTCTCGATATAATCTGCCTTGAGTTGTTCGTCGATCTGGGGAGTCACCACATCGACAGCCTCTACCTCCGTCCAATCCGAGCAGGACGAAAAGGCGAAGAGCGATGCCGCCATCATGCACGAGAACGACAAACCTTTCTTAATGATATTTTTCATAATCGGTTATGTGTTTTAGTTTTTACGAGCCCACCACAGATCGGTCGACATCAGATCGGGGCCACCCAGATAGTTGCTTACGGCGTTCGATACGTTCTCCGTGTTCGAGATGTACTCGTCCAGAGGATAACGCATACGACGTGCACCGCGGCTCGAAAGAACCTCACCGTTGCTGTAGTTGGCCGAAACGGGAATCAGGTGGGGCAGACCCGTACGACGGTAATCAGCCCAAGCCTCGTTACCCAGCGGGTAGTTGGCGATCCATTTCTGGATGAGGATACGCTCCTGCATCTCCTCTTTCGAGGCACCGCTCTCCCACTGTACCGTAATGTTCGACAGCTGTTCGTTGAAGGTGTTCACCGAGTTGGGATCGTTGTAAACTTCGGGTTTCGACTTGTTGTCGGCCATGTAGGCTGCGGCGTCGCCTGCACCCCACTGCTCGAACGACAGACGGATACCGTCATTGTAGAACTGCTCGGCCGAACCGCCCATGTTGAAGCCATAAACAGCAGCACCCTCGGCACGCAGGAAGGCAACCTCGGCAGCATTCATCCAGATGGCAGGAGCTGCGGGGTCGATCTTCACACCCGAATATTTGTGACCGATGGTTACGTGATCGGGAATTACGATACCGCGACGAAGACCGCAGTAATCAACACCCTCCCACTCCGACTTCGAGAAATAGAACTCGCGACGGGGGTCGTTGTAACCGTTCATGTAGCAGATGATGTCGGCGGCAGCGTGGGTATCACCCGACGTAAGACACTTGCTACCGTCCGTGTGGACATCCACCTTGTTGTAGTTTACGGCGACGTTCATCGGGTTGGAAATCGTACCGAAGTACTTCCACGTTGCGTTCTCGTCGTTGGTCGTGATGACACCCAGCTCGTTGGTGATGGCCGATTCAGCCATTTCGCGAGCCTTGTCGGGAGCAACCTCGGCAATACGGATTGCCAGACGCAGTTTCAGCGAGTTGGCGAACTTGATCCATTTCTTCACGTCACCGGCATATACGTAGTCGGCCGAAGCCACCAGAGCGGCGTTCTGATTCTCGGTCAGCACGGCGATGGCATCGTTCAACTCCTCGAAGAACTTATCGTAGACCTTCTCCAGCGAATCGTAGGGAGTGGCGATCTTACCGTCGGCACCAATCTCCGAGTAAGGAATCGGGCCGAAAGTATCGGCTACACGGTGCATCGTGGCAACCTTGATCACGTTGGCAATAGCCAGGGGCACGGGGTTGTTCGACTGCTCCGAAACGCTCTTTACGACATTGAGGTTCGAGTAAAGGATCGGAATCACCTTATCACTCTTCAGGAATACACGCGTCCAGTCGTCGGTCGGGTTGTAGTTCGAAATGGTCGATTTCCAGTTGGCGTTGGCATCGGCAAAGTAACCGCCCTGCGTACCGCCCAACAGACAGTCGGTGAACTGCGTCGTATTGACATCCGGCGAGATCACACAACCGGCCAGCGCATTCATCGCAGCACCCAGACCATAATCATCCGGAATCAGATCGCCCGGCTGATAAGGATTCGAGTTGATCTCCTCATAATTTGCCGTACACGAAACGGCTCCGAA
Organism: Alistipes sp.; assembly: GCA_020026395.1. Taxonomy (GTDB): domain Bacteria; phylum Bacteroidota; class Bacteroidia; order Bacteroidales; family Rikenellaceae; genus Alistipes. Next base: position 173,463 of record JAHHQM010000001.1, on the reverse strand, counting down.
GAGCAGAAGTCCGGCAAAAATTTTACTAAAGGTATATTTCATAGTTTTAGATGCTTTTAGAATTTAAGTCTTACGTTGAAACCAATGTTGCGCATGGCGGGCATCATGAAGTAGTCGATACCCTGATAGAAGTTACCGGTCGAAGCGACATTTTCGGGATCAAACGGAGCCTTATTGTAAATCATCCAAAGGTTACGGCCGACAAGCGATACGGTGATTTCGCAAACACCGCGCAAAGCCTTGCGGGGAATCGTATAACCGATCGAAGCCTCCTGCAGACGGACGTTGGTTGCCGAGTAGGTGTAGTACTGGGGAACCGAGTTACCGCCACCGATGGCTGCATACCACTTCTGCGGTGCGATAAAGTCACCGCCGGGGGTCATCGAATAACCTCTGTCGCGGGCAACTGCCGTAGCCTCCGAAACACCGAAGTCATCCAAAATAGCCTGCGTACGCGAGAATACGATACCGCCCAGACGAGCCGTTACCAGGAAGCCGAAGTTGAAGTTGCCATACTTGAAGCTGTTGTTCCAAGCCATGTTGGCATCGGGCAGCACGCTGCCGAGTTTCACGTAGTTATCGGGATCCTTGATGGTTTCGCGCTTAATCGAACCGTCGTAGTCGATCAGAATGTTGTTGTTGCTGTCGCGCTTGAGTTCAACGAGCGAGTAGAGGTCACCCATCGAACCACCCTCCTTCAACAGGAAGCGGGCATCACCCAGACCACCCATGTTGAGCAGCGAAAGGTTCAGACTCTCACCCGTCTGCGGGTTCACGGCGTTATCCGACAGCGAAGTAATGCGGTTGCTGTTCGACGATACGGTGTACGACGAGTTCCACGAGAACTTGCCCCAGGTGTTGTGGTAGTTCAACGCCAACTCGATACCGCGGTTGCGAACCGAACCGGTCTGCAAGTACAGTTTCGACCAACCCGATACGGGGATATCCGGATCGAAGGTCTGGTTCGAGGTCTTTGCATTATAATAGGTAGCATCCAACTCGAAGTGCTTCAGGAAACGCATCGTCAAACCGATCTCCCACGACTTCGTACGCTCGGGTTTGAGGTTCGAGAGCGGGTAGTTGGTCATCTCGGTCCACTGTCCGAGTTTCTGGCTCCACTGGTAGCGGGGGTTCGCCAGGAAACGCTCGAAAGCAACACCCACCGATGCGAACGAACCGCGGAGTTTGATGTACGAGAGGTTCTTGGGCATGTTGCCGATCAGCTGCGAGAGCACGATCGAACCACCGACCGAAGGATAGAAGAATGACTTGGTGTTCGAGTGCGGTCCGGCCAGCTGCGAAGGCCAGTCGTTACGACCCGTAAGCGTCAGATAGTAAGTACCTTTGTAACCCACCTCAAACGAAGCGAAGATCGACTGGGTCTGCTCGCGCCAACCCTCCTGCATCTTCTCGGTCTTGCTGGGGCTCAGGTTCTGGATGGCGAAGAAGTTCGTCAGACCGGGCTTCTCGTCACCGAAGTTCTCCGAACCGTCGGCGATAGGACCGCGGACACGCATGTTGTCGGCCTTGATGTCGGCGATCGAAGCACCGATGTTGGCCATGAACGACCAGTCGTCCCACGTCTTGTTGATGTTCACCATGAAGTCACCATAGGTCTGGCGATCCTTGGCACGGCTCATACCGTACAAACCACGGTTCGAGCTCTCGGTCAGCTGCGTGTTGGTCGAAGCGTAGAACTTCTCTTCGTAATCCGATACGGAGTTATCGACATTCAAACGACCCGAAATGGTCAACCAATCGAGAATCTTATACGAAAGCGATGCGTTGAACATGTAACGGTCCTTGTTACCCTCACGCAAGTTACGGTAGTTGATCCAGTAAGGGTTCTGCATGGTCATACCGGCATCACCGATCGGCCAATACTGCATATAGATCTTACGGGCGGGGTTGTAACGCTCGAACATCTTGATGTCAGCCCAGTCGTCGCCACGCGGGAACAGGTAAGCACCGACCAACGGGTTGTTGTAGATACCCTGGTTGGTCATGTTGCGATCCTCCTGCTTGATGTAGCTGGCACCGACCGTCAACGTGATCTTATCCTTGAGGAAGTTGGTGGTGTTGCGGAACGTAAAGTTGTAACGATCGTAGCTGTTGTTGGGCACGATACCGCGCGAATCAACGGCTGCGGCCGAGAAATAGGTCTGGTTCTTCTCGCTACCTGCGGTCAGCGAGATGCTCTCGGTACCCGTCACACCCACTTGGAAGTAATCGTCCTTGGGATCATAACCGCGGTAGTTCGACTCGTTGAGCAGCTTACCCCAGCTACGCGTGGGCTGAGGCGTGGGCGACAAAAGATCACCCGTGCCGTAACGGTTCTGGAACTCGGGCATGATGAACGGAGTCGAAATCTCGGTGTTGCTCGATACGGTTACGCTCAACGTACCTGCCTTACCCTTCTTGGTAGTAATGATGATGGCACCGTTGGCGGCATCCGAACCGTAAAGTGCGGCTGCGGCTGCACCGTTCAGCACGGTCATCGACTCGATATCCTCGGGGTTCATATCGGCGATCGGTTCCGAAGTACCGCGCGAATCGAACTCCATACCTGCCGTCGACGAAGGCGTGAACATAGGCACACCGTCGATTACGTACAGGGCGTTCGACGACTGAAGAATGGATTTCTCACCACGCATCACAACCTTCGACGCACCGCCGACACCCGACGAAGAAGCGTTGATCGTGACACCGGCAACCTTACCGTTCAACGAGTTTACGAAGTTAACATCCTTGTTTGCGATGATGTCGTCGGCCTTGACCTGCTGTGCGTTGTACGACAGAGCCTTCTCCGAACGCTTGATACCGAGTGCGGTTACCACTACGGCATCCATACTCACCGACTGATCGACCATCGTGATCATAAACGAGGTACGCGTACCGACCTTGACCTCCTGAGTCTGGAAACCCAGGTAGCTGAACTCCAGGATGGCCGTTTCGGGGTCCTTCACGTCCAGTTCGAATTTACCGTCGATATCCGTACTTGTACCCGTGGTCGTACCCTTGATCATAACGGCGGCACCGATGACGGCTTCACCGTTCTTGTCCACTACGCGACCACTTACTTTCAAGCTCTTGGGAGCTTCATTCTGTGTTCCGCCCTCCACGAGGGTTTCCGACACCTGCTGTTCGGCGGGAACATCATGAGCCTGCGCCTGCCCCGGCGTGAAGCTGAGCGCAATCATGAAAAGAGGTAAGAGGTATTTCACTCTTACAGAGTCTTTAATTTTCATACATCTAAGTTAGATTAATTTTCTCGCCTCCTTTCGAAGACTTCCGGATCATACGCCATCCGGCTGTAGCGATATTCCCTCGAAGGGGAATATAAAATTTTTTACACGGCAGTTTTACTTTGGATTTACTTCATAGAGTCAATTTTAGTTGTTATTTTTTTCTTTATACTTATATTTAATATTATTCATATATCCACACGACAACGCCCATCAAAGATTTTGCTCTTGGACGGACACACATCGTTTTTTCATACATTCACACTCCACGGATACGATCCCGATCGCAGTTCGTCGCAAACTTGCCCATTGCGACTCGCCCGTTCGAAAAATTTCACCTTCCGACGGTCGGATCAGATCGCATAACCTACACTATACCATTTTACCCCACAAAGATAATAACTTTTGTTAAAAAAAATTGAAGAATTTCTTAAAAAAATTGCCAAAAGAGATTACAAATGAGGTCATAACTTCTTTTGGCAAAAGATTATTCCGAAATGGGAGAGTTCCTACTTCAGGCGGGTTTCGCAATATGCGCAGCGCAACGTACCGTCTTCCGAGCGGCGGAACAGCTGATCGACATCCTCCGTCTGGGAGATGCAGCTGTGGTGGTGGCACACGTGGCGGTTGATCTCGAAAGGCTCCGAGTAGCGCGGGGCAACACCCTCGGCGGGTGCCTTCTCGGCATACTTCAAGAGCGTCAGGATCAACGCCATACGTACGAATTTACCGTTCTCCACCTGGCGGAAATAAGCCGCACGGGGATCCTTGTCCACCTCGCGCGTGATCTCATTGACACGCGGTAGCGGGTGGAGGACGATCATGTCGCTCTTGGCAGCCTTCATCTTCTCGGGATCGAGTACGAAGCTGTCCTTCACGCGGTCAAACTCCTCCTCATCCAAGAAACGCTCCTTCTGAACGCGCGTCATGTAGAGGATATCCAACTCGGGCATCACCTCCTCCATGGTACGCACCTCGCGGAACGTCAGATTCGAGTAGGCCTGCATTTCCTGCAACATATAGTCGGGAAGGCGCAGTTCCTCGGGCGAAATGAGGATGACGTTCACCCCTTCGTAGCGCGACAAAGCCTTGATCAGCGAGTGCACCGTACGGCCGAATTTCAAGTCACCGCAGAAACCGATGGTCAGATGGTCGAAACGACCCTTCTCGCGTTTGATCGTAAGAAGGTCGGTCAGGGTCTGCGTCGGGTGGGCGTGACTGCCGTCACCGGCATTGATCACGGGGATCGTGGCGTATTGCGATGCGACGAGCGGCGCACCCTCCTTGAAGTGGCGCATGGCGATGATGTCGGCAAAGGAACTGATCACGCGTACCGTATCGGCCACGCTCTCGCCCTTGGTCACCGACGACGAGTTGGCATTCGAGAATCCCAACACGTCACCGCCCAACTCCATCATTGCCGCCGTGAAGCTCAGTCGCGTACGGGTCGAAGGCTCGTAGAACAACGTGGCGAGTTTCTTACCCTTGCACGCCTCGCGGTACTTCTCGCGATGGGCGATGATGTCCTCGCCCAAGGCTACAATTTGTTCGATCTCCTCGCGGGTGAGATCGGTCGGATCTATCAAGTGTCGCATAATTCGTTCGTTTTTCAATTAACCTAAACTAACCGTGTTTATTTCTTCATCCAGCTCTCGTCCGAAGGATTGTTACGGAACTGGATCAGGCGGGCTTTGTCCTCCACCTTGATGTAGCCCTCTTCGGCAGCCACCTCAACCAGCGTGTCGAGGTTCGAGAGGCTGTAGTTGATGACGTTGGCCTCCTTCATGCGCTCCACGCCCTTCTTCAGGCCGTAGGTGAAGATCGAAGCCACACCCAGCACCTCGGCACCGGCCTCGCGCAGGGCATCCACCACCTCGATGCACGAACCGCCCGTCGAGATCAAATCCTCGATCACAACGACCTTCTGACCCTTCTCCAACTTGCCTTCGATACGGTTCTGACGGCCGTGATCCTTATTGCCCGAACGGACATAGCCCATCGGCATGTCGAGGATCGTTGCCGTGATGGCGGCGTGAGCGATACCTGCCGTCGAAGTACCCATCAAGACCTCGGCCTCGGGGAATTTCGTGCGGACGATCTCGGCCAGACCAGCCTCGACGTGCTTACGTACCTCAACGGCCGTCAGCGTCAGACGGTTGTCGCAATAAATCGGGCTTTTGATACCGCTTGCCCAAGTGAACGGCTCTTCGGGACGCAAGAAAACGGCACCGATCGACAATAAATCTTTAGCAATCTGCTTTTCCATAGTTCAAATGTGTTTTAAAGGGATTTTTTATTCTTCTCCGCAAAATTCTTTCACGCAGCGGCGGTAAGCGGCCACGGGATCTTCGGCCTGCGTCACGGGGCGGCCTACGACGATGAAGTCCGAACCGATCTCACGCGCACGGGCGGGCGTGGTGACACGTACCTGATCGCCCACCTGACCGTCGGCGAAACGCACACCGGGGGTGATCGTCAGGAAGTCCTCACCGCAAGCCTCATGGACCATACCGGCCTCCAGCGGCGAGCAAACTACGCCGTCCAGACCTGCCTCCTTCGTGTTGCGGGCATATTTCACGATCGTATCGTTGATCGAGGCGTTGATCAAAAGTTCGTTCTGCATACGCTCCTCGCTTGTCGAGGTGAGCTGCGTCACGGCAATCAGCAACGGACGGCTGCCGTCGGCACGCGTCAGACCTTCCTTGGCGGCACGCATCATCTCGATGGTTCCCGCAGCATGGACGTTACACATATCGACATCCAGGTTCGACAGCACGGCCATGGCCTTGCGTACCGTATTGGGAATGTCGTGCAACTTCAGATCCAGAAAGATGCGGTGTCCTCTGCGTTTGATCTCGCGCACGATCGAAGGACCTCCGGCATAGTAGAGCTCCATACCGATCTTCAAAAAAGGCTTGCGCTTCTCCTCGTTGAACTTGTCGAGGAACGCAAAAGTGTCTTCAGCCGACTTAAAGTCACAGGCTATGATTACATCACGTGTTTTCATCTTATGAGGGTTTCTTATTTTACAATTCCGATAATATCGCTTAACTTTTCGATGTGGAGGCGTTCCATCTCGGCGGGAAGCGCCTCGATGATCTCCTTGCAGGCGTAGGGATTGACCAGATTGGCCGCACCCACCTCGACGGCCGTGGCTCCGGCCATCATCATCTCGATGACGTCGTGTGCCGTCTGCACACCGCCGCATCCGATGACGGGGATCTTGCAGGCCTGTGCCACCTGATAGACCATACGCACGGCCACGGGGAAGATTGCCGCACCCGAAAATCCGCCCATCTTGTTGGCGATGACGGGTTTACGGCGCATCGTGTCGATTCGCATGCCCAGCATCGTGTTGATCAGGCAGATACCGTCGGCACCGGCCTCTTCGCAGGCGCGGGCGATGGCCACGATGTCGGTCACGTTGGGCGAGAGTTTCATATAGACGGGTTTCGTGGTCACCTGCTTCACGGCACGGGTCACCTCGGCGGCCATTTCGGGCTGTGTGCCGAACGACATACCGCCGTGACGCACGTTGGGGCACGAAATATTCACCTCGATCAATCCGACCTGTTCCTCCTTGTCGATCTTCTCGCACGAATAGGCGTAGTCGTCGATCGAGAAACCCGAAATATTGGCGATGACGGGTTTGTGGAAGATTTTCTTCAGGGCGGGCAGTTCGTGGGCGATGACATGATCCACACCCGGATTCTGCAAACCCACGGCATTGATCATACCCTCGCGGCACTCGGCGATACGCGGCGTCGGGTTACCGAAACGTGCGTCGCGCGTCGTTCCCTTGAACGAGAACGAACCGAGGATGTTGATGTCGTAAAATTCGGCGAATTCCTGTCCGAAACCGAATGTTCCGCTGGCGGGAATGACGGGATTGTCCAGCGTCAGACCGCTCAAAACAACTTTAGTATCTACCATACGATTTCCTCCTTTTTCAATACAGGTCCGTCTTTACAAATACGTTTTGCGCCGTATTTGGTTTCACACGAGCAACCCATGCAGGCACCGAAGCCGCATCCCATGCGCTCCTCGAACGACATTTCACCGTCCTGCTCCACGGCATCGTACAGTGCACGGAGCATCGGCAGCGGGCCGCAGGCGTAGAAGTAGTCAAAGTCGATTCCGCTCTCCTTGATGACCGTGGTGACAAAACCACGCACCCCGTGCGAACCGTCGGCCGTGGCGACATACACCTCACAACCCAACGCGCGGAACTCCTTCTCGTAGAAGATCTCCTCCGAAGTGTTAAAACCGAGTACAACCTTCACCTTCTTACCTTGAGCCAGGAGTTTTCGTGCCAGATTATACAGCGGAGGCACGCCGACACCACCACCTACCAAGAGCGGCTTTTGCGACGGGACATCCACCGAGAATCCGTTACCGAGCCCCGTCAGCAGATCGAGCTCGGTACCTTTTCCCATCGTGCTCATGCGTCGGGTACCCTCGCCCACCACCTTATAAATCAAGGTCAGCGTGTGCTCGTCGTAATCCGACACCGAAATCGGACGGCGCAGATACAGTCCCTCGATGGCAATGTTCACGAACTGTCCCGGACGGGTGATCCATTGCGTATCTCCCTCCAGACGCATCCGCCACACCGACGCGGTGAGGGGCTCATTGTCCAAAATGCGATATATTCCTTTTTTGTACATCTCTTGTTTTTTTCCGGACAAGGGACGCCCCTTGTGTGGGACGTCCCTCAGACCGTTATCTATTGGTTTTACTCGGCGTCGATGGTCGATACGCGCAGCGTGATCTCCTCCAGAACATCCAGCAGTACCTTGACCGTCTCCAGAGCGGTGAATACGGGCAGGTTGTTCTCCACAGCCGTGCGGCGGATCTCATAACCGTCCAGACGGGTGTTGTGCTGGTTGATGTCGATCGTGTTGATCACATAGCTTACGTGACCCTGACGCAGCGACTCGATGATCTCGTTGCTGCCCTCGCTCAACTTCAGGCGGGTGCGGGTACGGATGCCGTGCTCACGCAGGAACTTGGCCGTACCGGTCGTAGCCTCGATGTTGAAGCCCAGGTCGTAGAAACGCTTCACAAGCGGCAGTGCGGCGGGTTTGTCGGCATCGGCAATCGTCACCACGATCGTACCGTAGTTCGACACGTTCATGCCCGTAGCCTGCAAAGCCTTGTACAGGGCACGCGTCAGTTTGTCGTCGTAACCAATGGCCTCACCCGTCGATTTCATCTCGGGCGAGAGGTACGAATCCATACCGCGAATCTTTGAGAACGAGAATGCGGGCGCTTTCACGTACCAGCGTTTCTTCTCCTTGCCGTAGATCTCGGTGATGCCCAACTCGCGGAGCGACTTGCCGAGGATGACCTGCGTGGCGATATGTGCCATCTGAACGCCCGTCGATTTCGACAGGAAGGGAACCGTACGCGACGAACGGGGGTTCACCTCGATGACATAAACCTCGTCGTTCTTGTCGAGGATGAACTGAATATTATACAGACCCACGATGCCGATTCTCAAACCGAGACGTTTCGTGTAGTCGATGATCTTGTCTTTGGCAGCCTGCGATACGCTGAAGGTCGGGTAAACGCTGATCGAGTCCCCCGAGTGGATACCCGTACGCTCGACGTGCTCCATGATACCGGGGATGAATACGTCCTTACCATCGCAGATGGCATCCACCTCCAACTCGCGACCCATGATGTAGCGGTCGACCAGTACGGGCGAATCCTCGTTAAGCTCAACGGCCGTCTGGAGGTAGTGGCGCAGACGATCCTCGTTCGATACGATCTGCATGGCACGACCACCCAGCACGTAGCTCGGGCGAACCAGCACGGGGTAACCGATGCGGGCAGCGGCACGCACACCGGCCTCCAGGTCGGTCACGGCCTCGGCCTCGGGCTGCGGAATACCCAGCTCCTCCATGATCTTCTCGAAACAACCGCGGTCCTCGGCATTGCGAATGGCCTCGGTGTCCGTACCGATGATGGGCACACCCAGAGCCGACAGCGGCTCGGCAAGGTTGATGGCGGTCTGACCGCCGAGCGATACCACCACGGCCTTCGGTTTTTCGTGGTGAACGACGTTCATCACATCCTCGACCATCAGCGGTTCGAAATACAACTTGTCACCCGTCGTGAAGTCCGTCGAAACGGTCTCGGGGTTATTGTTGATGATGATGGCTTCGTAGCCTGCCTCGCGGATTGACCAGATGGCGTGTACGGTCGAATAGTCGAACTCGACACCCTGACCGATTCGGATCGGGCCCGAACCCAGCACGATGATTTTCTCCTTGTCGCTGGCCACCGATTCGTTCTCCTGCTCGTAGGTCGAGTAGAAGTAAGGCACATAACCGCCGAACTCTCCGGCGCAGGTATCGATCATCTTATAGACGGGGAAGATGTTCATCTCCTTACGCACGAGGAACATGTCGTGCTCCGACTTGCCCCACAGCTTACCGATGAACTTATCGCTGAAGCCCATACGTTTGGCCTCGTAGAGCGTATCGTGATCCATCGGGTGCGCTTTGATGACCTGCTCGAACTCGATGATGTTCTTGATCTTCTCCAGGAAGAACATGTCGATCTTCGTACGGTCGTAGATCAAGACGAGGTCGATGCCCTGACGGATCAACTGTGCGATGGCATACAGACGATCGTCGGAACCCTCCTTGATGTACTCCAGAAGCTCCTCCGACGTCCATTTGTCGAATTTCTTGTGGTAGATGTGGCAAACGCCCGTCTCCAGCGAACGAACCGCCTTCAGGAGCGACTCCTCGATGGTACGGCCGATCGACATCACCTCCCCCGTGGCCTTCATCTGCGTGCCGAGTTTGTTCGACGCGTCGGAGAACTTGTCGAACGGAAAACGGGCCACCTTCGTCACCACGTAGTCCAACGACGGCTCGAAGCAGGCGGGCGTGTTGGCGATGCGGATCTCGTCGAGCGTCAGGCCGACGGCGATCTTGGCACTCACACGTGCGATGGGGAATCCCGAAGCCTTCGAGGCGAGTGCCGACGAACGCGACACACGGGGATTGACCTCAATCAGGTAATATTTGAACGAGAGGGGATCCAGTGCGAACTGCACGTTGCAACCGCCCTCGATTTTCAATTCGCGGATCAACTTCAAAGCCGAGTCGCGCAACATGTTGTACTCGCGTGCGGTGAGCGTCTGACTCGGAGCCACCACGATCGAGTCGCCCGTGTGGATACCCACCGGATCGACGTTCTCCATACTACAAATGGCGATGGCCGTGTCGTTGCAGTCGCGCATCACCTCGAACTCGATCTCCTTGTAACCCTTGATGCTCTTCTCGATGAGCACCTGGTGTACGGGCGAGAGGAACAGGGCGTTACGCATCATCTCGCGCAGCTCCTGCTCGTCATCGACGAAACCGCCACCCGTTCCGCCCAGCGTAAATGCGGGACGCAACACCACGGGATAACCAATGCGGGCTGCCACCTCGGCACCCTCGTCGATCGTCGTTGCGATCTGCGAAGGAAGCACCGGTTCGCCCAGCTTCTGGCACAACTCCTTGAAGAGCTCACGATCCTCGGCACGCTCGATCGAATCGAACGACGTACCCAGAATCTCCACCTGACATTCCTCCAGAATACCCTTCTTGGCCAGCTGTACGGCAAGGTTCAGACCCGTCTGACCACCCAGGCTCGGCACGATGGCATCGGGGCGTTCGTAACGGATGATCTTGGCCACATACTCCAAGGTCAGGGGTTCCATATATACTTTGTCGGCGATATGCGTGTCGGTCATGATGGTTGCGGGGTTCGAGTTCACCAAAACCACTTCGTAACCCTCCTCGCGCAGTGCCAGACAGGCCTGCGTACCGGCATAGTCGAATTCGGCTGCCTGACCGATCACGATCGGGCCCGAACCAATCACCATTACTTTCTTGATATCTGTTCTCTTAGGCATTTTTGTGTTCCTCCATCAATTTAATAAACTTATCGAACAAATCCACGCTGTACTGCTGTCCCGCTGCACTTTCGGGGTGGAACTGCACCGAGAACGTAGGCTCGGACTTGGCGCGAACGCCTTCCACTTCGCCATCCAGCACATCGACATGGGTAATCTCCAGATCGGCATTCTTCAGCGAATCGGCAACCACCGAGTAGCTGTGGCTCTGGCTGGTGATCGAGATGCGGTTGGTCTCCAGCGAGCGAACCGGATGGTTGATGCCGCGGTGATCGGCCTTCATCTTCTCGACGCGTGCACCGTAAGCCATCGAAATGAGCAGATGACCCAGACCGATACCGAAAATCGGCAGGCGACCCTTCAGTGCCTTGACCGTTTCGACCACTGACTGGGCGTGCTGGGGAGCACCCGGGCCGCTCGACAGGAACAGACCGTCGGGACGGAACGCCAGAATCTCCTCGACCGAAGCGTTATAGGGAACAACCGTCACGTTGCAACCGCGCTGGTTCAGACAACGGATCGTGCTGTGCTTGATGCCGCAGTCCACCACCACTACATCGAAACGGTGGTTGGGCGTACGCGAGAACCAGCGTTTCTTGCAACTAACCTTCTCGATCAGATTCTCCGGAAGCGTGAATTCGGCGAGTTTCCGCATAGCCTCCTCGTGCGACGTTGCGGCATCGGTAAGGAGTGCCTTCTGACTGCCCTCATCGCGGATAATGCGGGTGATCATACGGGTATCGACACCCGTGATGGCGGGTACGCCCTGCTCTTCGAGTACTTCGTTGAGGGTGCGCGTATAGCGGAAGTTCGACGGAGTGTCGTTGTAATCACGAACGATCAGACCGCCCACGGCGATCGTCTTCGTTTCGTAATCCTCATCGGCCAAGCCGTAGTTACCGATCAGGGGGTAGGTCATAACCACCATCTGATCCGTATAGGCCGGATCGGAAATCAACTCCTGATAACCGACCACCGCCGTATTGAAAACGACCTGACAGATCGTCTCACGATCCGCTCCGAATCCGTAGCCGTAAAACTCACGGCCGTTTTCGAGAACGATTTTTTTAGTGAATGGCTTCATATTTTTCAAAAATGTGTGTTTTCTATTTGTTTTCTTCATACGTATAGACCTCGCGACCTGAGACCACGGTCATGATCGTGCGTCCACAGACCGTCCATCCGGCAAACGGCGTGGCACGTCCCTTCGAGAGGAACTCCTCGGGGTCGATCTTATACTCGGCCTCAAGATCCATCACCACGAAGTCGGCCTTGTCGCCCTCTTCGATACCGCCCTCCAGCTTAAACAGGCGGCGCGGATTAAGGCTCATCAGCTGTACCAGCTCGCCAAGGGTCAATACCCCGCGTTTTACGAGGTAGGTATACAGCAGCGGGAAGGCGCACTCGATGCCCACGATGCCCATCAGACTGCCTGCCAGACCGCGGCTCTTCTCCTCGGCCGTGTGGGGTGCGTGGTCGGTGGCGATCACCTCGATCGTACCGTCCTTGATACCGCGCAGGAGTGCCTGTTGATCCTCCTTGGAACGCAACGGCGGATTCATCTTGAAGCGGCCCTCCTCCTGAAGGTCGTTTTCGTTGAGCAGCAGGTAGTGGGGAGCCGTCTCGCAACTTACACGTTCGCCACGCGCCTTGGCCTCGCGGACGAACTCGACGCTCTCCTTGGTCGAAACGTGGCACACGTGATACTGACAACCCGCATTGGCGGCCAGTCGGATGTCGCGCTCCACCTCTTTCCACTCGCTTTCGGAGCAGATGCCCTTGTGGCCGTGTGCGGCGCAGTAAACTCCGTCGTGAATGTATCCGCCCTTGAGCAGTTCGTCCACCTCGCAGTGGGCAACGATCGGGCGACCTACCTTTGCGGCACGATACATAGCCTCCTGCATCAGCTCTTCGCTCTGCACGCCGCGACCGTCATCCGAGAAGCCCACGACCTTGTCGACCAGCGCCTCGAAATCGACCAGTTCGCCGCAACCCTTCTGTCCCATGGTGATGCAACCGTAGGGGATCACGCGGATCTTCGCATCGCGACGGATGATCGAAAGCTGTTCCTCGAGCGTAGCCACCGAATCGGGGGCGGGGTTGAGGTTGGGCATCGAACATACGGTCGTATAGCCGCCACGGGCAGCAGCCAACGTACCCGTCAGGATGGTCTCCTTACGCGGAGCACCCGGCTCGCGCAGATGCACATGGACATCGACCAGACCGGGCAGCAATGTCCGCCCCTTAAGATCGACGATGCGGTCATTTTCAGACGGTTCGCAATCCTTGACAATCAGTCCGTTCTCAACGACGACGCGCCCCCGGATCAAAGTTCCGTTTCGCAAAACGGCGGCGTTCACATAGAAAGTTTTCATACTTCACGACATAAAAAAATAGGGCAACTGAAACAGTTACCCTAATAAGACAAAATCACCATAAGATATGGAAAAAACAGCACATCGGCCACAAATTCGAGGACCAAAAAACTTCCGCCGAAGATATGTCGATTCTGTGATTCATAATGTTACGGTGAGGTTTATATCCGAGTGCAAATGTAGGACAATTCCCGTGGTCCGCAAAACTTTTTCAGGCTTTTTTTCAACATTTAATCGACAATTTCGCTCCGATGCCCTCCACCCCATCCCCTCACAGGGTGAGGCCTCCCTAAAAATGAGTATTTTAGGGCGTTTTGCCACCTCCGAATTTGCAATTTAACCCCATAGCACTATCTTTGCAACCAAGAAACACCCGCCCCAATGGAAAGTCAGGAAATGCTCATCCCTTTATTACTGACGCTCGGCGCCGGCCTTGCCACCGGCATCGGGTCGGCCATTGCGTTCTTTGCCCACCGCACCAACAAACGTCTGTTGTCGTTTTCGCTGGGTTTGTCGGGCGGCGTGATGGTCTACGTGTCGTTTGTCGAGCTGTTTCATGAGGCGGAGGTTGCCCTCCAGTCGCAATGGGGCGACAAACCCGGCACCATCTTCACCGTCCTGAGTTTCTTTGCGGGCATTCTCCTGATTGCCATCATCGACAAACTCGTTCCCTCGTTCGAGAACCCCCACGAGGCACACCGCATCGAGGAGATCGACGAAATCGAAAAGCACAACACCCACAGCCCCGCCCCTTCGGAGCATCGGCTGATGCGTACGGGTGTGATGACCGCCCTGGCCATCGCCATCCACAACTTCCCCGAAGGTATCGCCACCTTCACCTCGGCCGTGAACAACACCTCGCTCGGTATTGCCATTGCCGTGGCCATCGCCATCCACAACATTCCCGAAGGCATTGCCGTATCCGTACCTATTTTCTATGCGACGGGCAACGCCAAGAAAGCCTTCTACATGTCGGTGTTGTCGGGACTGGCCGAACCCGTGGGTGCCGTCCTGGCGTGCGCCCTACTGATGCCCTTCATGTCGGCTTCGCTGATGGGATGCATCCTTGCGGCCGTGGCAGGCATCATGATCTTCATCTCGATCGACGAGCTGTTGCCCGCCGCCCGCGAATATGGCGAGGCGCATATCTCCATCTACGGATTTATCGCCGGTATGGCCATCATGGCCGTAAGCCTTATAATGATGTCGTAACACACACTTAAAAACACATAAATGGAATACCTTCTTTTAATCCTGGGATTGGCATTGATCCTTTTCGGTGCCAATTTTCTGACCAACGGCTCGACCGTCATCGCCCAAAAGCTGCACGTGCCCGAATTCGTGATCGGTCTGACGATCGTCGCCGTCGGAACATCGACCCCCGAATTGGTGGTGTCGGTATTGTCGGCCATCAAGGGCGAAAGCTCCGTGGCGATCGGCAACATTGTCGGTTCGAACATTTTCAACGTATTTGCCATCGGCGGTATCTGCGCCCTGATCGCACCGATTGCCCTGACCCGCAACAACGTCCGTTGGGACATTCCCTTCGGCGTATTTACCTCGCTGTTGTTGCTCGTAATGACGCTCGATGTGGCCATCTGGGGTGCGGAGGAGGATTCGCTCAACCGCATCGACGGTATTATCATGCTCTTGATTTACATCGGATTGATGGGTTACACGATCCGCAAAGGCTACCGCGAAGAGAAAGCCAAAGCCTCGGGTTCGGCACCGCAGGGCAATGTTCTTGTCGCCGTTCTTTCCATTGCGGGCGGTCTTGCAGGTCTGATCTACGGCGGTAACCTCTTCCTGGACGAGGCAATCGCCATCGCCAAGGCCTGGGGCATCAGCGAATCGGTCATCGCCATCACGCTTGTGGCAGGCGGCACGTCGCTTCCCGAATTGGCCTCGTCGGTCGTATCGGTCGTGAAGGGTCACAGCGGTATGGCCTTGGGTAACATCATCGGTTCGAACATCGCCAACATTCTGCTCATCCTCGGTATCAGCTCGACGATCACCCCGCTGGCCATGGGCGGAATCACGCTTTTCGATATTCTGATGGTACTGCTCGGTTCGGTGTTGCTGTTCGTTGCGGCCTACACGTTCCGAAGTCGGGAGCTGGATCGCGTCGAAGGTGCGATCTTCATCTCGATATACATCGCTTACATCTGTCTATTGATCTTCTAAAAATAAAAAGGGTGAATCGCGATTCACCCTTTTTTATTTAAATACAGTTCCAACAATCGCGGCACTGCCCGTTGTCCGATCTCGACGGAATCCAACGCGCACGCTTCGGCTCGCGGCGTAAACCGCGGCACCTCCAACCGCCACACCACCGCATGTAGCAACTGATGCGACAGGCGGTGCGGTTTTAGCGGAGTTTTCTCTTGCAGCGTCCAATCTGCGCCGACCCACTCGTGAAATTCCGCACAGGCCGCAAGTTCTTCCAACTCAAGCGGTTTTTCCCGCTCCACCAGCGGAAATTCGTAAAGTCCCTGCCAAATATCCCCCGCTCCGCGACGCACCAGCACCGAACGGTCTTCGGATCGGAGATCCAGATAGTTAAACCATCGTTCGCGCACCTTCTGGCGTCCGTTTTTCACGGGACGTTCCTCGGTTGTTCCCGCCGCCCGCGCCATGCAGCGATCCTGCAACGGGCACTCCTCACAACGGGGCGAACGCGGCGTGCAGATCATCGCACCGAGATCCATCATCGCCTGATTATGGATCGACGGGCGTGCACCCTGCATCATCTCTTCGGCCAGTGCATGGAAGGTACGTTTTCCCGCCGTGGAATCAATCGCCTCGTCCACATCATACAGGCGCGACAGCACGCGGTAGACATTTCCGTCGACCGCGGCGCACGGCAGATCGAATGCCGCCGAGCAAATTGCCGCGGCGGTATATTCGCCCACGCCCTTCAGGCGGCGCACCTCCTCCAGCGTATGCGGGAATTGTCCGCCCCACTCCCCGACGATTTGTCGTGCCGCCGCATGCAGATTACGGGCACGGCTGTAATAGCCCAGCCCCTGCCACAATTTCAAGACCTCGTCTTCCGAGGCTTCGGCCAGAAGCTCCAACCTCGGGAAACGCTCCGCAAAGCGCATATAATAGGCCATGCCCTGCTCCACTCGCGTCTGCTGGAGAATGACCTCCGAGAGCCAGATGAGATAGGGGTCGCGCGTCGCACGCCACGGCAGATCACGCCCCTCGAAGGCGTACCAGCGGGATAGTATTTCGGCGGAAGAGTTCATTTTGGGACACAAAATTAAAAAGATTGTCGGGAATAAGAAATTATCCCGAATAATTCGCCCGACATTCCGAACCATGACTTATCTTTGGGCGCTAAAAAATTTTTACGGCCATGGAAAAGAGATATGAACTGAAACACAATCCTGCGGAACATCGCTACGAATTTGACCTCGGCAACGGCGCAAAAGCCTTCATTACCTATGCCGACGGCCCCGACGCGATATTTTTGACCCACACGATCGTCCCCGAAGAGTACGAGGGACAAGGCATCGCCGCGGAATTGACGGTTGACGTTTTGGAGGAGTTGAAGAAGCAGCAACGTAAAATCATTCCCCGTTGTTCCTACATCATTCGCTGGATCGAGCGTCATCCCGAATGGCAGGGCATGTGGTACAAGGAATAAAAAACGGGTGAGCCTTTCCGCTCACCCGTTTTTCATGGATCTTCCTTCGGGGAAGATTATTCGTACTGACCCGATTTGAGGCGGTTCACCTCAATATCGCTCAGGAAACGCCACTGACCGCGTTTGAGGTTCTTCTTCGTCAGACCTGCGTAATAGACACGGTCGAGTTTCTTCACCTCGTAACCCAGAAACTCGCACATACGGCGCACGATACGGTTACGACCCGAGTGGATCTCAATACCGATCTCCTTCTTATCCTCCGAAACATACGATACTTCGTCGGCATAGATCTCGCCATCCTCCAGCGTGATGCCCTCGGTGATGCGATCCATATCGGCACGCGAGAACGGCTTGTCCAGCGTCACCTGATAGATCTTCTTCTTGGCATACGAGGGGTGCGTCAGCTGCTTCGTCAGATCACCGTCGTTGGTGAACAGCAACAGACCCACACTGTTCTTATCCAGACGGCCTACGGGATAGATACGCTCCGTGCAGGCATCCTTCACCAGCTCCATCACGGTCTTGTCGGCATGGGGATCTTCGAGCGACGTTACGAAGCCTTTGGGCTTGTTCAGCACCAGATAGACTTTCTTCTCGCCCTGTACGCGGCTGTCGTTGAACTTCACCACATCGTTGGGCATTACCTTCGTACCGAGCTCCGATACGATCACGCCATTGACCGAAACCACACCTGCCAGGATGAAATCGTCGGCCTCACGGCGCGAGCAGATACCCGACTGGGCAATGAAACGGTTCAGACGCATGGCACCCGTCTGCTTTTCGGGGTTATATTTGGGGTACGAGGGTTTCTCGTCGCCATACTTGCGGTAGGGTTTGCCTCCGCGGTTTCCCTGACGATCCTGACGGTCTGCGAAACGACGGTCATGAGCACCGTTACGACCGCCGGCCTTGTGCTCGAAACCGCGACGCTCCGAGCGTTCGCGATCGAAATCCTCATAAGTCGAATATTCGTCTCCATGTCGGCGCGAAGGACGACCTGCGCCGTACGACTTGCGCTCTCCATAGGAACGGCGTTCGCGGTCACCGCCAAACGAGCGGTCACGATCACCGTACGCCTTACGACCGCCCTCACCATAGGAACGGTCACGGTCACCACCAAAACGACGGCCGCCTTCACCCTGCGAACGACCACGGTTCGAGAAGCGGTTTTCGCCACGATCCTCACGCTGACGGTCTCCGAATTTCGGACGGTTATCCTCCGAGAAATTGGGATTGAACGACGAGCGGCGCTGCTTTTTGTCGTATGATCCAAAATTTGATTTGTGCTCCGAATCGGCAGCGTCACGCTGCGAACGCGGGCGACGCTCGAAGCGCTCACCCTCTGCCGTCACGGTACGAGTACGTTTGTCGCGTCCAAAACGCGCAAGCGCGAAATTCGAGTCGTTTTTCTGATCTTTCATAGTTTATCTCTAATAGATTAAAAATTGTGGGCGCAAAGGTAAATCTTTTTTCGGATTTCCACAACTTGATACCTATAAATCAATGCAAAACGTACTTTTCGCCATCAAATTCCCGACTTTCGGTTCGCAGCCGAGAAAAAATCGGGGATCGGTGGCGGCCGCCCCGAGGGAATTTCGTATCTTTGCCGCCGTATGAACATGAATCGCGAAATCATTCGTCTGGCCGTACCCAACACCGTGTCGAACATCACGGTGCCGCTGATGGGTATCGTGTCCACGGCCATCGCGGGCCACTGGGGCTCGGACACGGCCGCTACGATCGGTGCACTCGCCATCGGCGTGCAGATCTTCAACTTCATCTACTGGAACACCTCTTTCATCCGCATGGGTACGAGCGGACTCACGGCACAGGCTTTCGGGCGCGGCGACTTCGCCGAGTGCACCAACATGCTGGTGCGTGCCGTGGGCGTGGCGCTGGCCATGGGCGTGATCATGCTCGTAATGCAGTACCCCGTCGGTGAAATCGCCCTGTGGGCAATGAACGGCGGCGAGATGACCCGCGCCTACTTCTACACCCGCATCTGGGCAATCCCCGCGGGAATCCTCCTGTTCGGCTTCAACGGCTGGTACACGGGCATGCAGAACGCTTACATCCCGATGTGCACGGCCATCACCGTAAACCTCATCCACATAGGATGTTCCCTGTGGTTTGCCTTCGGATTGGATTTGGGCATTGTCGGCATCGCCTACGCCTCGATCATCGCCCAATGGACGGGTGTGGCGCTCTCCGTCTCACTGTTGTGGATCTTCTACCGCCATCAGCTGTCCGCCGTCAACTGGAAACGGGCGTTGGATCTCCAACCCCTCAAGGAGTATTTCAAGATCAACGGCGACATCATCGTGCGTACGTTCTGCATCGTGGCCGTCTACACGTTCTTCACGGGCATCTCGGCACACATGGAGGACAAGAACCTGCTGGCCGTGAATACCCTCCTGTTGCAGCTCTTCACGCTGTTCTCCTACATGAGCGACGGATTTGCCTATGCCGCCGAAGCGCTCACGGGTCGTTTTATCGGTGCGCGGGATCTGCCCCGATTAAAGGAAGCCATGAAAAAGTGCATCTTGTGGGGCGTGGTTTTGGCCGTGGGTTTTGTGACGGTGTACATCACGTTCTGGCACAATATTCTGGAGCTGTTTGTCGGGGATCAGCCCGACGCGCAGACCATCATCGCAACCGCAAGCCATTATGTCGGCTGGGTCATCATCATCCCCATTGCGGGTATCGTTCCGTTCATCATGGACGGCATGATGGTCGGTGCCACCGAAACCCGCGTCATGCGTAAATCGATGTTGTGGTCCACGCTATGGTATTTCTCGGCCTATTTCATCCTACACTTCGCCATCGGCAACAACGCCCTCTGGTTTGCGTTCGTGTCGTTTATGGTCGTGCGAGGCATCATGCAGTTCATCTTCACGCATCGCATACAATCCCTGTTCCGCAGAGCCGCCTAAAAACACAGAGTCACAAAAAAAAGAGGTGTCGCCCGTTTTCGGGTGACACCTCTTTTCGTATCCCGTAAGGAAGGTTATTCGGCCTTAATCTTCTCGATTTTCCGTTCGGCCTCCTCCATCAGTTTGGCTGCCTGAGCCTCGGCCTCCTCGACGAGTTTGTCACCCGCCTTTTCGGCCAGTTTCTGCTGGAATTTCTTCTTGTCTGCGGTCTTGTCGATCATGCTCTGACGCTGTTTCTGCGCTGCAATGATCAGCTTGTCACCGGCTTTCTTGGCCTGCTCGCGGATCTGCGCGGCTAGCTCCTCCACATTCTGCGAAGGCAGCTTGCCACCCGTCAGGTCGTTGAGTTTGTCGTAGGCCTCGCCTTTGACGGCATCCTCGATCGCACCCTTGACATCCAATCCGAGTTTCGGGTCGGAGAACGTACCGCCGATGGTTACGGGGATCGTCTTGTCACCCGAAACATTCACGCGAGCCACATAGTCGATCGTCTGATCCAGACCCGTCGAACCCGACAGGTTGATCTTCACGCCGCCCATCTTCAGGTCGAAGGGCTGGGTGTGGATGCGTCCGTCCTTAACCACGAACTTGATGCACACGTCACGCGCCTCGATGCGGCTCAACTTATCGTTCTTGAGCAGTTTGGCCAGTCGCTCGAAGGTCTTCAGCTGATGAATCTCGATGTTCTTGGAGCTGATCTCACCCGAAGCGTTCAAGGTATTGAACACGGGAGTCATGTGGAGATCCAACTGCGTCGAGAGCGTGGCAGAGAGCGAATAGTTACCGCCCGTCTGCTCGAATACCGGAACAAGTTTCTGCACCATATCCAACTCCTCGAAAGTCTTCTTGAAGGAAGCATCGGTAAACGACAGCGACATATCGACCATCGGGGTATCGGGATTGACGGTCGAGTAGTTGCCCGATGCCTTGGCCGATCCCTCAAACACGTTCATACGCAGGCCGTTCAGCGAAAGCACACCGCCACGGACGGCCATCTCGCCACCCGCATTCGTGATGGTCATCTTCTGCATGCGGATCTCCTTCAGATCGGTCGAGAGCGACAAATCGAGGTTCTTCGGAACGGCAATCACCGAAGCGGGCGTAGTCGCCTCCTCGGGTTTCGCCTCCTCCTCTTCCTTTTCGGGTTCTTCCGCACCCTCTTCGGCCGACGTCATGAACTCGTTGAGATCCAACAGGTTCGATTTCACATACAGGCGACCCGAAAGCATATCGCCACGCAACAGGTAACCCAGATAGCCCGACAGGCGGCCGTTGGCCGACACATCACTGCGACCCACCTCGGCATCAAACTCGCCGAGCGTCATGGCCTCGGGCGTGATGTTGGCGGCGGCGCGGGTGATCTTCACCTGTGGCAGATTCTCCATCTGCACATCGACACCCTCAACCGTAAACTGACCTTCGGCAGCCAATTTCTCGTAGAGTTGCTTGTCGATCGAGGACTTGTTGCCAGAGAATTTCAGATCGGCCGTAATGCGACCCGCCAGGCTCTCGTCCTCCTTCAACGGATAGACCATCTTGATCGTACCCAGATCGATCACACCATCGACGGCAGCACGCACGTAAGGATCACTCAACAGGTTGGTGGCATAAAGCGAAGCCTTCACCTTGTTTTCATCCACGGCCAGACCGAATTTCGAGAGGTTCACCTCCGTGCGATCCATCTTGCCGCCCGGGTTCGACACCTTCAACGCAAGGTTGATGTCCGTCACGGCCTTCGGCAGCGAAGCATAGCGGAAACTACCCTGCTCGACCTTGGTCGTCAGTTCGAATTGCGGCAGAGTCTTATCCGTGAGTTCGCCCTTCGCCCAAAGGTTCATCGCCAGCGAACCTCCGGCCGTAAGATCGCGGAAGTCGCGCGTATAGAATGCCGGAACAAGCGACAGCACATCCTTGAACATCACCTTGTCGCAACCGGCCTTCAGATCCATCTTCACGGCGTTCTCGGCCATCTCGACCCAGCCGTCCAGACTCAATTCGATGCTGTTCAGGCGGAATTTGTTGTCCGAGAGGATGAATTTGCCGTTCTTCAGATCAGCCACAATGTCGGCGTCGATCTGGGCATTCAGCTGATTCATGAGCGTGATACCGCCCGATACGAACGACATCTTCTCGGCCTCGAGTTTCAGTTTGAGGTCGGTCAGATCGGCCGACATGTCACCGCTCAGGCGCAGCGACAACGGATCGGTCTCGAAGGCCATATGGATCGAATCGTCGCGGTAGCGGAGTCGCGCCTCCTCAAGGCGGAAGTCGCGCACCTGCATACGGAACGATCCGTCCGACGCAGTCTCCTCTTCGGGCTCCTCCTCTTTCTCGGGTTCGTCCGACGCAACCATTACATCCCAATTGACCTTACCTTTGGCCGTCTTCTCGGCCTGCACGATGGGGCGTTTTAGGAAGACTTTCGTGATCTCCAGACCATCGTCCCCGAACAGCGACATGAGGTTTACGACCACTTCGATGCGGTCGGCAGCCACGATCGTGTCACCCACGAAAGGCTCTGCACCTCCCGTCAGGCACAACTCGTCGAGTTCGACCGAGGCATTCGGGAAATGGCGCAAAAGGCTGAGATCCAAATCGGCAAATTCCAACTTTGCCGTAAGCATTTTGTTGGCCTCGTACCTTACGATGTCGCCGATCTTACCCTTCAGCAACAAAGGCACGCCCACAAAAAAGACAACGCAAAAAATGACGAGGGTTATCGTCACCACTTTCCATCTCTTTCCCATAGCTTTTTTATTTTATTGGTTTATGTACAAATAGTGTTGTTTCGGCCTCTTGGAATCCCATGCGGCGATAGAGGGCATGTGCCGCCTTGCGATGTTCGGACGAGGTGAGCATCAGTTTTTCGATGCCCTGCTCCCGAGCGCACCGTAAAGCCGCCTCGACCAACTCTCGACCGATACCCCGCCCGCGAGCCTCGGCATCGACCACCACATCCTCGATCCACGCCTTACGCCCCGAGGGGACTTCATACCACACCAGAGTCAGCAGTCCCACGATGCGCCCCTCGGCTTCCGCCGCGAAAAGTGCCGTTGCGGGCGACTCCACGAGCCGCCTGACGGTCTCTTCACCCGGTGCTCCCAGACGGGGCGAGAGTTGCGGCATCAGACGCGCAAATGCCTCCATAAGTGCTTCAGAGGGTTCCGTTTGCCGTTTTATCAATACTTCCATCCTTAAAATTTATTGATCCGCCGGGCGGCATCCGCTTCCCGCCGACGAACTTTGATCCAATATACAAATATACAAAATTCCGCGTTCAATCTCCACCCAACCGAAATATTTCGTACCTTTAGGTCTATTTTAAACACCCGCAAAAGATGGAATCCCTTCGCGAAAAGCTCTTTACGTTGCAGGACACCGCCTACCGCGATTTTTCTGCACCGCTCATTCCCAATGCCGAGCGCATGATCGGCGTTCGTCTGCCCCAATTGCGCCAGCTCGCCCGACAAATTGCCCGCGACAAGGGCGAGGAGTGGCTCTCGGAGATGGAACACCGCCGCGATCCGCTCTATTTCGAGGAGGTGATGCTGTGGGGCATGGTGATCGGCTACGCCCGTCTTTCGATCCCCGATCGCCAACAACACACCGCACAATTCGTTCCACACATCACCAACTGGTCGGTGTGCGATTCGTTTTGTCCGCGGCTTCCGAAGCGTGAGCGCAAAGCCTGGTGGCCGTTCGTACTGCCCTATTTCCAAAGCAAGACGCCGTTTGAAGTGCGTTTTGCGGTGGTAATGGCCATGCGCAATTTTACGGACGAGGAGCATCTGGATGACCTTTTGCGCATCTATTCCGAGATCCGACAAACGGATTACTACGTGCAAACGGGCATCGCGTGGGCGGTCTGCGAGGCGTTTATTCATTTCCCCGAACGGATGCTTCCGTGGCTGACTTACGACTGTCCGCTTCCCCCGGAAATTTATCGGAAAGCACTCCAGAAAATCACCGAATCGCTCCGCGTCGATGCCCCGACTCGCGAGGCGATCCGAGCGCTTCGTTCCAAGGCGAGAAAATGAGGCACGAAAAATGTCGATGTTCCCGTAAAAAATGCTATCTTTGTAAATTATATCAAATCTAATCAAAACAAGAAATAAAATGGGAAAAATCATTCTTACGGGCGACCGTCCGACAGGCAGACTTCACTTGGGGCATTACGTGGGTTCGTTGCGCCGCCGCGTCGAATTGCAGGAGTCCGGCGAATTTGATCGCATATTCATCATGATTGCCGATGCACAGGCACTGACCGACAACGCCGACAATCCGGAAAAAGTACGTCAGAACATCATCGAAGTGGCGTTGGATTACCTTTCTGCAGGTCTCGACCCGCAGAAATCCGTATTGTTCATCCAGTCGCAGATCCCCGAATTATGCGAATTGGCATTCTACTACATGAACCTCGTGACGGTACAGCGTCTGCAACGCAACCCGACCGTCAAGGCCGAGATCACCCTGCGCGGCTTCTCGGAGAACGCCACCGAGGGCGACACCCAGCAGCGTCAGGGCATCCCCACCGGATTCTTCACCTACCCGATCAGCCAGGCGGCCGACATCACGGCATTCAAGGCTACGACCGTGCCCGCGGGTGAGGATCAGGAGCCGATGATCGAGCAGACGCGCGAAATTGTCCACAAATTCAATTCGGTTTATGACGAAGTGCTCGTCGAGCCCGAAATCCTGTTGCCGAACAACGCCGCCTGTCTGCGTCTGCCGGGTACGGACGGCAAGGCCAAGATGTCGAAATCGCTCGGCAACTGCATCTATCTTTCGGATACGGCCGCCGAGGTCAAGAAGAAGGTCATGGGCATGTATACCGACCCGAACCACCTGCGCGTGGAAGATCCCGGTCAGGTCGAAGGCAACATCGTATTCACCTACCTCGACGCATTCTGCCGTCCGGAACACATGGCCAAATATGCGCCCGACTACGCTACGCTGGACGACATGAAGGCTCACTACAAACGTGGCGGTCTGGGTGACGTGAAGGTCAAGAAACTCCTGATCAATGTCTTGAACGAGACGCTCGACCCGATCCGCGAACGCCGCAAATACTACGAAGGCCGCATTCAGGAGGTTTACGACATTCTGAAACGCGGTTCGGAAGAGGCTCGCAAGACGGCAGCCCAAACACTCGACGAGGTACGCTCGGCCATGAAGATCAACTACTTCTCGGATCAGGCACTCATCGACGAGCAGGCACGCCACTTCGCCGAAAAAGCCCGCGAATAAGATTTTGACCGACTAAATCCCCGCAACCCCGAAATTTCGTCCAGAATCCATGCAACTTCCGTTTACCGATTACGTTTACAAGTTGTTCCTGAGGACGACCCGCAAGCTGAGCAATAACCAGACCATGATGATTCTGGCCGGTATTGTCGGTTTGCTCGCCGGATTCGGAACCTATTTTTTCGAGCTGCTGCTCTACGCCATCAAGGGCGGACTGACCTACTGGTTTCCGGTGGACACGGCACATTTCCTGCTGTTGTTCTACCCGGCGGTGGGTATCATTCTGGCCACCTTGTTCGTCAAGTACATCGTGCGCGATAACATCTCCGAAGGTGTTACGCGCGTATTGTACGCCATGTCGCGCCGCGACTCGCGCATCGCAAGCCACAACATGTGGACTTCGATCGTGGGCGGTGCCACCACCATCGGTTTCGGTGGATCGGTCGGCCCCGAGGCACCGATCGTATTGACGGGTGCCGCCATCGGATCGAACGTCGGACGACTGGCTCGCATGAACTACCGCAACACCACCCTACTGCTCTGTTGCGGTGCGGGTGCCGCCTTGGCGGCCATCTTCAAAGCCCCCATCACGGGCGTGGTGTTCGTCCTGGAGATCCTCATGTTAGACATCACCTCGGGATCGGTCATCCCGCTTCTGATCGCCTCGATCACCGCCACCACCATCGCCTTTACGATGCGCGGCTTCGACCCGATCATCGCCGTGACGCTGTCCGAGGCCGATTCGTTCGAGTTGTGGCAGATTCCGCTCTTCATCCTGCTGGGTGTGGCCTGCGGTCTGATGTCGTGGTACTTCACCTCTATGAACGGACGCATCGTCCGCTACTTTGCGGGCATCACCTCGCAATACCAGAAATGGCTGGCGGGAGGTTTGATTCTCGGTATCCTGATCTTCATCTTCCCCCCGTTGTACGGCGAGGGTTACGAAGGATTCATGTCGCTGATGAAGGGTCATCCCGAACACCTCTTCGAAAATACGCTGTTCTACCGTTTCCGCGAAGTCGATTGGGTCGTGCTGATCTTCGTCATCGCCACGATGTTCTTCAAGGTCATCACCATGGCCTCGACCAATGCCGCAGGCGGTGTGGGCGGTACGTTCGCCCCGTCGCTGTTCGTCGGTGCATTTACGGGTGCCACGCTGGCGTTGATCTGCAATATGCTGGCTTCGTATTTCCCCGAGATTTTCCAATGGCACGTGTCGGTGGCGTCGTTTACGCTGGTCGGCATGGCGGGCGTAATGGCGGGTGTGATGAACGCACCGCTGACTTCGATCTTCCTCATCGCCGAGCTTTCGAAAGGTTACGAGTTGTTCATCCCGCTGATGATCACCGCCTGCATCTCGTTTACGGTCGATTACTACCTCGACCCCGACTCGATCTACACCAAGAAACTGCGTAAAAGCGGCGAGCTGCTGACCCACAACAAGGATCAGTCGGTTCTGGTCTTCCTGAATCTGGACGATCTGATGGAGTCGGACTTCCTGCGCATCAAACCCAACTTCACGCTGGGTGACATCGTGAACATCATCTCGACGACCCACCGCAACATATTCCCCGTAATCGACAATTTCGGTTATCTGCTGGGCATCGTTCAGCTGGACGACCTGCGCGAGGATATGTTCAAGAGCGAAAAATACGGCCGTCAGATCTCCAACTACATGATCCCCGCTCCCGACAAGATTCTCCTGCACGAATCCATCCAGAGCGTCATGGAGAAATTCGAGGACAAGAACACGTGGATGCTTCCCGTGGTCGACAAACAGGGTCGCTACATGGGCTTCATCTCCAAAACGAAGATCCTGAGTGCCTACCGCGCCCAATTAGTGAAGATCCAACAATAAAAACCAACCATAATGAAAGAACAATTTACCTGGTACGACGAATTGGACTGTGCCGTCACGGTGGCCGATTGTGAGGGTGTGGTGCTTTACCAGAACAACCGCTCGATCGCGGTAAACGGCGATGTGCGCGGCACCTCGATGATTCCCTGCCACAACGAGCGTTCGCGTGCCATCATCCACCGTCTGATCGACGAGGGCGGCAAAAACGTCTATACCATCTCGAAAAAGGGCGTCAAGAAGATCATCTACCAAACCGTATGGCGCAAAGAAGACGTCGTGGGCGGATTGGTCGAGTTCTCGATGGAGATTCCCGAAGAGATGCCCCACTACATCCGAAGCTAAACGATAAACTATGAAAGATCTAATTTTTTTTCTCCTGTTTACGGCCGGTCTCCTGTTCAAAATGTGGGATCGCTACCAATTCGAAAAGGAACGCAAGGAAAAAGACTATGATGACCGATTCGTTTCGCTCTACCGCGAGAACAATTTGATCTACATCCTCATTTTTCTGGTGTTGAGTTACAATTTCGGCAGCAACCTGCTCGGCGGAGACTCCATTTTATAATTTTTTCCGCTCCGGAAACATCCACGACGGCACGTCATCCGACGCGCCGTCTTTTTTGTGCCTTTTCCATACTATATAAAATAGGTATCACCGGAAAACCCGGTCTTTTTTGCTAAAAGATTGCTGAATTTGCAACTTCCTTAGAATTAAACGGTTATTCGGGTTGCTTGAAAATTGGGTAATGAGTTGGCAACCGTTCTGATTTCTACATACTTACATAAATTGCGTGATGTATAACTCATCCTTATGCAAAGGTATAACTTTTTCCTGAACGGACAAAAATCCATCAATGTTTTCACTGCCTCATTAGGATTATTTAGGTTTCAATTCTCCGAATAGGTATTATGGGAGGGATATTTTAGAACATAATGTAAATGGGCAGACGGTAAACTGCGCTCCCTCCAGAAAAAAGATTTGGTTTATCCACCGCCTTTCATTCGGTTGGCATCCCTATATCCCTGCCTCAGTACCTCTTCTATCTCGCTCCTTTTGTACAAGACTTTGCCGCCGAGTACATAGTACGGCAGTGTGCCGTTGCTCCGATAGTCGCTCAAAGTTCTGCGACTGACTTTCAATAACTGCGATACCTCCTTATCACATAAATAATCTTCTCCATTGAGTATGGATACTGCATTGTTTGTAATGTTGTCAATTCTGACCGACAGGCGGTCAATATTGCTATGGATGGACTGAATCCAAGCATCGTCTTTTGTCTTTAATTCGTTGTGCATATTTCTGATGTTTTAATGTTATATCAGATTGTTCTGCCATTCCAATAGGCTTCTTTTCGTCTGTCCTCCACCTTCACAATGATGCTCTCCACATCTTCGGGACGATAGAAGGTGCGGTTGCCAATTTTTGCATCGGCAAGTGTTCCGTTATCCCGGAGTGTCTGCAAAGTTCGTTTGCTAATCTTCAATGCCTGGCACACCTCCTGATGGTCAAGCCACTTTTGCGGTTTCTTTTCGCCGTGGCTATGACAAAGGTTATCCACTCGCTGCATGAAGCTTTCCAACTTCGCAGCCATTTCCTCAAAGGCTCTTTTCTCAAAAATCACAAATTCCATATTATTCAGTTTTTATTATTATTCGCTTTTGTTCCGCTAAGGTAAAGTGGTTTCAATCACACTACCAACCGTTTTATATATGTGGCAGCTTGTGGCGTAGATTATGGCTTCAATCGGTGCAATAGCCTCTACTGACGATGCAAATAAAAGCAGGAAAAATCATACGGCAATGGGTACGCCGACCCGTTACATCGGTTGACATCCCTTTGCATACACAGATGACAAAATTGGCATGCAAGACAAAGCTGTTTTCGTAGAAATCCTGATTATACCGAGTATAGTCTGCACATTCTCCTGTTATATGGAAAGATGTATCAAACAGGCAACAGCCAAAAGAAAATTCCCCCTATTCACATTTAAGGAAGCAAGCGTTTTCAGACCGATTGCATCCGACCGAAAACGCTTGCCGTAGTTCCGACCTCAATTCTTACAGATTCTCATCAGCAACGACTTTAAGGCTACAGGCTGACCGACTCCCGATGTCTCGGAAGACCGTCAGCCCGTAGCCTTTCTCAATTCATATCCCTGCCGTCTATCCTCTCCCCAAAATAAGCCCTAAATTGAATTTGCCAACAATCATATGCCATGTGCAAATTATAGCAGTCCGCACCGATAACACAGTCAGCAAAAATGCAGAATCATACATAATTGGCAACATAGACCTAATTGCTTGTGGTAGAATTGTATGCATAGTTTATTTGCAGCAGACAACAGGTCAAGATTGTGCACAAAGACCATAGTATTAACATTAAAAACATTTGCGACATGAAGAAAAAAACAAAGAGAAATCAGCAACGAGGAAATGATGGAATTGATAGGTCTGAGACCCACATCAAAATCGGAAGATGAAGATTCCGAGAGAGCCATTGATTTGGCTATCGAGGAATTTTCAAGAAATGAATCGGAGTTAAAGCCAAAGGACAGTGAACAACCTGTAGAATCAGATTCATCAGTTGAAGAACCAGATGAGGCTGTAACTCCAAAAACCGATGTTTCGGAGCAGCAGCCATCAGCATCATCCATCCAACGCCGAGTGAGCAGCAAGCAGCGCAAGCTCTCATTGGAGGAGTACCGCAACACCTTTATGAGACCTTACAGGATTGAAGACCGCAAGCCGGTATTCATCAGCGGCAAATTGCGACAGACGCTTGACCGATTCGCCTGCAAAATCGGCGAGAACAGAATGAGCCTGTCGGGATTGTTGGAGAACATTGTACGCCATCACATCGAACTCTATGCCGATGACTTCGAGCATTGGAAAGGTATGTAATGTCTTAATCCTGTCAAATTAAGAAGTATTCCGATGGTATTCCATTTTGAGACACTCAAAATCCGTAGTCCTTCGGTTAGTGGGGAAGCAAGTTTATGTTTTGGGCAGACCAAAACCACTTGCTTCCACTCCCGAAGGTCGCAGAAAAGGACATCCCGTTGGTCTATCAAGTAAACAATGTATGTATCATTTTCAAAAATTGTAATATGATAAAACAAGAAATCAAAAACAGGGCATCCTGCAAGGGAGGACGCCCCACGAAGAAACTGTCAGAGAAACGCAAGTACCGTATAACGGTCAAGATGGCTACCGAAGAGTATTACAGCCTCAAATCGAAAGCTAAAAGTGCCGGAGTATCGGCAAGCGAAATTGTAAGAATTGCAATGAAGGAGTGCCAAGTCAAGGAGCGCCTGACTACCGAACAGGCGGACTACATCCGCAAGCTATGCGGAATGGCAAACAACCTGAACCAGCTTACAAGGAAAGCGCATCGGGAAGGAGTAAGGCTGCATTACAGGCAATGCCAATACCTGTTGCTGTCATTGGAAACCATCATAGACCATATCAGCCTATGATGGCGAAGATAGTAAAAGGCTCTGGAGCCAGAGGGATTGTCGATTATATCCTCGACAGCAAGAAGCAGGCGACACTCATAGATTATCAAGGCGTATTGCTCAATGACAATGCTTCGATAGCCAGAAGTTTCATAGCCCAATCGAGGCTTAATCCCCGTGTGAATAAGTTCATCGGACATATATCACTCAGCTTTTCCAAGCAGGATTTGCCACGCTTAACTGACGAACTGATGATTCAGATAGGCCGTGAATATATGGAAAAGATGGGTATCCGTGATACGCAATATATCATCGGACGGCACTACGATAAGGAGCATCCGCATGTGCATATTGCTTTCAATCGGGTGGATAATAATGGCAGAACCATCAGCGACAGGAACGACCGTTACCGCAGTGAGTGTATCTGCAAGGAACTGACACGCAAATACGGACTGTACTTCGCAAACGGTAAGGAACAGGTAAAAACGCACCGACTGAAAGAGCCTGACAAGAGCCGCTATGAGATATACCAAATTCTCAAACGGGAAGTTACCAGATGTTCGGATTGGAACACGCTGCTGAAAGGCTTGAAAGCCGAAGGCATAGATGTCCGCTTCAAATATAAGGGTAATACCAATGAGATACAGGGCATAGTCTTCACCAAGAACGGCTACCACTTCAACGGCTCGACGATAGACCGCTGTTTCAGCTATTCGAAGATTGACAGGGCACTGAAAGCTAATACACAAGGCGAGAGCCAACAACAATATGAGCCGAAACATACGCAAACAAGCCACCTCGATAACAGGGAATCCGAGCTTATCAGTGGCTCATTAGGCTTGTTGGACTTCACATCTTCGCCCGATATTGACAATCAGGAAGAGGCTGAATTCCGCCGCTTGATGCAGCACAAGAAGAAAAAGAAAACAAGAGGATTCAAACTCTAATCATTAATCACTAAAACAGAAAAGAAAATGAAAGAAAATAATAACGCAACAATCATTGCCATGTTGGAAGAACTGCTGACCGTCAGCAAGAGCCAACGCGCAGAGCAAACAGTAAATGCTGATGTAGATTTAACCCCTATCAAGGAGTTAATCCAGAATGGCAACAGAGAAAACAAAGAGTACTACGAAGCCAAATCCACCAAGTTTGCAGGAGCAGTAATTAATGAATTGTCTAAGATACATAAACGGATGGATGCCTTTGATGGGCAGGAACAGCCCGATATTGAGGGTGTGAAACAACTTCTGACAGAGGCTACAGACAAGATGGATGAGATAAAGGTGAAGCATCATATTCACGAGAATAGACATTCATTTGTGCTACATATCAAGAAGGATTGGGCACTCCTGATAATGTTTGTCATTATCCTATCATCAGCTATGTCTGCTATCTACCATTTGTCCAGACCGAATGTTCAGCAAGAGGATAACGCCCTCAAATATCGCTACATCAAGATGAAAGGCGAAGCAACGCCCAAGCAAATTGGAGAGCTTGAAGATATATTTGAGCTGAATCGTGACAACGCCAAGATTAAGCAGATGCGTGAGGATGTAGAGGCATACGAGGATGCAGTTCGGAAGCAAGCAACGCTCGCAGAGCAGGCACGCTTGAAGGAACAGGAAGCAACGGAGTTGGATAACAAGGCAAAGTTCATAAAGGGCAAGCCCATTCAGACGGACAAACAAAAGAAGTGAGCCTATGGCAAGTGTGAAGATTAAGTTCCGCACCTCCACCGTAGAGGGCGGACAAGGAACAATATTCTATCAAGTGATTCATAATCGTGTAGCCCGTCAAGTGAAAACGGGCTACCGAATTTATGAAAGCGAATGGAACGGCAGTTTGTCAGAGATTGTAATGCCCCGTTTTGATGAAACGAGAAAGACTTGTTTGTCGGAGATAAGGGATAAGGTGGCGAGTGATATACGGAAGTTCCAACGGATCATAGCATCGTTGGAACGCAACGGCACTCCCTATACCTCTGATGATGTGGTATCGGCATTTGTTTCCCTCAATCCTCAAAACTCCTTCTTTAGCTTCATGGAAGAAGTTATTGTGAATCTCAAAAAGTTGGGTAAGGTAAGAACTGCCGAAGCATATACCACCACACTCAATAGTTTTCGCCGTTTCCGTGAGGACAGGGATATGCCGTTGGATATGGTGGACTCCGATATGGTATTGGCTTATGAAGCCTATCTGAAAGCAAACGGAGTAAGCCCCAACAGTTCATCGTTCTATATGCGTAATCTCCGAGCCGTATATAACAGAGCCGTTGAAAAGGAACTTTCGTCGCAGCGGTTTCCGTTCAAGCATGTCTATACTGGAGTGGATAAGACAGTAAAGAGAGCCGTACCGTTAAAGGTTATCAGGAAGATTAAGGATATTGATTTATCGCTTAATCAATCAGCCGACTTTGCAAGGGATATGTTTCTCTTTTCGTTCTACACTCGTGGGATGTCGCTTGTGGATATGGCATATCTGAGGAAGCAAGACCTTGCAAACGGTATTCTATCCTATCGCCGCCGTAAGACGGGGCAGCAGCTTTTCATCAAGTGGGAGAAATGTATGCAGGAGATTGTGGATAAATACGATACGGAAAACTCTGTTTATCTTCTCCCGATTATCAAGCCATACTCAAAGACAGATGAACGGACACAGTACATCTATGCAGGGCATAACATAAACCGAAGCCTGAAAGCCATCGGCAGGGAGTTGAGATTAACTCTGCCATTGACAATGTACACAAGCCGCCATTCATGGGCGAGCATAGCCAAGAGCAAGAATGTTCCATTATCGGTCATCAGCGAGGGAATGGGGCACGATTCGGAGAGTACAACCCGAATCTATCTCGCCTCATTGGATAATATAAAAATAGACAAGGCGAATAGCCTGATATTGAAATCTCTGTAAGGGATGGATTGTTGAGCGAATGGATAATCTCTTTATAATAATAATCTCTTTATAATAGAAGTGATTGCCACCGCAAAATTACGAATTTTATTGTAAATGAGCCTATAAATGAATTAAAAAAGTTGTGTGAATAAATATTTTTTATGCGAGTAAGGACGCTTGTTGAGCGAACGAAATAAAAGTGGGAAGATAAAGTCCTCGTTTCCAGACCTTAAGTCTCGCATCATCCACTCTTATAAAGAGAAGGTTATTTTTAACGATGTGTTTATATGGATAAATCACTGCTGTCCACTAAAAAATATGGACAGCAGTGATAAAGTATAATTAAATATAGAAATTATGGGATTATTTCACAGAAATGAAAGTGGAGCCAACTTTGCTGGTGGTAGCAAAAATGTAATGGAGTCTATACAGCGTACTACAGACACAAATACGCTGATATATCTTGACTCACGAGTAGATTTTAATACAAATTCTGTTATTGAGGTTTACCCAAATCAGCAGGCAATATTCGTTAAAAATGGCGAATTGTATGGAGTATTGCCTCCTGGAAGACATGAAGTTAAGAATGAAAATTATCCTATTCTGAGCCGCATTCGCAATATGCTGACAGGTGGAATAAGTTCTTTTACATGCCAGGTCTATTTTGTAAACACCAATGAGCAGAACGTTCCGTGGGGAACTGCTAGTGCTATTGAGATACAAGATTATTTTTTAGGGAACGGAATAATTGGAGTTCCGACTCTCATCAGAGGCGCAGGCGAGTTTCGTGTATGCTTCAATGTAAAAGAAGATGATAATGCATGCGTTCAGACCTTTATGAAGTTAATGGGAGATAAGAGCACATACACCGTGAATGATTTGAGTATGCTGTTCAGAGCCCAAATTTCTCAGGAAATTAGTGATTTGGTTGGTAAGAAGTTGGAAGAAATTTCAATGAAGAGATCTATTAATGCCATATCAAGTCAATTGAAAGATTTTTCTTCTGAATTGAAACCAAGGTTTGATGAACTTTTTGAGGACTATGGGTTGGAACTTGTCAACTTCTCGTTTTATAACTTAACTATTGACGAAACAGAAGAAAGGAAAAAGTATCTTGACAGACTAATTGCTGCTGCTCATACTGGTAGCTATGATAAAGTTGTGCAACAGGAACTTTTAGAAAATGTTTCTCTTAATCTAGGAGCTGGTGGCGTTGCTGCTGCCGGCGCAGGTCTTGGGATGGGAATGGCTGCTGGCAATGCTTTCGCTCAAATGGCATCTACTGCTTTTGGGCAACCTCAACAACCGCAAGCACCACCACAACCAGCTGGTTTTGGAGGACAGAGTCGTTTTGGAACAGGGGGTGTACAGCCTCAAACTCAACAACCTGACCCCATGGAATCATTGACCAAGATGAAACAGATGTTGGATGCAGGATTGATAACTCAGCAGATTTATGATGCAAAAGTTTCGGAAATAATGAGTAGAATGTAAAAAATATATGTATGAAAAAAAATGTATTTAAAGTGCTTATTGCACTAGTATTCTTAGTGCTATTTAATACTCTGTTTTTTTATTTGGGTGGCACTGAGCAAACTAAAGTAAATTGGATATGCTATGGATTTCTACATGCATCCTATATAAGTCTATTGCTGACTCCAATATTTTGTAAATCGGGCAAAGGATTGGAAGTTCTAGCAGCAAGTCTTTATTTGAGGGCGTTGTTCTATTTTTTTACTGAACTTGTAATTGCTGTGTCTTGTATCGCAATCGCACCGGAAAGCCCAATGTGGCCGCTTATTATACAGAGCGTTTTATTGGCTATTTTTCTTATTCTCCAAATGATGAGTGTCTTAGCTAATGATGCTACTATAAATTCAGTGCAGAAACAAAGAGAAGAATCTCTTTATATACAAGATATGTCGCAGCGAATAAAGACTTGTATGCGTGACGTTTCAGATCCAATGTTGAAAAAGAAAGTGGGAAAATGTTATGATGCCGTTAACAATTGCTCTTTGCAAAGTTTTCCAGAAGCGAAGAATGCAGAGGGTGAGTTGAGAAACGCAGTTGAGATATTGTGTAGTAAAATAGAATGTAACAACTGCGAATGCTTGGACGCTGATGTTCAAAAAGTGCTTAAGGCAGTTCAAAACCGTAACGATGTTATTAGAAGATGTAGAATGAATTAGATAAAAACCAATTTAAAATTTTATCATTATGGCAGAATCATTAGAATTACAACAAGTTATTTGCCCAAGCTGTAAACAGGTGATAAGCTCTTTTAGTCCGTTTGCAGCAGAAGTAGAGTGCCCTTATTGCCACAATAAGGCATTTAATCCGCTTATTACAGCTAAGAAAGTTCCTGTTCCTGAACGATTAATCATATTTAAAACAGGAGAAAGAGACTTTGAACAAGCAATGATCTCTAACTTGGTTGAACGAGATTATGTACCGACTGATATATTTAAATGCATTAATCCAGAGAATGTTATTAAAGCATATCTACCGATGTTTCTCTATGAAGGAAGATATCAATCTTCGTGGTCTTGTAAAGTTGGATATGAGGCTACCGAAGTTCGTGCGTCCTCTGATGGAACAAAGGTGAAAAATAAAACCGTAAAGAAATATGCTCCACAAACAGGAACATCGCAAGGAAATTTTGCATTTTTGTGTTTAGCATACGAAGGCAAAGATATTCCTGAAGAATTACGAACATTTAGTACGCAATTCCCATACAACGCTATGGCTTCAAAAGAATATGATCCTAGTTTGTTAGGGCTGGATTCTGGAGAAAGCCCAATGACACTTCCTCTTAATGCTGATACAGATTTGATTTGGACAAAATATGGAGATAGTCTTGTAAATCAAATGGCAAGTGATAATGCGAAACAACAACTCTCTGGTGAGGACATTAAAGACTTCCGGGCAAGTAATAGTTATGACTTGAAACATAGCGGACGTTATGTGTTAGCTCCATTCTGGTTTGTATATTACACTTATAACAATGAGAAGCATTATTTCATTATGGATGGCTTAGGCGAGAATACCTCAATGACAACACCTGTAAATCAGGAAGAGGTTGCTTTCGTTGAAGGGAAAGAACGTATCAAGAAGATTGTTTCATGGTTGTGGCTTTTAGCTATCGTTATGATGTTTGTATTTAATTTTACTGTTGCGCTTGTTACATTAGGTGTATGGCTAGTTGCAAAAATTGTTGTTAATATATTAATGAATAAACAGATTAATAGTCGTCTTGAAGCTTCTAGAGAAGAACGAAGAACTGCCGCGGCAGGGTTATAGGCAGACAAAATAACGAAAAATTCGTTATTTTTGCAAATTAATGGAACTCAGGATGGGGGATTCAGTAAATATTATAAAATTAGCCAACTAATTCATACACAAAATATTGCGAATTAGTTGGCTTTTTTGTATCTTTAGGTATTCCCCCGAAAATAAGGTTTGACAGCCCAACGGGGGAAATTCCCCGACTAAGATATGGCTAAAATACAAAATATTTCAGAAATTCACCCTACTTTGAGTTTTACAGAATTTGATATTCTTGAAAAATATCGCAAGAGTTTTAATGAGAGTGAGCTTGGCAGGCTTCATTCGGTGTTTCCGTTTGAGCGTATGGCAAAAGCTGCAGGCCTGTCGGAGCAGCGACTGGGACGCAGGAACATCTGAACGGCAACATACACTACCAGATGTTCTGCGGAATCATGATAGACCCGTCCTCCCCAATAACCAACTATAAGATAGTCAGCGCCATCCGTAATGAGATAGCATCGCGTCTTGACATTGAATCCCTTCAGGAGATACTGGCCCATATCTTGAGAACCTTCACGTGTGCATGACTGATGCCACGTGTTATGAAAGCCACATGCGTTTTCCCACAGACATGAAACTGCTTTGGGAAAGTATCGAATGGCTTCACAAGCATATCTGCAGACATTGTGGGGAGCTTGGCATAAGACGGTCGCGCAACAAATACAGGAATGTATCGGAATCCTATCTGTCCTACTGCAAGAAAAGAAAGAGGAAGGCATCAAGAACACGTATGCTCAGGCGTCGTATGATCAGACTTCTTGAAAAACTCCTCATACAGAGGGATGCGATTCATAGCGAGTACGGAAAATCAATCAGATATACACAGGATTACCAGAAACGCCTTTCCATCATCAGAAAGATTCTTATACAGGAAAAGGAAATGTTTGAAGGGCGGAAAGTCAGTGACCGTATCGTCAGTATCATAGTGTCCAATAAAAATGGACGAGTTAAAAATTTATTTTGGGGGACATTTACTGAATATCCCTCAGGATGACAATGCTATCCTGAGTTCCATTAATTTGATTAGTTCGGACTACTCCGATATACCCTACCATTCTTGCCGATTGATATTATTGCCCTTTCCATACGCATTAAATGGCAAACCTTTCACTTACTCTGTTCTCAAACATGGATATGTCATGTTCAAGTTTGGTATTGGTAACCTTCGCATAAATTTGTGTTGTGGTAATGTTCGTATGCCCGAGAATCTTGCTTACGCTCTCTATCGACATACCGTAGTTCAAGGCGAGGACTGCAAATGTATGACGGGAGGTGTGGAATGAGGTTCGTTTCTCAATGCCGCATATCTTGGCTACCTCCTTGAGATGCCTGTTTATCACATAATGACTGCCGATGTTGAAAAGGTTGTCGCTTATCCTGTATGGTTCGTATCGTCTGATAATCCGCAATGGGAATATCCATCAGCTTGATTTGAAACGGTACACCTGTCTTTTGCCGCTTCGATACTATCCACGGAGAACCACCCAACATCGTGATGTTATCCGTTGTCAGGTTCTTTATATCAATGAATGATATGCCAGTCCAACATCCGAACACGAATAAATCCCTTGCCAATTCCAATTTGCGATTATTCAGCTCAACCATAGCAAAGGCTTGCAGTTCTTCCTCTGTAAGAAATCCTCTCTCCTTATGGTCGGGGTCAACCTTGTATTGGGCAAATGGATTTCTCGCAATCTTGCCATTATAATGGGCTGTCGTTACTATATGCTTCAAAGGTATGGAGTATATCCACACGGAAGATTGGGTAAGCCCGACCTCATTTCTCAAATAAAGACAGTTATCACGGATGAAATCCTCTGTAAGTTCATTCATCGCTATATCGGTTCGCTTGTAGTGTACCTTGATAAACTCTGCAAGATATTTCCTTACAGTCAAATATTTTTTATAGGTACTGACAGAACGGTCTTTGCCTACACGCTTGGCAAAGGCTTCATTCTCCTTGTCAAAAGCACGCAGCAATGTTTCATACTCCGTTCCGATACCCTGATAGGCATTGCGTACCATTTCAGCAGTAACAAATGCTTCCCGATCTGAAATGCGTTGATAGTGCTTGATGATTTGGGCCTTGATATTATCCAATGAGAGGTTAATATCACGAGCCTCCTTACTCTTGCCTTTAGCCCGATTTCCCTTTACATCCCAAAGTTCCTTTGGGATAGGACACTTGCAGCTGAATTGGGCTACAGAACCGTTGATTGTTACTCTTCCCATAATGGGGACAATGCCGTTTTTCTCCTTGCTTCCGTTCACGTAGAACAGCACTTTAAATGTACTTCGCATAATCTAATTCTTTTTGGTTACAAAATTAGGTGTCAGCGTGTTACACACCGCCACACAAAATAATGCAGAAGATAGAAACATTCTCTAACGACTAAGAAATTCACTCATTCATCGGGTAATGATTTAGCAACCGTTCCGCTTCATTACCTTTCATTTTCTTGCGTTATTGCCATTCTCCCCATTTCTGTGTTTTGCTCCTTAATGCATTATCAGTCAGTTCTTAATACATCAATTCACTTTTTTTTGCTCCGAGAACCGTAATTTTTTTTATAAAATCACCCCGATTCGGAAAATAAAAAAATTAATTAGAAAACTTAACAACACAAAATAATTCGTATCGATCGGGATTTAATGAAGTCAAAATTTGATTTTAACATTCTATTTTTATAAATTTGAGATACTAAAAAATGTTTTTCCTCGAGTTCTTTATAATATATTGTACCCCATAAAGGTGAAAACCGGGTCCGTATGTCGGTGCAACTTTAATTTTATATTTACTAAATTTTTCGTCGTCGGATCCGGCGAAAAGAAGAGGAGACCACCTATGAACCTTTTTTACCACATGCTGAACCGTCTGTTCATGATGACAGCACTGATCAGCCTGGCCTCATCCGCAACATCCTGCGATGACGATGATGCCGAAGCGCCCCTCAAAGAGGCGAGCGTAAAACTTCAAGCCGAAACGGCAACCGAAAGTTCCCTTACTTTCAAAATCACTCCTTCGGATGCCGAAATCGTAAGTTATCAAGTTCTTGCAAAAGGCCAAACCACTCCCTCTGCAGAACAACTCCTGAATGACGGAATCTCCGCCAATGCCATCTCTCCCAAAAGCTATACCGTTTCCAACCTCAACCCCGACACCGATTACACCGTTATTGCAGCCGCAGCCAACGAGCTCGGCAATTCGCAAATCGTCACTCTTTCGATGAAAACCATCAAATCGGCCGTCGCAGCAAACATAAGCCTTGAAGCCGTTTCGGTAACACCCCGCTCGCTTGTCTTCAAGCTTACGCCCTCTCATGCCACGAAAGCCGCTTATGTATGCCTGCCCGTCGGAGAATCGCTGCCCGATGCAGAGACCATTCTCAAAGAGGGTATTGAGGCAGATGCGACCGCCGCTAAAGAATATGAGGTAAAAGACCTTACCCCCACCACCTCCTACATCATCGCAGCTGCTGCGATCAACGAGTCCGGCAAGACCGAAGAGGCCAACCTCTCGATGGCCACCGAAACCGAGATTCCCGCCAGCATCACACTCGAAGCCGGCACGACGACCATCAACTCGCTGACCTTCACCCTGACGCCCGATCACGCTTCGGAAGTCGCATATATGTGCATTGCCGACAATGAGCCTCTGCCCGACGCCGAAGCCATTCTCAAGAATGGGACGAAGGCCGATGCAGCCGCTGCCAAGGAATACGAAGTAACCGGACTGGCGCCCTACACACTCTACCACATCGTAGCTGCCGCCATGGGTCAGACGGGTCTTTCCGAGGTTGCCCAGATCGACATGAAGACCGCCGTTCCCACGCCGACCGTTACGCTCGAAGCAGGCGAAGCCGACATTACGACGCTCACCTTCTCGCTGACCACAACCGATGCCAACAAAGCAGCCTACACGTATGTAAAGAAAGGCGAAACCCTTCCCGAGGCTGCCGACATTCTTGCGAATGGCACCGAGGCCGAGATCAACAAGACCGTAACCTGCACGCTTAACGAACTGGAAGCCGAAACCGAATATTCGATCATCGCCGCCGTAGTCGGTATCGATGGCGAACTCACGGTAACTTCCGAGCCGCTGATCATGCAGACCAAACCCGCACCCCTGAAGGATCCTGTCATCGGTGACTTCTATTACAGTGACGGTACGTGGAGCACAGAATTGAATCCCGACAAGACCCCGATCGGTATCGTATTCTACACGGGTCTTGCTGCCGACTTCAAAGATAAGGCTGCGTTCTACAAACAAAAGGACGGTTCGACGCCTATGGAGACGATCCACGGTTATGTCGTGGCACTTCAGGATGCAACCTTCGTAAACGGTCAGAACCTCGAAGTTTACTGGAGCTTCTTCGACGGTAACTATCCCGGTACCTGCTCGTCCGACACCAAGGACTTCCTCGGTTACACCAACACCCAGTCGATTGTCCAGGAAGCCAACAGAAGAGGCGGTCTGACGAAGGAGAACGACAGCTTCCCGGCCACCTACTACGCAACGACGGCTTATGAAGAGGCTTGCCCCGCTCCCGCCACCAGCTCGGGATGGTTCCTGCCTGCCGCCCACCAGTTCAAGTGGATCTACGACAATGTTTACTTCAACAAACAGGGTGCTTTGAGCGTATGGCTCGAGAAATCGTTCCAGACTCTGGGCGACAAAGCAACACCGCTCTACAACCGCGACGCCGAGTACTGGACCAGTACCGAGAAATACGATTCGGAGGCTCACTCCTATTGGGCTTACTACGCTTGCTACGACAGCAGTAACTTCCTGCCCGGATTTATTGCCGACTATCGCAAGAATAGCGGTATGCGCATTCGTTCTATGTTGGTATTCTAATTGTCACCAATTCTCATGAAAAACATTTGGAAAAGTTGGCTGCTGGCAGTGATTTGCATTGTGGCGTTTGGGGGCTGCAGCGATGACGACGACGTAACCCCCGCACCCGCCACACTTTCGATCGAGAATGCGCCCGCAAAGGCCGAATTTGAAATGGGCGCCACACAAGTCTGGACGCTCAAATCCGAAAATGTGGTTTCACTTTCGGTGACCTGTCCCCAAGGCTGGAGTGCAGACTGCACGCAGAAGGAACTCACGGTAACCGCTCCCGCAAAGGATGCAACCGCATTCGACGAGGAAGGTAACGTAACGATCACCTATTCGGGTCAGGACGGCAAGAAGCAGAGCAAGTCGCTCGCCGTATGCCTGAAAAAAGAACCGGCTCCCGTAGAGGAGGCATCGCTCACCATCGAGAATGCCCCCCAGAAAGCCGAATTCCAGGCCGGAGAGACCCAGACTTGGACTGTAAAAGCCGAGCATGTGGAGTCGATCGCCGTAAACCA
Source organism: Alistipes sp. (assembly GCA_020026395.1). GTDB lineage: Bacteria > Bacteroidota > Bacteroidia > Bacteroidales > Rikenellaceae > Alistipes. The sequence goes on along the minus strand of JAHHQM010000001.1, from coordinate 131,200 downwards.
GCCCCAAGGTTGGAGTGCCGACTGCACGCAGAAGGAACTCACGGTAACCGCTCCCGCAAAGGATGTCGCAGATTTCGAACCGGAAGGCAACATTACGATCCTCTATTCGGGTAAAGACGGCAAGGAAAAACAGACGACGCTGGCCGTATGTCTGAAAGCCGAGCCGGAACCCGAACCCGAGCTGACGTTCGATTTGTCGCTGACCGATCTGACTTCGTCGTCGGTGGTTTTGCATGTTTCGCCCAGCGACAAGACCATGCCCTACTACTACGATATTGCCGCCGCATCGGCTTTTGCCGAATACAACAACGATGCAGGTGCACTTGTCGAGAACATCATCAATACGTTCCTGGCACAGCATCCCGACATGCCCTTAGAGGTTGTCATGGAAGGTTTGCTGGAGTACGGAGACAGTAGCGACACGGTACAAAACCTCCCCAGCGATACCGACATGGTCTTCTTTGCCGTAGGTATCAACAAAGAGGGTAAAGCATACGGTACGGCCGGAGTGAAACCCTTCCATACGTTGGCTCCCGGCAAACCCGAGGATTGCACCTTCAAGATCGAATTCGAGAAGTTGCGTGCCACTTCCGTTGATGTCAAGGTTACTCCTTCCGATTCGGGTATCCGCTATTGGTTGGGTGTCGAAGAGGTCGGCAAATGGCAGGGCGACAGTGCAATGCCCATCACCGTAAAGGAGACGCTGGATCAAGTGGCTCAAAACAAGGGTAAAACCATCGAGGAAGTCGTCGAAGCCGTAACCTTTGTAGGTGCTCAGGTCGATCCGTGGGACGGTCTCGAACCCGACAAGGCCTACTACGCTTATGTCTATGCGATGGATCCTCAGGGCAATCCCGCCGGAGCGATTTACAAAGAGCGTTTCAAGACCGCATCCTACGACATTTCGGATGCCGAATTGAATATGGTTTACCGCTATTTCGACGGTGACATGCTCCACGAGAAAGATCCCCAGCAGTTTGCCAAGGCTCAAGGCAAAGTATTGGTACAGGTCAAAGCCAATCCCAATCAATTTGCCTCCAGCTGGGTGATCGCTCTGGGTAAGGGCGATATGACCAATCCGGAAATCTATCCCGATGTGACCACCAAGAATGCAATCTTGCAGGGTGGTCAGCTCAACCGCGCCATCTCGCAGTTCTGGGTTGACGGATGGAACGTCTGCACGCTGTTCGGTTGTGCATTCGACGAAGCCGGCATCGACGGCAAACTGTCCCGTATCCTTCTGGATCTGAAGAAAGAGACTTCTGCTCCTTTTGAGGAATTGGCTCCCGTCACGCAGCCTGCGTTCCAAAACATGGTGCAAATTATGCCTGAAGAAGAACATCAGGCACCTTCGATCCGCGTAAAGACTCGTCCCCAAGCGGCATTCGACCGTGCTTCGAAGCTCCTCTTTTAAACTTTCGGAGGGATAAGAACGATTAAGGTTCTTACCCCACTGAAAAATTCAGTACAAAAAACCCCGTCACAAGAAATTGTGACGGGGTTTTTATTGTTAAAACAAACGCTTAGAAAGCTCTTGTGCGCTCCTCTTCGTTGTCCTTTTCGGCTTTCAGCTTTTCGTCGCCCTCCCAGTCGAACCAGGGGAACTCCATACGGTCGCCCAATCCGAAACGGGTATAGGTGATCGGCAGTCCCATTTGCAGGAAACGGGTTTCATAGGCGGTTTTCACCGAGAGTTTCTCGTCGGCAAATCCCGAAGTATAGATGTCGGGATTCGACACCTCGCACGGCAGGCCGTAATGCTCGATGACGGCATTCGTATAGGCGTAGAGGTGTTTCGAGTCGGTCTTGAGGTTGATAAATCCGTCCTTCGCAAGGAACTTCGCGTAACGCTCCAGGAACAGGGGCGACGTAAGGCGTTTGCCCGCACGACGCGTCTTGAGCTGGGGATCGGGGAACGTGATCCAGATCTCGGCAACCTCCCCTTCGGCAAACAGCGCATTGATGAACTCGATGCGCGTACGCAGGAAACCGACATTCGTCATCTGCTGCTCCGTGGCGGTCTTCGCACCACGCCACATACGTGCACCCTTGATGTCGATGCCGATGTAGTTGCGGTTGGGATCGCGCTCGGCCAGGGCTACCGTATATTCGCCCTTACCACATCCCAACTCCAGCACGATGGGGTTGTCGTTGTGAAAAAAGTCCCGATTCCAATTGCCTTTAATGGGGTGATCCGTGCGGAACACCGTGTCGAAGTCGGGTTGCAGAAAGCACGCGAAGGTTTCATTTTCACGGAATCTGCGGAGTTTATCTTTACCCATAATTTCTAATTATTCGCTTTTTATAATATTTATGCCAATGGCCTCGATACCCTCGACCTCATGCTGCGGCACCACTTCCAACCGATAGGTACCCCTGCGGTCGAAGACCACGTGGCTGCGGTAGCGCACGACAATCTCCCGCTGAAGTGCGGCGGGCGACTCCTCCTGACGGAAGCGGAGCATGAACGGCTCTTCGTAGCGCAACGAATCGGGCGTTGTGACGGCAATGGTCGTCTGGAGGGAATCCTCCCGAAAATCGGCCTCGCAACGGAAAAACAAACGTAGGGTTCTTCCCGTCATCGTATCGACATTCTCGATCGGCAGTAGCACCGTATCACGCCACACGGCATCCTCGAGATCCACCGCCACCGAGTAATGCGGTGCGGTGCATCCGCCCGTCAAAGCCACCAACAGGGCGCCCAAAGCAATATCGGTCAATCGCTTCACGCCTTTTACTCCTGTTTTTCGGATTTGGGTGCAACGGGACGCGGCTGGTTGTGGCGCGGATTCTGACGGCGGGAACGCTGATCGCGATTCTCACGGTTCTCTCGAGGTTCTCTCGACTCGCGATTCTCGCGGGGTTCACGGTTCTCCTTCGGCTCACGAGGCTCACGATTCTCGCGCGGTTCACGATTCTCGCGCGGCTCGCGGTTGGGTTTCTGCTCGCGCTGTTCTCCACCCTTTTGCTCGCCACGGGGACGCTGACGCTGACGGCGGTTGTTATTATTGTTGCCGTTTTCGGGTTTTGCACCTTCCGACGGATTCTGCACCTCCTTATTCTCTTTAGCCTCTGCGGGACGATCCTGCGGTGCGGGCTGATTCGGTCGCTGCGCACCCTTCTGCGGTCGGTTCTGACGGCGGTTCTTGCCTTCGCGCGGTTCGCCGCCCTTGGCTTCGGGTTTCGGTTCGCCCTCCTTTGCGGGACGCTGTTCGCCACCCTTATCGCCCTTGTCGCGCGACTTCTGGCGGTTCTTGCGGTTCTTCTTACGGCGTTCCGTCTGATCGAAACGGGTGATGCTGTCCTCGTCCGAACCCGACGTGTAGGCGGGTTCCTCCTCCGTATCGGGCATATCCTGCATACGCATCAACTGCTCGACCTTCTTGCCCTGACGGTTCAGCGCAATGATCTCCTTGACGCGATCGACCGGAAGGGTCGTCACGTTCGACATCGTCTCCTTCGACGACGAGAAGGTCATCGTTCCGGCCAAAATATCGCTCTTGACCAGATAGAACTCGCCGTCCAGCGTCTGGAGCGGTTCTTTCAGGCGCGGGAACTCCTTGCGGGCATCAACATAGGTGTCGTATTCGTACATCATGCAGCACTTGAGTTTCGAGCACTGACCTGCCAGTTTCTGGGGGTTGAGCGACAACTCCTGGGCACGTGCCGCACCCGTCGTGACGCTCGAGAAGCTCGAGATCCACGATGCACAGCACAACTCACGTCCGCAAGCGCCCAGACCGCCGATGCGACCCGCCTCCTGACGTGCACCGATCTGCTTCATCTCGATGCGGATGTGGAAACGCTCTGCAAAGACCTTGATCAGTTCGCGGAAATCGACGCGTTCGTCGGCAATATAGTAGAAAATCGCCTTGATCTTATCGCCCTGATATTCCACATCGCCGATCTTCATGTTCAGACCCATATCGGCGGCAATCTGACGTGCGGCGATCATCGTCTCGTGTTCCAGAGCGATGGCCTCCTGCCAGCGTTCGATGTCGTAGGGTTTGGCCTTGCGATAGATCTTCTTGAATTCGCCGTTGTAGGGGTTGAATCCCGTGCGGCGCATCTGACGCGCCACCAAATCGCCCGTCAGGGATACCACGCCGATGTCGTGACCCGGCGAAGCCTCCACAGCGACGATATCGCCCGTTTTCAGCGGGAGATTCGAGGCGTTTTGGTAGAATGAACGACGTGTATTTTTAAAACGGACTTCGACGATCTCCGACGGGTTGTTGGCGGGGTATTCGTCGAGCCAGGGTGTTTCGTGAAGTTTGAAACAGCCGTCGGCTGCATGGCACTGACACTCGGAGCCGCAATTGCAGAAACCGCATCCGCGGCCGACTTCGGGTGTAAAGTGGGGTTTATTTTGTTTTTCCTGATCCATATTCGGGTATAATTTGTGTAAAGATATGAAAAAATCTGAAATTTCGCCGATCCGAACTCAGCGAACTTCAATTTTTCCGTCAGGCGGGTTTTCCTTCGGAAGGCGTTTAGAGGCCTTCGCGAGCCTCTTCGGGGAGGAATTCACCCGCAGCCTGCAGGGCGCGGAGTTTTCGCATACGGCAACGGATGCGCAGGATCATCAGCACGGCGGCCGTCGAAAGGCCGAACGTAAAGCCGAGGAAGAGTCCCGAAGGCCCCATACCCAGCACAAATCCGAAGAAATAGCCCACTGGAAGATTCAGCACCCAGTACGACAGGAAGGCGATCGGGATGATGATTTTCACATCCTGCAAACCGCGCAGGATGCTCACCGAAGCATTTTGCAGACCGTCCGAAAGCTGATACAGGGCGATGAAGAACATCAGATCCGATGCGATGGCGATCACCTCGGCATTCGACGTGAAGAGCAACGGAATGATGTGTCGCAACGAGATGTAAAGCACGGCACAAATGGCGCACCACATCAGTACCAGATGGTACGAAGCCTTACCCGCCAGCGCCACCTCATCGACATCGCGACGGCCGTAGGCGTGCGAAATACGGATGGTTGTGGCGGCACCCAGCGACAGGATGATCATAAACGAGCAGTTACCGAGCGTTCCGGCAATCTGATTGGCACTGATGGCCTGCGTACCGAGCCATCCCATCATGATGCTCGTACCGACGAAAGCCGATGCCTCGAGGAACATCTGGAACGAAATGGGGATACCCATACGCAACAAGCGGCCGATGGTCGTAAGCGAAAAATCCGACCACGAAAATTCATTGAGGTATGCGCGGAAGGTCTTGTTCCACAAGAAGTAAGAGATCACCAGCACGGGCGATACCACACGTGCCAGCAACGTACCGAGACCCGCACCCTCGACACCCATTTCGGGGCATCCCATATTTCCGTAAATGAACAGCCAGTTGAAGAAGCAGTTCGAGACGTTCGACAGGATCGTCACGACGGTTTCGACCTTCGTGTTGCCCACACCCTCCAGGAATTGCTTGAAGGAGAAGAACAGCATGATGAACGGAAGACTATAGACCAGCATCTTATAGTAGGGAATGGCGGCATCGACCACCTCGACGGGTTGTCCCATGTGATACATCAGCGGGATGATCAGGTATTGGATGCCCGCCACCAGAATACCGAGCAGCGTATAGAACAGGATACCGTTCTGCAACAATTGCGCCGATTCGCGGTGGCGTTTCTGCGTGAAAAGTTCGCCGATCAGCGGGGTCATACCCAGTGCGACACCGATCGATCCGATGAACAGGATGAAGAACACCACTCCACCAAACGAGGCAGCCGCCAGCGGAGTCGGATCGTCGCCGCCATACTGGCCGACCATCACGTTATCGACAAATTGCGTGAAGATCTGTCCGAGTTGAGTCAGAATCACGGGCAGCGCCAACTTCAGATTGAGGCGGTACTGCTCTTTATAGGATTGGAATAATTTCAACATAACTTGCTTCGATTGGAGGGCAAAGGTAAGAAAATATATGTAAAATCCCGATTGCCGAACTCCGTCGAAGGTGTTTTTTAACACATTGCATCCGATTTCGGTCTATCCGCGTGGCCACTCGCCCACCTCCAGATCGCGCATCGTACCGTTCTCGAAGACAAGGCGCACCGCCGTACGCACCTGATGGAATCCGAAGCACCCCGCCGCCCCGGGATTGATGTGCAAGAGGTCATACACCGGATCGTTCATCACCTTCAGAATGTGGGAATGTCCCGAAATAAACAGCCTCGGGTGCTGCATCTGGATCTGACGGACGGCACGCGGATCGTAACGGCGCGGATAACCGCCGATGTGGGTCATCAGTACCCCTACCCCCTCGCAATCGAACGACAGGAATTCGGGATAAACACGGCGGGTTATGCCTCCGTCGCAATTTCCGCATACGGCTCTCAAGGGTTTGAACCGGGCGATTTCGTCGGCCAGCACCAGCGACCCGATATCGCCCGCATGCCAGATCTCATCGACATCCTTCAAGAAATTGCGGAGCGTTGCGTCGAACGTCCCGTGGGTATCGGAAATAATTCCTATCTTTTTCATCGTCATCGCGTTTTTATGGGACAAAGGTACTGAAGTTTTTCAAAAGGCGGATGCCCCCGAAACAAAAAGTGTCGGGTCGTTCACGGGGAACGATCCGACACCTGTCTCAAGCAGGATTAGACCCGTTTATTTTGCGGCGGGAGCAGCAGCTTTTGCGGGTGCATCGGTGATGCCCAACTCCTTCTTTACCAGGGGAGCGATGTCCGTCAAAGCCGTCTCGCTGAAGTAAGCCAGCGTACCGGTCTCGAAAATTGCGGTGTAACCACCTGCGGCAGCAACCTTATCGATGGCTTTCTTGGCCTTCTCGTAGATCGGGGCAGCCAACTCCTGCTGTTTCTTCTGCAAATCCTGCTGTGCCATCTGCTGGATGGTCTGCGCACGGTTCTCCAGATCGACCAACTCCTTCTGTTTGATGTTGCGCGTAGCCTCGGTGTAGGTGTTGTAGTTCTTCTGGAACTCCTGAAGTTTCTGCTGATACTCGACACCGATCAACTCCAGATTCTCGCGATAGTCCTTATCCAAAGACTCCAGGTTGGTCTGCATCTCCTTAAATTCGGGCATGGCCATGATGATCGTCTGGCTGTCAATACGGCCGAATTTCTGGGCAAACAACGAAGTCGAACCCAGCATCATTACAAGTACAAGGGTTAATTTGATTAACTTTTTCATAAAGATTTTTCGTTAAATTTTGATGTCTTATTGTTGTTCTTTTATTTCTTGAGGAATTCGATCAGACGGTCGGTATGCTCGACTTTTGCCGAATTATACAGCAACGTCGGGTTGTTCGACGAATCCAACACCATGTCGGCACCCGCCTTGACGGCATAGAGCTCGATGGCTCCGAACACGCGTTTCTGGATCGGCTGGATCAGCTCCACGCGACGTTTCATCAGGACGCCCTCCTTGCCGAAGACATTCTCCTGAAACTCCTGCGCCTCGCGCTCCTTGATCAGAATGGCCTGCTCGTACTCCTGAATCTTTGCCTTCGAGAGTTCGGCCTTGTGTGCCTGATACTGGTTGTAGAAGTTCTCAACCTCCGCAAATTTGCGTTTCACCTCAGCCTGATACTGCTCGGCCAACGTATCCAGATCCTTCATCGCCTGCGTATAGGCGGGAATGGACTTGAAGACCTTCTCGCTGTTGATCACAATGTAGTTTTGCGCGGCAAGTGTCGTAAACGAACACAAAAGCACGCAAAGAATGATGAGACGTTTCATAATCGGTCTGTTTTTACAGGTTTCATCCGAAACTCTTTCGGAATGTTCTCTTCTTTAATAACTCGTTTCCCGGTCAATTATTGTCTTTAGAACTGCTGACCCATGACGAAGTGGAACTGACCACCGCTCTTCTGCACCTGTCCTGCGGGTGCATCGAAGCCGTAACCCCAGTCGATACCCAGCATACCGACGATCGGCAGGTAGAGTCGTACACCAAGACCGGCCGAACGCTTGATGCGGAACGGCGAGAAATCCTTCCACGAGTTGAACGCATTACCACCCTCCAGGAAACCGAGAATGTAGATGTTCGAACTCGGTTTGAGGATTACCGGATAACGGAGCTCCAACGTATATTTGTTGTAGGCCGTGGCGTAGCTGTTATCCGACGAAATGGGATTCAGGGCGCCGTCCTCATAACCACGCATCGAGATGATGTCGATACCATATATATTATAACCCGACATACCGTCACCACCGACGTCGAATCGCTGGAAGGGCGAAACCTTATGGCGGTTGTAGTGCCCCAGATAACCCATCTCGGCCTTGGCCATGATCACGAGGTTCGAGTTGCGGCTGATGGCCTGGAACCATTGTCCCTTGAACATCCACTTATGGAACTCGATCCAGCGGTAGCGCTCCTGGTTCGACATATTGGGATCGCTGTAGTGCTTACCGTCCCATACAGAGTAAGGCAGCGTGGCCTGTACCGAAGCCGTGAACTCCGAACCTCGACGCGGATAGATCGGCTGATCGACCGAGTTACGCGACAAAGCCACCTTGAACGAGAGCATGTTCGACACACCGTCGCGCATGATGAACGAGTTCCAGTTCTTCAGGTCGTAACGCTCGTAGGTCAATTCCGTGTAGAGCGTGAAGAAGGGATCGGGCCACGTCAGACGCTTGCCCAAGCCGACCGACACACCGTAGGTACGGAAGTAACGCGTAGCCTTACGCCACATATAGGTAGCATCGTTGTTTTCGGAGAAGTGGGTCGAAATGGTGAACGAGTTCGGCTTACGGCCGCCCAACCACGGATCGGTGAAGCTCAATGCCAAGGCCTTATAATAAGTACCGTTGGTCTGACCCGAAATCGAGAGTCGCTGGTTCTGACCCATCGGGTAAGGACGCCATGCACCCTTCTTGAACATGTTCTTGATCGAAAGGTTGTTCAGCGTGATGCCGACCGAACCGACAAAGGTACCTGCACCCCAACCACCGGCGATGCTGAACTGGTCGGATGCGGTCTCCTCCAGCGGCCAGTTGATATCGACCAACTCGTTGGAGACGATCTGCGGACTCGGCACGATGGCCTCGGGGTTGAAGTGTCCCATGGCGTTGAGCGTACGGATGGTCTGCATCAACAGCGAACGGTTGTACAAATCGCCCGGGCGCGTATAGATCTCACGGCGGATCACCTCGTCATCGACGCGGTTATTACCCGTAATGTTCACCTCGTTGATGGTAAACTGTTTACCTTCGAAAATCTTGACCTGAATGTCGATCGAGTCGTTGCCGATGATCGTCTCGGCAGGTTCGATCTGCGACATCATATAACCGTCGTTCTGGTAGAGCGACGACACGGACATGGCATCGGGATCGACCTCCTTGCCGATACCCAGACGCTTGTGCATCGATTTCTTATCGTACGTATCGCCCTTCTGCACGGCGAACATACGCTGCAAATCCTCGGTCGGATATACCGAGTTACCGACCCACGACACGTTGCGGATGTAGTATTTGTTACCCTCCGACACCTTGACATCGATGGCCATACGGTTCTCGCTGATGTCATAGATCGAGTCCTTGAGGATCGTCGCGTTACGATAACCCTTCGAGTTGTAGAAGTCAATCAGCAGTTCCTTATCGTTCTCCCACTCTTCGTCGTTGAACTTCGAGCTGCGGAAGATGTTCCAACTCTTCTGGTGGGTTTTCTTGAAGGTTTTGCGCAGACGTTTCGACGAGAATTTCTCGTTACCGATGAAATTGATCGCGCCGATCTTGACCTTCTGGTGACGATCCACATCGAAGATGACCGTCACGGCCTGTCCCGGGTGCAGCGAATCGTTCTCGATACGCGCCGTCACCTCGGCATTGCGGAAACCCTTCTCCGCCCAGTATTTCTTGATGAGTTTGATGTTCTTGTCGATCACATAATCCGAAAGAGCCGTGTTGCCTCGTTTGAGTTTCAACTTCTCGATCAGATCACGTTTCTTACCCTTCGTGATGCCCGTAAACTCCCAGTTCAGAATACGCGGACGCTCCTGAAGGTACAGCAGAAGATCGAGGCTGTCGCCTTCGACATCGGCCGCAATCTGCACATCGGAGAACACACGCTGGTTCCAGATGCGTTCGATGGCATTCGAGATGAAATTGCTCGGCAGATAAATCGAATCGCCCTCGACCAATCCCGCCGAAGCCTTGATCATATCGTGGTCCAGATAGCGGACACCGTGGATATTGACCTTGCGGATAAAGTAGCGGCGTGCGGCACCGTCGAGGTCCATCACGGGTACATTCTTGGGAAATTCACGAACCGAATCGGCCTCGTTTTTGGCCTCTTCCGTTTCGGGTTTAGGGGGTTCCTGCGTCTGTGCGTTCAGTTCCGTTGCGAAAAACACGAGGCACACGGTGGCTAGGAGTATTTTACCAAAATGGTTCATTTGCTTCAATCTAATCTTCTTATCGTTTACTTGACTAACCCGAATCGGCGATCACGGTGACGGTACACCTCGATCGCACGATCGAAATCCTCTTCCGTAAAGTCGGGCCAGAGTACTTCGGGGAACCACAACTCGGCGTAGGATGACTGCCACAACAGGAAATTGCTCAGTCGGCATTCGCCACTGGTACGGATCACCAGGTCGGGATCGGGCATAAAGGCCGTATCGAGGCTCTGGGAGATGGTCTGCTCGGTGATGGCCTCGGGCTGGAGTTCGCTCTTGGCGACACGCTCGGCCATATGCTGCACGGCACGGCGGATCTCGTCACGCGACGAATAGTTCAACGCCAAAACCAACGTAATGCGATGACCCTCTTCGGTTTTTTGTTCGGCCTCTTCGAGGTAGTGCTGCACCTTCTGCGAGAAACGGCTTCGCTCGCCGATGACACGCAGACGCACCCCTTCCTCAATCAGGGCAGGGGTTTCGTTCACAACACTCTTGCAGAAGAGTTCCATCAGGGCATTGACCTCCTCGGTCGGACGTCCCCAATTTTCGGTCGAGAACGCATAGACCGTCAGATACTTGACACCCCACTTGGCGGCGCGGCGCAAGGCACGGCGCACGGACTCTACGCCCGCGATATGGCCTTCGTATCGCTCCTTACCGCGCTGTTCGGCCCAGCGGCCGTTGCCGTCCATGATGATGGCGACATGTTGTGGTATAGGTTTTTGTTCGCTCATATAGGGCACAAATATAGGTAATAAAAATGAAATTGCACCATTATTCGGGAGATCTTTTCCCTTTTTCGGGTTGCGGGTTTAGCTGCGGATATCCACGCCCCACATCATTTTATTGCGTAACGTGTCGTAAAAAGAGATATTGTGCGGCACGGCCAACAAAATCTGCTGTTCGCCACGACGGATCGTAAGCTCGGTTTCGGAGGCGATCGAATAGGTTCGGTTGTCGAGCAAGACGAAGGCATCCGAATGGCGGGCATGGACGCGCAGCGTGACCACCGCCGAATCGGGAATCACCACGGGACGCATCGTCAGGTTGTGCGGTGCGAGGGGCGAAATCACCAGGCAGGCGCACGACGGCGCTACCACGGGGCCACCCGCACTGAGCGAATAGGCCGTCGATCCGGTCGGTGTGGAGACAATCACGCCGTCGCCGTGATACGTGGCAACCATCTGATCGTTGACGTAGGTCTCAACCGAAATCATACCCGGGCCATGGCGCTGGATGGCAAATTCGTTGAGCGCCACGAGGCCTTTGATGACGGCTCCGTCGCGATCATCGACCCGCAGAACGGAACGCGGTTCGACGGCGACCTCACCTGCCATGATCTCCTTGAATATCTGATCGAAACCGCCGCACGAGGCGCTCGTCAGAAAGCCCAGATGTCCGCCATTGATGCCCATCACGGGGATGCGGTTTACACCCAGTCGGTGGACGCCCTCCAGAAGCGTTCCGTCACCGCCGTAGCACACCATAAAGGAGTCCTTCTCGACCGCGCCGACCTCCGCGCCGTAGCACTTTTCGCGGGGGATCGACACCTCGGCGACCTGCTCGGCATAGCGGGCAAACTCTTCGTTTACCTTGTAGTCCAACCCGTTGTCGGAGAGTGCTCGGAACAACTCTTCGATCTTTTCCCTCGGACAACCCACCTCGGGACGGGAAAAAAGTATGATTTTCATCGGTATTTTCTCGAAAAATAAGTAACTTTACCACGTCAAGGCACAAATTCGGGAGTCGTCCCGCATCTTCCGCGCCTAATTGTCAAATGCAAAGATAACGATTTTATGACAAAACTGAGTGTAAATATCAACAAGATTGCCGTCGTCCGTAATTCCCGCGGCGGCAACATGCCCGATGTGACCCGCGCCGCACTGGACATCGAAGGTTTCGGAGCCGAAGGCATCACGGTACATCCGCGTCCCGACGCCCGCCATATCCGTTACAGCGACGTGCGCGAGTTGAAGCAGGTGTTGCGCACCGAATTCAACATCGAGGGCAATCCCATTCCCTCGTTTGTCGATCTGGTCTGCGAGGTTGTTCCCACACAGGTTACGCTGGTTCCCGATGCGGCCGACGCCATCACCTCCAATGCAGGCTGGGACACGCTGAAAAACCGCGAATTCCTGACCGAGATCACCCGCACCTTCCACGAGAAGGGCATCCGTGTGTCGATCTTCGTCGATCCCAACCCCGAAATGGTGGCCGGAGCGAAGACTTGTGGCGCGGATCGTGTGGAGCTCTACACCGAGGCCTACGCCCGTGACTACAAGGCCGACCGCGAAAAGGCCATTGCACCCTACATCGCCGCCGCCGAAGAGGCACGCCGTCAGGGTCTGGGCTTGAACGCCGGTCACGACCTGAACCTCGACAACCTCAAATACTTCCTGCGTCGCATTCCGTGGACGGACGAGGTTTCGATCGGTCACGCCCTGATTTGCGATGCCCTCTACATGGGTCTCGAGAATACGGTAGCCCTCTACCTGCGCGAAACCAAATTATAAACGGTAAAAAAACGACACAACTCATGAAACGAATCCTTACGCTTGTCATCCTGCTTTTTGCAACGATGTCGGTTATGGCACAGAGCCAGTATTACGGCCAGCGGGTCAGCCAGTTCGAGGTGTTGCCCGTCCATTCCAACAGCCTCGTGTTCCTGGGCGACGACCTGGTGAACGGCTGCGAGTGGCACGAAGTGTTCTGCAACCGCCACATCAAGAACCGCGGCATTACGGGCGATCGTTCGTCGTGGCTTGTGAATCGTCTGGACACGATCATCGGAGGACGCCCCAAGAAGATTTTCCTCATGGTGGGCATCAACGATCTGACACACGGAGTTGCTCCGCGCGAGATCGCCTCGAACATCGACCGTGTCATCAAACGCTTCGAGAAGGAGTCGCCGTGGACGCGCATCTTCGTCCACAGCCTGTTGCCGACCAATCCCGACATTTCGAAACCTGCCTCGCGCGAGTTGGACTTGAAGGATTTGATCGCGGAGACGAACCGCATGATCGAAGTGTTGTGCGAAGAGCGCAAAAACGTATTGTACATTGATGTCTATTCTGCCCTGAGCGACGCTCAGGGCTTGCTCGATCCGAAGTTCACGAACGACGGTCTTCACCTCAACGGCGAAGGTTATCTGGAGTGGAAGACCGTAATCGAGAAACACGTGAAATAATAACGAGTGCCACTTTCAAAACCCATATTCAAACGCATATCGCGCATCGCCCGTGAACAGGGCGTCGAAGCCTACGTTGTGGGCGGATATGTGCGCGATCACTTTCTACACCGCCCCTCGACCGACATTGACGTGGTCGTGACGGGCAGCGGTGTTGCCCTGGCCGAAGCCCTCGGACGCGAACTCCACACCAAGGTGTCGGTCTTCAAGACCTTCGGCACGGCCATGCTCCGTTCGGGTAACGACGAGATCGAATTTGTCGGTGCCCGCAAGGAATCCTATACCCACGACTCCCGCAAACCCCACGTCGAACAAGGCACGTTGGAGGACGATCAGTTGCGCCGCGACTTCACGATCAACGCGCTGGCCTGGTCGCTCAACGAGGATTCGTTCGGCGAGCTGGTCGATCCGTTCGAAGGCATGTACGACCTCGAGGACGGGATCATCCGCACGCCGTGTGATCCCGATGTGACCTTTTCGGACGACCCCCTGCGTATGATGCGTGCCGTGCGTTTCGCTTCGCAGTTGGGCTTCCAGATCGAGGAGGAGACCTTCGATGCCATCACGCGCAACGCCCAACGCATTGAGATCGTTTCGCAGGAGCGCATCATCACCGAGCTGAACAAGATCGTCCTCTCGCCCGTTCCGTCGATCGGATTCGAGTTGTTGGAGTTGACGGGACTCCTGAAACAGATCTTCCCCGAGATGCAGCAACTCAAAGGCGTCGAGCGCCGCGGAATTCATGCCCACAAGGACAATTTCTACCACACGCTCAAGGTTTTGGACAACGTGGCGCTGAAATCCGACGATTTGTGGTTACGCTGGGCAGCCATCATGCACGACATCGGCAAACCCGCCACCAAGGCCTACGATCCGAAAATCGGATGGTCGTTCCACGGCCACGAAGTATTGGGTTCGAAGATGGTACCCACACTGTTCCGCAAGCTGAAACTGCCGCTGAACGAGCACATGAAGTTCGTGCGCAAGCTGGTCTTCCTGCACCTGCGCCCGATCATCCTCTCGGAGGATCTGGTGACCGATTCGGCGGTGCGTCGTCTGCTCTTTGAGGCGGGTGACGATGTGGAGGCACTCATGACGCTTTGCGAGGCGGACATCACCTCGGGCAACGATGCCAAGGTGAAACGCTACCTGGCAAATTTCGAGCTTGTCCGCCGCAAGATGAAGGATTTGGAGGAACGCGACCGCGTACGCAACTTCCAGCCGCCGATTTCGGGTGAGCTGATTATGGAGACCTACGGCATCCGTCCCTGCCGCATCATCGGCGACATCAAGGATGTGATCAAGAATTCGATTCTGGACGGCATCATTCCCAACCAGTACGAGGCGGCCTACCATCTGATGGAGCAATTGGCCGCCAAAGAGGGTCTGGTGCGTCAGAAAGACACCTTCGAATCGGGTCGCCCCGCTCCCGCAGAGCCGACACCCGAGGCCGAAGCCGAGAAAAAAGAGTAATCCTACATTTTTTATAAAAAAAAGAAACGCTCCCGAATTTCGGTTCGGGAGCGTTTCTTTTGCATATGTTTTTTCGGATTATTCGTCCTTGCCGACAATGGCTTCCAGATCCTCAACCGAGTAAGGAATACGCTTGTCGCCGATGTAACGGTTGCCCGTCTCGGTAACCAGCAGGTCATCCTCGATACGGATACCGCCGAAGGTCTTGAACTCCTCGAGCAGATCGTAGTTGATGAAATCGGTGTACTTACCCTCGGCACGACACTTGTCGATGAGTGCGGGGATGAAGTACAGACCCGGTTCGTCGGTCATGACCGTACCCGGTTTCACGCGCCAGCCTGCACGATAGATGCAGGTCTCCGATTTAACGGCACGATCCACGAGGTTGGCAAACGAGAACGAACGCTCGCCGACCACTTCACAATCGTGAACGTCCATACCCATACCGTGGCCCAGTCCGTGAGGCATCAGCATCTCCATCGCACCTGCGGCAACGGCATCCTGTACGTTACCCTTGACGATACCGATACCCTTCAGACCCTCGGCCAGCGACAGGTACGAAGCCTTGTGGATCTCGGAGAACATCATGTTCGGGCGAACGATCTCCTGAACGCGGTCGTGCGCAGCCAATACGATATTATAAACGTCCTTCTGACGATCGGTGAACTTACCGCTTACAGGATACGAACGCGTGTGGTCGGTGCAATAACCCTCGAGGCTCTCGGCACCCGCATCCACCAACAGCATACGACCCGACTCCAGCACACCGTCCGAACGGAGGTTGTGCAGCGTCTCACCGTGCTGCGATACGATCGACTGGAACGATACGCCCTGACCGTAACCGCGGGCAACCCCCTCGAGTGCCCCCGAGATGTTCTGCTCGACGATACCCGGACGGCACATACGCATGGCCGTGAGGTGCATCTTGTAACCCAGCGGAAATGCACGCTCCAAAGCCTCGATCTCCTCGGCCGATTTGATTTCGCGCATCTCGGCTACGGCAAACATCAGCTCGACCGACTTGTAGTCGTGGAGCAGTTCGGGTTTGATTCCCAGCAATGCCGACAGCTGCAATTTCGTTTCGCCACGATACGGGGGCAGGTAGTGTACCCGGCGGCCCTGGGCAACGGCCTTGCGGACAACGGCCTCAAGTTCCGTAAGGGCAAACGTCGTGGAGATACCCACCTGGACACCCAGCTCCTTGATGGTAGGCTGCGGGCCCGTCCAGATGATGTCTTCCATCGTGAAATCGTTGCCGAACAACATCTCGTCACCCGAATCGGCATCGATCACACCGAACAATGCCGGCGTATTCAATCCGAAGAAGTAACGGAACGTCGAATCCTGACGGAAATAATAAGCGTTGTTGGGGTAGTTGTTGGGCGAGAACATATTGCCCGGAATCAAAATAAGACCCGATCCGATTCTTGTTCGGAGTTCGCTACGGCGAGCGATATAAGTTTTTGCTGAGAACATAGTTTTAGAAGTTTTTATACAAACACAAATATACGAAAAATATCGAAGACCTGTTCCCCATCACCCGCCATTTTTCAAAGAAATACCTATTTGTCGGGAGCGCCCCCGCGCGGCATCCCGATTCCGTGCGATGCGTTTTCCGAAGGCAAGATGCGAAAATCAAGGGATAATTTCTTACCTTTGCGTGTATATTTTTCCTTTTGCAAGGCGAAATAAACCCATTTTAAACCACGTTTATATTGCGACATAAAACCATACCTATATTATGAAGACAAAACGACTCATCACGACATTGGCACTGCTACTGACGGTTCTTTCGACCCTCACGGCACGCGAAGTGATTCCTCTGAACGAGGGATGGCGATTCTTCTTCAAATCGGAAAACACCTCGGACAGGGCGCGTTACGTCAATCTGCCCCACAGCTGGAACAACAACCCCGCAACCGAGCGTCACCTGATTGAAACCATCGGTAACTATGTTTATCCGCTCTATATTCCGACCGAATGGGCGGCCAAACGCATCTTCCTGAAATTCTACGGCGTGCAGAGTGTCGCCGACCTGTTCGTGAACGGCAACCACGTCGGCAACCACGTCGGAGCGAGTGCCGCCTTCACGTTCGAGATCACCGACCAGATCCGCTACGGCGAGGAGAACCAGCTGCTCATGTCCGTGAACAACAACACGAGCAACGATTTCCTGCCCACGGGTTCCGACATGAATTTCTACGGCGGTATTTTCCGTCCCGTGGAACTCATCATCACCGAACGCACGGCCATTTCACCGCTCTACCTCGGCACGGAAGGCATCCTGATCCATCCGCAATTCGTTTCGGAGGATCGCGTGACGGGTGAAGCCGAGATCCACCTTATTTCAAGAGGCGCATCGAACTGCCGCCTGAAAACGACCATCACCTCCCCCACGGGCGAAGTGGCCTTCACCCGCACCCAGCAGGTACGTCTGGACGGCCGTCCCGTCCTCATTGATTTCGAGGTGGAGCATCCCCGACTGTGGGATCCCGAACACCCCGAACTGTACGAAGTGACGGTGAGCGTACTCAACGGCGACGAGGAGATCGACCGCGAAAGCATCCGTACGGGTTTCCGCCGCTTGGAGTACTCCTCGCAGGAGGGCATCCTGATCAACTCGCGCCGATTCGACATCCGCGGTGTCACGCTCTACCACGACAACCGCATCGCGTGCGGATCACTCACCGAGAAGGACTACGATGCCGACCTTGAGATCATCGAGGATCTGGGGGCAAATGCCATCCATTCGGCCGTCATTCCCCACAGCCATTACCTCTACGACCGTCTCGACGAACGAGGTCTGCTCGCATGGATCGACATCCCGTTCCACCGCACGTTCATGAGCGATATTGCCTACCTGCCGACCCCCGAATTCGAGGAGAACGGCATCCAGCAGCTCAGCGAAATCATCGCCCAGAACATCAACCACCCGTCGGTGGTGATGTGGGGTATCTTCTCGCGTCTGAACACCCGCGGCAACAACCCCATCGCCTACATCCAGCGTCTGAACATGGAGGCCAAGTCGCTCGACCCGTCGCGTCCGACGGTGGCATGCAGCGACCAGGACGGTGCGATCAACTTCATCACCGATCTGATCGTATGGCAGCAAAATGTGGGTTGGAATCGCGGTTCGACCGAAGATGTCGTCCGCTGGAAGGATCTCCTGCGCAAGAACTGGTCGCACCTGTTGTCGGGCGTGGCCTACGGCGGCGAGGGCATGCTGGGACACAAGCTCTATTCGAATACGAACATCCTCAACGGCGACTGTCTGCCGGAGGATCGTCTGACCCGTTTCCACGAGGGTTATGCCCGCAGTCTGGGCAACGACTCGCTGTTCTGGGGTCAGTGGATCAACAACCTGTTCGATTACGGATCGGTACGCCGTCCCTACGGCATCAATTGCGGCGGTATGATCGATCTGAACCACCGCGACAAGAAAGACATTTACTTCCTCTACCGCGCCCTGTGGAACAAGCACCGCAAGACGTTGCATCTGGCCGACAAGCACAACACATTGCGCCCCGATGTGCCGCAGACGTTCCACGTCTATTCGTCGGTGGGTATGCCGCAACTGCTCGTCAATCAGGATACGGTGGCGATGAAAGAGGTCGCCCCGTGTCAGTTTGTGACCGAGCCGTTGGAAGTAAAGGGTGAAGTCAAAGTGAAGGTTGCGGCGGAATCGCTCGCCGACAGCGTCACACTACATATCGGACGACCTATAGTCGCGCGATAGCCTCGGGTCCTTCGGCGAACAAAAGATCCACAAACGAAAGATTTTCGACGAAGGGCATCCGATCGGAAAAAACCTGAATATAAGGTTCGGCAACAAATGCCGAACCTTTTTTTTGCTTGGGGCGAAGGTCAATATCTGCGTCCGATGCCGTCAGATAGGTTTCCGACACGCGGGGCATCTCAAGACCCGCCATACGGCACAGCACCTCCAAAAGTTCCATGTTGTAATCGACCAGAAACTCCCACTCGCGACGGTAGAACGGCTCGATCAGGTCGGCATAATAATCGAAGTATGGCGAACCCTTATACGAAGCGACAAAAGCCCCCCAGTGCTGGTGCTGCCAACGCTTCGAATAGTCCAAACGCATATCGCGCATCGGGGTACGCGGACGGTTGGCACGCATGACCTGCGCCGTAAGATCCATCACACCGTTGGGCGAAAGGATACGGGCGCGGTTACGTTCAGAACGCTTGATGAAATGCTCGCCCACGTCGATGACGGCATCGCCCTTTTTCAGGTGCGAAAACCACTCGACGGACGGCAGATAAGAACTCGGAAGAATGATCACGGAACGGAAATCTTTTGAGGTAAGACGTTTCTATTTTGCGGGATCGACCCAATCGCCGTTGCGTTTGATCAGTTCGATCAAATGATCCAGCGCCTCCTCCTGCGGGATGTTGCGCTCGACCACTTCACGACCCTTATAAAGAGTGATGCGTCCGGGGGCGGCACCCACATATCCGTAATCGGCATCGGCCATCTCGCCCGGACCGTTCACGATACAGCCCATAATACCGATTTTGAGGTTTTTGAGGTGTCCCGTGCGCTCCTTGATGCGTGCGAGCGTGTCCTCAATATCATAAAGCGTACGTCCGCAACTCGGGCAGGCGATGTATTCGGTTCTCGAGAAACGCACACGTGCGGCTTGCAGGATCAAAAGCTCCACTTCGCGGATCTGCTCGGCAGTAAATTGCGGGGCGTCGATCCACACGCCGTCGGCCAGACCGTCCAGCAACAACGGTCCCAGATCGGCGGCAGCCTTCACGGCCACGAGCTCCAGGCCCGACTCCCTATAGGCACGTTTGACGATTACGGGCTGATCCATCGGCTCCAGATCGAGGATGGCGGCACGCAATTCGGCCGTGGGGTTACCCGACACGGCTTCCAGGACGCGGAATCCGTCGTGCGACTCGTCGTGCGTCACGGGGGTCATGATCTTCGAACGGCGGCGGAAAGCCGTGGGCGAATAACGCTCGGGGTGCTTCACCTCGAAATGACCGGGACGCTCGCGGAAATGCTCCACCAGCATATTGGCCACGGGTACTTCGTTTTCGGGGGCTTCGGTCAGCGACACGCGGATCGTATCTCCGATACCGTCACCCATCAGGGCACCGATACCGACGGCACTCTTCACGCGCCCCTCCAGTCCGTTACCCGCCTCGGTCACACCCAGATGGATCGGATAGTGCATCTGCTCGCGATCCATCGCCTCGATCAGCAGTCGGTAAGCATAGACCATCACGCGGGTGTTCGACGATTTCATCGACACGACCACCTGATCGAAATCATATTTGCGGCATTCGCGCAGGTACTCCATGGCGGCGGCGACCATACCCTCGGGCGTATCGCCGTACTCGTTGAAGATGCGTTTGCCGAGCGAACCGTGGTTCACACCGATACGCAGTGCCACGCCGCGCTCCTTACACAACGCGATCAGATGCTCCAATTCGCCGTGTTCGTTGCGGTAGTTACCCGGATTGATACGCACCTTATCCACATAGCGGGCGGCAATGGCGGCCACCTCCGGCACGAAATGAATATCGGCCACAAGTGCCGTGCGATCCCCCGCTTCGTGCAGCACACGTGCGATGTTTTCCAAATTCTCGCCCTCCTTGCGACCCTGTGCCGTCAGACGCACAATCGGACATCCGGCCGCCGCAATACGGCGGATCTGTGCGACACTTTTGTCGGTGTCGGCCGTCGGAGTGTTGGTCATGGATTGTACGGCAACGGGATATTCTGAGCCGACGGAGGTTTGTCCGATCCGTACTTCGGATGCGGGACGGCGTTTAAATTCGGAAAGATTCATGTCAAATGTTGTTTTTTCGGGGTGGGCACACGTCCGTCCCGTTTGGAAATACAAAGATAATAAATTCTTCATGCAATTTAAAAAGTTTCCCCGCCCGAAGAAAAAATATCGGGGATCGCGACGGGAAATCGCCCGCAAATGTTGGAATTTGAACGGAAAATTGTATTTTTGTAAATGAGAAGCATGTTTTGAAAGGTGGGCTATAATCTTGATACCGACATTAAATTCGTTCCCGGCGTGGGCGAGGCGCGTGCCAAAGTACTGGATCACGAGCTCGGAATCCGAACCGTGGGCGATCTTTTGGCGCACTATCCGTTTCGCTACATCGACCGCACACGCTACTACATGATCGGCGAGATTCACGAGACCTCGAACCTGAGTTACGTGCAGTTCCGTGCCCGAATCACGGGTACATCCGTCGCAGGCGAAGGACGCAAACAACGCTTCACGGCCTATGCGCAGGACGCAACGGGTGTGGCCGAACTCGTCTGGTTTCAAGGCGTGAAATGGATCGAGAAGAAGGTCGAGGTCGGACGCGAATACATCGTTTTCGGTCGTCCGTCGTTCTACCGTGGCGAATTGCAGATGGCTCACCCCGAACTCGAAACCGTCGAGCAGGCCTTGTCGCGCAAAAACGAAAGCGGCATGCAGGGCATCTACCCCATGACCGAAAAGCTGGCCAACGTATTGAGCGTCAAAGCCATGTACAAGATCGTATGCGATGCGTGGAAATTGGCCGACGGACACATTCCCGACCCCCTGCCCGACTCCCTGATTCAGAAATACCACCTCATTTCGTTGCGCGATGCGTTGCACAACATCCATTTTCCGCAATCGCAGGCGCTGCTCCTTGCGGCGCAGAACCGACTGAAATTCGACGAGTTGCTGGGCGTGCAACTCAACATCCAGCAACACCGCACCGACCGCATGAATAAATCCAACGGATTTATGTTTCCGAAGGTGGGCGATGCGTTCAATACGTTTTACAACGAAAAACTCCCCTTCCCGCTGACCGGAGCGCAGAAACGCGTCATCAAGGAGATCCGTCAGGATACCGTGACGGGTTATCAGATGAACCGCCTTCTGCAGGGCGATGTGGGATCGGGCAAGACGATGGTCGCCCTCATGTCGATGCTTCTGGCCGTGGACAACGGCTACCAGGCCACGATGATGGCACCCACCGAGATCCTCGCCCGTCAGCATTTTGCCAATTTCCAGCGTATGTTGGAGGGCATCAACGTGAAATGCGCCATTCTGACGGGTTCGTCGAAGGTCAAGGAGCGTCGCACGGCGTTGGAGGGGATTGCCTCGGGCAAAATCAACATCCTGATCGGCACGCACGCCCTGATCGAGGAGCGCGTCAAGTTCCAAAACCTCGGATTTGTCGTCATCGACGAACAGCACCGATTCGGGGTCGAGCAACGGGCACGTTTGTGGACGAAAAATGCCCAGCCGCCCCACATTCTGGTAATGACCGCCACGCCGATTCCGCGTACGCTGGCCATGACCCTTTACGGCGATCTCGATGTCTCGGTCATCGACGAGCTGCCCCCCGGACGACGCCCCATCCGCACCGTCCACTACACCGATGCCGCCCGATTGCGCCTGTTCGGATTCATGCGTCAGGAGATCAAGAAGGGACGGCAGGTTTATGTCGTCTACCCCCTGATCAAGGAGTCCGAAACGATGGATTACAAGGATCTGACGGATGGTTACGAGTCCATTTCGCGCGATTTTCCCCTGCCCGAATACGTCACGACCATCTGCCACGGCAAGATGAAACCGCAGGACAAGGAGGAGTCGATGCGTCAGTTCAAATCGGGCGAGGCGGACATCATGGTCGCCACCTCCGTTATCGAGGTGGGCGTCGATGTGCCGAACGCCACGGTGATGGTCATCGAATCGGCCGAACGGTTCGGACTGTCGCAATTGCACCAGTTGCGCGGACGCGTGGGACGAGGCGGCGAGCAGTCGTACTGCATCCTCATGTCGGGCGAAAAGCTCGCGCGCGAATCGCGGGCACGACTCGATGCGATGTGTCAGACGAACGACGGATTCCAATTGGCGGAACTCGACCTCAAGCTGCGCGGTGCGGGCGACATCAACGGCACACAACAAAGCGGCGAGGCGTTCGATTTGAAGATCGCCAACCCCACTTTAGACCAGGAAATCCTCTCCGCGACCCGCGAGGCAGCCATTGCGATTCTCGAACGAGATCCGCACCTCACGCTGCCCGAACACCGCGGACTGGACGATTTGAAACGAAAACATTCGGGACGGGAAGAAATCGATTTTTCGAAGATCTCCTGACCCGCCACACTTAATACGAAACTTATTTATGAAACGCTTTTTTCTGACCATACTGCTCATGCTGGGTGCACTGCCCCTCATGGCACAACTTTATCATCCGGGCGAAGTGCTCGACTACCGCGTAAGCTACAAGGCCAAAATGTTCCCCAACACCGAAGTGGGCATGGTGCGCGTCGAAACCCAAAAAGACCAAATTGACGGGCGCGACTGCTACAACGTGACGGGATTTGCCAAGACGATGCCCGCCTACCGTCTGTTCTTCAAGCTGGAGGATCGCTACACGGTCTACATCCATCCCGACAGCCTGCGCCCCGTACGTTTCGAGAGCGATCTGAAGGAGGGCGACTACACCTATAAGAGTCAGATGGACTACGATTGGGACAAGATGCAGGTCAATACCCGTTGGCGCAGTCGTCAGCGTCCCGAAAAGTCGCTCCAAATGCCGCTCGAGGAGAAGAGTCTGGATGCCATTTCGCTTTTCTTCAGCATGCGTTCGGCCAAGGCCGAGGATTTCGTGGAGGGCAAGGTCGAGACGATGCGTATGCTGCTGCCCGACACCATCCGCACGATCCACTACCGTTACATCGGCCGCGAGGTGAAAAAGATCCGCAACATGGGTAAATTCCGCACGCTCCGCTTCGAGTGCGAGCTGGGATCGACCGAAGGATTTTCGTTTACCGACGGCACGGTTTTCACGATCTGGATCTCCGACGACGAAAACAAAATCCCGCTCTATATCGAATCCCCCATCCGAATCGGCAGTGTCCAAGCCTACATTTCGGACATCAAAGGCACAAAATATCCCCTAAAAAGTAGGATAAGATAAATTTATTTGTATCTTTGGCCTTATATAAGTTTTATAAAAAAGGCCGTCCCGACCCGCATCGGGCAACATTTTCCGACCGAACTACGTTGAATTATTAAACACCTAAAAGTC
The DNA here is from genome assembly GCA_020026395.1 of Alistipes sp. GTDB lineage: Bacteria > Bacteroidota > Bacteroidia > Bacteroidales > Rikenellaceae > Alistipes. The sequence continues at coordinate 107,091 of JAHHQM010000001.1, read as the reverse complement.
ATGGAAGAAAATCCCAAAGGTTATAACTCCTCGGAATACGACGAGGACAATGACTACCAATATCAACAACCCGATGCCAACAAGTCGATCCGCGGCTACCGCATTGTGATCATCATTCTGTCGGTGATTCTGGTTGCGCTGTCGATCCTCTACTACAGCATCCACCGCCAGCAGATGGCCGACAACATCCTGTTGCAGGCCGACCGCGACTCGATCCAGAGCGAATTGGGACAGCTGGTGACCGATTACGACAATCTGCGCGTGTCGAACGATTCGCTTTCGGCCGATGTGACGATCCAGCGCGAAAAGGCCGACTCGCTGATGACGCGTCTGAAGAAGGAGCGTTCGTGGAATCTCGCCAAGATCAAGCAATATGAGAAGGAGGTCGGTACGCTGCGTACGCTGATGAAGGGTTACATCCGTCAGATCGACTCGCTGAATACGCTCAACAAGCAGCTCATTTCCGAGAACGTCGGTTTCCGCAAGGAGATCTCCACCGCCAACCTCCGTGCCGACATGGCCGAGGAGAAGGCCGCCGAACTGGACAACAAAGTCAAGGTCGGTTCGGTGATCAAAGCACGCGCCATCTCGCTCAAGGCACTCAACGCCCACAGCAAGGAGGTATCGCGCATCAAGAACGCCAGCCGTCTGCTGGTGAACTTCTCGCTGATGGCCAACGACCTGGCAACGCCCGGCAACCGCAAGATCTACGTCCGCATCAACCATCCCGACGGTTATCTGCTGACGACGGCCGACATGCCTTCGTTCGATTTCGAGGGTGAGCGACTGGGTTACTCGGCCATGCGTGAAATCGACTACCAGAATCAGGACATCGAAGTGGGTATCTACTTCAACTCGAAAGGATTCGTTGCAGGTACTTACCTCGTGGAACTCTACACCGACGGTCGTCTGATCGGCAAGGCTCAGGTTCCGATGCGCTAAACGATCCCACGCCACACAAAACGGGGCGACCTTTTCGTAAGGTCACCCCGTTTTTTATTGGAACAAACCGCTCCGCCTAAGCAGCCGCACAGGCCGCTGCCGCACCACATCCTCATCGGTCAGCTCCCCGACCAGAAGGCTCGACGCGGGGTTGTGCCGCAAGAGTTGCGTCCGTACCTTTTCACGGTTGAAATTAGCGTAGCAATAGGCACATTCGTGACCACACGTGTTGTATGCCCCAAGGTCGATGCTCTCCATACAACGGCACTCCTTGCGTTGATTCGCGTCTTTCCGACACTCGATCTCATAGCCGCACACCCGCTCCACCAGACGGGGATCAATGCAAGCTCCGTGTTCGATGCCAGCACCGCTCAAATCCACCTCCTCGGCACAGCTGAACACCCTGATGCCGTGCCGTCGTGCAATCCTGCCCAAATTTTCGCCCAACAGCCTCATCTCCTCCGTGTTGGGCGCACGAAGATGCAGCGTACGGATATTGTTCAGGATTTTCCGATAAAGATCAAAAAAGCTGATCACGCAGCGGTCGGTATGGCCTTCCAGCCGCTTGGCCAACTCCTCGAAATAGCGGATGTGGTACTTAAGATCAATCCGATCCGACATCAGAATCGGGTCGTAACGCCACACCACCCGATCGCGTCCGATGCGCCGTGCCAATTCGCGGAAGGTGGCGATCACCTCCTTTTTCCGCGGAACTTCGGGTTCGATCAGTTGATCGTAGGGATTGAGCGTAAACTGAAAATAATAGCGGTACGCGGCCAGGCGATCCAACCCCCGGAGCATCGCCTCGGGATTCTTCGTCCAAAACACGATGCAGTCCACCACCTCGGGGCGGAGGTCGATACGGCTCACCCGGTGGGGGTTCATCGGATTGCGTACATCCGCAAACCCCTTCTGAAGGCGGTTGAAAAACCACTCGCTGAAAAATGCGGGAATATCCGTTCGTCTCGATACCGACAGGATCATCACAAAAAAGCCGTCACAAAACGTGACGGCCGATAAAATTTCACAAAAAAATCAAAGATTTAACGCGCCACAAGCAACGCCTTTGCCTGTTCGAGATCCGACTCATAGACAACCAGTTGTACCGGCATCGCGCCCGTCGGAATCGTATTGGCCATGTATTCGTTGCGCATCGACACCTCAATACCGTTACTCTCTAACATCACCTTGGCCATTTCGGCCTGCATCGTGTTGTTGTATTCCGCCAACACAACCATTGCTTCCTCTTTCATGACTGTTGGATTTTAGCGTTAATAATAAGTTTGCAGGAACGGATCATAAAGGAAAGAATACCGACCCGGACACCCCCTCAAGTTTCTCCTCGCGCTCCCCTTCGAGCCCCCTTCAAGTTCCCCTCGGGCAGTATCTCCGGCACCCCTTCGTTTTAGTACTTTAAAGATAGTGCTTTTAAAGATAATTTACAACTCTCATGCCGAGAATTTCAAGAAAAATTGTACCTTTGCTCTTGCAAAAAATCACGACCATGCCTCAATTCGTACATCTTCACGTCCACACCCAATATTCGATCCTTGATGGAGCATCCGCCATCAAGCCCCTTGTCAAGCGTGCCAAGGAGCTGGGAATGACCGCTCTGGCCATCACCGATCACGGCAATATGTATGGTGTGAAGAACTTCCACGACACGGCCACAGCCGAGGGAATCAAACCGATTCTGGGCTGCGAATGTTACGTGGTGAAGAACCGTTTTGAGAAGGATAAGGAGGAGAAATCGGGCGATCACCTGATTCTTTTGGCCAAAAACCTCACGGGTTACCACAACCTGTGCAAAATCGTCTCCTACTCGTTCACCGAAGGCTACTACTACAAGCCGCGTATCGACAAGCAGCTCCTGAAGGATTACCACGAGGGCATCATCTGCTCGTCGGCGTGTCTGGGTGGCGAGATTCCGCAGGCAATCATGCACGGTGACCTGAAACATGCCGAGGAGGCGGTACAGTGGTTCAAAAGCGTGTTCGGCGACGACTACTACCTCGAAATGCAGCTTCACAAATCGGGCGACCCCACCAAAGATGCCGAGGTGTACGAAAACCAGAAAAAGGTCAATGCCGAAATTCTGAAATTAGCCAAGAAATTCAACGTCAAATACATCTGCTCGAACGACGTGCACTTCATCCTGGCGGAAGATGCTCCGGCACACGATCACCTGATCTGCCTCAACACGGGTAAGGATCTGGACGATCCGAAGCGTCTTCGCTACACGTTCCAGGAGTACCTCAAATCGCCCGAGGAGATGGCCGAGTTGTTCAAGGATCATCCCGAAGCCCTCGAGACGACCGTCGAAATCGCCAACAAGGTCGAGGAGTACAAACTGGTGCATGCCCCCTTGATGCCGAACTTCCCGCCTCCCGCCGATTTCCCGATCCCCTTGGACGGACTTAAGGAGTCGTTCAAGAAGAAACTCGAGGACGAGGAGTTACTGAAAAATATCGACGCCTGCACGACGGTCGAAGAGCTGGAGAACCTCGTAAAGGACAACAAGGAACTGACCGACAAACTGATGGTAGCCAAGCAGTTCTGCTACCTGAAGGATCTGACGTACAAAGGTGCGGAGATCCGTTACGGCAAGCAGTTGAGCGAAAAGGTTGCCAAGCGTCTGAAATATGAGTTGGAGACGATCGAGTGGATGGGATTCCCCGGATACTTCCTCATCGTATGGGACTACATCCGTGCCGCCCGCGATATGGGCGTGTCGGTGGGCCCGGGTCGTGGTTCGGCCGCAGGTTCGGCCGTGGCATACTGCCTGAAGATCACCAACATCGACCCGTTGAAATACGACCTGCTGTTCGAGCGTTTCCTGAACCCGGAGCGTATTTCGCTCCCCGATGTCGATGTGGACTTCGATGAGGACGGCCGTGCCGACGTATTGCACTACTGCGTGCAGAAATACGGTCAGAAGCGTGTGGCTCAGATCGTGACTTTCGGTACGATGGCGCCGAAAATGGCCATCAAGGATGTGGCGCGTGTCGAGAAACTGCCGTTGAGCGAAAGCGACCGTCTTTCGAAACTCGTTCCCGACAAGGTGACTCCCGACAAGAAACACGGCGAAACGCCCTTTGATTTCGTCTACAAGGAGTCGCCCGAATTGGCGGCCGAACGCAATTCGGACAACCCGCTGATCCGCAATACGCTGAAATATGCCGAGAAACTCGAAGGCTCGATCCGTCAGACGGGTGTACACGCCTGCGGTGTGATCATCGGACAGGACGACCTGGAGAAATTCGCCCCGATGGCCATCGCCAAGGATGCCGATCTGAACGTGGTGGAGTTCGAGGGTAAGGAGGTCGAGAGTGTCGGTCTGATCAAGATGGACTTCCTGGGTCTGCGTACCCTTTCGATCATCAAGGACGCCCTGGACAACATCAAGAATGTCCACGGCATCGATCTCAAGATCGACGAGATTCCGCTCGACGACAAGAAAACCTACGAAGTATTTGCCAACGGCGAGACGACGGGCTTGTTCCAGTTCGAGTCGCCGGGTATGAAAAAGCACCTCAAGAACCTCAAACCGAACCGTTTCGAGGATCTTATTGCCATGAATGCCCTCTATCGACCGGGCCCGATGGAGTACATTCCCAACTTTATTGCCCGTAAACAGGGTACCGAGCCCGTCTCCTACCCGATTGCCGACATGGAGGAGTACCTGAGCGACACCTACGGCATCACGGTCTATCAGGAGCAGGTGATGCTGCTGTCGCAAAAGCTGGCCGGTTTCACGGGAGGTGAGGCCGACACGCTGCGTAAGGCCATGGGTAAGAAGAAGCGCGACGTACTGGACAAGATGAAGCCCAAGTTCATCGCGGGATGTAAGGAGCGCGGTCACGACGAGGAGATCTGTAACAAGATCTGGAGCGACTGGGAAGCTTTCGCCTCCTACGCCTTCAACAAATCGCACTCGACCTGCTATGCCTATGTGGCCTATCAGACGGGTTACCTCAAGGCGCACTATCCGTCGGAGTTCATGGCGGCGTTGTTGAGCCGAAACCTGGCCGACATCAAGCAGCTGACGTTCTACATGAGCGAATGCAAGCGCATGGGCAAACGCGTGCTGGGCCCCGACATCAACGAGTCGCGCCGTACGTTCTCGTCGAACAAGAAGGGTGACGTGCGTTTCGGTCTTGCCGCCATCAAGGGTGTCGGTGAGGCTGCCGTCGATCAGATCATCGCCGAGCGTACGCAGAACGGCCCCTACACCGATATTTATAATTTTATGGAGCGTGTGAATTACACCTCCGTGAACCGTAAATGTATCGAAAATCTCGCCTTGGCGGGCGCATTCGATTCGATTGTCGATTTCCACCGCAGCAAGTTCTTCGGAGTGGATCAGCGCGACTCGAACCCCACGCCCTTCCTCGAGCAGTTGATCCGTTACGGTCAGAATTACCAGAACGAAAAGAACAACGCCCAGCAGAGCCTTTTCGGGGCTTTCGGCGATGTCGATATCCAACGCCCCACCCTGCCCTCGTGCGAAGATTGGAGTCAGTTGGAGGTGCTCTCCAAGGAGCGCGAAGTGATCGGTCTGTACCTCTCTGCACACCCGCTCGACGAGTACAAGGTCATCATCGACCACATGTGCAAGGCACAGCTGACCGATCTGGACGACCTGCAACACCTCGCCGGACAGGAGATCGCCCTGGCGGGTATGGTCACCTCCGTGTCGAACCTTATCGGCAAGAGCGGACGCCCGTGGGGTAAATTTACGTTGGAAGATTACAACGGAAGTCACGAATTCTACCTTTTCGGCAAGGATTATGAGGCATTCCGTCAGTGGATGTATCCCGACTACTTCCTCTTCATCCGCGGTAAGGTACAACCCAAGCCCTACCACGAGAACGAGCTGGAATTCAAGATCGTGTCGATCGTGCAGTTGAGCGAGGTGCGCGACATGATCAAGGAGCTTTCGATCAGCCTTCCGATCGAGGATGTAAGCAAGTCGCTCGGCGAGGATCTGATGAAGGTGCTCCATAAATCGAAGGGTAAGACGCTGCTTCGCGTAAATGTCTTCGACCGCGAGGCACACGTCATTGCGAATTTCACCTCGCGCAGCATCAAACTGGGACTGACGCAACAGTTGGTGGATTATTTGGACGAAAACGAAATTAATTATACGATTGTTTAACTCATTACTAACACTTTAAAACATTAGAAAACTATGGCACTTGAAATTAAACAGGCTAACTTCGACGAACTCGTAGCACAGGGTAAACCTATGGTAGTTGATTTTTGGGCAGAGTGGTGCGGTCCCTGCCGCATGATGGCTCCCATCGTTGACGAATTGGCCGCAGAGTACGGTGATCGCGCCGTAATCGGCAAATGCAACGTAGAGGACAACGACGACATCACGATGAAATATGGCGTTCGTAACATCCCGACGATCATCTTCCTGAAGAACGGCGAACTGGTTGACAAGCAGGTCGGCGCTTGCTCGAAGGACGATCTGAAAGCTAAATTGGAGAAATTGTTCTAATTCCTCCGAGGCGGATTTTTCCGTCCGCAAAAAAAGGACATCTTGCAGAAAGCAAGGTGTCTTTTTTTTTCACCCGTGTCTGCGAAAAGCCGTGCGAATACCTATTACCGACACGCACCAAAAACCATCCTAACAACCTAACAAAGAATCATTTCAAAAAACTTTCAGATTATATTTTTTTGTATCTTTACGTTGATGCGGAATACTTGCTCCCATCATCATGAAATGGTTCAAAAAAAGAACAGGACAAAAAAAATAGAATCGCAGAGGGAAACAGCGATCAGCGCCCGCTAAAAAGTTGCGGATCGTCGGTCGGCGCATGCCCGAAGGACGATCTGAGGGCTAAATTGAAGGACTCGCTCTAATTTCTCCGTGACGGATCTTTCCTCCGCAAAAAAAGGACATCTTGCTTTCTGAAAGATGTCCTTTATTTTTTCTTACACTCCGCTAATTTTTCAAACGCCAAACTTCAAAGGTTAAATTTATTTGCGGTTTTTACGAAAATCGGTTATTCGTTTTGGGGTCTATCTTGTTAAATTTGAGCGATAAAACACTTGCTTGTTTGAAACGAATTTCTTAATTTTGATTTGATAAGCCGATCCAAAGGGCTCTTCTGCCCCAAAGTTTATCACAACCAATAACTCAACCTATTAACAAACTTTTTTATTTAGCTTTATGAAAAAGATTTTTTTGTTCGCATTGTTCATTTCCATGTGTTCATTCGGCTTTGTAAGCTGTAGTGATGACGACGAAGTACTGCCTCCCACTCCGCCGACGGAGGAGGTTCCCGTCATCAAATTGGCATCTTCCGCCGTGGAGGCCGAAGCTGTCGGTGGTGAATTTACGGTCAATTACACCATCGAAAATCCGTCCGAAGCGGGCGAACTGACACTTTCTCCCGCCGAGACTCCCGAATGGCTCACCGCAACCGTCGCCGACAACCAGATTACGGTCACTGTCGCAAAGAACCAAACGACCGAAGCCCGCACTTTTGAATTTACGGTCAGCTACCCCAAAGCCGCCGACGCTCGTCTGACGGTAAACCAGGCTGCCGCCGCTCCCAAGGAGATCGAAGTCCAGCTGATGGACACCTCCGAGATGAGCGTTCACTTCAATATCACGCCCAAAGACAAGGAGATGCGTTATGTGGTGATGACCTTCTACACGGACATGGTCAATATGTTTCCCGACAATAAGGAGCTCGTTGCCAACGACAAACGCTACTTCGAGCAGATGGCAGCCGATTTCGAAGTTCCCTTCGGCGAACTCATGGAATCGAACACGGCCATGGGCGATCAGGAGCTCTACCCCGTTGAAGGTCTTGTTCCGGGCAAGAAATACACGACTTATGTATATGGTGTATCCCTTCCCGAATACGAACAGCTGACCGAGATTACCCGTGTCGAATTCGAGACGACTCCCGTCAAAAAGGAGGAGATCAAATTTGACATCGCCGCCACGGCCAAGGGTATAACGGTCGATCTCGACATCAAACCGATCAACTACGAAGGCATGTATTCGTACGACGTGATCGAGTTCCCCGACGATGCCACCGACGAGCAGATCATCACCCGCATCGAGGAGGATTGGTATCAGGCCGTCACCCTCTATCTGATGTTCGACGAGACGCCCGAATCGATCGTCAGCATGATGGCTACCAGTGGCGAGTGCGTATGGTCGACCGACAAACTGGCCAACCGCACCTATGTGGCTTATGCCTATGCCGTCGATGAGAAGACCGCCTTTATGAAATCCGATGTGCAGTTCGTACGCGTCAAGACGGGTGATGTACCCCCTTCAAACAACGTGATCGACATCCAGATCTCGGACATCACGCCCTACACGGCCAAGGTGATGATCATGCCTTCGAACGAAGATCCGTTTGCCATGGTGGGTGTTTCGACCGAGCAGATCAAAGGCCTTACGGACGAAGAACTGTCCCAGTTCCTGATGTCGATGGTCACCGACCCCGTGACGGGGCCCTTCGAGGCCGACATGAGAGGCCTGAGCCCCGAAACCGAATATCGCGTATACGCATTCGGTTATTACAGCGGTGCCATCACCACCCAGCTCTTCGAGAAACGATTCACCACGGCCAAGGCTGTTCCTTCCGATGCCCGCGCCGCACTGAACTACGCCAAATTCTACGATTCGATGGCTGTTGCCGAGCTTGATCCCGGTTACAAGAACATGGCCAAAGACGGAGCCGTATTTATCCCCGTTGATTTCATCTTCGATGAGGGTACGACCTTCTACTCGTCGTTTATGACCCAGAAAGAGGCCGATTCGCTCACCGACGAGGAGATCATCACCATGGTAATCGACCGCTTCGGCCCGACCAAGGTGACGCCTCCCTACTCGATCCTGCGTGCCCCCTACGACCTGCCCGTTGTCGGCATTGCCTTTGCCGTCGATCAGGAAGGCCGCATCACCAAACTCTTCCGTGGTGCTCCCGTAACGGCCAAGGCCGACCAGGTAAGCGATCCCAAGGAGTTTGTCGAGAAGTACCCCAACCCCAGCACCCCTACCTCAAAGCCCGTCTCGATGTCGACTCCCACCCATCAGAAGAGCATCATGGCCGAGGATGCAAAGGTTGCCAACTTCAAGAAGGAGCTTACGTTCAACAAGAGCCGCAAAGCTTACACCGAGGCCATGCAGGCCAAGGCCGAGGCTGCAGGCAAGCACATCCGTTAATCCTTTAGGGATTGATCAAAACAAAGGGAGGCATCTTTTCGGATGCCTCCCTTTTTATGTAAAACCCTGCCTTTTTTATTCATTCCAGATACGCCAAGCCGCTTCGGCCTGCACTTCGAGCATCATGAGTCCGTTCAGGACGTGCGCACCGCGTTGCATGCCGTAATCGAGGAAGGTCGTCACCTCGGGATTATAAACCAAGTCCAGCAGATAATGATCGGGCGTGAGGTAAGCATAGGGAATTCGCGGGGCGTCCTCCACATCTGGCCATGTACCCACGGGTGTGGCGTTGATCACCAGATGGCTCGCCTCGACCACCTCAACGGGCAGATTGTCATAGGTGTAATTTCCGCGCATCTCGTCGCGCGAAACCAGCTGATAACCGATTCCCTGCTCTGCCAGGGCATACTGCACGGCCTGCGATGCACCGCCCGTACCCAAGACCAGCGCCTCGTCGGGTTGTGCGCCCTGCAACAGGTGTCCGAGCGACATACGAAGTCCCTCGATGTCGGTGTTGTAGCCCACCAGACGGCCGTCCTTCATCCGACGGATGCAGTTCACCGCGCCGATGTTCTGCGCTTCGAACGACACCTCGTCCAACAACGGAATCACCTGCTGTTTGTAGGGGATCGTCACGTTCAGTCCCTCCAAATCGGGATGCTCCTTCAAAAGTGCAAGCACATCCTCCACACGGAGCAGTTCGTAAAGCTCATAAACGCAATCCGAGAGGTGTTCCCGCTCGAATTTACGGGTGAAATACTCCCTCGAAAAGGAATGGGCAAGCGTACGGCCGATCAATCCGAAACGTCTCATTGTCCGCGTTTTTTAAGCAGGATGCGTGCGGCCAGCTCGATGGCGTAGATCGTGAAGAGTCCCACGACGCAGAGCGAAATACCCTGCAACAGGCAGGAATCCGCACCCGTCAGCGCTTCGAACTGATTGGGGGTGATGTTCTCCTGAAGGACGGGGATCACCTTGCCGTGCTTATCAACGATCGAGGTGATGGTCTCCTTCCACGGCCATACTTTATTGAGCGAACCCAACATGAAACCCATCAGAAGGGCGATCGTCGGGTCGTGATGTTCCTTCAAAAGCCACGACAAAAGATGCGAGAAAGCGATGATACCGGCACCCGCACCCGCCATAAAGATGACCATGACGGGAATATCCAGATTACCCACCGCCAACATGATGTATTGGTATTTACCGAGCAGGAGCAGGATAAACGCACCCGAGATACCCGGCAGGATCATGGCGCAGATGGCAATGGCACCCGACAGCATGACGAACCACCAGTCGTTGGGCGTTTCGGCAGGCGATGCCACCGTGATCCACCACGCGACGGCCACTCCCACAACGGCCATCAGCACCGACGACCAGTTCCATTTCGAAATCTGCTTGGCCACCAAAAAGGCCGAAGCGATGATCAGTCCGAAGAAGAACGACCAGATTTGAATGGGGTAATATTCCAGAAGGAAGGTCATGACCTTTGCCAGCGAAAGGATCGAGAAGGCCACACCACACAACACGGGCAACAGGAAACTGCCGTTTACATGGTGCCAGAAAAGGCGGAAACGTCCGTGCAGCAGATCTTTGAGTGCCGTAAGGTCAAGGTTACGGATCGAGGCGATCAGTTCTTCGTAGATTCCCGAAATAAAGGCGATCGTTCCGCCCGATACGCCCGGTACGACATCAGCCATACCCATGGCACACCCTTTAAGTGCCAGAATGAGGGTTTTGGTAAAATTCATATTCAGCTCTTTATCCGACTCTTTCCAAGTCGGGTTCGGTTATGCAATCGGGCAAAGATACCAAAAAAAAGTGATCCCGCCCATCGTTCCTCGAAAAAAGAACCAAGGGCGGGATCGCGTTGATTTCAAAAAACTTATCTAAAGGTCTTCCTCGGTCTGTGCCGCCTCGTCCTTATGGGCATCCTGGGGGCGTTCACGACGGATGAAATCGACGACCTCCTGCAACGTATCAGCGAATTTGGAGAAGTCTTCCTTATACAAAAATATCTTGTGACGGTTGTAAGTCACCGAACCATCGGCCTGCGTCATCTTGCGGCTTTCGGTAATCGTCAAATAATAGTCGTCGGCACGTGTGGCACGAACATCGAAAAAATAGGTACGGCGACCCGCTTTCACAGTTTTAGAGAGAACCTGCCGTTCTTCGTGATCTTCGGCCTCCCGGTGTGCATTAGAGTTTAAAAACATAACTAAAAAATCTATACGGAAAATAGTCCGCGGTTGTAATACTATATGAAGTTATAAAATTCAGTCCGCTTTTCCAAGAATTTGTTCCTACATTTTACGATCTCCGCCCGCGTTTCGTCTATTTTTTCGTTATCGGCCCGCCCTGCAAAATACGCATGCCTCTGCCGTCCCAGTCTCGGAGCACCTCCAAAGCCACCCCGAAAGTCGCCTCATCCTCCGCATTGAGTACCCGGTAAAAACCCTCCGCACCGTATAAGTATTGTGCGGCGAGGGCTTTGATGCGGATCGAAATCCAGCGGCGCGTATCGGCGCTCGTTTGAGCATCGGGTTTGATATCACGCCCCCGCGCAAATTCGGTCAAACGATCCACCATCGTATCTTCCACAACGAATCCTTCGACAAATTTCTCGACCGTCGGCCATTTTTCCTCCATGGCCTTGCGATCGGCCATCACCTTGTCGGTCACAAATTCGCGCAACACTCCGCGACGCACCAATTCACCCAGATATTTGCTGTGCCCCGCCGTATCGGCCTCGATCACAATGTCGGGACGGATTCCGCCACCGCCACGCACCTTGCGTCCGTAGCGCAGGGTGAAATATTCGGGTGCCGAGGCATTGAGCGAATCCACCACCCGATCGTCGTAACGGCGCAGATGGTCGATGTAATACTCCCGACGATGGCCGTTTTCGTAGGGACGCTGGATGACGCGCCCCGAGGGGGTATGATAACGTGCCATCGTGAGGCGGATGGCCGATCCGTCGCCCAATCCGATCTGACGCTGCACCAGACCCTTGCCGAAACTCTGACGACCAATGACCACGCCGCGATCCCAATCCTGAATCGCACCCGTGACGATTTCCGAGGCCGACGCCGAATTTTCGTCAATCAGCACCACCAGCCCGCCGTCGGTATTATAGCCGCGCGACTGCGTGCGGAAGGTCGTGGAGGGGATGGCACGTCCCTCGGTCGAGACCACCTCGCTGTTTTTCGGCAGGAAGAACCCCGCCACCTCGATTGCTTGATCCAACAATCCGCCTCCGTTTCCGCGCAGGTCGAGGATGATCTTCCGCGGCTGGTTCAGACGACGGTAATTTTCCACCAGCTCCTCGTAGGTCGTGCGTCCGAATCGCGCCAGACGGATATACCCCACATCCGCGGTCGCCATATAGGCACAATCGACCGTATGGAGCGGAATGCGGTCGCGCTCCACCACAAACTGTAACAACTCCCGCTCGCCGGGGCGTCTGACCTCGAGCCGCACCTTTGTGCCGCGTTCGCCGCGCAGGTGCTTGGCCACATCGCCCTGACGGATACCCACGGCATCGAGCGTATCGATTTTCAGAATGCGGTCATCGGGCAGCATGCCCACCTTCTCGGCTGGCCCTCCCGCGATGGTATTCACCACCCGCAGCGTATCGCGCACAATGCCGAATTCGATGCCGATCCCGTCGAACGATCCGCCGAACTCCTCCTCCACGCCGCGCATCGCCTCGCGGTCGATGTAGGCCGAATGGGGATCCAGCTCCTCCAACATCGCCAAAATGGCACGTTCGGTCAGCGGTGCCATATCGACCTCATCGACATAGATGCGGGAGATGTATTGGAAAACGCGGAAAAGTTTCTGAAACTCCTCCGCAGAAGACGAACGGGTCTGTGCCGCAACCAGCGACACAGACCCCGTCAGTACTACAAACAATACGACCAGACGACGCATCGTTCCCGTTTATTTATCGGTGAAATAAGCCTTGAAATCGGCAAAAGCGACCTTCTGCTGTTCACCCGAACGCATATCCTTGACCGTAGCGACGTTCTCTTCGAGTTCCTGCGAACCGATGATCACCACATAAGGCACATCGCGGCGGTTGGCATATTCCATCTGTTTTTTCATCTTGGCCTGCTCGGGATAGATCTCCGAGGGGATATGCTCCGAACGAAGTGCACGCAGCAACTTCAGCGATGCGGCCTGCTCCTTCTCGCCCAGATTAATGAACAACACGCGGGTCGAGAAATTAACCTCCTCGGGGAACAGATCCAAACCGACCATCACATCGTAGATACGGTCGGCACCGAACGAAATACCCACGCCCGAAAGTCCCTTCAGGCCGAAGATACCCGTCAAATCGTCGTAACGACCGCCACCCGAGATCGAACCGATCTCGAAATCCAGGGCCTTCACCTCGAAGATGGCACCCGTATAGTAATTCAGACCGCGAGCCAGCGACAAATCCAGCTGGACATCCAGATCGATGCCCGCCTCGGCAATATGGCCGAAGATCGTGCGCATCTCGCCGACGCCCTTCAAACCCGTCTCCGACTCGGAGAGGATGCCCTCCAAGAGGTCGAGTTTCTCGGCGTTCGTACCGCTCATCTCGAGGATGGGCTGCAATTTGGCGATGGCCTCGGCGTCCAGACCGCGCTCCATGAGTTCGTTCTTGACGTTCTCCAGACCGATCTTATCCAACTTGTCGATGGCCACCGTGATATCCATCATCTTGTCGGCGTGACCGATGGCCTCGGCAATACCGAAGAGGATCTTGCGGTTGTTCATCTTGAGCTGCACGCGGATGCCGAGTGCCTTGAACACCTGCTCGACGATCTCGACCAGCTCCACCTCGCACAACAGCGAATGGGTACCGATCACATCGACGTCACACTGATAAAACTCGCGGTAACGACCCTTCTGCGGACGATCGGCACGCCATACGGGCTGGATCTGATAACGCTTGAAGGGGAAAGTCAGTTCGTTATTGTGCTGTACAACATAACGTGCGAAAGGCACGGTCAGATCGTAACGCAAACCCTTCTCGCAGATCTTCGAAGCCTGCGTCAGCTCGTCCGACGAGAGCTTTGCGGCGTAGTCGCCCGAATTGAGGATCTTGAAGAGCAGTTTGTCGCCCTCGTCGCCGTACTTGCCCAACAGCGTCGAGAGGTTCTCCATCGACGGCGTCTCCAGCGGTGCAAAACCGTAGGTGCGGAACACGCGGCGGATGGTATCGAAAATATATTGGCGGCGCATCATCTCGTGGGGCGAGAAGTCGCGCGTACCTTTCGGAATAGAAGGTTTTTGAGCCATGTCTTTAAAATTTTACTCCATTAATTTCTTGTATTTCACGCGGTGGGGTTGGGTGTCACCACCCTGAGCACGCTTCCACTCCTCATACTCGCTATAAGATCCCTCGTAGAAGACCACCTTCGAATCGCCCTCGAACGAGAGAATATGGGTGGCGATACGATCCAGGAACCAACGGTCGTGCGAGATGACCACGGCACAACCTGCGAAGTTCTCCAGACCCTCCTCCAATGCACGCAACGTATTGACGTCGATGTCGTTGGTCGGCTCATCGAGCAGAAGGACGTTACCCTCCTCCTTCAAAGCCAGAGCCAGGTGCAGGCGGTTACGCTCACCACCCGACAACACGCCGCACTTCTTCTCCTGATCGGCACCCGTAAAGTTGAAACGGGCGACATAAGCGCGGGCATTGACCTGACGCTTACCCAGCATCATCAGCTCCGTACCGCCCGAAATCACCTCATAAACGGTCTTCTCGGGGTCGATCGACTTGTGCTGCTGATCGACATAGGCCAACTTGACGGTCGGACCCACACGGAACGAACCTTCGGTCGGCTGCTCCAGACCCATGATCATACGGAACAGGGTCGTCTTACCCGTACCGTTGGCACCGATGACACCCACGATACCGGCGGGCGGCAACGTGAAGTCCAGGTGTTCGTACAGCACGCGGTCACCGAAAGCCTTCTTCACATCGTGTGCCTCGATCACCACATCGCCCAAACGGGGGCCGTTCGGGATGAAGATCTCGAGCTTCTCCTCCTTCTGCTTGGCGTCTTCGTTCATCATCTTGTCGTAGGCCGACAAACGAGCCTTCGACTTGGCGTGACGACCCGACGGAGCCATGCGCACCCACTCCAACTCGCGTTCGAGGGTCTTGCGGCGTTTCGACTCCTGCTTCTCCTCCATGGCCATGCGGGCGGTCTTCTGCTCCAACCAGCCCGAGTAGTTACCCTTCCAGGGAATACCCTCACCGCGGTCAAGCTCCAAAATCCAGCCTGCCACGTTGTCCAGGAAGTAACGGTCGTGCGTCACGGCGATGACCGTACCCTTATACTGACGCAGGTGCTGCTCCAACCAGTCGATCGACTCGGCGTCGAGGTGGTTGGTCGGCTCATCCAGCAACAGCACGTCGGGCTGCTGCAACAGCAGACGGCACAAAGCCACACGGCGGCGCTCACCTCCCGAGAGGTGTTTCACGCTCTGGTCGGCATCGGGACAACGCAGGGCGTCCATGGCGCGATCCAGCACGCTGTCCAGTTCCCAGCCGTTCACATGGTCGATCTGCTCATAGAGTTCACCCTGACGCTCGATCATCTTGGCCATCTCGTCGTCGGACATCGGCTCGCAGAGTTTCATGTTGATCTCTTCGTACTCCTTGAGCAGTGCAACCGTATGGGCACATCCCTCCTCGACCACTTCGCGCACGGTCTTCGAATCGTCGAGTTTGGGTTCCTGCTCGAGGTATCCGACCGAATAACCCGGCGAGAATACCACTTCGCCCTGATAGTTCTTGTCGATACCCGCGATGATCTTCATCAGGGTCGATTTACCCGAACCGTTCAAACCGATGATACCGATCTTTGCACCATAGAAGAAGGAAAGGTAGATGTTATTCAGCACCTTTTTTTGATTTTGGAACGTCTTGGAAACGCCCACCATCGAGAAGATGATTTTTTCGTCTGCCATAAAAATTGCGTTTTATAATTTTATTACTTGTTTTGCACTTTGTAGGACGGGGACAACCCCGCTGATTTTCAAGGGCGGAATACAAAATCCCCATTAGATTGCAAAGGTACGATTTTTTTCGGAGATTCCGTCACGCGCAAAATCAAAAAAAGAGGAGAACCTGTGGTGGTTCTCCTCCTCTGATATGAAATCCCGAGTCAAAGGATTAATAATTCTCGCGACGGGGCTCGAAATAGGCCTGGGGGTGCTTGCAGGCGGGGCAGATTTTCGGTGCCTCCGAAGCCTCGCAAACGTAACCGCAGTTGCGGCACTGCCACCAGATCTTACCATCGCGCTTGAAGCACGTTCCGTCGGTGATGCGACCCAGAAGCTTCAGGTAGCGACGCTCGTGCTCGGCCTCGGCCACGGCGATCATCTTGTACATCGCTGCGATTTCGGGGAAACCCTCCTCCATGGCCTCGCGGGCAAACTGGGGGTAAAGATCCGTCCACTCCTCGTTCTCGCCCTGTGCGGCTGCCAGCAGGTTGTCCTGCGTCGAACCGATCACGCCTGCGGGGAACGATGCGGTAATCTCAACCATGCCGCCTTCCAAATACTTGAACATGCGTTTTGCGTGTTCCTTCTCCTGCTCGGCGGTCTCAAGGAAGATTGCCGCGATCTGCTCGTAACCCTCCTTCTTGGCCTTGCTGGCAAAATAGGTGTAACGCATACGAGCCTGGCTCTCTCCTGCAAACGAATTCATCAGATTTTTCTCGGTCTTGGTTCCTTTAATGCTCTTTTCCATAATGTTCAGTATTTAATGTGTGTGTTGTTTTATTTTCCTGATGCAAAGATACGGCACGAAAACGCGGTGTGCAAGCATTTTCGATCGGTTTTCCCAACCAATGTATAAGCCGAGCTTATAGTTTTACTTTTTCCTATTCGGATTTTCGGGAAACCATCCCTTTCTCACGCGGGTGCGCTGTTCGAACAGCTCGCCGATCGACCAGAAGGACGATGCACCCCACACGGCAGCCAATGTGGACCAGAAGAGGCTTTCGAGCATCACCGAAAGCACCGTTGCGCCGATTCCCATCAACAGGAACACCCACCAGCATTTGACGCCGAAATAATATTCGCCCTTGATGACCAGCGGGTGAAAAAGTCCGATGATCAGGAATGTTGCCACCCCGATCACCAGACCTAACAGATTGTGTTGTTCCAAAAATTCCATATACATTTTTTATTGGTCGAAATCAGTGCCTCTATGCGGGTGTTTCGATTAGAACTTGAAGCGGATACGAGCCTGAATACGGTTGGCCTCGTTTTTCATGCCGTCCATATTCTCGCGCGAACCGTGCAGGTACTCCAAAGCCAGCTGACAACGCTCGGTGAACTGCCAGAAGGCACTGCCGAACATATAACGACCCTTGCGGTAGTTGTTGCCGATGACGTAATCGTCTACACCCAGATCTTTCTCCATGTTGTTGTCGGCACCCACTTCCGAATAACCGGTCGAAAGGTAGAAGTTGTCCGTGATGTTGAAATGAGCACCGATCTGCCATCCCCACATTTTTCGTGCCTCAAGGCTCGTGGGATTCTCGGGATCGGGTACAAAATCCATATTTTGTCCGCAAAGATCCAACATATAGGCCGTGATACCCTGACCCATCTGACCGTTGAAGAACAATTCGAAGGGTTTGCAGAACTGGATGTGACCGCTCGTGCCGACACCCCAACCGAACATCGAGGTGTTGTTGCCCGTGCGGGTGTTGCGGATGTAGAGGTCGCGCAACACACCGATCAGACGCACGTGGCTCTTGAAACGGCTGCCGAAATTATACTGGGCATAGAACGGGAAGTCGGGCACGCGCTGCGAGATGCTCTCGAAGTAGGGGCTCGGCGTCATATTGAGCGAAGGAAGCTCGGCGGCGATGCACAGATCCAGCTTATCGTTCAAGAACGAATGGTTGTAGCGGATCATCGTGGCAAAGTGGAACGTGTAGGAGTTCGGCTGCTCGAAGTCGATGGTCATCGGCGCTGCTGCCAAGTCGCAGAAGGTCGATACGTTACGACCCAGGGTCAGACCCTTGAAGTTGATGTAGGCGCAACGGATACGGGGCGTGTAGCTCAACTCGCTACCGGCACGGAAGTCCAGATCGACCACCATCTTCACGGGGCCCAGCTTACCGCCGTCCAGCTCACCGTTCAACCAGAAATAAGAGGTCGTGGCGTCCATTCTCAGCTTCTGACTTTCGCCACCCAGAACGGGAATCTCCGACGTGGCGAAATCGAGGTGATTGACCACACCCTTGAAGTCGTAAGCCACACGCAGATCGGCATGACCGCCCGCCTTGAGCGTAAATTTATTGTTGCGCGATTTGTACAACACGTTTTTCTCGCGCTGCTCGGCGTCTGCCGTTGCCTGGTCTTTGGGCTCGATGCTATGTGCCGAAAGGGTCGTGGCCATGAAAAGTGCAGCCACCAATAAGTAGATTTTTTTCATATTAAGGTTTTTGTAGTTGTTTTCAGTTTTGTTTCAAAAATCCTTGCAAGTTAATATTTTCATTTGATTTACACAACAACCCGCCCGAAAATCGCACAAAACGCACTTTTGCGGGGTTCTCTTTACCTGTTTTTTTATATCTTTGTGTTTGGGAAAATGTTTTTTTATAAATTATACTTCCGATGATTACCCTTGCAGTCCTTTTGGTATCCGCGCTCGTGATTCTGGCCGACCGTAAGCTCCTCGAAGAGCTCAAACGGAAACACCACGACCGAAAATACAGCGTTTTGAAAGCGCTCCTCTGGGCGGACGATCTGCTGCTGCCCACGATGATGATCCTCGGACGCATCCTTCCCGACAACACCGAACCGTTCTGCTACGCCCTGATGTGGACGAACTGGATCTGGCTGATGACCGTCGCCCCGCGCATGGTGTTCTTCGCGCTGCGCTACCTGCACCACCCGCGTATCGGTGCGGTGCTCGCACTCGGCGTCTGTGTGCTTTTCGCATGGGGCGCCACCCTCGGACGCACGACAATCCGCTTGGGTGAGGAGGAATACCGTTCTACGCGTCTTCCCGCCGCATTTGACGGTCTTCGCATCGTGCAGCTCACCGACCAGCACATCGGCACGTTGGCACGCCCCGAGGCGGAGCTGAAAAGAATCGTCGATCAGGTAAACGCCCTTCGCCCCGACCTTGTGATCTGCACGGGCGATCTGGTGACGATCCGCTACACGGAACTCAATGCCGCACGCCGTGCGATCCTCGGTCGCATCCACGCCCCGATGGGCGTATATGCCGTCCTGGGCAATCACGATGTGGGCGCTTATATTAAGGATACGGTGGCTCTGCCCCGCGCCGAGAACACCCGCCGTCTGATCGCCCTTCAGGAAGAGATGGGTTGGCGCGTATTGGACAACGAAAGCATCCTTTTGGAGCGCGGTGGCGAACGGATCACCCTTTCGGGCGCATCGTTCGATGTCGAGCAGCGCAAGGAGCGTCACGACCGCGACCTTCCCGCCCACCATCTGGACGAGGTATACCGCGCGATCCCCGACTCGCTGTTCAACATCACGGCCGTCCACATCCCGCAATGGTGGGATCAGATCCTCGAGAAGGGATTCGGCGATCTGACCCTTGCCGGCCACGTTCATTCCATGCAATGTAAAATCAATCTCTTCGGCATGAAAATATCCCCCGCACGGATCCTGTATCCCCGTTGGAGCGGCCGCTACGACCGGGACGGCAAGATGCTCTACATCTCCGACGGCACGGGATATGTAGGTTATCCGGTACGTCTGGGAGCCTATCCCGAAGTAACCCTAATAACGCTCAGAAAATGCGAATAACACTCTCTCTGGCCATGACATCCGACGGATTCATGGACGATACCTCTTCCGAACGACTGATCATCTCCACTCCGGAGGACTGGTCAAAAGTTTACGATTTGCGCACCCGTTGCGATGCCATCATGGTCGGTGCCGAAACCCTGCGCCGCGACAACCCGTCGTTGCTGCTTCGGGACGAACCGACCCGCGAACGCCGCCGCCATGCAGGCCTCAAACCCGACATCGCCAAGATCTGCATCACCCGTTCGGGCAATCTTTCGCCCGCGATGCGTTTCTTCACCGAAGGTGATGCCGACCGCTATATCTTTTCGCGCCGTGCCCTGCCCGAATTGGAGGGGAAGGCCTACCTGTTCGTCCACGACGAGCGCATCACCGCCCACATGATCGTCGATCAGCTGGAGCGTTGCGGCATCCGTCACCTGCTGGTCGAGGGAGGCCCGCAAACCCTGCGTATGTTCTTGGAGGAGGGCATGGTCGATACGCTGCGCGTGGCGATCAACCCGCGTCTGAAGATCGAAACGCGCGGTCGTGCCCATTTCGGATTCGAGATTCCCGACGGCATCCCCTGCCACAAGGAAAACCTCGGGGGCATGAACGTCGCCACCTACACCTTCCACCCCGACACCACCGAGGAGGATAAGGCACTGCTCGAGGAGGCCATCGCCGTCAGCCGCAATTGCGTCCCCTGCGCCACGTGTTACCGCGTAGGTGCGGTCATCGTTACGGCCGACGGGCAGAAATTCACGGGTTACACCCACGAAACTTCCGCCACGCACCACGCCGAGCAGGAGGCCATCGCCAAGGCACTCGCCGCGGGGGCATCGCTCGCGGGGGCATCCATCTATTCGTCGATGGAACCCTGCTCGAAACGCGCCAGCGAACCCGAAAGTTGCACGGATCTGATCCTGCGCCACGGATTCCGCCACGTAGCCTTTGCGCTCTACGAACCGGGCTGTTTCGTCAAATGCCACGGAGCGAGCCGTCTGCGCGAAAACGGAGTGGACTTAAGGGTCTACCCCGAAATGGGACATCTGGTCGAAGAGATCAACGCCCACGTGCTGAAGAAATAGGATTTCAAGTCGGAAAATATCGCATTTAACTAATGAGTGAAAAGAGATATATAAAATGGAGCAAAAAGCAGAGAATAGGATTCTTACTTCTATCTGTATCGTTTGTTTTATGTGCTGCTCTTATGAATTTGTGGTACAGACCATATATCTATGAGAACAATATCTTCGATTTCCATATAGCAGATTCAAATTCGAATTTTTTTGCGGTTCCGGCAGCAATATGTTTTTGGTTAAGTATAGCGAAATCTACAGTATCGCGTCTAAAGTATTCTCCTCTATATGTCAGTGTGGGCTTTGTGTTATATGAGTTTATCGGTTTGACTTATGATGTCTATGATATATTAGCCACTATAATTTCCGGATGTATTTGTTTTATGGTAATCTGCTTTATGATAAAAAGAGAAAATAGATTGAACACATCGCTATAGAGTCGTGCTTCAATGTCATATAAGCCATGAGTTTTGACTCCTCCTTACGGAATGGTTGTTGAATCAAAAGCATACTTTCGGCTTGCTTTTTGCAGTTTCACCTCCTGCAAAAGCCGAATTTCATGAAACGCAAAAACATCCTCATCCTTACGACCGTCGCCCTTGCCGCCCTGAAGCACCTCAGCTCCATTGCCGAATCGGCACGCATCCACTATAAATTGGTGCGCAACGGCTGTCCGAATGCCCCCGCCGCGACCCTCACCGACCGCCAACCCGTCATCAATCTGGAAACCTACATGCAGGATGTCGCCGTCTATTCGCCCGTGGCGGGTGAGGTGGCCACCGTCATGGCCTCGGCGGGCGAATTTATCGGTCTGTCCACCCCCGTGCTCTCGATCCTCGACACCTGCGACTGCTGGGCGCAATTCAACATACGCGAGACGCCTCTTTCGGCCTTCACACCCAGGAAAGCCATCCCCGCCTACATTCCCGCCCTAAACCGCGATGTCACACTCCACGTGAAATACATCTCTCCCAAGGCCGATTTCACGACCTGGAGCGCGAGCCACGCCACCGACACGTTCGAGATGCGCACGTTCATCGTCAAGATGGAAATCGAGGCCTGCGAAGGACTTCGTCCCGGCATGAGCGTCCTGATCGACCGCAAGTCAATCCTTTAGGCACAAAAAAATCGGCCTCCCGACAGTCGGAAGGCCGATTTTCTGTAATCTTTTAATACATATGGTGGTAGTGAGGATGTCCCGCACCCGAACCGCCACGCACCATCGGCGGACGATTGCCTTTTTGCAGGTTGCTCATACCCTTGTAATCGTTCAGATCGCGCGAACCCTTCTTGCCGAATACGCGCAGGTTGTAGTTCAACTGGATCATGTAGTAACGGCCGATCACGCTGTTCAGCGCATTCTGCGTCCATCCCGAACCCGTCGAACGCTCGAAGGCCTTGTTCTGGTTGAAAACGTCATTCACACCGATCATGATCTCACCGCGGTTGTTCCGAAAGATCTTCTTACCGATCCACAGGTTGCACAACGTGTAGGAGTCGTCGTAATCGTTCGTGAATCCCAGGTACTGCGAGTAAGCCACGCTGCCCGTGAAGGTGAATCCCAACGGCAACACGAATTTCATGTTGGCCTCGGCCGTGTGGTTGAAGTAACGGTTCTTGATCTTATCGCCCTCGTAGTTGTTCTGCGCCTCGTTGTAGGTACCGTTCCACGACAGCGTGAAATCAATCTTCTCGGAGATGTTACTGCCCAACACCACGCTCGAGTTATAACCCATGTTATGCGTGTCGTTGCGCATACCGCCCTCGATGATGCCCTCCGCATTGACCGTACCGCCGACCAGCGACGGGATCTTCGAATAGTTCAGTCCCAACGAGATGTTCAGGTTACTCTTCAGGAAACCCACCGGGAAACCATAGCTCCACTGCGAATAGAGCTGTCGGTAACCGTTCAGATTGACGGGCATCGAGTAGTAGTTCGGCTTGTAGAGCGTGCCGTCGATCGAGATCTCACCGGGATTCTGCACCAGCTGCGTGGCGTTGTAGTCCTGAATGGCGCGGAACGACAACATCCACATAAACGTGCGTCCTTTCTCCATGTTGGAGTTCGTGTAGTGGAAACGGATGTGGTGCGTGTAGGCGGGATTCAGATCGGGATTACCGTGCACGATGTTCTGCGCACTCGACACGTCATACACGTTCTGAAGATCCGTCACCGAAGGACTCGACGTGTAGGACGAGATGAACAGACGCAGCGAATTGGCGCGGTTGATGTTCAAGCGACCCATAATGAAGTAGGTCACGTTGTCGAACGACTTGTCGATGCGGCTGTCACCCGTCATTCGGGCGCGTGCGGCCTCACCCTCCAGACGCGAATTCTGATAATAGACATTGGCGATGAACGAGCTGTTGTCGCGGGCGTAACGGATACCCGGGCCCACGCTCTGACGCGTATAGTGGCTCGTGTAGGAATCAGACAAACGCGGATCGGGTTTCAAGCCACCGATCGCAAAGTCCTCACCCGTATTGTAGGCGCGTTTTTCGCTGTCGTGGTCATCGTACGAGAAACGATACTGCACGCTCGCCTGCCAATGCTTGGCCAGCGGTTCCGTGTAGGTGGCGTTGGCACGCAGTCCGTAGCGCGTCGTGGGGGCACAGGAGCGCAGGTAACGGCGCTGCACATAACCCTCGTCCGACCATTCGCCCGTTTCGGGGTCGATTTCGGGACGCTCGGGGCGCACGCCCAGCACGTTCGACCACGACACCGAATTATTCTCGAAATCGGAGTAACGGCCGAATCCGTCCAACGTGATCGTACGTCCGTCCTTGCCGAGTTTGGCGCGATAGACCATATAGGTGCTCAGGAAATAACCCGAACGGTTCTGATCCTTGAAATCGTCCGTACGGCTGTAACCGCTACCCAGGTCAGGGGCACCATACTGCCAACCGAGGGTCTGCGACAGGGGATCGTTCGACTGATAGCTGAATTTGGGGCGGATCATCAGGTTCTGACTCTCCGAGATCTTCCACTCCAGACGTCCCTCGAGTCGATGGTTGAAGCCCAGCGTATTGGAGTAGCCGCGCGTCTGCAACGTATCGACCTTATAGATCGGTGCCTCGTACCACTTTTCGAGCGATGCACGGTTGATCGTGCGCGTATTGTTGAAGAAATAACTGCCTTCGAAAGAGAGCTGATCGCGTTTACCCCACACATTCGAGTAGTTCACGCCGACGGCATTGACCGTGGCCACACCGCTCTGCGGGCGCACCATATATTGACCCGTACCGTGACGTCCGCCGTGTGCACCGCCCATCTTGCCCGTGACCCCCATGATGTCCTCGAACGAGAAATTCTGCTGGTTGATGTTGTTGAACAGGCCGATCACCGACAGTCGGCTGTCGTTGTTGAACAGGTTGAAGTTACCGCCTGCAATATATTTGAACTCGTCCTCGGTCTTCGTGTCGGCATCGTAACCGACACCGCCGTAGAACTTACCGAACTTACCCTGCTTCATGCGCGCATGGGTCACGATGTTGAGCGCCTTGTAGCCCTCGCCGTCGTCCATACCCGAAAATTCAGCGGCATCGCTCAATTTGTTGTATACCTCGATGTAGTTCACCGCCTCGGCCGGCAACGATTTGATGGCCGTGGTGACATCCTCACCAAAAAACTCCTTACCGTCGACCAACACCTTTTTGACCTCTTCGCCCTGTGCTTCGATCTTGCCGTCGATGACCGTGATGCCGGGCATCTTCTTCAGCAGACCCTCCACATCGGCATCCTCCACAACCTTGAAGGCACCCGCATTGTAGGCCACCGTGTCACCGCGCTGCGAGGTACGGATGGCTTTCACCTCCTTGACCACCGCCTCGATCTCGACACCCTGCTTCATGCCGAGCTGTCCCAGATCGACGGGCGACGACGAGATTTCAACCTCCTTTTCCAGATCGACATAACCCAGGAACGTCACCTTGAGGCGGTACTTGCCTTGGGACAGTCCCTTAAACACGATTGCGCCCTTATAGTCCGAAGTTGTAAAGCGGGGTTTTGCACCCTCGGCCACCTTCGCCAACTCGGCCACGGCACCTGCCACCGCCTCCTTGGAATCCTGATCGACGACTACCACGCGGAGTGATCCCGACTGGGCAAAAGCCGTCAGAGTAAACAACAGAAAGAAAAATGTGGTTAAAAACTTGTTCATGTGTGTCGGTAAAAAATTAAATCGGAGACAAAGATAAACCTTTATTTCAAAACTGCGCCCCACTCACGGGTGAAACGCCCAAAACCGAGGGTCAACCGACCCGTCAGCGGGTTGAGCGGCCGCACAAAAAAAGGTGAGACCTCTATAGCCTCACCTTTTATATTATATAAAGGGAATCTTGTATTTACTTTTGCGACTTGCGAATCGTTCCGAAGTGCGGATCGTGTTCGTAGCATTTACCCTCGTAGCCGTTGTCGATGTACTCTTTTTTTGCAGCATCCTGCTTTACGACAGGTTTTACGTGGCGCAACTGCTTGCCACAGCGGTGTACCTCGCCCAGACGGATCTCATCGGGGAACTGACGCAAGGGACGGTTGGTGATGGTCGTCACCATACGAACCTCGCTTGTGGGGGTTGATTTGGGATCAAGTTTAATGAATCTCAACGGAGTTTGTGCCGAAGCACCCAGCACAAAGAATGCGGCCATGGCCGACAAAATTATCTTTTTCATCGTCTTTAACCTTTAAAACCGCCACAAAGATACGGCTTTTTTGTGCAAATTTCAAATCCTTCGCCCGAATTTAACAAAAATTTAAGAAGCTTCGCCCACATCCTGCACCAGCCACTGTTTGAATTCCGGTGCACGGGCTTTCGACACGACGATTTTCTCGGGCGTCTCGACCTCGAGCTGCACCACCAGGCGACCTCCAGGCCACACCCCGATCTCGCGCACGGCACGCCGCGCCACGATAAATTGGCGGTTGGCACGGAAAAACGACTCCTCGGGCAGCAGCGTCTGAAGCGTTTCCAGCGTCTTGTCCATCGGATAGTTGCGTCCCTCGAAATCGCAGGCCGTCACCCGCTCGTCCGCCGTATGGATGAAGGCGATACGGTCGCGGTGCAGGGGAATGATACGGTCGCGCACATACACGAGGAAAGTCTCCGCACGCTGGCGCGAAATTTCACGTACCCGTTCGCTCGTCCGACACAGGTCGTACTCCGACAGGCGTTTCAGTTTGTCCAACGCACGGCACACGCCCGCCTCGTTGATGGGTTTCAGCAAATAGTCGATGCTGTTCAGCTTGAAGGCCTCCAGCGCATATTCGTCGTAGGCCGTCGTGAAGATGACGGGTGCCGAGACCTCTACCTCGCGGAAGATGCGGAACGAATCGCCGTCGGCCAGATGGATATCGACAAACATCAGGTCGGGTTCGCCGTGTTCGCGCAACCACTCGACACTCTCCACCACGCTCTCGGTCATGCCGACCACCTCGATTTGCGGGGCAACCTTCTCCAAAATCGCACGGAGGTTACGTGCCGCCGCCGTTTCGTCCTCTATGATCAATGCCCGTATCATCACGCCTTGTTTTCGGGTTGCAACAACGGCAGACGCACCACAAATTCCGTGGGCGAATCCACAATTTCGATCTCACACCCCGCGATCAGCCGCCAGCGATTGCGCAGGTTCTCCAGCCCGATGCCCGTGGAGGATTCCTCGTCGAGTTTCGGGTGTTTGGGGTTCGACACCACAAGCCATCCGTTGTCCGTCCGGATCGACACACGCAAGGGGTTCGAGCGGGTCATCACGTTGTGTTTCACGGCATTACCAAGCAACGGTTGCAGGGACAATGCGGGAAGCCGCCAACCGAGGTATTCGTCCGTCACCTCCGTTTCGAAGAAGAGTTTGTCCTCGTAACGGATCTTATAGAGGTATTCGAATGCCGTGGCAAACTGCAACTCCTCCTCGAGGGTCATCAGCGTGCTTTGCCCGTTGCGGATGATGTAGCGGAACGTGTAGGAGAGCTGGTCGATGTACTCCAACGCCTTCTCGCGCTCCGATTCGCGGACGAGCATCGCCAGCGAATTGAGCGAATTGAAAAAGTAGTGGGGATTGATCTGACCGACCAACAGGTTGTAGCGCGTGGTGAGGTTTTCGTTCTTGAGCTGTTCGTTTTCGACCACGACGGCCTGACGCTCGCACAACAGCAGGTAGATGCGTCCGTAGAGCAACACCACAACCACCGTGAACGAACATTTCATCAGCAGCAGGTAGTTGATCCAGCGTCCCATCAGGAAGTTCGGGAGGATCGTTCCGCGATGGTAGTTCGTGGCGGGGGCGACAAAGTAAAGCACCACGCCGAGCAGCAGCACCACGAAGCACCGCTGTGCGAATGCCCGTGTCGAGAAATCATGTCGCGTGTGGGTCACCACCGACAGCAGCACGAAGGCCATAAAGGCATAGAACAGCAACTGGATGCCGTGATCGAGCACGGCCGACGGGCGGTTGAAAAACACCGGACTGTCGAACTCCTCGCCATTGCGGCGGCTCACCTCGAAAAGTACGGAGTGCGCCCCCAAGGTTCGGGGTTTGATGACGCTGGCCTCGAGCCGATCGCCCGCCTTCAGTTCCCACCGACGGATGCGGTGGGGCGAGACATAGACCGTGTCACCCCCTTCGTAAACGAGGTGTCCGTATCCGTCGGGATGCACCCTCAGGATGCCTTCACCCTCCTTTTCGACCACACACGGCGGGAGGGCGTTCTGCTGTTGGTCGCTGTTGCTCTCCAGAATCATCGCCAGCACGGTCGAGAAATTGACCACGACGCTGATCACCACGGCAAACAACAGGTTCAACAACAAACCGGAATATTTCGAAGAGGTTGACATATCGGGATTGTTTTTAGGGTTTACTCGTCCTCCTTATACCAAGAAGCGTAGAGACGGTAGTCGCGAGCCGTGCGCAGGATGATCTCCTCGCGCTGCTCTTCCGTCACCTCGCGGATACGGCGTGCGGGGACACCCGCATACAACGAATTGGGTTCCAGATGTTCGTTGGAACGCACCAGCGCATTGGCCGCGATGATGCATCCCGACGGCACGACGGCATTGTCCAGGATGGTCGATCCCATACCGATCAGGCAGTTGTCACCGATACGGGCGCCGTGGATGATGGCGTTATGCCCCACCGACACATCGCTGCCGATGATCGTCTGCGAAGGGTGCTTCGATCCGTCGTAGAGCGTGTGCAGCACCACTCCGTCCTGAATGTTCGTACGGTCGCCGATGACGATCTTGTTCACATCGCCGCGCAGGACGGCACTGAACCAGATCGAACAATCACGGCCGATCGTCACATCGCCGATCAACGTGGCATTCTCCGCCACAAACGTATTTTCGCCCACCTGCGGCACGTGACCGCGGACTTTCTTGATGAGTGCCATTACTCCTGCTTTTTGGCCTCCTCCCAGAGGTGTTCCATCTCTTCCGAAGAGAGTTCGTGGAGGGTATGACCTTCGGCCTCGGCCGATTTCTCCATCTGGTTGAAGCGGCGGATGAATTTCTTGTTGGTGCGCTCCAGAGCCGATTCGGGATCAATGCCGTACAGGCGGCAGGCGTTGATCAGCGCGAAGAACAAATCGCCGAATTCGCCCTCCATGTCGGTTTTCGAATCGCGGCGCATTTCGGCCTCGACCTCTGCGATCTCCTCCTTGACCTTATCCCATACGTCCTCCTTTTTCTCCCAATCGAATCCCGTTGCGGCGGCCTTCTCGCCTACACGGAACGCCTTGACCATGGCGGGCAGCGAACGCGGAACACCGCCCAGCGTACCGCTCTTGCGGTTTTTCTTGCGCAGTTTCAAGGCCTCCCAGTTGGCTTTCACCTCCTCGGGCGTGTTGGCGTGTACATCGCCGTAGATGTGGGGATGGCGGTAGATAAGCTTGTCGCACAGGTCGTTGCAGACCCCCGTAAAATCAAATGCACCCTCTTCCTCACCGAGTTTCGAATAGAAAACCACGTGCAGCAGCAAATCGCCCAGCTCCTCTTTGATGCCCGCCATATTGCGGTCGGTAATGGCATCGACCAACTCGAATGTCTCCTCGATCGTGTTGTTACGCAACGACTCGAACGTCTGCTCGCGATCCCACGGGCACTCCTTACGCAGGGTATTCATTACCTCCAAAACTCGGGCCGTGGCCTCCAAACGCTTATCTTGTTCCATGATTTTATAGTTTTTATTTATTGTTGTCGGAAGTTTATCTACCCGCAAAGGTAGTATTTTCCTCAGAAAATAATAACTTTGCAAGAGACAAAAAAACGTATCACCAACCATGAAACACACCATAGCCACCGTTCTTTTCTCGCTCGTCGTACTTTCGGCATGGAGTTGCACCCCGAAAGTACCCCCACGGTTCACCCTTTCCGAGCATACCGAAGTAAGGACGGAGGGCGATACGACGCTCCAACCCCTTGCCCGATATTTTGCCGACCATTTCGGGGGACGCACCTCCGACGAAAATACGTGGGATGTGATCCGCCTCGTACGCGATACGACGCTCGGCGGGGAAGCCTTCCGCGTGGAGGTCACGCCACGGGGTTGCACCGTCCGCGGCGGGGATTATGGCGGTGTATTCAACGGAGTGCAGACCTTTTTCGAGCTGCTCCCCGCGGAAATTTACGCCCGACAATGCCCCGCAACCCCGCTTCGTGATACCCTGCTCCAATCCCGTCCCCGCTTTCCGTATCGTTCGATGATGCTCGATGTCGCCCGCACGTGGTGCACGGTGGATCAGCTGCTGCGTCAAATCGACCTTCTGGCCTACCACCGCATCAACCGCCTACACCTCCACCTGACCGATGACGAGGGGTGGCGCATCGAGATCAAATCGCACCCCGAACTCACCGCAATCGGCGGATTCCGTGGCGGGGATTCGCCCGTGGCACCCGTTTACGGCCGTTGGCACGAGAAATACGGCGGCTTCTACACGCAGGACGAAATGCGTCGCGTGATCCGTTATGCCGCCACACGCAACATCGAGATCATCCCCGAAATCGACCTTCCGGGACACAGCCGCACGATCGCTTCGATCCATCCCGAGATCCGTTGCAACTACCGCCCCGACACCCTCTCGACCCGCGGATACGACTTCCGCTCGGCATGGTGTGTAGCCCGTGAGGAGAACTACACCCTTCTGGAGGAGATTCTTTCAGAGATTTGCGCCCTGTTCCCCGCACCCTACGTCCACATCGGTGGTGACGAGGTCGATATGGAGCAGTGGCTCCGATGCCCCGACTGCCGCTCGCTGATGCAGCGCGAAGGCATGGCCTCACCCGCCGAATTGGAGGATCATTTCCTGAACCGCGCCATCGACATCCTCAACCGCCACCACAAACGCGCCGCCGTATGGAACGAGGCAGTTGCCACGGCACGCCTTTCGCGCGAGACGCTCGTGTTCGGTTGGAAGGATACCGAGGCCTGCCTCAAAGCTGCCGCCGACGGCTACCCCACGGTCATCATGCCCGGCAAATACTTCTACCTCGACATGCGCCAGACACCCCACGAGGCGGGTCACGACTGGGCAGGCGTGGTCGATGCACGCCGCCTCTATTCGTTCGACTTTGCCCGCGAGGGTTTCTCCGAGGAGCAACTGCGCAACGTGGTCGGATTCGAGGGCGCTTTCTGGAGCGAAGCGTACCTGTCGCACAACCCCGAGAAGAACGACTACCTCGATTATATGTGTTTCCCGCGTCTGACGGCACTCGCCCACATGGGTTGGCACGGTACGGAAAGACGCTGGGAGGAGTTCTACCGGGAGCTGACCCGCACCCACTACGACCGCCTGGCCGCCATGGGGGTTACGTTCCGCCTCTTTCCGCCGAAA
Organism: Alistipes sp.; assembly: GCA_020026395.1. Classification (GTDB taxonomy): domain Bacteria; phylum Bacteroidota; class Bacteroidia; order Bacteroidales; family Rikenellaceae; genus Alistipes. The sequence continues at coordinate 76,256 of JAHHQM010000001.1, read as the reverse complement.
ATCACCTACCGCAACGGTATGCTTTCGGCTTCGACCGACGATGGGTCACAACCCTTCTATATAGAGCGCGGATCGACCGAGGAGCACCCCTACACCGCCCCGATCGCCACAGCCTACCCCGCACACTACCGATTCATCTCGCGCTACAAGACGGGGCACAGTCCGCTGACCGTCCACGAGGAGTACTACCGCCACATCTATCCCGAAGTCACAGTCACTTCGTCGATGGGCGAGAGCACCCGTTTCCCCTATGCCAATGCCGCCCAATATCGGGGCATCACCCGCACCCGCCGCACCGCACGCCCGGGCGATTGGATCTGCTATACATTCGCCCATAATGTTTCGGCCGAGGAGATTCTGGTGCAAACGGGTAATCCGCAACTCCCCAAATCGCTCTTTATCGAGGGTGTGGTCGAAACGTCGGAGGACGGGCACACCTACCGAAAGGCAGGTACGCTGGATCACGGAATCCTCTTTTTGCATCAGCCGCGCAACCTGAAATCCATCCGTATCACGGCCACTTCGGATCTTCGTGACGGCACGCCGTTCATCACGATCGAACCCCTCAAAATCCGCCCCGTGGAGCGACCGATGAAATAAAACCCGCCCCGAATCCGTTTTCCCGATAGTTCCATGTCCAAAAGATTCTTTATACTCCTGTTTGCGATCGTCGTATTGCTCGAAACGGTTCTGCTGCCTTCCCCAATCGAGGCCGCCCGACCGCCCGTGCGCTACGGACGGGGATTCTACCGCATGGAGGATCAGGTCATCGGACGCGACACCCTGCCCCATTTCTACATCCGTCCCGTGGTGGTCTATCACCGCAAGAAGGACATGCGCCGTTATTGGAAATTGGTGCGTGCCGTCAAACGGGTCTACCCGCTGGCGCAGATCGCCAAGGCCAAGATGCGCGAAATGGAGGGCGAACTCGACAAACTGCCCACCCGCAAGGAGCAGCGTCAATACATCCGCGGGGTCTATCACGACATCAAGGAGGAGTACACCCCCGTTCTGAAACACATGACCCGCACACAGGGCAAAGTGCTCCTGAAACTCATCGACCGCGAAACGGACTACACCGCCTACGAGGTGTTGCGCGAGTTCCGCGGCGGCTTCATTGCGGGCTTCTGGCAGACCGTGTCGCGCATCTTCGGACAGGACCTCAAATCGGAATACGACAAGGAGGGACGCGACAAAATGCTCGAACAAATCATCATCTACTACGAAAAAGGATTGCTCTAAGGGGTGAAAAAAGCCTTAAATTGAGGAAATTCTTTATTTATTAAGAGTATTTTTTTATCTTTGTGGGCAAAATTTAAGCCGATTATGTTTGAAAATTTAACCGATAAACTCGAACGGTCGTTCAAGATCCTCAAAGGTGAAGGCAAAATCACCGAGATCAACGTAGCCGAAACACTCAAAGAGATCCGTCGCGCCCTGATCGACGCCGATGTCAATTACAAGGTCGCCAAGAACTTTACCGATGAAGTAAAACAAAAAGCCCTGGGTCAGGACGTGCTCACCGCCGTCAAGCCGGGTCAGATGATGACCAAGATCGTCCGCGACGAACTCGCCCAGCTGATGGGCGGTACGGCCACCGACATCAATCTGGAGGGTCAGCCCGCCGTGGTACTGATCGCCGGTTTGCAGGGTTCGGGTAAAACCACATTTTCGGGCAAACTGGCCAATCTGCTGAAGACCAAGAAGAACCGTCAGGTATTGCTCGTTGCGGGTGACGTGTATCGTCCCGCCGCAATCGACCAGTTGAAGGTACTCGGCGAGCAGATCGGTGTGGAAGTCTATACCGAGCCCGAGAACCGTAACCCGGTCGAGATCGCCAAAAACGCCATCCAGCTTGCCAAGCAGAAATCCTACAACGTCGTGATCGTCGATACGGCCGGTCGTCTGGCTGTCGATGAGGAGATGATGCAGGAGATCACCGCCGTCAAGGCCGCCGTCAATCCGTCGGAGACCCTCTTCGTGGTGGATGCCATGACGGGTCAGGATGCCGTCAATACCGCCCGCGAATTCAACGACCGCCTCGATTTCGACGGCGTTGTCCTCACCAAGTTGGACGGTGATACGCGTGGTGGTGCCGCCATTTCGATCCGTTCGGTGGTCAACAAGCCGCTGAAGTTCATTTCGAGCGGTGAGAAGATGGATGCCCTGCAGGTATTCCACCCCGAGCGTATGGCCGACCGTATCCTGGGTATGGGTGATGTCATCTCGCTGGTGGAGCGTGCACAGGAGCAGTTCGACGAAGAGGAGGCTCGCAAGCTGAAGAAAAAGCTGGTCAAAGATCAGTTCAACTTCGAGGACTTCATGTCGCAGATCCAGCAGATCAAGAAGATGGGTAACCTGAAGGATCTGGCTTCGATGCTTCCCGGCATGGGCAAGATGCTCAAGAATGTCGATATTCCCGACGATGCCTTCAAGCAGACCGAGGCGATCATCAACTCGATGACCCTCAAGGAGCGTCAGCACCCCGAGATCATCAACGCCAAACGCCGCGAACGTATCGCCAACGGTTCGGGTACGACGCTTGCCGACGTGAACCGACTGATGAAGCAGTTCGACGAGACGCGCAAGATGATGAAAGCCGTTGCAGGCGGCGGTCTGAACATGGGCAAGATGGCCGGCATGATGCGCAAAAGAAGAAGATAAAACACCGCCTCCAAAAAGGGGCAGAAACGATAGAAAGGTTTGACGAAAAATCCGTCAAACCTTTTTTTATGCCCAAAACCGAACACATGGAAACGGGTACTTTCAGCCCGGTGTTTTGCGACGAAAACCGAGTCCACACCCTTCGGTTCACCCCTCGAAAAACCTGATTTTTTCGATACAAATTTTGCCCTCCGTTTTTATATTTGTAAGGGACAGGGAGTATTCCTGAGTCCTTTTGTCCCCGAAAAATACCAATCACTAAAAACCAACGCAACGATGAAAAAAATCCTTTATTTCTTAAGCTTGCTCTGCATTGCAGGCTTCGTATCGGGCTGCGACGATGATTCGGACAGCCCTGCGCCCACGCCAGCCGTCCTTCCCCAACCCACCCTGGAGGAACTCGTCCAGCTGATGGGTGAAGAGCCCGCTGCAACTGCGACCCGCTTCGAAAAGAACCGCATCGGCAGCCCCACGACCGACCACCGACTCCGCACCGATTGCTACGCCATCCTCCAAAACGACAGTAGAGCCACCCTGAAGGTGGAGGCGTTCCCCGAAAAAATGATGTCGATGATCATCACCCCCGAAAACGCCGAAAATCCCGTCGAGTGTTACACCGCGATGCGAAAGTTAATCGAGTCGCATCCCGAATACCGTTTCAAGTCGGCACTGATCGGCTCGTTCACCCCCGAAGGCGTGGTCGATAAGAGCAACGTCATCACCGACCTCCAGAAGGCCGATGCCGAGATGGCTGCGCCCGACCTTGAGCACGGATTCTATAAATTCGGATACGCCGCAGGCGATCAGGTGATCTCCGTGGAGCTGGATTGCGGCCGCGTTTCGATGGTCATCCGCACGTTGTACTTCCCCACCGAATGGATGTGGTACACGACATTCTTCGGCCGCGGAATGACCTCCGTCATCAACGAATACTACTTCTCGATCAAGTCGGTGGGTATGGTTCCGCCCGCATCGCAGATCTTCATCCTGGGCGGTCGTGACGAAGCGGACATCGACCTGAACATCGTCTTCTTTGCCGAGGGACACAACCCCATCTCAAGACTTGAGGCCACCTACCAGATCGAAGATCCCGACGAAGCGAAACTTTACTGGATCGACGCGATGAGTGCCCCCGATGTCGAGGAGAAATACGGTCGTTTCGAATCGGCCGTCGTCTTCCCGCTCAACAACGACGAGCAGCCCATCGAATTCCGTTCGCTTCCCGAGCTCATCCAATGGGTACACGACAATAACCTCGCGTGGGTCAATTACATCCTGCCGGTGTTCCGTCCCGAGGGCGACTGGGTGATCTCCCCGCAGATCGACACCCGCGGATTCGCCGTGACGGTGACCCGCATGGAGACCCAACCCGACAGCCGTATGCTCCACGTAAGCCGATAGCCTCATAAGCTCACCCGAGAGGAGATTTTCCCAAACAAAGGCCGAATCTCCTCTTTTGTTTTCCGCCGCGTTCCGAAAAGGGCGGATCACCCTCAAAAAAAACATACTTGCCCGCCCCCATAAGTTAGGAAAACCGCGAATAAATTCCTACCTTTGGGAGTTAAAACAAGAAATGTCATGAACCACAAATCAGGCTTTGTCAATATCATCGGTAATCCGAATGTGGGTAAATCCACCCTCATGAACGCATTGGTCGGCGAAAAACTGTCGATCATCACCTCCAAGGCACAAACCACGCGTCACCGCATCATGGGTATTGTGTCGGGTGACGATTTCCAGATCGTCTACTCCGATACACCCGGTATCCTGAAACCCGGCTACAAGTTGCAGGAGTCGATGATGAAGTTTGTCGAGGGCGCCGTGCAGGATGCCGACGTGATCCTCTACGTGACGGACACCGTCGAGCAGAGCGACCGCTCGGAGCGCATCATCAACGAAATCCGCCAGAGCGGCATTCCCACCATTGTGGTCATCAACAAAATCGACCTTTCGTCGCCCGATGCCCTCGAGCTTCTGGTGGACAAGTGGCATCAGCAGCTGCCCGACGCCACGATCGTTCCGACCTCGGCCAAGGAGCAGTTCAACATCGAGGGTTTGTTCCACATGATTCTGGACAAGCTGCCCGAAGGCCCCGCATTCTACCCGAAAGACACGCTCACGGATAAGACGATGCGTTTCTTTGCGTCGGAGATCATCCGCGAGAAGATCCTCAAGTTCTACGACAAGGAGATCCCCTACTGCTGTCAGATCGAGATCGAATCCTACAAGGAAGAGCCCACGATCGACCGCATCAATGCCACGATTCACGTCGCACGCGAATCGCAGAAGGGCATCATCATCGGCCATCGCGGCGAGATGCTCAAGAAAGTGGGCATGGCCGCCCGTAAGGATATGGAGGAGTTCCTCGGCAAGAAGGTCTTCCTGCAACTCTTCGTGCGCGTGAGCGACGACTGGCGAAACGACGAACGCAAACTGCGTCAGTTCGGTTACGAACAAGATTAATTCACTCAAAAAACCTCACAAACGATTTTTATACAGATGCGACACCTCATGCGACAGACCTTCATCGGGCTTCTTTTCCTTCTTATGCTGCTTTGCGGGGAAAAGGCGCATGCACAATACAACCGGGACTATTTCTTCTGGGTCGGCCGCACCTGCATGATGAACAACGATTATCAGGAGGCCATCCGCACGCTCAACACCCTGTTACGCTTCGATGAGGATGCCTTCGAGGGTTATTTCCTACGCGGTATCGCCAAATATAACCTCGACGATCTGATCGGTGCCGAAGCCGATTTCTCGACCGCCATCCGCTACAATCCCGTTTATACGCAGGCCTACACCTACCGCGCCATCACCCGCTCGCGACTGGGCAACTACGACGACGCATTGCAGGATTTCCGCGAGGCGATCGACCTGAGACCCGATCTTCCGGGTGCCTACTACAGCCGTGGTGTGACGCGCCTTCTGAACCAGCAGTTCAAGGAGGCGATCGAGGACTTCAACAAATTCCTGTTGCAGGAAAACAAGGTGGCCGATGCGTGGATCTGCCGCGGATTGAGTTACCTCAATCTGAAGGACACCACCCGCGCCTATTCCGATTTCAACCGCGCCATCAAGACCAATCGCGAAGACCCCAACGGCTACAACCGTCGCGGTGCGCTCTACCTCGAGCAGAAACGCTACCCCGAAGCCGAATGGGACTTCAACAAGGCCATTTCGTGCGATTCGACGTACGTGCTCTCCTACTTCAACCGCGCTCTGGTTTACTCCTCGACCCATCGTCCGATGAAGGCCCTGGAGGATTTCGACCATGTGATCCGTCTGGATTCGACCAATTCGCTGACCTACTTCAACCGCGCCATCCTGCGTGCCCAGATCGGCGACTACAACCGTGCGCTGGAAGACTACAACAAGGTGGCGCTCTACTCTCCGAACAACGTGTTGGTCTACTACAACCGCGCGGGTATTCACGCCCAGCTGGGTGCTTTGGAGGAGGCCGTCCGGGATTATTCGCACGCCATCCGCCTCTATCCCGATTTCGCCAATGCTTATTTGTTCCGTTCACAGTTGCGCATGTTGCTCAACGATCCGAAAGGCGCCAAGAAAGACCGCGAAACCGCCAACCGCAAGATTGCCCAATACCGTTCGCGTCTGAGCGACTCGACCTACTCGATTTATGCCGATACCACCCAACACTTCGACCGCCTGTTGTCGTTCGACAGCAAGTTGGCGGGCGGCAGCTTCGAGCGCATCACGGGACACAATGGCGGACGCGAGGAGATGCGTCTGCTGCCGCTGTTCAAGTTCACGCTGCAACGACCCGATACGGCGCTTGTTGTCGAGCACTACCGTCTGCAACGTGTCGAGGACTTCAAGCACAAGATCGGCAACCGCCTCCTGACGCTTTCGTGTCGCGACACGAACCTCGAGGCCGATTCGCTGGTGATGCTCGACCGCGAATACACCGCCCGGATCAAGCAGGGCAACACCTCGTGGGAGATGCTCTTCCAGCGCGGTATTTCGCAATCGCTCATCAAACAATACACCAATTCGGTCAATACGCTGACGCAGGCCATCGAGCTCAATCCGGGCAATCCGTTCCTGTACCTGAACCGCTCGACGATCCGTGCCGAGATGATCGACTTCATCTCCTCGATCGACAACTCCTACCAGCGCATTACGATCGATTCGGATCCCGCGGCACGACTGAACAACTCGTCGAAACGCACGTACAGCTACGATGAAGCGGTGGCCGACCTCAATAAAGCCATCAAGCTCTATCCGGGTATGGCACACGCCTACTACAACCGCGCCAACCTGCGTGCCCTGTCGGGATGTCTGCCCGAAGCCTTCGAAGACTACACCAAGGCCATCGAGCTGAACCCGCAATTTGCCGAGGCCTACTACAACCGCGGCATGATCCAGATCTTTATGAAGGATACGCGAAAGGGATGTCTCGATTTGTCGAAGGCGGGCGAATTGGGCATCAAGGAGGCCTACAAACTACTTAAGGAACACATGAAGAATGAGGAATAATCACTAATCTAAATTTAAATAAATCATGGTAGAAAAAGTACAAAGAAAACTGAATGATTCGGCCGTCGTCCGTTGGACGGCGCTGATTCTGATCGCGCTGATGATGTTCTTCGGCTACATGTTGGTCGATGTAATGTCACCGCTGCAAAACCTGCTTGAAACCCAACGTGGCTGGACTCCCGACGTGTTCGGATTCTACGGCAGTTCGGAGTTCATGCTGAACGTGTTCGTCGGATTCCTGATCTTCGCAGGTATCATCCTCGACAAGATGGGTGTCCGTTTCACCGGTGTGCTGTCGGCTTCGCTGATGGTTGTCGGTGCCGCCATCAAACTCTACGGTGTCAGCGATTACTTCGTAGGTGGCGGTTTCGGTTTCGAGTTCTTCTCGTCGTTCTTCCCCTCGTTCCCCGCTTCGGCCAAGATCGCCTGCATAGGCTTCATGATCTTCGGTTGCGGTTGCGAAATGGCCGGTATCACCGTATCGAAAGCCATCGCCAAGTGGTTCAAGGGTAAGGAAATGGCTCTGGCCATGGGTCTTGAGATGGCCATCGCCCGTCTGGGTGTGTTCGCCGTGTTCCACATGTCGCCGTGGTTGGCCAACATGGGTGAGCCGAGCGTTGTCCGCCCCTTGGCATTCAACGTATTGCTGCTCGTTGTCGGCCTTCTGACCTTCACCGTATTTACCTTCATGGACCGCAAGCTCGACAAACAGCTCGGTACCGAGGAGGAGGCCAAGGCCGAAGTTCCGTTCAAGGTCAGCGACCTGAAGAAACTGTTCACCAGCAACGTATTTATGACGGTTGCCTTCCTGTGCGTACTCTACTATTCGGCCATCTTCCCCTTCCAGCGTTTCGCCACGGGTATGTTGGAGAGCCGTCTGGGACTGCCCACCGAGGAGGCTTCGGGTCTGTTCTCGTGGTTCCCGATCGGTGCCATGATTCTGACGCCGCTCTTGGGTGCATTCCTCGATAACAAAGGTAAGGGTGCCACAATGCTGATGATCGGTTCCGTACTGATGTGCGGCTGCCACCTGATCTTCGCACTCGCCCCCATGACCACCGCTCTGGCTTACGGCGCAATCGTACTGCTCGGTATCTCATTCTCGCTGGTTCCCGCCGCCCTGTGGCCTTCGGTTCCCAAATTGGTCGAGGAGCGTTACCTGGGTTCGGCCTATTCGGTAATCTTCTGGATTCAGAACTTCGGTTTGTGGTTGCTCCCCATCACCATCGGTGCCGTACTGAACGGCGTAAACCCCGGTGTTGCCGAGAACGTCAAATCGTTGCAGGATAACATGGAGGGTCTGAACAAGATCGAAATGTCGCTCACCGAGATGAACAATGCCGAGTTGGCTACCATCACCGAGGGCATGACCGCCGATCTGAAACAGACTTCGGCCTGGAAACAGGACGCATCGCGTCAGGAGATGGTGCTGAAATTTGAGGACTACGCCAACCAGCTTTCGATGCTCGCTTCGCAGTCCGAGGAGCATCAGGCCGCTCTGGGTCAGCACATCGACAAGATGAACGGTCACATCACCGCTCTGAAGGCTCAGGAGAATACGGTTTACAACTACCGCATCCCGATGTTGATCTTCGCCAGCCTTGGCGTATTGGCATTCTTCCTTGCATTCCACCTCAAACGCGAGGATCAGAAGCACCACTACGGTCTGGAGTTGCCCAACATTCAGAAATAATCGGGGCTACATCCCGAAAAACAAAACGGGCGGAATCCCTTGCAATTCCGCCCGTTTTTTATGCTTTGGAATAAGAGTTACTTTCCCTTTACCTGATCGTAGACCTCCAGAATGCGTTCGCACATCTTGTCCCACGAAAAGCGTTTGCGCTCCTCGTGGCAATTTTCCGTAAAGCGCTCCAGCACTCCGGGCGCATAGATCCGCTCGACGGCATCGGCCACCGCATCGGCACTCGGGGCGCAGACATACCCCACGCGGTCGTCTGGCACGATCTCCTTCAGACCGCCGACATCGGTCACGATCATCGGGGTCGAGAACTGATAAGCAATCTGCGTCACACCGCTCTGCGTAGCACTCTTGTAGGGTTGCACCACACAATCGGCGAGCGAAAAGTAATGTTTCACCTCACTGTCGGGAATAAAGCGGTCGCGCATGACCACCTCCCCGTCCAGACCGAGGTCGTGGATTTGTTTCAGATAAGGGCCTTGCGGGGTATAGAACTCGCCCGCCACAATCAACTTTATGCCCTTCATTTTTCCCGTCAATTTGAGCTTTGCCCACGCATCGAGCAGGATGTCCAAACCCTTGTAATCACGGATCAGTCCGAAGAACAACACATACCGCTCCGCAGGGTCGAGTTTGAGTTGTCGGGCGGCCTCCTCGCGCGGGACGCGGGTGCCGAAATTCTCAAACAGGGGATGTGGCGAGAACAAGGCGGGTGCCGAGGTGTAGGCCTTCAGTTCGCCGTGCACCTGCTCCGACATATAGACAAACCCGTCGACCGAATCCAGAAAATAACGGTTGAATGGATGATCGACAAAATGGTGTTCGTGGGGTTCGACGTTATCGATCTGACACAACACCTTCGTATGGCCGTTGCGGCGTGCCAGTCGGGCAATCGTACCGAAGGCGGGTGCCATAAACGGCGTCCAATATTTCAGGAGGATGAAATCGGGACACTCGCGGCGCAGGCGACGCCCCACCCGCCACCAATTGAACGGATTGACGGTGTTCACCGAGCGCGTGATCTTCAAATCGTCGGGCGCAGGCGTCGATACGGTCTGACTTTTGCCCGGGAAAAGGATCGAGGGATATTGCAGGGTGAAAGTTTCGATCGTGACCTGATGTCCCTGACGCTGGTAGGTGCGTGCCATGATCTGCATGATCGAAGCCAGTCCTCCGCGATAGGGATGCGCGGGACCCAAAACAGTAATTTTCATGAGAAAATCATATTCGTGAAAGCCGTGCGGGATGCTCCCACACAGAACGGAAAGGACACCCTTTCCTCTACAAATATAGGGATTATTCGATTGCCGTCAAAGGATTTTCCGACAAAACGAAAGGCATAAAACCCGCCCCGCATGGTGCGAATCCCGAAAAAAAACGTATCTTCGCAAGAAAAGGGACACACTTTGCAGTGTCCCGACAAACAAAAACCCGTCAATTGCCATGAAACGAATTTTACTTTTCTTCCTTGTGCTTTTCGTTTCGGCCTCCTGCCAGAAGAGCACACCCAACGACCGCGCCCTGTTCAACCTTCAGGGTAACGTGCGGGATCTGACCATCACCAAATCCTCGGAAGCCCTGCCCGACGAAACGGTTGCGACGATCCACTTCTCGAAAGAGGGCATGATCACCAACGAAGACTCCCATTTCGACATCGACCGCGCCTACGGATCGCTGCATGTCGAGGGCGGATGGGGCGTCAAGATCACCCACGACCTTCAGTTCGACGACGACGGCCGCCTGTATCACTACACGACCGAGGATCGCTCGCTGCCCCAAACCCTTACGACCGAAACGACGCTCCTCTACGAAGATGCCCGCCGTCTGCCGCATGCCATGCGCGTGGTAAGCCGTCAGGGCGAGAACCCGCCGACGGTCACCGAGGGTGAATTCACCTACGAAACCGACCATATGGGCAACTGGACGCAACGCACCTGGAACGGCGAACGCGAACAACGCAAAATCACCTACTACAACAACGACCGCAGCGTGGAAAACTGCCCCATGAGCCAGTATCTCGATTGGCGACTGGTCATCCTGCTGCTCGTCTCGGTACTCGTTGCCCTGCCGATGCTGCTGCATATGTTGCGCTGCACGGTGCTCCGCAAAAAACGCGAACCGATGACCGAGGGTCGTTTCCGCGACCTGCGCACAGCCTCGGGATCGGAGGTCGAGGCCACGACTTCGGAGTGCGACAAGGCACGCGAATACCTCGCTCAGGTCGATTCTCTGTGGGAGACACTTCCCGTCACGATGAACGACCATCCCGCCAAAGCCCCCCTCACCCACAGCCAGATCCGCAAATCCGACCGACTCCTGCGTCAGGTCTACGCCATCCGTCCGACCGACAAGAAGATCATCGACGAATACAACCGCCTGGGCGACATCCTCAACAACATGGAGAACCGCGTCTTCTCGGGTTCGTGGCTCTTCATCTTCACGACACTGCTGCTCCTTACCGGTGTATCGCTCTGGACTTCCGAATGGTTTTATCTGATTGTCGGCGTTCTCTGCTCGGTGCTTTACGCTCTGGGGTCAATGCGCCCCGTATTCATGCACCTGCGCCGTGAAATCCGCCACGGAAAGAAACGCGACGGATTCATCGCCGTGGTCTTCGGCACGATTTTCGGGACGCTCACCCCGCGTAAATCCCGCACCATGATGCGCAAATGGAATCCCGATGCCCACATCGTCGAGGTTCACGGTGCCGAACGCATCCTGTTTGTGATTGTCGGCATCGTGGTGATGATCCTCTTCGCCCTGTTTATGTGGGCGGTGGCCATCATCAACTACCTGCGTAACTATATTATATATATGTAGGCACAGAATACAAAGAGGGCTGACTTGAAACTCAATCAGGTCAGCCCTCTTCTTTTTATCAAAAATGGGGAAGAATGCTCTATTTCCATGCGATGGCACCCCGCAGGGCGACATACTCGCCGTCGGCCGAGATTTCGTAACGCGCTCCGCGGTCGAGGTGTTCGCAACCGACCGTGAGGGTCTGTCCATAGCGGCACTCCTTCATGAAGTGCAGATCGAAGCGCATGGGATCCTCGCACGTGGGCAGCTCGACGGGCAGCATATCGAACATCAGATCGATGTAACGCATCGTATTGACATGGCGGTTGAAGTCGATGTCGCTGTAAGCCACGCGGTGAATCATCTTTTCCGAGGGGATCACATTGCGGATCTTGACGGGTTTGGCCATCGGCGAAGGCTCATCGACAAGGGCATCGCGGTGGGAATCGCCCACCCAGCTCAGATCGACGGCACGGCGCGAAGTCATGTCGATCATCGCCCATTCGGTCACGGCGCGACCCAAAGGTCGGGAATCCCCGTCCAGGATCTCGAAATTACGGGTGGAGAGCAAACGTCCGTACTCGCTGATCCATGTCGTCACGCGATAGGCCTCGTGCTGTTCGGGACGGCGATCCACCTCGACGGCCATGCGCGAAAGCACCCACGAATGGTTGCCCGCCAACAGATCCTCCACGCCGAATCCCTTGCCCAGCGCATCGCGACCCGCCGTGTTCAGCACCGTCGAAATCAGGTCGGGGATGGTCATCTTCAACGTAAAATCCACCTCGTGCGGTTCGACCCGATAATCGTAAATTGACTTTTCTGCCATAATCTTCGTTTTTCGTTTCAACAAATGTACGATTTTCCACGGAAACCCCGCTCGATTACTTGTCGTAAAAAACGCCCAAAAATCGTCCTTTTCGGGAACTCCGCCCCGCACCCGAACCCGCGGATCACCACAAAACCGAAAATATTTATCGAAAAACGATAAATTTTATTGGAATTTCAGAAAAAAGATCTTACCTTTGTTTTCAGAAAATCAAACCTAACGCGCAGCAGACCTATGCAGCAGAAAAAAAGAATGTACCGCCACCTGTCGGTGATTTACATCATTTACTTCGTCGCCCTGATCCTGGGTGCCTCGCCACACTTCATCTCGGGTTTCGCCGACAGCTACCGTCAGGCGGCCAGTGAGGGCACACCCGACCGCTTTGCCTATGTGGTCAAAGCTCCGCTGGATGTCAATTCGTCGCACATCGAAGTGGAGGGGCTTCCCGAAAACATCTCGCCGTCGGTCGCCCGACTCCGCCTGATGGTTTCGACCGACGAGGAGATTACCTGGGGAAGTTCGTTCCGTACGTTCGCCGACAGTCCGCTGGCTTTCTCGATGTTGCTCATTGCCGCCGCCGCATCGCTCGTGATGCTCGTGCTCTTCGCCCTGATCATCAATTCGCTGCGTAAGTCGATCCGCGACGAACAACCCGTCCACCACGCCAACATCGTCCGTACCCGCTGGATCGGCGCACTGATCATCCTTACGGTGCTCTGCGACAGCATCATGCAGACGATCAACGCCCGCGAGGCCGCCCGCCTTCTGGCCGACACCCCGCTGCACGTTCTGGACGGATTTCAATTCGATTACTGGAATTTCATCATCGGTATCCTGTTCATCTTCATGGGCGAGGTGTTCTCGATCAGTTCGCAGTTGAGCGAAGAACAAAAATTCACCATCTGAAAACCCACACGAAAATGACTCGGACAACCAAACGCAATAAAGAAAGGAGTACACGATGGCAATAATCATCAATGTCGATGTCATGATGGCCAAACGCAAGATGCCACTCGGCGAACTGGCCGACCGGATCGGTCTGACGGCCGCCAACCTCTCCATCCTCAAAAACGGAAAGGCCAAGGCCGTGCGTCTGTCCACCCTCGAGGCGATCTGCCGCGAATTGGAGTGCCAACCGGGCGACGTGTTGGAGTACCGACCCGAAAAAGAGGACGAAGCACCCCCCGAAAAGCCGCATGAATAAATTTTTTCGACTCAAACGAAGGTTAATCCCCGAAAAATATTATATCTTTAGTGTTTGTAATGTGCATATCCTTGGCAAAGGTGTGCGCCACAACCTGAAATTTTAAACAAAAACAAGAAATACCTAACAAAAAAAACTATGAAAAAATTAATGATGGTGCTTCTCGCAGCATTCGCAGCGAGCACAGCTTTTGCGATTCAGGGAACGCCCGAACAGCTCCCGATGGATCCGACCGTACGCAAGGGTAAGCTTGCCAACGGTATGACCTACTACATCCGTCACAACGAAAAGCCCAAAGGACAGGCCGACTTCTACATCTGGCACGACGTAGGCTCCATTCAGGAGAACGACGACCAGCAGGGTCTGGCTCACTTCCTCGAACACATGGCCTTCAACGGTACAAAGAACCTTCCCGGCAAGACCATGATCGAATATCTGGAGAAAATCGGCGTAAAGTTCGGTAACGACCTGAACGCCTACACCACTTGGGATCGTACGGTTTACAACATCAACAACGTTCCGACCAAACGTCAGGGTTGCATCGATACCGCACTGCTGATCCTGCACGACTGGTCGCACTTCCTGTCGCTGGAGGCTTCGGAGATCGACGCCGAGCGTGGTGTGATCATGGAGGAGTTGCGTACGCGCGACAACGCACAGTGGCGTTCGCAGTACAAGATGATCCAGGCACTGACCCGCGGCACGCGCTACGAAGAGCGTAACCTGATCGGTTATCTGGATTACCTGAAGACCTTCGAGCACCGCGTACTGCGCGACTTCTACCATCAGTGGTATCGTCCCGAGTACCAGGCCATCGTCATCGCAGGTGACGTCGACGTGGACAAGGTCGAGGCTCAGATCAAAAAACTGATGAAGGACATCGCCCCCTCGAAGAAGAACGCATCGAAGAAGGAAACGATCATCGTTCCCGACAACAAGGAGCCGATCGTCAGCATCTATACCGATCCCGAAATGCAGGCCACTTCGGCACGCGTGATCATCAAACATCCGGCACGCCCCGAAATCTGGAACAACACGGTAGAAGGTATGCGTGAGGATCATATCAACATCTTCTTCAGCCTGATGGCCAACAACCGTATGAGTGAGATCGCCATGCAGCCCAATGCTCCCTTCCTCCAGGCAGGTTTCAGCACGGGTGGCGTAGGCCTCTGCCCGACGCTTTCCGGTACGACGGTTTACGTAGGCACGCCCGACGGTGAGTTGATGCGTGGTTTCGAGGCCGCTTATGCCGAGATGGAGCGCATCCGCCGCTTCGGTTTCACGGAGGGTGAGTTGCAGCGCGTCAAGAAAGATATGATGAGCTGGTTGGATGCCGCTTATGCCAACAGCAAGAACCGCACCAACGGCGATCTGGTTCAGGAGTGTCTGAACAACTACGACAACAACTCCTCGCTGATGGCCAGCGAAGAGGAAGAGGTCATCGTGCGTAAACTCATCGCCGAGATTTCGCTCGAGGAGGTAAACAAGCACATTGCCGACCTGATCTCGTCGGAGAACCAGGTGATCATCGTCAATGCTCCCGAGAAGCAGGATCTGGCCAACCCCACCGAGAAGGAGATCCTCGCCGCACGCGAGAAGGCTATGAACGCCGAACTGACTCCCTATGTAGATTCGACGGTTGATGCTCCGCTGCTCGACCCGTCGATCCAGCTGAACGGCTCGCCCGTACAGACCACCATGCAGGACCAGTTGATGGGTACCACCGAGTGGACTTTGAAGAACGGTATCAAGATCATCGTTAAGCCGACCACGTTCAAGGCTGACGAGCTGCGCATGTACGGTTTCGCCAAAGGCGGTCTGGCCGTGCTGCCCGCCGAGGAGCACCACATGGGCGAACTTCTGACCACGTTCACCTCGATGTCGGGTATCGCACAGTTCAACGCACAGGATCTCTCGAAACAGCTCGCCGGTAAGAACGCAGGCGTATCGCCCAGCGTATCGAACTACGAGTGCTCGATGAACGGTAACTGCGCCCTGAAAGATATGGAGACCATGTTCCAGTTGCTCTACCTGCGCTTTACGCAGCCACGCTTCGGCGAGAACGAGTACAACATCGCCATGAACATGATCCGCACGCAGCTGGCCAACATCAAGACCAACCCCGATTACCTGATGAACGAGGCTCGTTCGGCTGCCCTCTACAACAACAACCCCTTGCGTCGTGAGCTTACGCTGGAGGATCTCGACAAGTTCGATTTCAAGAAGCTGCCCTCGATCTACAAGAAACTCTTCCCGGGTGCCAACGGTTACACCTTCGTATTCGTCGGTAACGTCGATCTCGACGCCCTGAAACCCATGGTTGAGAAATATATCGGTTCGCTGCCCGTCGACAATGAGAAACTCGAGAAGGTCGATGATAACGTCCGCATCACGCGCGGTCACGTCGAGAAGGAGTTCCGTTGCAGCATGCAGCAGCCCAAGGTTTCGGTATTCTACAACTACTTCGGCAAGAGCGACGCTTCGATCAAGGAGTCGTTGACCGCCCAGTTCCTCGGTGAGGCTCTGAATTCGCGTTACCTGATCTCGATCCGTGAGGAGAAGGGTGGTACGTACGGTGTAGGTGTTTCGGGTATGGTTCAGAACACCCCCGAGAAGATCTACCGTCTGGCCATCATGTTCGACACGAACGAGGCTATGGCCGACGAGCTGATGGAGATCATCGTCAAGGAGATCGAGAACATCGCCAAGAACGGTCCCGTTGTCAAGGATATCGAGAACCACCGCAAGTTCCTGTTGAAGAGCTGGGAGAACAGTCTGGAAAACAACGGCGCCTGGGTCAACTACATCGTTGCCAAGGAGACGCTCGGTCTGAACTACGTTGCCGACTACGAGAAGGCCGTTCGCGAACTGACTCCCGCCGACGTACAGGCTATGGCAAAACGCGTACTCAAGGACAAGAACCTGGTACACGTGGTAATGCGCCCCGAAGCCAAATAACCTTTCGAGGAACGCAAAACACAACGCAGGTGCCCCGCTTGAGGCACCTGCGTTTTTTATGCCCTTCCCCGGACAAAATCTCGGGGCAAAACGGTCGGGTTATTGAAAATCAAAAAATAAAATTGTAACTTTGAAAGTTGAAACGAGAAACATTTAATTTTTAAAACAGAATAAACATTATGAAAGCCTTGATTATCGGCGCCGGTGGCGTCGGAACGGTTGCCACTCAGAAAATTGCCGCCAACCCCGTCTTCACGGAGGTGATGCTGGCAAGCCGTACCAAATCGAAATGCGACGCGGTGGCTGCGGCCATCGGCGGAAATCGTGTCCAGACCGCACAGGTCGATGCCGACTCGGTACCCGCCTTGTGCGAATTGTTCCGTTCGTTCAAACCCGACATCGTTGTCAATCTGGCACTTCCCTATCAGGATCTGACCATCATGGACGCCTGTCTGGAGTGCGGTTGCAACTATCTCGATACGGCCAACTACGAGCCTAAAGACGAGGCACACTTCGAATATTCATGGCAGTGGGCATATCAGGATCGTTTCAAGGCCGCAGGCCTGACGGCGATCCTCGGTTGTGGTTTTGACCCGGGTGTTACGGCCATCTTCACGGCCTACGCCGCCAAACACCATTTCGACGAGATCCACTACCTCGACATCGTGGACTGCAATGCCGGTAACCACGGTATGGCCTTCGCCACGAACTTCAACCCCGAGATCAACATCCGCGAGGTGACCCAGAAGGGTCGTTACTACCAGAACGGCGAGTGGGTTGTAACCGAGCCCCACGAGATTCACAAGCCGCTGCACTACCCCGAGGTCGGTGAGCGCGAATCGTACCTGATCTACCACGAGGAGTTGGAGTCTTTGGTCAAAAACTACCCCACGATCAAACGCGCCCGTTTCTGGATGACGTTCGGTCAGGAGTATCTGACCCACCTGCGCGTTATTCAGAACATCGGTATGGCACGTATCGACCCGATCATGTACAACGGTGTCGAGATCGTCCCCATCCAGTTCCTGAAGGCCGTGCTTCCCGATCCCAAGTCGCTGGGTGCCAACTACCACGGTCAGACTTCGATCGGTTGCCGTATCCGCGGTATCAAGGACGGTAAGGAGCACACCTACTACATCTACAACAACTGCGACCACGAGAAGGCATTCCGCGAAACGGGTACCCAGGCCGTCAGCTTCACGACGGGTGTTCCCGCTGCGCTCGGTGCTTCGATGTGGGCAAAAGGTCTGTGGCGCGGTGCAGGCGTATTCAATGTCGAGGAGTTCGATCCCGATCCCTTCCTGAAGGAGTTGGGCGAGCAGGGTCTGCCCTGGCACGAGCTGTTCGATGTCGATATCGAATTGTAGTATTTTTCTCGAAATACACGTCATGCGGAGTTTTCCCCTGTCGAGGGGGAAGACTCCGTTTTTTATGCCCTCCCCCCGCGAAAGTTTCCACAAATTTTGTATCTTTGAGTTTCCACCAAACCCCGTTCGGAATATGTCGGAATTCAGATTAAAAGTTTTTGAGAGTGTCGCCCGCAATTTGAGTTTCACCAAATCCTCGCGCGAACTCTTCATCTCGCAACCCGCCATCTCGAAGCACATTCAGGAGCTCGAGACGCAATACCGCACGCGGTTGTTCGAGCGTATGGGCAACCGCATCTCGCTTACGGATTCGGGACGCCTCTTGATGGAACACGCCCAGCGCATCCTCGACGAATATGCCCGTCTGGAGTACGAAATGAACCTGCTGCACGACGAGCATTGCGGTACGTTGCGCCTCGGTGCGAGCACCACCATTGCCCAATATGTCCTGCCGCCCCTTTTGGCGCGGTTCATCGAGAAGTTCCCCAACGTGTCGATTTCGCTTCTGAACGGCAACTCCGAGGAGGTTGAACGTGCCTTGCAGGAGCATCGGATTGATCTGGGTATGGTCGAGGGCAACATCCGACAGGCCAACTTGAAGTACTCGTCCTTCATGAAGGACGAGCTGGTCGCCGTGGTCAATGCCCAACACGCGGCGTGGAAGGATCGTGACGAGGTACGGCTGGAGGATCTGAAAAACATTCCCCTCGTGTTGCGCGAACGCGGATCGGGTACGCTCGATGTATTGGTGGCGGCGTTGGCACAGCACAACATCCGCCTGTCGGATCTGAACTTGCAGATGTATCTGGGCAGTACGGAGAGCATCAAACTCTTCTTAAGAAACAGCAACGCGATGGCCATCGTTTCGATCCGTTCGATCTCCGAAGAACTCTACATGGGACGGTTCAAGGTGGTGGACATTCCCGACCTCGAAATGGGGCGCGAATTCGACTACGTGGAGCTTCACGGCGACGAGGGAGGCATGGCGCGATTGTTCATGGATTTCGCCCATCGTTATAAAACAAAGTTATAACTCATAATATTTTGCGATAGCCGAGGTGGCTGAGAATCACTTATATTTGCACTGTCAAACATAAGTGATTCCTTTTTATAATTAAAAAGCCCTATGACCTCAGCTCTCAAACTCGAACAACA
Source organism: Alistipes sp. (assembly GCA_020026395.1). Classification (GTDB taxonomy): domain Bacteria; phylum Bacteroidota; class Bacteroidia; order Bacteroidales; family Rikenellaceae; genus Alistipes. The sequence continues at coordinate 57,081 of JAHHQM010000001.1, read as the reverse complement.
CGCCCAGACGGTCTATCGTCTTCTGCTGGCGCTGTTCCTGGTATTGCTTTTTGCCGATTACCTTCCCTTCGGCGATTCGTTCAGCGGAATCCTCACTCCGCCCGTTACCCTCTTTTCGGGATTGTGCTTTGCCCTGATCTTCGGCGAGGCCTACCCCAAATTCAACAAGAAAGCTTCGAAGTATCTGCTTCAATATTCGGTCGTCGGACTCGGTTTCGGCATGAATCTCGACGCCGCGCTGGCATCCGGACGCGAAGGCATGGAGTTCACCATTGTTTCGGTGATCGGTACGCTGGTGATCGGTATGCTGATCGGCCGCAAATTGCTGCACGTCGAGCGCAACACGGCTTATCTGGTCAGCTCGGGTACGGCCATCTGCGGTGGTAGCGCCATTGCCGCCGTGGGACCCGTGATCAAGGCCAAGGAGAGCGACATGTCGGTGGCACTTGCCACGATCTTCATCCTGAACGCCATCGCGCTGTTCATCTTCCCGATGATCGGTCATGCGCTGGGTCTGACGCAGCATCAGTTCGGTACGTGGGCAGCCATCGCCATCCACGACACGAGTTCCGTGGTCGGTGCGGGTGCCGCCTACGGCGAGGAGGCCTTGCAGGTCGCCACGACCGTCAAACTGACCCGCGCCCTGTGGATCATTCCGCTGGCTCTGGTTTCAACCTTCATCTTCAAGGGCGACAGCAAGAAAATCACCATTCCGTGGTTCATCCTCTTCTTCATCGCCGCCCTGATCTTCAACACCTACGTGCTGGACGACTACCCCCGCATCGGTAGCGCCATATCGGGTGTTGCCCACAAGATGCTGATCCTCACGATGTTCTTCATCGGTGCATCGCTCTCGAGAAATGTCCTGCGTCAGGTCGGCGTCCGCCCCATGATTCAGGGTGTCCTCCTGTGGATCGTCATCAGTTGTTCGACTCTTCTCTATATTCTCTGGTAAACACACAGATTTTAGTGGTCGCATCCCTTAAAAAGGATGCATGCGAGCCGCACCTTTCAAAAAAAGGTGCGGCTTTTTTGTGGTTTTCGGGGTGAAAAACCGCCCTATAATAGGTATAAATACCTATTTATAAGCGATCCGCACACCGAATACGGATTATTCTCTATGAATTTGTTACTTTTGCAACAATTACAAGGATTTTTTCACCCATGATTGATTTTCAGAAATTACCCTCTCCTTCATACGTTCTGGACGAAAAGCTGCTCGACGAAAACCTCGCGGTAATCGACCGCGTGCGTAAAGAATCGGGTGCCGAGATCATCGTCGCCCTCAAGGCCTGCGCCATGTGGAGCATCTTCCCCGAGCTGGCACGCCATTCGGACGGCGCTACGGCAAGTTCTGCCGCCGAGGCTCGTCTGGTGTTGGAGGAATACGGCGAAAAGGCACATACCTATGCGCCCGTTTACACCGATCAGAACATCGGCGAGATTATGGATTGCTCGTCGCACATCACCTTCAATTCGCTTTCGCAGTATCACCGCTTCGAAAAGGAGGCGCACAAACGCGGTATTTCGTGCGGACTGAGAATCAATCCGCGTTACTCGCCCGTCGAGACCGACCTGTACAACCCCTGTGTCGAGGGATCGCGTCTGGGTGTCACGAAAGAGGAATTGGGCGAATTGCCCGAAGGCATCGAAGGACTCCACTTCCACGTGTTGTGCGAGTCGCGTCCCTGCCACCTGCGTCTGGCGCTGGAAGCTGTTGAGAAGCATTTCGGCAAGGAGCTGGAGCGCATCAAATGGCTCAACATGGGCGGCGGTCATCTGATGACCCATGCCGATTACGATTGTGACGAGCTGATCACGATCCTGCGCGAATTCAAGGCACGTCACCCCCACCTGCGTCTGATCCTCGAACCGGGCAGTGCCTTCACGTGGCGCACGGGTTATCTGGTATCGACCATCGAAGACATCGTTCTGAACGGAGGTGTCCGCACCGCCATGCTCGATGTGTCGTTTGCCTGCCACATGCCCGACTGTCTCGAGATGCCCTACAAACCCGCCATCATCGGCGCCCACGACCCCGAAGAAGGGGAAGTGAAGTGGCGTATAGGCGGTACGAGTTGTCTGGCCGGAGATTTCTACGGCGACTGGTCGTTCGACCACGAGCTGAAGGTCGGCGAGCGCATCATCTTCGAGGACATGATCCACTACACGATGGTCAAAACGACGATGTTCAACGGCGTACAGCACCCCTCGATCGTCATCGCCCGCCGCGACGGTCGGATCGACGTCATCCGCCGTTTCGGCTACGAAGACTACAAAAACCGTATGTCGTAAACAAAACCCAAAATTTAAGAATACAAACATTAAACGATAGAAATGGAAAAAATCGAACCCACATCTTACACCTTGAAATGCGTCGCTACGGGACGCGAATTCACCGATAAGGGCTGGATGCTCGACGATCCCGAGTGTCAGACACCCTCGCTGATCCGTACCGAGTACGCCAAGAAGCAGATCGACGTCAAGTCGGCCGATTACGGATTGTACCGTTTTGCCGACTGGCTGCCCATCAACCACATGCTCGAAGGTTCGTCGGCACCCGTCACCTTCAAGAGCGAGGCTCTGGCCAAGGAGTTGGGCATGACCAACCTCTGGATCACCTTCAACGGCTACTGGCCTGCCAAGGGAGTCAAGATGACCACCTGCTCGTTCAAGGAGACCGAGGCATTCAGTGTCTGCGGTCGTGCCCGTCAGGACGAGGAGCGCGTACTGGTCGTTGCATCGGCCGGAAACACGGCACGTGCATTTGCCAAGGTATGCTCGGCCAACAACATCAAGCTGCTGTTGTCGGTACCCGAGGAGAACCTCAAAGCGCTCTGGTTCGAGGAGCCGCTGAACCCCTGCGTCAAGCTGATCGCTTGCGAGAACGGCGGTGACTATTTCGATGCCATTTACCTCTCGACGCTCGCCCTCAAGAGCAAGAAGTTCTACAACGAAGGCGGCGCAAAGAACGTAGCCCGTCGTGACGGTATGTCCACCACGATGTTGTCGGCAGCCACGACCATCGGCCGTATTCCCGACTACTACTTCCAGGCTGTCGGCAGCGGTACGGGTGCCATCGCCGCATGGGAGGCCAATATGCGTCTGATCGAGGACGGTCGTTTCGGCAACCACATCGCCAAACTGATGGTCGCCCAGAATGCTCCGTTCGTGCCGATGTTCGACGCATGGCGTGCAGGTTCGCGCGAGATGCTTCCCTACGAGGCCGATAAGGCGCGTCGCGATGCCGAGATCATCAACGCCAAAGTACTCTCGAACCGTAAGCCTCCCTTCTCGCTGGCCGGCGGTCTGTACGATGCCCTGAAGGCCACGAACGGCGAGATGTTCGCCGTGACGAACCCCCAGGCTCGCAAGGCCTGCAAGCTGTTCGAGCAGACCGAGGGTGTCGATATCTACTCGGCTTCGGGTGTGGCTCTGGCAGCCTTGCAGAAGGCTCTGGCCGAAGGCAAAGTCGAGAAAGATGCCTGCGTGATGCTGAACATCACGGGCGGTGGCGAGCGTCACCTGCAGGAAGGCAAGCAGTTGTGGTATCTCGAGCCCGAACACATCTTCTCGCTCACGCCCGATCCCGATGATGTTGTTGCCAAAGTCGAGGCCATGTTCGCCGAATAAGGTTTCTTCAAAATCAATACGAAGCCGCTCTTCCATTTTTCGGGAAAGTGGCTTTTTTTTATCCACAAAAGTACCATACCGAAAAAAGAAGTCTATCTTTGCCGTGGCTTTTTCGGCGAGGGGGTCTTGATCGGATGCCTTCCGCCCGAGCCACATTTTAAAATCATTAACCAAAACAACAAGATGAAAACACAATCATTGAGTGCTGCCACTCCCCGATTTCGTCGTTGGAGCCGCAAAAGCTGGTCGGTTTTTGCGTCGTTCCACCGCACGGTGTCGATCGGCGTGCTTTCGGTGAGTATGTCGCTTGTCTTGTTCCCGTCACAAAGCGCATCGGCTCAAAAAGCCGATACCACCTCGTCGATCCGTACCCAACGGATTCGGGAGGTGAGCATCCGTGGAAAACAATCCGTCGCGATGCGCAACGCTTTGACCACGACCCCGCTTTTCGATCGAAAAGCCGATGCGGCCGCGCCCTTCCGAACTTTGGAAGCCGCCCTGCGTCTGCAACCCGCGATCGACATTCGGGAACGCGGAGGCAAGGGAACACAGGCCGACATCTCCATCCGGGGCGGTTCGTTCGACCAAACCATGATCCTTCTGAACGGCATCGACTTTACGGATGCCCGCACGGGACACCAGTCCCATTCGCTTCCCATCGACATGGAGGCCGTTTCGTCGGTAGAACTCATCGACGGACTTCCCGGTGTGGGGGCTTATGCGGGAGCGGTACACATCCGCACCGCTCCCCTGATGCCCACCTACCTGCGCCTCGAAGGCACGGGCGGCAGTCACGGCTACGCCTACGGCAACCTCTCGGGTGCGGTGAGCGGCGAGCGGATTTCGCTCTTTGCGGCCGCCTCCATGCGCCGCAGCGACGGCTACCGCCACAACACCGATTTCGATACCTACAACGCCTATGCGCGTCTGACGGCCGACGCCCGTCGGGGCGGTCTGTTTGACATACAGGTGGGTTATCAGGATCGAGAATTCGGTTCGAACGGCTTCTACGCCGCCTACAACCCCGACCAATGGGAGCACACCTCAACGGCCATCGCCTCGCTCCGCTGGACAAACGATTTCGGCCGCCGTTTCTCGACGGGTGCCTCGGTCGGTTACCGCAAGAATTTCGACCGCTACGACTGGCAACGCGGCACGCCCATGAACCGTCACAACACCGACAACGTATCGGCTCGTTTGTGGACGGATTTCAAATGGGGACACGGCACGACGACCCTCGGCGGCGACTATGCCTACAACCACATCTATTCGACCAACCTCGGCGAGAAGATGCCCCATCCCGTGGGCGATTACCTCTGCGAGAAAGACCGCCACACGGGGAATTTGTGGGTGCGTCACGGGGTGAATTTCCGGAAATTCGAGGCCTCGGCCTCCATCGGTGCCGCCTTCACGCCCTACGGCAACAAGGCTTCATGGAATTTCGCCGTGGGATACCTTCCCGTGGAGGGACTACGGATTGATGCGGGCGTATGGCGTTCGATGCGTCTCCCGACCTTCACCGACCTCTACTACACGAGTCCCGCGCAGATCAATAACCTCGATCTGGTGCCCGAACGCGCCACGAACGTCCGCCTCGGCATCCGCTACTCGCGCAACGGGTGGTTTACGTCGCTGGACGGTTATTTCCGTGCGGGGCGCAACATCATCGACTGGGTTTGGCGCGAGGACTTGGGCAACAAATGGCACTCGGAGCAGAGCAACCGCCTCAACACCTTCGGGGTGGAATGGACGGGCGGCTACCGCTCCTCGCGGGGCGTTCTCCGCACGGCAACATTGAGTTACGCCTACACGACCACCTCCCGCCACAATTCTCTTCCGAGTCAGAACGCCATGGACTATCTGCGTCACAAAGCCGTGGCACAAATCGAGTTTTCGCCCCTGCGCCGCGTCACGCTCTCCGTAACGGGTACGCTCTCAGACCGCAACGGCAACTACGCGTTCTATCCCGTTGTGGGCAATGCCTCGCAAAGCATACTGCGGCCGTTCAAAGCAACCTTTCTCGTAGATGCCCGTCTTCAGTGGGCGTCCGAGAAATGGTGCTTCTATGTCGAAGGCACGAACCTCACCGACCGCCGTCATTTCGACCTGGGAGGCATCATCCTGCCCGGCGCGTGGATTTCGGGCGGCGTGGTCTTCACCATCGGCCGAAACTGAATTATTTAAACTTTTAATTAATCCGATCACCACCGAGATCCGACCCTCTTTTGGGGGTCGGATCTCTTTATTTTTGATTTACGCGGGCGGAATAAAGTGAAAAATTATTGTATGTTCAACGAAAAATTGTTACATTTGAATTTGAAAAAACCAAACTAAACCACATACCTATGGAAAAAAGAATCGTAGAGTGCGTTCCCAACTTCAGCGAAGGACGCGACATGAACATCATCAAGGATATCACTTCGACCATCGAAAAATCGGGTGGTGTGAAACTTCTGGACGTTGATCCGGGTGAAGCCACCAACCGTACGGTTGTCACCTTCGTGGGTGATCCCGAATCGGTCGTTGAAGCCGCATTCCGGGGCGTGAAGCGTGCCGCCGAGCTGATCGACATGCGCAAGCACAAGGGAGCTCACCCGCGTATGGGTGCAACAGACGTTTGCCCCCTGATCCCCATATCGGGCATCACGTTGGAAGAGTGTGCCGACCTGGCCCGCAAACTGGCCAAGCGCATCGCCGACGAGTTGATGATCCCGACCTACTGCTACGAGGCCGCCGCCTCGACCAAGGAGCGTCAGAACCTGGCCGTATGCCGCAAGGGCGAGTACGAAGCCCTGCCCGAGAAACTGGCCGACACCCAGGGCGGAGCCCCCGACTACGGAACCCGTCCCTACGACGAGGGTGTTGCCCGCACGGGTGCCACCGCCGTCGGTGCCCGCGACTTCCTGATCGCCGTAAACTACAACCTGAACACCACCTCGACCCGCCGCGCCAACGCCATCGCATTCGACGTTCGTGAGAAGGGTCGTCCCGTTCGTGAGGGTAACCCCATCACCGGAAAAATCAAGAAGGACGAGAACGGCAAGAACATCATGCAGCCCGGTACGCTGAAGTGCACCAAGGCCATCGGCTGGTTCATCGAGGAGTACGGTATCGCACAGGTGTCGATGAACATCACGAACATCTCCGTAACGCCGCTTCACGTCGCTTTCGACGAGGTTTGCCACAAGGCCGATGCACGCGGTGTACGTGTGACGGGTACCGAGATCGTCGGTCTGATCCCGAAACGTGCGCTGATCGATGCCGGTAAATATTTCCTGCGCAAGCAGCACCGCTCGACGGGTATCTCCGAAGAGGGCATCATCCGTTGCGCCATCAAGTCGATGGGTCTTGACGAGCTGAAACCCTTCAAACCCGAAGAGAAGGTCATCGAATACATGTTGGAGGCCGACAACAAGAAGAAACTTCTGGTCGACATGACCTGCAAAGGTTTTGCCGACGAGACGGCCAGCGAATCTCCCGCTCCGGGCGGTGGTTCGATTTCGGCCTACATGGGTGCCCTGGGTGCCGCCCTCGGTACGATGGTCGCAAACCTTTCGGCACACAAACCCGGTTGGGACGAGCGTTGGGAGGAGTTCTCGAACTACGCCGACGAGGGTCAGGAGATCATGAAGGAGCTGATCTATCTGGTGGATGAGGATACCGAGGCCTTCAACCGCATCATGGCCGTATTCGGCATGCCGAAGAAGACCGACGAGGAGAAAGCCGCACGTGCCGCCGCTCTGGAAGAGGCCACGCTCTACGCCACGCAGGTTCCCTTGCGCACGATGAAGGCTTCGATGAAGGTATTCCCGCTGGTCGAGGCGATGGCCAAGGAGGGTAACCCCAACTCCGTATCGGATGCAGGTGTCGGTGCACTGGCCGCCCGTTCGGCCGTGATGGGTGCCGCCCTGAACGTACGCATCAATGCCGCAGGTCTGAAAGACCGCGAAACGGCCGACAAACTGGTCGCTGAAGCCAATGCACTGGTCGTCGAGGCTCAAAAGGCCGAAGCCGCAACCCTAGAAATCGTAAACCAAAAAATAGGATAACGCCATGACACTCGAAGAATTCCAAAATGATATTCGTCAAGGTATTCCCGACAAACTGCCCGTTGCGAAACCTTACGACAAACAGATTAACCACGCTCCCAAACGCAAGGAGATCCTCACCCCCGAAGAGGAAGTACTGGCTCTGAAAAACGCCCTGCGTTACTTCCCCGAGAAGCACCACGCCGTGCTGGCCAAGGAATTTGCCGAGGAGCTGCACAAATACGGACGTATCTACATGTATCGTTTCCGCCCCGATTACCCGATGTATGCCCGTCCGATCGAAGAGTATCCCGCCCGTTGCAAGCAGGCGGCCGCCATCATGCTGATGATCCAGAACAACCTCGACGAGGCTGTCGCACAGCACCCCCACGAGTTGATCACCTACGGCGGTAACGGTGCCGTGTTCCAAAACTGGGCACAGTATCGTCTGACGATGAAATACCTCTCGGAAATGACCGAGAACCAGACGCTCGTGATGTATTCGGGTCACCCGATGGGTCTGTTCCCCTCGCACCCCGAAGCACCCCGTGTGGTTGTCACGAACGGTATGGTGATCCCCAACTACTCGAAACCCGACGACTGGGAGCGTTTCAACGCCCTCGGCGTATCGCAATACGGTCAGATGACCGCAGGTTCCTATATGTACATCGGCCCGCAGGGTATCGTCCACGGCACCACCATCACGGTGATGAACGCCGCCCGCAAACGCTACCACGACGGCCGCACCGATTCGCGCGGTATGTTGTTCGTATCGTCGGGTCTGGGCGGTATGTCGGGTGCGCAGCCCAAGGCAGGTGTCATTTCAGGTGTGGTTTCGGTCATCGCCGAGATCAACCCCAAAGCTGCCCAGAAGCGTTACGATCAGGGTTGGGTCGATGAGCTGCACACGTCGCTCGACGAGCTGATCCCGCGCATCCGCAAGGCGGTCGAAGCCAAGGAGATCGTTTCGATGGCCTATGTCGGCAACGTCGTCGATTTGTGGGAGCGTCTGGCCGAGGAGGACATCCGCGTAGATCTGGGTTCCGACCAGACCTCGCTGCACAACCCGTGGGCAGGCGGTTACTACCCCGTCGGTCTTACCTACGAGGCTTCGAACAAGATGATGGTCGATGAACCCGTCCGTTTCCGCGAATGTGTTCAGGAGTCGTTGCGCCGTCAGATTGACGCCATCAACAAGCTCACGGCCAAAGGCATGTACTTCTTCGACTACGGTAATGCATTCCTTCTGGAGTCGTCGCGTGCAGGTGCTGCCGTGATGGGCAAGGACGGCAAGTTCCGCTATCCGTCCTACGTTCAGGACATCATGGGACCGATGTTTTTCGACTACGGCTTCGGCCCGTTCCGTTGGGTCTGCACCTCGGGTAAACCCGAAGATCTGGCACTGACCGACCGTCTGGCTGCCGAAGTTCTGGAGGAGATCCGCAAGACTGCTCCCGACGATATCAAGGGTCAGTTGGACGACAACATCCACTGGATCCGCGAGGCAGGCCGCAACCACCTTGTCGTAGGTTCGCAGGCCCGTATCCTCTACGCCGATTCGGAGGGTCGTATCAAGATCGCACAGGCCTTCAACGAGGCCGTCAAAGACGGACGCCTGTCGGCTCCCGTCGTATTGGGTCGTGACCACCACGATGTATCGGGTACCGACTCGCCCTACCGCGAGACCTCGAACATCTACGACGGTTCGAACCGCACGGCCGACATGGCCATTCAGAACGTCATCGGCGACTCGTTCCGCGGTGCTACGTGGGTTTCGATCCACAACGGCGGCGGTGTAGGCTGGGGTGAAGTGATCAACGGCGGTTTCGGTATGGTCGTTGACGGCACGCCCGAGGCCGATCGCAGAATCCGTCAGATGCTCCTGTGGGATGTGAACAACGGTATCGCACGCCGCAGCTGGGCCCGCAACCAGGGCGCTTACGACGCCATCCGTCGCGAGATGCAGCGCACCCCCGAACTGAAGGTCACCCTGCCGAATTTTACCGACGAGGATCTGATCCGCAAAGCATTGCAAACCAAATAAAACCAACCTAAAAAACCTTAGACTTCAAATGAAATACCACCATATATCCGCAGAACACCTCACCATCGATCGTGTGGAAGAGATCATGGACGAGGGCTTGAAACTCGACCTGAGCGACAACGCCAAGCAGCGCATCCAGCGTTGCCGCGAGTACCTCGACCAGAAGATGGAGCACCCCGAACACCCGATTTACGGCATCACGACCGGATTCGGCTCGCTGTGCAACATCTCGATCGGCAAGGAAGACCTGTCGCAGTTGCAGAAAAACCTTGTCATGTCGCACGCCTGCTCGACGGGGGAGCGCGTTCGCAAGGAGATCGTGAAGCTGATCCTGCTGATGAAAATTCAGTCGTTGTCGTACGGCCATTCGGGCGTGCAGCTCATCACCGTACAGCGTCTGATCGACTTCTTCAACAACGACATCTACCCGATGATCTTCCAGCAGGGTTCGCTCGGCGCTTCGGGTGACCTCGCCCCCCTGGCCAACATGTCGCTGCCGTTGCTCGGCCTGGGCGAAGTGGAGTACAAGGGTGAGATCCGTCCCGCAGCCGACGTTTTGAAGGAGTTCGGTTGGGAGCCGATCCAGCTTCAATCGAAGGAGGGTCTGGCACTGCTCAACGGTACGCAGTTCATGAGCGCACACGGCGTATGGTCGCTGATTCAGGCTCGCCGTCTGAGCCGCTGGGCCGACCGCATCGGCGCCATGTCGCTCGACGCATTCGACGGCCGTATCGACCCGTTCTGCGACGAGGTACACCTGATCCGTGCCCACAAGGGACAGCTCACCACAGCACGCAATTTCCGCCGTCTGCTGGAGGGCAGCGAAATCATCGCCCGCCCCAAGAAGCACGTACAGGATCCCTATTCGTTCCGTTGCATTCCGCAGGTTCACGGTGCCACGAAAGACACGATCGACTATGTGGAGAGCGTACTGACGACCGAGATCAACTCGACGACCGACAACCCCACGATCTTCCCCGAAGAGGACATGGTCGTATCGGCCGGTAACTTCCACGGACAGCCCATCGCCCTGGCCATGGACTTCCTGGCAATCGCCGTTGCCGAATTGGCCAACATTTCGGAACGCCGTATCTATCAGCTGGTCGACGGCAAGCGCGAGTTGCCGAGTTTCCTCGTGGCCAAACCCGGTCTGAACAGCGGTTTCATGATTCCGCAGTATGCCGCAGCCGCCATCGTCAGCCAGTCGAAGGGTCTTTGTATGCCTGCTTCGGTCGATTCGATCACTTCGTCGCAGGGTCAGGAAGACCACGTCAGCATGGGTGGTAACGCCGCCACGAAGCTTGTCCGCGTGGTGGACAACACGGAGCGCGTTCTGGCCATCGAGCTGCTCAACTCGGCTCAGGCACTGGAATTCCGCCGTCCGATGCACTCCTCCGAACCCATCGAGGAGCTGTTAGCCGCATATCGCAAGGTCGTGCCGTTCATCGACGTCGATCAGGTGATGTACACCAATATTGAAGCTTCAGTTCAATTCATTCACAACAACAAACAATGGACCAACTTTTAGTTAAAAACATAGGTACGATCGTCGGCATCGAGCGTCAGGGGCGTCTGCGTCTGAAGGGCGCGGAGATGGATCGCATGGAACGCCTCGATAACGCATGGTTGTTGGTGACCGACGGCCGCATCGAATCTTTCGGATTCATGGATGACTTTCCCTGCGTGCCATCGGCCAAAACGGTCGATGCACGCGGCGGAATGCTCTTCCCCTCGTTCTGCGATTCGCATACCCATCTGGTTTATGCCGGAAGCCGCGAACAGGAGTTCCTCGACAAGATTCACGGATTGAGCTACGAGGAGATCGCCCGTCGCGGCGGTGGCATTCTCAACTCGGCCGACCGTCTGCACGAAACCTCCGAAGACGAGTTGTATCGTCAGGCAATGGAGCGCATCAACGAAATCATGATGATGGGTACGGGTGCCGTGGAGATCAAGTCGGGATACGGACTTTCGACGGAAGACGAACTGAAGATGTTGCGCGTCATCCGCCGCATCAAGGAGACCTCGCCGCTCGAAGTACGCTCGACGTTCCTCGGTGCACATGCCGTTGCCCGCAAATACAAGGGTCGTCAGAAGGAGTACGTCGATCTGATCTGCGAAGAGATGATCCCGCGTGTTGCGGCCGAGAAATTGGCCGATTTCGTGGACGTATTCTGCGACGAAGGATTCTTCACGGTCGAGGAGACTGCCCGCATTATGGAGGTCGGTGCCAAGTACGGCATGATCCCCAAGATCCACGCCAACGAGCTGGCCGTGTCGGGAGGTGTGCAGGTGGGTGTCGCCCACCACGCCCTGTCGGTCGATCACCTCGAGCGTATGGGAGCGGAAGAGATCCGCGTATTGGCCGAATCCGAAACAATGCCCACGATGCTGCCCGGTGCGGCATTCTTCCTCGGCATGAGTTATCCGCCCGCCCGCGACATGATCGCCGCCGGATTGAGCGTGGCTCTGGCTTCGGACTACAATCCCGGATCGTCGCCCTCGGGTAACATGCGCATGGTGATGGCTCTGGCCTCGTTCCGCATGAAGATGACCCCGACCGAGGCACTTCACGCCGCAACCCTGAACGGCGCTTACGCCATGGGGTTGAGCAAGGATTTCGGTTCGATTTCCGAGGGTAAGGTGGCGAACTTCTTCATCACCAAACCGATGCGTTCGTTCGAATTCTTCTCGTATGCCTACCAGACCCCGCTCGTAAAACGTATTTTCCTGCGCGGTAAGGAGTACAAGAAAGCATAGGGCGTCACTTCCGCCCGATACACTTTAAGGTTAGATAGTTGCAAAGCAATTTGCAGCTATCTCCTTTTTTATGGGGCATGGGTTTGGAAAAATCGCGTAATTTTGCTTTTTTTGCATTTAGGATATAGCCGTTCGTCACTAAATTTTGTACCCATGAAGCACATTTTGCATGTTTTGATTGCCGGAACTGCCCTTATGGCGGTTGCCTGCGGTGGTAACTCAACCCCGAAAAAAGAGACCGCACCTCAAACCGCTCCCGAACGGATCGAGTTCCTGTTGCCCGAGCCGCCGATCGACCTGGCACGCGAAGAGGAACCCATGTGGTACAAACTGCACTTCTGGGATCGTTTCGACTTTGCCGATACCCTCTTTTTGAGGAAAATCGACACGACGCAGATGGTCAATGCCTACGCTTCGTACATCAACCTCCTGTGGGACGAACCGCAAAACGGACTTCCGATCGACACGCTGATGCGCAAGGCTTCGGTCTCGCGTCCGATGCTGGATTATTTCGCATGGCTGGGTAAGATCGTGCTGAACGATCCGAACTCCCCCTTGCGCAACGACGAATTTTACATTCCCGTATTGAATGCCGTCTTGGCAAGTCCCTACTACGACGAATACGAGCGCATCGCCCCTGCCTATGAGCTGAAAATCGCCCAACAGAACCGCATCGGGCACAAAGCCAACGAAGTGATCTACACGACGGCCGACGGGCGCAAACATTCGCTGCACGGGCTGCATGCGGAATACACCCTGCTGTTCATCAGCAATCCGGGATGTCCGATGTGTCGCGAGATTCACGAGGCAATCTCCTCCTCGCCGATGCTCAACGAGATGCTGGAGCAGGATCGTTTGCAGATCCTCGTACTGCATCCCGATGCCGATCTGAAGGAGTGGCGCAAGCACCAAAGCGAATTCCCCACCGACTGGATCTACGCCTATGACGACGGCTGTCAGATGGAGAAAAACGGCACCTACAACCTCAACGCCATCCCGGCATTATATTTGTTGGACAGCGACAAAAAGGTGCTCGTGAAGGACTCGACCGACATTCCCTATATCGAAGAAATTATAGACCGTCGGGAATAACGATAAGTTTCCTTTATCGCCACATAAGAAAAAACAATCGTTTCGAGGCGGTCACTCGCTCTGAAATGATTACCTTTGCCCCAGACAAACACACAAAACACACATTTTTCACATACACACACATTAAAACATTACAACTATGGCAACTAAAAAATGGCGTTGTACCGTATGCGGTTACATTCACGAAGGCCCCGAGGCACCCGAGCAGTGCCCGATGTGCAAAGTCGGTAAAGATAAATTTGTAGAAGTCGTTGAAGCAGAAGGCGATCTGGATTTCGTCACCGTACACAAGCTTGGTGACGGTAAAGGTTCCAGCCCAGAGTTGTGGGAGGGTCTCCAGAACCACTTCATGGGCGAGTGCACCGAGGTAGGTATGTACCTGGCAATGAGCCGTCAGGCCGACCGCGAGGGCTACCCCGAAATCGCCGAGGCTTTCAAGCGTTACGCTTGGGAAGAGGCTGAACACGCTTCGAAGTTCGCCGAGCTGATCGGTGAGGTTGTTTGGGATACCAAGACCAACCTCCAGAAGCGTATGAACGCCGAGTGCGGCGCATGCGAGGACAAGATGCGTCTGGCTCGTATGGCCAAGGAGCAGAACCTCGACGCTGTTCACGATACCGTTCACGAGATGGCCAAGGACGAGGCTCGTCACGGCAAAGGCTTCGAAGGTCTTTACAAGCGTTACTTCGGTAAATAATAAAATTTTCCCAACGGAAAATTTTCGGGGAGTGTCTTTCGGGACACTCCTTTTTTTTGTATCTTTAAAGGATGAATCCGATGTTGGAAAATCGGGTGGCCTTCACCGGTCACCGCAACTACCCCTATGATGCAGCGCGGCTCAAAGCCGTGCTGGAGAAGTTATATACCTCGGGGAACCGCATTTTCATGAGCGGTATGGCCGTCGGCTTCGACCTTGCGGCGGCCGAGGCGGTACTCGCACTCCGCGCACAACACGCCGATGTGGTACTGATGGCCGTCATCCCGTTTCGCGGGCAGGAGGAACGATTCTCCCCGAAGGATCAGGAGCGGTTCCATCAAATCCTCGAAAAGGCCGACGAGCGGGTGTTATTGGCCGAGCGTTATCATCCGGATGTCTATCGGGTGCGCAACAACTTTTTGGTGGATCACGCTGCAACGATCGTTTCGTGGTATGACGGGCACGAGGGCGGTACGCGCTACACGATTCACCGTGCCCTGAAGCTGCGTCGCCGTCTGATTCACCTCAACCCCGCAACGCCGCCCGATGCCTATCCCCCACCGACACTTTTCTAATCCGACCATAAAAAAAGAGGACGTTCCCCCGCAGGGTCGTCCTCTTTTTATTAATATTTCAAAGGTGATTACAGCACCGAAACCTCATCTACAAACAGGTGGGCTTTGTTGCCGTGACCACCGTGCCACTCGGGCAGGTCGCAGTTCTGGGCAACGACACGCAGGAACTTGGCCTTTGTAGCGGGGAATTCCACCTTGTAGGTCTTCACGCCGTCGTCGCTACCCTTCTCCTCCATCGGGATCTCCAGCAGAGCCACCGACTTGAACTCCTTACCGTCGTCCGAAGTCAGTACCTCGATCTGGCGGGGTGCGAAAATCCAATCGTTCTTATCGACCGAAGCCTCAAGCTCAACCGACGAATACTCCTCACCCTTCATCTCGATGGTCATATCGAGGGGCTCGGCCAGGAAACCGACCCATGCACCGCTCGAGTAACCGCTGTAACCGTGGTGACCGTCCACAAGGGCAGCCACACCGCCGTAGGTATATTTCTCGGTGGGTTTCGAGTTCAGCACGGCCTTGTGTGCCGTCGATTTCGTGAAGACGAACTCACGCTCGTAAGCCGGCATCTCGATGCCCTCACGCAATGCCTTTGCTTTGAAGGTCAGCGATTTGGTGATGGCTACGGGTTCGGTGTAAAGAGGCGACTCGGCCGTGGGTTCCGATCCGTCCAGCGTGTAGTGGATCGGCGAATTGCCCAACGTGGCGAGCGTCATCATCACGGCGCCCTTCTCGGTATTGTTCTCCGACGAAGCCGTTACGCCGAAGATGTGCTTGGCGTAGTTGTAGCCCATAATGTCGTAGATCTTGTGCATACGGAAGTTCGAAATGAAGCGATCCCAGTTCTTCACCTCGGGCTGGCACCACTGTGCCTCGCTCAATGCAGCCAGACGCGGCAGCAACATATACTCGAGGTGTTCGTTGGTCTTCACATACTCCGTCCAGAGGTTACCCTGCACACCGAGGATGTGTTTGCGCTCCTCGTCGGTCAGTTCAGGGAACTTGCCGTCGAACGAATAAACCTGTTTTACGGGCAGATAACCGCCGATGGCGAACGGCTCGGCATCGACATCCAGCGACTGGTAATGATCGAAATAGCAGTGCGTATTGGGCGTCATGATGACATCGTGACCCAACTTGGCTGCGGCAATACCGCCCTCGCTGCCACGCCACGACATGACGATGGCATCAACGGGTGCTTTACCCTCGAGGATCTCGTCCCAACCGATGGCACGGCGACCGTGATCGCTCAAAAACTTACCGACACGCTCCGTAACGTAGCTCTGCAGGAAGTGCTCCTTCGAGTGTTTGTCGTCACCCTTCAGACCCAGCGCCTTGATACGTGCCTGGCATTTCGGACAGGTCGTCCAACGTATCTTCGGGCACTCGTCACCACCGATGTGGATCAGTTTCGAGGGGAAGAGCTCCATCACCTCCTTCAGGACGTTCTCGATCAACTCGAACGATTTCTCGTTACCGACGCAGAGCACATCATCCGACACGCCCCAAGTCTTCCAAACCTCATAGGGACCGCCCGTGCAACCCAATTCGGGGTAAGCGGCCAGAACACCCATCATATGACCCGGAAGGTCGATTTCGGGGATGACCGTGATGCCCAGGCTGTGTGCATAAGCCACCACGTCGCGCACCTCGTCCTGCGTATAATAACCGCCGTAGGGAATATTGTCGTAGTTACCCCACTGCTTGTAGATCACCGTACCCTTACGCTTCGAACCGATCGTCGTGAGTTCGGGGTAGCGTTTGATCTCGATACGCCAGCCCTGATCGTCGGTCAGGTGCCAGTGCATCACGTTGAGTTTGTGTACGGCCATGATGTCGAGGTAGCGTTTTACCTCCTTCACATCGAAGAAGTGACGCGACACGTCGAGGTGCATACCGCGGTACGAATAGCGCGGAGCATCGTCGATGGTCATGCAACCCACCGTCCATTTGGCTTCGGGAGCAGCCGTCTGGCCGTAGATGGCCTCGGGCAGCAGTTGTTTGAGCGTCTGCACGCCGTACATGAATCCGTTGAAGGTAGCGGCACGAAGTTCAATACCCTTCGACATTACCTCCATGCGGTAACCCTCCTCTGCGAGCGTCTTGTCCACCACCAGGCGGATACCCTCCGATGCGGGAGCATCGGTAATGGTCACGGGGCTCTCAACGCCCGAAATCTTACCCAGCTGCTGGGCAAAAGCGCAGATCATCTGCTGGGTGCGTTCGTCGGCGAGTTTGTCGCACGTCACCTTCGCACCGCGAATGTCGTATTCGCCCGATGCGGTCTCGATCCGATTGGGATAGGGAACCAATCCCTGGGGAGCCGTCGCGGGCGCAGAGCAGGAGCAAAGGCATGCGCCTGCAAATAAGGTCAATAAAAGTTTTCTCATATTTAGGAGTTATTAAGAATATGTTTCGTCTCGGGATGGCGGATCAAAACCTCTTTCCACGTTACAAATTTAAAGAAAAATTCCGAAAAGTCCCTTTTTCACCAAAGGATTCCCCTTTTTTAAGAAAAAGGCCGGTTCCTTTTGAGAACCGGCCTTCAAAAACTTAAACCCGGAGGCTGTTATTTACCGTCGAAACGGACATCCGAAATCCAGGTGGGATCAATCTGACAAATCAGATCGAAACCGTTGCCCGTGCAATCCTTGTAGACCTTGCCCTGACCCTCGTTCATCTTCCAGTAGCCCTTCAGCGCATTGGCGTTGGTGGCAACCGTCGTGAACATGTTGGCCTTGATCTCGTTGTCAGCCAGGCAACGACCCCACAGGCGAACCTGTGCCATACGGCCCTTACCCTTGTTGTACTGCTGGCTCGACGACCATACCGACAGACCGTCGATATTCATCTCGGGACAAGCCGACGTCATGTCGCCCGTCTTCTCGCCATTGACGTAGATCGTCAGTTTCTGATCACCCAGGCTGTAGGTAATTGCCAGGTGGTACCACTTCGAAGTCTCGAATACGGTCGGGTTGTTCACCTGCGAACCGTTGAACTTCACCTGCAAGGTGTTGTAGGGAATCGAAGTATCACCGAAACGAACGTAGATCTCGGGGTTCGATACGGGATCGAATACGGCCTGGTTGTTGATCGAAAGATCATCCTTCCAGATCCAACCCTCCAACGACCAGTCGGTCAGTTTCAGCCCCCACTTCTTGTTGGGATCCGAAGCGGGAACGTGCTGGTAATTGGTCTCGGGGACACTCTGAACCAGAGGTTTGTCGAGCAGGATCACGATATTGGACGATTTCTCGGAAGGAACAACGGGACCCTCGACATTCTCCAACGTGAATGCCAGAGCGTACTGCTCCTCACCCTTAAAGGGCTTGATCTGCATCGGAACATCGACCGAAACGGTACCGGCCGTGATCACAACGTCCTTATTCATCGTGTAGTACTCCTCGGGGAGCATCTTGTAGTTCGAACCATTGGCCTCGTTGTAAGCCTGGATCAGGCTCTCGCTTGCGGCGATCGCAGCCTTCACGTCCTGTGCCTTGTTGGCTACCAGACGAACGGTCAGTTTGGTCTCCACAGCGTCCTTGTCCACCTGCAATTTGGTTACGGGCGAAGAGGCTGCCTGCGCAAAAAAGATACGATCGTAATCGGGCTCATAATCGGCTTCACAACCCGTCAGCGATGCCGCAAAGGCACAACCGAGAATCAAGCCGCTGAATATTTTGCTGATTTTCATCTCAATTTGTTTTTAGAATTATTTTTCCTCTTTGTTATCCTCTTCGGGAGTCTCGCCCGAATCAAAAGCATGCATCATGCCGGTAGCCATACGCAACCACTTGTACTCGGGATTGTTCTTGTAGTCGTACTCCATGTGGTAGGTACCGATACCGCCCTTGACGTTGCCGTCCTGGGGCTGCCACTGTGCCATACCCAGCAGCGAAGGCATCACGTTACCCTCACGGTCGGTGTACTCGGCACCACCCTGATCGGCGTAACCCGTGTGCTCGAAGTCCTCGCAGTAGATCAGCTTCGAGGCGATCTCCTTAGCCTTCTCCGAACCCGGCTCAACCTGAAGACCCTTCAAGAGTTTCTTGTAACGGCCGTCCAGGTTACGTGCGCTCGAGCAAGAATAAGCCTGAATGATGTAGTAGTCGAAATAATCGCGTGCATCGGGGTGCATGTTCTGCGGCTCACCGTCGATCACCAGCAGACGATCCGTACCCGACTTGGGGCCGAGGTGTTTACCCAGCTCCTGGATGAAGGTCAGCATGTTGCCACGCACGGCACGATTATCCTCGGGATTTGCCGAATCGCCCGTATGCGGACCTGCAATATTACCCGGACTGCCGTAGTTGGCCTCGAAGTCAAAGTCGAAACCGTCCCACTGATACTTGTTGATCGTATCGATGATCGAGTTGGCATACTTACGGATTGCCGCATCGATGGCAGCCTGATCACCGTCTTTCCAACCCCAGAATGCGTTTACGGCAGCCGTCTCCGACGAGAAGCCGTTCTCCTTCCAGTTCTGACGAACCTCCAGAGGCGTCGTCTGGTCACCGCAGTTAGCCACGATGAAGCACATCATGACGCGCGTACCCTTCAAGTCGCGTACGCGGTTCTTGTCGGCGATCTTCTCGGGGCTGAGCGAGTGCCAGTTACCCCACATCGAAACGAAATCCACCGAGTCGGGCAGACCCATCAGGCTGCCCTGAAGGCTTGCACCCATGGCCGTCCAGTTACCGAACCAGCCGAAGGTTACCTGATGCTTGGTATTCATCTTGTAGTCACGAAGCTGAGCGTAGTAAGCCTCATCGTGAACCGGCTTGTAATAGTCCTTGGGATTGACCTCCGTCCAGTCGGAGCAGCCGACCAGGGCTCCCATGAACAACGAAACAAGCGCAATATTCAATAATTTCTTTTTCATACGTTTTCTTGTCTTAAAAAGTCAAACCTTAGTTTTTCTTTGCCCACCACAAATCGATATTCTCACGGTCAGCACCGATCATGCCGGCAGCCTTCTCGACGTTGGCACGGTTCGATTCGTACTCTGTAAGCGAGAAACGCAGACGACGCTGACCGCGCTCGCTGGTTACGCCCTGAGTCGAAAGGTTATCCACGGCGGGGAAGATCTGAGGATAACCCGTACGACGGTAGTCGTTCCAAGCCTCGGCACCCAGCGGGTAGTTGGCAATCCATTTCTGGATGATCAGACGCTCCAACTTCTCCTCGGCCGATGCACCGTCATTCCACTTGATCGTGAGTTTGTGTTTGATGTTGCAGTTATACGAACCGTTCTTCAAGTCGGCAAAATCTTTCGGTTTGCGCGTCGTATCGTTATAATAGTCGGCAGCACTACCCTCGACACCACGCTCCTGAAACGAAATCGTGATACCCTTGTTGTAGTACTCCTCGGCCGATGCACCAACGTCCGACCAGCCCTTCAGAGCGGCCTCGGCACGCAGGAAAGCAACCTCGGCAGCCGAGAAGATCAGCATCGGAGTGGTCTCCGTCACGTTCATCTTCGAAGCAATCTGCTCACCCGTGCAATACATGTTGGGTTTGATGCCGCGGATACCCGAACGAACACCCGTATAAGATCCGTCGGTGGCCTTCGTGAAGTAGATCGGCAGACGAGGATCCTCGTAACCCGACATATAAGAGGTAATCGAAGCATTGGCAGCGATCTCACCCCAGCTCTGTACGGTGTTGAAACCGTTCTTGTAACGGCTGTTGAGTTTGTCCCATGCGGTATCGCTGGCGCTCTCCATCACACCGATCGGGTGCTGAACAGCTTCAGCGGCCTTCTTGTGAGCCAGTTCGGGATCAGCCTCGCTGATACGGATGGCCATACGCAACTTCAACGAGTTGGCGTACTTAACCCACTTCGAGTAGTCACCGTCGTAAACACGGTCGTAGTCGCGCAAGGGGTTGAAACCACCCGTCATGGCACCTGCGGCCTGCGTCAGATTCTCGATGGCGTTATCCAAATCGGCGAACATCTGCGTGTAGGCCGTCTTCTCGTCATCGTAAGGAACGGTGAACAAACCATCCTTTACCTGCGAGTAAGGCAGCGGGCCCTGCATCGTCAAGACGTACTCCATGATGTTCACACGGAACAACAGTGCCAGTGCATACACGGGACCGCGCTCGCCGGTCATACGTGCAATCGAGAAATAGTTCTTGTAGAGGCTGTTGAAGTAGTAGTCGGCCGACCAGCGGTTACGCTCGTCATCGACATTATACGTATAGTAGTTCGTATCGCCCCACGCCCACGTGTTCGTTACGGTTACATAACCGCCGAAGCATGCCCAGAACGTATTGTTACGCTGGCAGGGGTTCTCCTCGGGAGATGCCAGGCAGTCGATCAGGGGAGCAATCAGCGCCTCGGAGTCAAGCTTCGAGGGAGCATTGGGATCGGTGTTGAAATCTTCGAATTTATCGGTACAACTGCTCAAAACCAACGGGAAGAGCACCATACCAAGCATATATTTTACGATCTTTTTCATAGCGTTTCTTAGGTTTAGAATTGCAGTTTAACACTGAAACCGAGATTGCGCATGCTCGGCTGCATGAAGTAATCGAATCCGGAATAAAGTGCCGAAGAGGTCGAGGAACACATCTCGGGATCGAACGGAGCCTTGCAGTAAATCATCCACAGATTCTTGGCTACGAAACCGATCGACATCTTGAGCTTGTTGTTGAACCACTTCTGGGGCAGCGTGTAGTTGATGTTCATCTCCGAAAGACGGACGTTCGATGCGCTGTACGAGTTGTAGGCAGCGTAACCGGCAACTGCTCCGTAGTACTTCTCGGCATCAACCATACCGTTGTTGATCTTGACACCGCCGCGGTCACGTGCGGCAGCCGACTCGGCCGATACACCGAAGCTGTTCAGCAGACCCTGCGTACCGCTCATTACGATACCGCCGATACGTGCCGTCAGCGTGAAACCGAAGTCGATACCCTTATACGAGAAGTTGTTGCTCCAACCCATCGTGTAGTCGGGCAGCACCGAACCGATCTTCTTACGTTCGGGCAAGAGCTGCATCTCTACGTTGTTCGTCTGCGGGTTTACATAGATTGCGCCGTTACCATCGGTACGCAGCATGTGCGTGATGTAAACGTCACCCATCGAACCGCCTTCGCGCAGGATGACGTGTGCATCGAGCGGCGAGAACGATACGACGTCGAACTCCTGCATCTCGATCAACTCTCCGGTCATCGGGTTGCGTGCGCCGTTGTTCACGGTGATCACCTTGTTGTGGTTCCACGTCAGATTATAGTTGGTCGAGAAACCGAAGTCGCCCCACTTGTTGCTGTAACCCAACGCCATCTCGATACCTTCGTTCATGATGTTACCGGTCTGGATCAGTGCCGAACGGTAACCCGAAGCGGCGGGCAGCTGAATCGAGAAGGTCTGATCGTAGGTGTTGGCGCGATAGTAGGTCAGATCGAAGTTAACACGGTTCCAAAGACGCATGTTCATACCGACCTCCCACGACTTGGTCTTCTCGGGTTTCAGGTTACGCATCGGGAAGCGCGTATCCGAATCATAACCCTTGTTCTCCTCGTTGAAGGTGTAGAACGACTGGGTCAGGTAGCGGTCGAACGAGCTTGCAACCTCGGTATACGATCCGCGGAACTTCAACAGCGAAATCCACTCGGGCATCGAAACCATGTTCGACACAACGGCCGACAGACCTACCGAAGGATAGAAGAACGACGAGTGCTCCGAACCTGCCAGCTGCGACTCCCAGTCGTTACGGCCGGTGAGGGTCAGATACAGCATAGATTTCCAGCCCAACTCGACGTTGGCAAAGATACCCTGCGACTGATCGTGCCAATCGCTGACACGCGGTTTGAATTTGGGACCGTAGTTCAGGTTGGTGATCGAGAAGAAGTTGGCCTGACCACGCAGGTCACCTGCATAACCGACCATCTCGTAACGCTTGTCGTTGATCGACGCACCGGCATTGACCATCAGCGTCCAATCGTCCCACGTCTTGTTGATGTTCATCATGATATCACCGTAGAACGTACGTGACTCGGCCTTCGAACGGCCGTAGTTACCGTAGTAACCTGCGAAAATGGGATCGGTCGAAGCGAAGTATTTGTTCTCGCTGTTGATGTTCGTGTTATCGACACGTACACGACCCGTGAAATCCAACCAGTCGTTTACCTTATATTTCAACGATGCGTTGAACATGTAACGCTTCTTGTCGTTCTCGCGCTGCATACGTTTTGCGATCCAGAACGGGTTCTGCAAACTCAGCGACATGTTGCCGTAAGGCCAGAACTGCTCGAAGATACCGCGAGCCTCGTTCCAACGCTCGAACATACGTACTTCGTCGAACGACTCGCCACGCGGGAAGAGATACAACGAGGGGATCGGGTTGAAATACTGACCCGAAGCCGTCATGTTCTCGTCGTTCTGGATGATGAAACTTGCACCCAGATCCAGCGTCAGTTTGTCCTTCAGGAAGTTGGCCGTATTGCGGAACGTGAAGTTGTAACGCTCGTAACGGTTGTCGGGAATGATACCTTCGGCGTTGGTCGTTGCAACCGACACGTAGGTCTGGTTCTTCGAGGTACCCGTACTCAACGAAACGGCGTTCATCACGTTCACACCGGCCTTGAAGAACTTCTCGGGATCGTAATCGCTCTGAACGGGAGCACCCCAGCTGCCGAACTCACCCGGGCGGTTGCCGTAGCGGTTCTGCATCTTAGGCATCATGTAGGTGGTCGAGAAAGTCGTGTTGTTCGAAATCGTCACACGGGTCTGATCCTTCGTACCCTTACGCGTGTTGATCAAAACCACACCGTTGGCGGCTGCATTACCGTAAAGAGCGGCAGCCGAAGGACCCGTCAGCATGTTGATCGACTCGATATCCTCCGGGTTGAGGTCGGCAACGGCATCCGAACCGGGCTGACCGCCCATGTGCGAATTACCCAAACCGGGCTGATCGTCCATAAGCGACTTACCACCGTCCATCGTAAGGTTGAACATCGGAATACCGTCGATCACGTAAAGTGCGTTGTTGTCCTTGGCGATGGACTTCACACCACGCATCACAACTTTCGCCGAACCACCGGCACCGACCGACGACGAGTTGATCGTCACACCGGCAACCTTACCGTTCAGCGAGTTCATGAAGTTGGCATCCTTGACGGTCGTGATCTCCTCGGCCTTCACCTGCTGTACGTTATAAGCAAGAGCCTTCTCCGAACGCTTGATACCCAGTGCGGTAACCACGACAGCATCGAGTTTGGCAGCCTCCTCGACCATCGTCACCGTGAGGGAAGTCTGACCGTTATAGGCAATTTCCTGAGTCTTGTAACCGATAAACGAAATCTGAATCACATCGCCATTCTTGAGATTCGACAATACGAACCGGCCATCGACATCAGTCGTCGTGCCATTGTTGGTGCCGACAACCAGAACCGAAG
Organism: Alistipes sp.; assembly: GCA_020026395.1. Classification (GTDB taxonomy): domain Bacteria; phylum Bacteroidota; class Bacteroidia; order Bacteroidales; family Rikenellaceae; genus Alistipes. Next base: position 32,847 of record JAHHQM010000001.1, on the reverse strand, counting down.
CTCCGACCACAGGACCCATGGCATCCTTTACAATACCTTTAACTGAGGTTTTGTCTACTCCTTGTGCATAAATCACGGGAGCGGTCAAGACCTCTGTGGTTGCTGCCATGAACAGAGCCAGACAGCACACGACAAGTGTTGACTTGATTGATTTCCACATAATTAAGAGAGTCTAAAATTTAACATAAGCTTTAAATTGGTGTGTGAGGGTATTCTCGGAACGCCCTCAAACTGAATTTTGTTTGTGTTTTTTGTCTATAATTGATCTAAATTTGTCCCTAACCTATCCCGAACACCCGTAAGCCCAAATAAATCAAGGTGTTCGCAAAACCTACTACCCGAGAATAGCATCTTCAGGACAAAGGTACTCCTATTTTACTAATATTAAAATTTTTCAACATATTTTTTGCAAATTTTAAAAGATCAATTCTATAATAAATATTTTAAGTAATTAATTCAAATATTTAAATTACTAACCCCTTAAAAAAGAAAGGCATCTCCCCTGCGGGAAATGCCTTTTACCGTAGATTGGAGTGTTAAGTCCGTTTTACCGCTGCATCAATTGGCGAAACTCGCGAATGCCGCGTTTCGAGAACAAAGGACGCTTCATCGAGTGGGCTACCGAAGCCACACCGCCCTCGGCCAGCGTCGTAAACGGTTCGCTGACCGAATAGATCTCCGACGAAACCTTACCCGTGATGTCGCAAGCTGCGGCGAAGACCACAAACTCGGCCTCGGGATAGAGGTCACCCTCGAAGCTGTAACCAGCACCCGAATACCAGCCGCCGAACGACTCGATGACCTCCTCGGGAGTTGCCTGATAGTTGGCCTGCTGGAACGTGAACAGATCGTCGAAGTAGGTCTTGATGATCTCGCCCTCGGTCATACCCTCGGCCTTCAGTTCCTCGACCAGACCCTCATAGCCGAAACGATCCATGATGTCGAATACGAAGGGAACACAGTCGCGGTTGGTCTCGATCGTGGCGCGTGCACCGTAAGCCGTGATCTCGCTGATGGCGACTTTCAGCTGCAAGCCGTCCATTGCGGGGCCTTCACCGGCCTTGACCAGCTTACGCAGGACGGGGGTCGTAGCCTTCGTACCGTCGAATCCGAATGCGATCACGTAATACTCGGCACCCGGCAGATAAGAGCCTGCGCCCTTGAACTGCTCGGCCTTGGTCGAGATCTCGCCCGTGAACGTCAGATCCGAAATGCTGCTGCCCAGCTGCTCCATATAGAAATTAACGAGCTCCTCGTCGGTCGTCAGACGCTCGATCGCACCCTTGAGTGCAATGTGGCAAACGTACTGCATCGAAGCATCGTTCGGGGTCAGCGTCATGAGGAATCCGCCGGGGATCACCTCCGTACCGACCTTGATCTTGAAGGGAGCATTGAGGTTTTCGCCGGGTTTCGGTGCAACCTCGGTCTTGCCTTCGCAACGCTTGATCAAAACCTGATCGCCCTCACCCTTGGCACGTGCCAGCAGCGAGTACTCGGTATCGTCGGTCAGCGGGCCGATCTGCAGGGCAAAACCTGCTTCCTGATGCATCTGCTCGATGTATTCGGGATCAAGCGAATTATAGCGCATCTCGATGATGTCGTTCTCGGTCATACCCGCCGACAACAGATTGTCCACGTCGCGTTTGGCGATGCAGGCAAAATCAAGACCCGTAGCCGTCTTCGACTTTACGGTGAAGGTCAGCATCGAGGTTTTGTTCTCGCCCATCTCGTCACCTGCGGCCACCGTGATGTCCAGCGTCAGCTCCTTCTCGGGTTCGGGCTCCTTCTCGGGTTTTGCATCGGCTCCGGCCTGATTGACCTCGAACACGACATTCTCTCCGGCATAGGTCAGCGTGATCTCACCGCGACGAGCCTCCTGGCTCTCGTTCGACATCACCTTGAATTCAACCGCACCGTCGATCGTGGCACGAGTCGTCTGCGTGATCTTCATATCGGTGATCCATGCGGTCTTGGTATGCGCCTCGGCCTGTGCATCGGTCGCGTTGGCCACCTCAAACGTAAACTTGAAGTCACCGCCCATGGCATCGCATTCGAGCGATTTGGGCGTGGGAGTTACTACCGGAGCTTTCTCCTCGGGAATCACCGGTTCGTTATCGTCGTCGCTGCAACCGACAGTCGCCCACGAGCAAAAGCACAGCGACAGCAACGCGAGTAAAGAAAATTTGAATTTCATAGTTTTTGGTTGGTTTTTAGGTTCATTTTCTCTTATCGTGATGTAAACATACTAAAAATTTACAAATAAAAAAAGGAGTAACCCGCAGGTTACCCCTTTTTCCTTCACTTATTTCTAAAAAATTGTTTGGGCAATATTAGAAACGAGCAGCCAATTTCTTGATATTCAGTTTGTTGAATACTGCATTGTACTCCTCGCAGATCATCTGGTCGAAGTTCAGGCGAGTAACGGTTCTTACGAACTCGTCTACCGAAACCTCCTCGGTCATCATCGTGGCGCGGGTCATGAAGTTCTTCACAGCCAGCTCGGCAGCGTTAACCATCTTGGCCATCTTAACGACGGGAACGTTCTCTACCTGGGTAGCGGCACCCTGGAACTCCCAGTTTACGCGAGCCATACCGTAGTCACCCTTGCTGTTCCAAGCAATTGCGATGAAGGTATAACGCTCACCCTTCTTCTGCTTGTGGTAGAAACCGGGGTTGCAACCATCTGCGCGGTTGATACCAGAGTTCCAGTCCATACGGGGTTTCTCGGTCTTCGGGTGCTCCATAACAACATCGTAAAGCTTCTTACCGCTTGCAAGGCTGGCGTCGATATCGCTCTGCATAGCCATCAGAATTGCGAACTCAGAAGCATTCTTCGTGGTGCACTTAACCGTCGGGTTCATGCAATCCTCGGTGCTCTCACCGTTCAGGTCACCCGGGGTCATGATTACCTCTACCTTAACCTCACCGTCGGTAGGACCGGGCGTGGGATCGGGATCGGGCGTGGGATCGGGATTAGAACCGTTCTTCAACGTGATGTCGAACGAACCGACACATACTTTACCTGCGGCGTTATAGCATCTCCAGATCGGAGTGTAGGTCTTGTTTGCAATACCCCCCATAACACAACTCCAACCGTTGCCTTGGATCATCTTTACATCCTCTGCACTTGCATAGGTTACGAAATCGGGGTTCTCAACCGACATCTGGTCGATGATCTCACGAGCATCGCAACCGACATTGAACAAGGTGTGGATCAACTCAGCCTCGAAGTTGATGATCGAAGCACCTGTAACCTCTGCACCCTGCAATTTTACAGTCAGTCGATCTTCGGGGAATTTTTTCTCGGCATCACCAGCCCAACCCTCGGCCTTAACTTCGGGGCAGCCGGCATCGTTTCCGTGAGCCAGAGGTGCTGCGGTCTTAATATCGCCCCAAGCAACGGTGGCATAACCGGCCGCATTGAACAGCAACACACCGTAGCGGTACGAAGTCGAAGCCTTCAGTTTATCGAAGTTACCAACGAGTTGGAGTTTGCAGGCGGCAACGAATCGGATCTCTTCAGCGGTCAGATCTTTACCGTTCTTCTCAATGATCTCGCGAGCCGACATCGTCTTCGACAACTCGAAGTACTCGTTCGTCTCGATGCAGCACACCATACCCTTGGTGGCTTCCTCACTGTTGATCAGGCACGATGCGCTGTGATCGGCACCGAAACCATAGATATTGGTTGCGCTGGCAGCCATATACTGGATCTGGGGTCCCTTGTTTGCATCAGCATCCTCGGCACTCGTTGCAACAGCCTCGCTGCGGATGATACCCTTGTTACCGTCATAGTCGTATGCCAACCATGCGAACGTATATTCGGTCGAAGGCATCAGACCGCTGAAAGTCTGGTGAGCGATTTCACCGCGATCGTTCATGGCGAAGATCAGAGCGTCGGGTACCTGATTGTTCTCGGCCTTCATGATCAGTCTCTCGAGGGTCTGCCCACCATTGAGGGCAGCCTCCAACTCCGATACCATGAAGAGCGTAGCGTAGCTGCGCTGGCAATCCAGCGTGTGGTTCTCAACGGTGAAGTGAGCGGTTACGTTCGAATGGGAATCCAAACCGTTAGCGTCACCGGGGGTCAGATATGCTTTCAATGCTTTTGCAATATCCTGTTCGGGCTGGGGTTCGGGATCGGGCGTCGAGCCTGCCTCAAACTTAGCCTTCAGGGTCTTCAGGGTCTTACCCTTCTCGTTCAAAGCAACAACGATGGTCGTAAACATCGTGCCTGCCTCTTTATCTTTACGCGAGATGACAACCTCCGAGTTGTTCAGAAGCTCCATATCCATCGGCTCACCCATCTCGTCAACTACCTGCTGGTAGATGTCCTCTACGGGAACTTCGGGCATGGCAGCCAGGATCTGGTCGATCTGTGCCGACTCCGTACATACGGCTTTACCCTCCTGGGCGTTCTTCGAAGTACATTTAACCACGAACTGCAAAGCGTTCTCGGCGTTGTTGAATCTCGAAGTCAGCTCGATTTCGGGAGCACCTGCCTCGGGCTGGGGCTCGGGCTGCTCGGCCTTCAGGGTCTTGAACTCCTTGGTGAAGAACTCCGAAGTAACCTTACCCTCGTTGAAACCCAGTGCATAAAGCGTATAGCTGGTCTCGGGATCGAGTTTACCCTTCATATCGTCCTGCGTCAAAGTCAATTTGCCGCTCAAAAGATCGTCTTTGGTCGAGTTTTTCAGAACCAGATCGATCATCTCCTGCTCGGTCTTGCCAGCGAAATTAACCGTGGCGACAACATCGGCATAGTAAGTCTTGTCGAGTGCCGAAGGAATTACTTCGATGTCGGCGGCATCGGAAGTGATGTTCGAGACATTCATCTTGAATGTCAGTTCGGTCTCGGGCTGGGGTTCGGGCTGGGGAGTGGGAGGAACGACATTGTCGTCATCGTCACTACAACCTGCCATCGACAGTGCGAACACGGCCAGAAGGCTCCACAAAGTTGATTTTAATTTCATAAGGTTGAATTTTTAAGTATTGAATAATTGTGTATTCTCCAAGTTGCGATGCAAAGGTAGATTTTTTATTTGGAAAAAAAAACTCGCGCGAGAGGAAATTCGATTTTTTCTTCTAATTACGCAAATATTTTATAAATATAACTCATTAAAAATCCATATCATACCGCAAAACGGGATTTGTTTATTTTCAAAACGTTAATTCATTAATATTTTTAATAAATCTCATTTCGCCTCCGTAACGCCCAAAAAGAAAAGAGGGAACAGCCCGAAAGCCGTTCCCTCTTTTCGAGGATTTATTACTGATCCTTACGGATTAGTTTGCTTTAACGTCAGCACGCTGAGCGCTCTTGCCACCCTTGGCGTTCTGAGCAACCATGATGAAGCTGCGCTCGCTACCTGCGTCGATGGGCTGCGATACGGTGAAACCATCACCGTTGAATGCGTTCAACTCATCAGCGGTCAACTTCGTCGAAGTAGCCATGGCATCAACCAGGGTCTCCAGCGTGTTACCGATCTTCAACAGGTTATCAACCATCGTCTTGCTCAAGAATACATATTTGGCAGCGGTTGCATCTTTCGACGAGCAAACAGCCTTCAAATCTGCATCCGTACCATTGTACGAACCCGAAACGGTGAAGGTAGGACCTTCAGCCACGGGCTGATCGGGATCGGGCTCCGAAGGAAGAGCGTTCTCGATGAATCTCTTCAGACGCGACTTCGACATGTTACCCTTCGTGTAGTCGATCTTACCGTCAGCGGTGATCATTACGAAGAAGGGAATACCACCGTCGTGACCCGTTACCTTGCAAAGAGCATCGAAGCAGGGACGGTTTGCGTTGTTGTTGGCGTCACGGTTTACCGAGAAGAATGCGATACGATCGCCGAACTCAACCGACAACTCGGCTACGATGGGCTCCATATCCTTGCAGTTGTGGCACCAGTCGGCACCGAACTCGATGAACATGTGGCTGTGGCCTTTGTACTGGAACTCCGACGAAGTGGTGAAGTCCCAAACCATCGACTTGAACATCTCGTTATCCATCGGGATTACCTTGCTCTCGCCGGTAGCACCACCGTTATCGGCAGTGGTCGTAACTTTGTAGTGCTCGATAACACGGCCCCCCTCTTTATTCTTCAGCTCAACGAGCAGCGAGTAAGAAGTTGCGGGAGTCAGCTCGAGTTGGTCAAATGCAGCACCACCGATGTTGATACCCTTGATATCACCGGCGCTGAATTTGTAAACATCCTGTGCCGAAGCCAGAACCTCGGGAAGAGTCGAGTTCTGCAGGGCAGCCGAAATCTCGGCATACGACCAAACGCCGCACGAACCTGCAGTAGCATCCTTCGACTTGCAATCAACTACGAAATAGAACTGAGTCGAGGTATTCTCGCCAACGCCGCTACCCAGACCTACCGATACGAGCAGTTTGGGAGCATTACCCTCGGTGAAGCCTTCCATGCGCTCAACACCTTCGCTGGGCTGGGGCTGGGGCTGGGGATCGGGTTCGGGATCGGGTTTCGAACCACCGTCACCAATACCCAGATACTTCTTGATGGCAGCCTTCATCAGCTCGTCGGTCGTGATGGCGTTAGCCTCGTCCGAACCAACCATAGCGGGAGCCATACCCTTCTTCATGAAACCAAGCGTCGGGCACATCGTTACACCCATGTAATTCTTGATCTCCTTGGCTTCGGGTTTAGTGAAGTTGAAACGGAAGAAGTTGATCTGACCCTTGAATTCTGCGGCCATGTGGTCGAAGATGGGTACGAGGTGCTCACCGCAACCGGGACCGTAGAAGTCGATCACTGCGGGGAGGTTCCCCAGGAAGTTCTCCTTCTTGGCATCGTTCTTTACATCATAGATCCACTTTACGAACTGCTCGGGAGTCAGCTCCTTAACTTTACCGTCGTTTGCGGGACCTTCGGGCTGGGGCTCGGGAGTGGGCTCGCCCTTGGCAACCTGCGTCAATTCGAACTCAACGCTCTTTGCACCTTTATAAGACACAGTGATGGTAGCTTTACGCGAAACAGTCTCGCTGTTGGCCTTAACCGAGAACGAAACCTCGCCGTCGAACGACGCACGCGACTCCTTAACGGTTACATTTTCTACCCAGGCAGCATCGGTCGTAGCCTCTACCTTTGCATCGGTAGCGTTAGCTACGGTGAAACCAAACGAATGCTCACCACCCTCTGCGGCAACATCCATCGACGACGACTTCAGCGTTACGGCCGGAGCATCGGGTTGGGGAGTGGGAGGAACGACTTCATCGTCGTCGCTACAACTTGCTGCCGTGAATGCCAAAGCAAATACAGTCAGCAAAGACCATAAATAAGATTTAAATTTCATAAGATTGAGTTTAAGTGTGTTATAAATGTTAATTGTCTAAATTCTACTTTTCGGGGGCAAAGATAACAAATAAATCAAAGGTTTTGAAAAAAAACACATCTTTTTTCAAAACTCCGAAATTTTGAGCAATCTGTAAGTCGGGAAACACAATTTTATAACAATCCGACAATTCAAAGTGTCCGAAAATTTAAAAATTTTTAAATTAATCGGTTCCTTTTCGCCAAAAAACAATCCGAGGCTGTCTCCCGTATGGGAAACAGCCTCGGAACAATAACTTAAACTCTTATTTCGGGATGCGCAAGGGCATCCTTCGATTTACGCATCGAATCTTTTACTCGAAATCAGCAATCGTCAGGTGCATTACATAACCCACCTTGCCGCTTGCCATCGACATCTCGCGCTTGGGAGCTACGAAACGAACGGCCTCCGAGCGGGTTGCCGACTTCTGACCGGGAGCGGTTACATCGGCACGCTTAACCGTACGACCGCCGATGTTCTCGACATCGAGCAGGCAGCTTACCGTAGCACCGGCAGCAACCTCGGCATCGTTTACGATACCCGTACCGTTCAGAGCGTTGATATACTCGCGGCTCATCTCCTTACCGTTGTAGTCGATGAAGTCCTCGATGGTCATGTTGTTCTCCTTGATGAACGAGTCGATGCTGCCTGCATCGGCAACCATCCACTGTGCGGTGCGTGCATCCTGCGAAGTACACTGCATGAAGAACGAAGCGGCGTTGTTCTTGTACTCACCCGTCAGGACAACCTCGGGATTCTTACCCTCACCGGCGATGTTGTTGATCATGCTGCTCAGCTTGGCTTCGGGTACCTTACCCTGAAGATAGGTAACCTCACCCTTGCTCGAAATGAAGACGAACAACGGAATACCACCGTTCACACCGATGTGCTTGGCAATCATCTGGTGCACATAACCCGTATTCTCGACATCGCAGCGGTAGAACGTCACACGACCTGCGAACTCCTCGGCCAACTTGTTGTAGATGGGCTCCATAGCCTTGCAGTTACCACACCACTCGGCGTAGAAGTCGATGGCAACAGAACCCTCACCCAGATACTTGAAGGCGGGATCGGTCTGGTAGTTCCAGATATTCTCCAGGAACGTAGCCTCGGTCATCTCCTCGACATTGCTCTGGTTGGTATTGATCTGTGCATTGGCACGTTTGATCGTACGACCCTTGTCGTTGCGGACGAACATCAGGGCAGTGTAAACGATGTTCACCTGTGCACCCTGAATCTCCAGCGTCAGACCTTTCTCGTCGTTGTTCATCATGCTCAAAGCGTCGGCATCGAAGGGAGTGAACAGACGGGTGTTCGACTCGTTCTCGTCTACGATCTCCGACAACGAACCACCTGCATTCAGGATATCGTCAATCTTGGTAGCGGGCAGCACGGCCATTGCACCCGACTTGGCGTCTTTGGTCAGCGCCTTAGCCACGAACCAGATGCTCGAAGCGTTACCGTTACCGATCAGTACCATATCGGGACCGTCGTTGGCGATGTTGTTCTGCAACTGCGAATCGGCACGTTTGATGACGCTACCCTGGGCGTTCTCGGCCTTCAACAGGAAGGTAATCTTCATACCTGCCGTCAGACCCTCTTTCACACCGAACGAGTGCATCAGACCGTCACCGTTGAACCGATCCATCTCCTCGATGTTGGTCAGACCGTTCTCCTGCATGATCTGCTCGAGTCTCTTACCCTTGTGCTCCTCACGGCTTACGAACTCGGTAGGCATAGCCAGGTAAGCAGCCTTCTGGGCGTTCTTCGATACGCACTGCATCGTGAAATCACACGAAGCGTTCTTATCGTTGAACACACCGAACAGCGTTACCTCGGGAGCCTTAGCCTCGGTATCGGGGTTTTCGGGATCGGGTTTCTCCTCCGTATCCTCGGTGGTCATAAATTTCGATTTTTCGATCTTCGTCGTAGCTTTACCGTTCTTGTAACCGAAAGCCATGAACGTATAAGAAGTCTGTGCGTCGAGCGTCATGTCGGCAGTAGCAAACGAGTGCTCACCCTTGAACAGGTCGCTCTCCTTTACACCGGCCATGATCGTGCTGACCAGGGTCTGCTCATCCTTACCCTGAACCTCTTCCGAAGGCAGGTAAGCGGCATAGTAAGTCTCATCATTCTTAGAAGGCACGACCTTCAAATCTGCACCATGAGCCGAAACATTCTCAACGCTCAACGTGAACGTCAGATCGGTAGTCGGCTTCTCTTCCGGAGGAGTGACGACATTGTCATCATCACTACATCCCACTGCGGTCATGGAGCAGGCAACAAACGTCAGCAGACTCCACAAATAAAATTTAAGCTTCATAAGATTTAGTTTAGATAATTGATTTATAAGTGTTTGTAATTGTGTCTAACGGGCACAAAAGGGTTATTACCCTCTTTTTCGCGGTGCAAATATACGTAAATTCTCACAATACCGCTAATTTTTTCAAATATTGTCGGAAAAGAACCCAAAATCGAGGCAAATCAGCGACAATTAAACAATTACCCTCTTGCGGACGGGTTTCGGCGGGTTTCGGCCTCGGGCAGGCAAAACCTTTAGAAATGTCTGTCCGAAAGCAAAAAAACGGGCAATCCTCTTTCAAAGGATTACCCGTTAAATATAGGTGTCGGATTATCTCCTAATCGCGACGTGCAAATTATTTCTGACCACCTGCGGTATCAGCGTAGCGGTAAGTCTTACCACCAGCGTTTGCAACCTCGAGAAGGCCGCTCAATACCAGACCGTCCTGTACGGGAACCGGTACGTTCAGAGCGATACCGTCCGTCTGGTTCAGGATACCCAACCACTCTGCGTTGAATACGTTGATCTTGTTCTGATCCAGCGAGTTGAGGATCTGCTCGATCGTCTGATCAGCCATTGCGTCGTACGAACCCTTGTCCATCAGAGCCATACGGGCTGCGGTAGCATCCTGCGATTTGCAGATTGCCTGGAATACGTACATCTGCTCACCGGGTTTGTCGGGGTTGTCGATTACGTGACCCGTGAAAGCAACAACGGGGCCGTTGCTGGGATCACCTGCGGTCGTCTTAACCTCGATCGACTTCAAAGCGACATTACCATCCTTGTCTTTAGCCTCGATGATCCAGGTGTAAGCCGTCGAAGGCTGGATACCTGCCTTCGAGTTGAACTCGAACCACAGGGGAGCACCCTCGTTCATACCGTTCAGCTCGTCGATGGCGGTGTTAGCCAGCTCGGTCAGGTCACGACCCTGCTTCTCGATGAACTGCTCCATGGTCATATCTTCCAACCAGCCATTGATAATGATGCTGCCACCGAAGATGTAGCGAGCCGATACGGCGTTCTGCGTGGTGCAAGACATGAACAACGAAATGCAAGTATCGGTGTTCTCGTGGTTACGGTCACCGGGCTCGCCCTCAAGACGAAGCTCGATACCCTCTACGGGTTTGGCGTCAGCCAGGCAGTCGGCACGTTTGATGGCGCTGGCCTTACCGTTGCTGATCTCTGCGATGCAACCCCACGATACGCCAAGCTCAAGACCGCTTGCCACACCGAAACCGAAGTCCATACCGCGCTCCGAGTTTACCATATCCTGCCAATCTTTACCCAGTTCGTCAAGACTTAAACCGTCCTTAATCAGATCCTCGATCTTTGCAGTCTCCAGAGCCTTGTCGATATCGGCAGTTTTGTCGATATAGTACATACCCGTCTTGGCATCCTGCGACAGACACTTGATATTGAACGACATCATATTCGACTCCTTACGGAAGTTGGCACCGACCTCAATCTGAGGTGCTTCAGCGGGAACCTCGGGTTGGGGTTCGGGGTCGGGAGTAGGTTTCGCATTATTGTCATCGTCATCGCTACAAGCAGTAACGCTCAACGAAAGCGCAACGACCGATAACAAGCTCCAAAAAAAGGATTTGAATTTCATAAGTCTTTGGTTTTAGTTATTAAGTTAATTTTCAATTGAGTTTTGTTGTACTATGTACACTTTTACAAAAGTATAAATTTTATTTGAATTCCGTTCTTTTAAATGCAGAAAAAACAAAAAAACTTTTCCTGCAAGCGGTTTATTCCCTAAAAATTAGCGACTTAAAAAAATCGCACACGGCTTTTCACCGAGTATTTTTTTTCTTGAAATCCGCCCTGTACGCTCACGCGTTGTCTTCCCGGGCGGACTTTTCTCAAAGTTTTCCCGTAAGGCGGTTTTTCGGGGCGTTTCTCAAAGACATTTTCCCGAGCCTTCCTTTTCCAGCACTTCTCAAAGAAAGTGCCCCTCGAAGGCTGCCCGCGATCTTTCGAGTCCGGTCTTCCGAATCGTGTTTTGAGTCGTCTAAAAAAGTCTGCCCCTCAAAGCGCTTTCGGGAAGGCCGCGTCCGAATCAATTTTCAAAGCTGCACTCAAAGGGAACTTTCCGAAAAGCGGCCTACCGCCCCGCCCCACTCCGGTTTATACCTTTTTATATAGGATCTTACGTCGGCGCCTTTCCGCCTCTTCTTTTCGCGCCCCATTTTTCCGACTCCGCCCGAGCGCCCCTTCCGACAGGGCAAAAAAAATGAGGGGCGGTGTTTTCACCGCCCCTCTGACGAAATTCAGAGAATCTCGATATTTGTTATCTCAGTGCTACAGCACCCGAAACATAAGCGGGCTTGAAAGCAACTTTTGCCGAGCGAACAAGCACACGGGTTGCCTGCATTTCGCCGCTATCCGTATCAGCACGCTTTACCAGACGGCCACCGTCGTTACGCGTATCCAGGATACCCGTCCATACGGTATTTACATCCAATTTAGCGTTGGTCAGCGACAGACCATCAGCCGAGTTGAAAGCAGTCATCCACTCCGAAGTGAACTCGATAGCCTGCTTGAGGTTCTCGTCCATGATCTGCTCCAGCGGAGCATCAATAGTATCAACCTGAGCCTTATCGGCGATCAGCATATAAGCAGCGGTTGCATCCTGCGAAGTACAAATCATTGCAAAGGTTACAACACCCTCGCGAACACCTGCTACGAAATCAACCATGGGGCCATTGCCTGCGGGGGTGTCACCACCCTTACCGCTGTTGTCCCACGAGTCGCCCTGGCCTTTCGTGTCGGCCCACTTAACCGTGATACCGCCCTCGTCGTTGGTAACCTTCAAGAAGGCCTCAAGAACGAGGCTGCCCTCGACTTTACCTGCGTTCAGACCCAGACCGTTCTCGCTGTTGAGTGCTTCGATCCAACCCTGCTGGCTGGCGAAATCAGTTGCACCCTCCAACATATCGAATACGTTGGCCAGCGAACCGCCCTGTCCTTTGAGGGTATCATAAGCACCACCCTCCAACAGACCGATCATTGCGCCGGTAGCATCACCCGATACGCACTTTGCAGCGAATACATACAGGCCTTCAGCCTCGTCGATACTACCCTGAAACAGAACCTCGGGAGCGGTAATGCCATCGTCGGGGGTAGGATTCGTCGATGCGCTCGACCACGAATCCTGATCACCATTGGTGTTCGTCCAAGCTACGGTAACAGCATTATCGGCGTTGAATACCTTCAAGATACCTTCACGACCCTTACCGTCGATATTACCTGCGTTCAAAGCGATACCGTCTTCGGTGTTCAGCATATCCAACCAGCCGTTCTGCTGCGAGAAGATCATATAACCCTCGATGTTATCGAAGAAGGTCTCCAGGGTAACACCCTCACCCTTCAACTGATCGTAAGCACCAACGGGCAGTACACCGATGTAAGCCTCGGTAGCATCCTTCGACGAGCAACGAGCAGCAAATCCGTAAATACCCTCTTTCTCGTCGGTAATACCGATGAACTCAACCTCGGGAGCCGAAACGGTCGAACCGCCGCCACCTTTCTTGGTTTTGAAGTGTTTTACGGCCAGATCCGAAGTTTCAGTCTTCGTACCTGCATCGTAACCCAGAGCATACACGAGATAAGCCGTTGCGGGCTGCAGCGGAGCTTCCGTTGCCATCTCCTCAGCGGTTACATAAGTACGACCCGAGAGCAACTGCGAATTTTCGTTCTTCTTGAGCAGCATCTGTACCAATTTTTCACCGGTGGCCTCACCAACCTCTTCAGCGGGGATGATACCGTAATAGTAGGTAGACTCGTTGTTCGAAGGCAATACCTCAACATTCACGGCGTTGGAGGTCTGACCACCGACACGCAGTTCGATTGCCAACGTATGACCGTCAACCGTAACGTCACCGAACTTATCGATCGGATCCTCTTCGCAACTTGTTACCACCAGAGAGCATGCAAACAGAACCAGCAAACTCAACAAATAGGATTTAAGTTTCATAAGCGTTTGTTTTTAATTTAATGTTATTATTAAAAAATTTATCCTTTCGTAAATCCTTTTTTACGAACTGAAGTTTTAGGCTCTTCACCTCGTAAAAAACAAATCACATGAACAAATATAAGCATTTTATTTGATTTTCGAATATTTTTCACAAAAAAACGTCCTCTTTTCGGCCTTTTCGCCGAATCTTTCCCCCGAAATGCCCCCTGAGGCGTACAGGGGGCACATTTCGCAAAAAAAACACAGGCGGTGTTTTGCCCCGGCAAGTTTTCTTGTCCGAAGAATTTTCCGCCCGGGTGAAGGCCTTGGGGCGGGTTTCAACTCCCCGCCGAGCCCCCGCGAACCGCCTAAAATCGCTCCGAAAAGATTTTTAGAAAAGGCCGCCTGCTCCGCACACAGCCCGACACCCCATGTCCTATATAAATATTGTATCGGGGTTACGCATTTTTTTAGAAACGCACTGCGCAAAAAAAGGGCGGCCGAAACTGTTTCGGTCGCCCTTTGGGGATTCAACACCTGAACGGTCTACTGGTGCTGGTATTTGGGGAAGTTCTCGGCGCTCATCAGCTCGTAGATGGGATCCAGTGCCTTGAACGATCCTTCGATATACTCGAAACGACCGTCGCCGACCAGTTTGAACTTGAACTCGTGCGTCGGAACCGATACGGGAATATCGACAACGGGCGGTGCGAAGATCTTGGCCTGGATCGTGTAGATCACGTCAAGACCGTCGATCATCTTCACGTCGGAATAGAGCACGCCCAGCGTACCTGCCGTAACTTCGGCCGTACGTTTCTCGATCTCCTTGTAGAAGGCCTCGAATGCGGCGCGGCGCTTGCCTTCGTCGGCCGATTCGTAGTCGGCGTAAGCCGAAATATCCTCGGCTGCCTTATCCTCGCCACCCCAGTACTTCAGGATGTCGAAAATCTTCCAGCTGATGTTCTTGTAGTGCGACGAGTATCCGGCGTAGTACTCCGTGTTGTCGTACTTGCCTTTATACTTGGCGGGATCGATGTTGGCGAATACCCAATCAACGGCCGTCTGCATGAAGTTCACGGTGAACTCGTTGCCTGCGGGATCCAGCACGATCGTCATGCTCGGATCGAACTTCCATGCACCCGAAATCTTCTTGAACGGGCCTTCGAAAGTCGAGGTCTTCTCGGTCTTCGTCCATACGTTACCCGTGCGGGTATATTCGTCGGCGCGGGTTACGTTCTTCTCCTGCGACTTGTCGTAGAAGAGGTAAGCAACCACCTTCACGTCACCCTCCTGTGCGTAGGGGAACTTCATGCCGAGGAACTGCGGCAGGTAAGAATCGGGCGAGAACGAATTCGAGAACGCACCGTGCGTGTTACCCATCTCCTCGTAATCCTTGGGATTAACCATCAGGCAATCCTTGGCCACATCCCACGAAGCACCGTTGAACGAGAAAATGCCGTAGCGTTTCTCGCTGTTGGCGGCCTTAACCATGGCGGTCGTACCTGCGGGAGCAAACTCCGAAACAACTACCGTGATGTTCTTGTGCTCAACCGAAATACCCACCAGGTAACCTTTGATGGTGATCTGCTGACCGATCAGATCGGCCGTCAGACCCAGCGCGTCGTCAGCCTTCATGCTAACCGACGAGAAGATGTTCGTACCGACCAGCTCCAGCTCGGGACGATCCTTATAACCCTTGATGACGTTACCCGTCAAGGTGATATACTGCAACGTACGTACCTCAGGCAAAAGATCGATCTGCTCGGCCGTCAGGACAACGGGCTCGGGCTGCGTGAACTTCTGGTTCTCATCCATCACGGCGGTCTCGGCGTTCTTGAACTGCATGAAACCACCGTAAGGAGCAAAGTGACCCGTAACCTTCAGAACGTCACCCACCTTGTAAGCGGGACGCTCGTTGTAGTAGCAGAGGATCGAACCCGTACCGTCGTTTACGACGAACGAAGCGTAATCCATGGCTGCAATCTGACCGATGATCGAAGCGTCACCCTCGGCCGATGCCGAAGCGACGATACCGATCGGGGTTGTTGCGGGCTGCTGACCCTCGGCAACCACCGAAGTCGGCATTACGTAGGTCGAGTTGCGGTCAGTCTTGTAAGCGAAGGCATAACCCGTAACGGTAACCTTCTGGCCGTTAAGGCTGTGGTCGATCTGACCGGGATATACGTACGAGAGGCTGACACCTGCACCGTCGACATCTACATTATAGTAGAAGAAGCCCTTGCCCGAATCCTCGGCCGAGAACGTACCGTTGAAGGTTACGTACTGGGTCTTGGGCGAAGCACCGAAGGCCTCGAAATCGGCCTTGGTCATGGTCTTGGCAGCGGGGAACTTGAAATCGGCGGTCTTGCCGACCAACTTCATCTCGGGTTTCATGAACTGGAGGCCGTTGTTGTACTCGCCAACCTCACCCTTCACCTCAACGATGTTACCCAGCGCGAAGTTCGAGGGTTGTTTGTCGAGGTAAATCAGAACGGCACCCGTTCCGTCGTCGAGGATGAAACCACGCTGGTAGGCAGCCGATACGGTACCCTTGACGGCAACCGTCTGACCCTTCAGCAGCGAACCGATCTGGGCGTAGGTCTCTTCGGTCTCGCCACCGGGCTCGTTACCACCACCGTTTCCGGTCGAAGGCTCGGTCGCCGAGAATGCGTACTCGGTAATCACGAAATCGCCCTTGACGGGATCCTTGATGTTCTTCTTCAGGATGCCGGGGATATAGATCTCGGCACTCTTCTCGGGCGTAAAGTAATCGGCCGTAATCTCCTCACCCCAGATCGACTTGTAATCGTCCTTCGAGATCTTGTATTCCGATGCGGCCATCACACCCTTCATATTCTCGGACAACTCCTCGTTGAGTACGTTGTAGGTAACCAGCGCACGCGAACCGTCCGACAGATAATAATTGTAGCGGTCATTGAGGAATGCGGGCAGGTAATCCTGTGCGGGAAGTGCCTTCGAAAAGCATTTGTTCTTCGAGAGCGCCTTCAACTCATCGGCTACACCCTTCTGCTCGGCAAGTGCCTCGTTGGCTTTGTTGCCTGCAATAGCCTTATAGTCAGCATCCTCCAAGGTATATTTGACGGTCTGCACATCAACGGGCTCATAGCCGGGCTTCCACCCGTCGAGATATTCCTCGTTGTAGGAGTCAACCTCGCATCCGACCATGAATCCGGCGGCTCCGAGAGCCAATAAATATTTCAATATATTCTTGTTCATAGTTTTTGGGATGATTAGAAGTTAATTTTCAGTCTTACGGTATAGGTACGGCCGAACGAATAGAATACGTTGTAGGCGTTCATCCAGGTACCGTCGCTCTGGAAATCGGTCGTGGCATCCATGATGTAGTGGTAGTCGTATACGTTGTTTACGTTACCGTAGATCGTGGCCTTCACCGAACCGAGCTTGAAGCGATACGATGCCGAAAGATCCAACTGGTGTCCCCACGGCATGTTCCACGGGTTACCGACCTCCAGAGGCTTGAATGCCTGCATCTTGTCGGCCTTAACCTTGAAGTCGGAGTAGTTGCCTGCGTAAGCGTTCCAGTCGGCGCTGATTCTCAAATCCTTCATCGGACGCAACGTCAGACCTACGGCAGCCGTCGTCTGAGCCGAACCACCGACACGTACACCCTTCTGGTTCAACTGATACCAGGCGTGATCCTCGGCCATGATACCCGAAGCGGGCTCGTTGTGGCTGTTCAGCGGCTGGCCGAAGTTGTCGTAGAGGTAACCGCGGGCATTGCTGTCCCAAGTCCAGTCACCTACGGAGAGCATACCGGTCAGTTCCATCCAGCGCGTGGGCTTGTAGCGGAAGTCCAACTCGATACCCATGTGGAGTGCATCAACACCCGTCATGTTCAGGGTAGCCGTCTGATCCGTAGCGGGAATGTAGAAGCTACGCGTCATCGACTTATCCATCCACTTGGTGTAGTAGGCATTCAGGTTCAACGAGAATTTCTCGGTACGCAGACCATAACCCAACTCGATCGAAGCGACTTTCTCGTTTACGGCGTCGGGGTTGGTCATGTGGCTGGTCGTGCTCTGAAGGAAAGCACCACCCGAGAAGAACGGTGCACGGCTGATATAACCTGCATTGAGGAATACGTTGTTGTATTCGTTGATGTTGTAGTTCACACCGGCCTTAACGGTACCTCCGAGGAAGTTCACGTGATCCGACTCGGCATGAGCGGCATCGTAGTAGAAACGGTCTACACGCCAGTAACCCGTGTTCGAGAACGAACCCGATACGAAGGCGTTGATCTTCTGGTTGTGCGACCACTCCAACTGGGCAAATACGCCCTCCTGGTGTACGTGGCCATCGTAGTCACGATAAACCTTATCGCCGACGTGAAGTTTCTGGTATCTCCACATGGGATCTGCGGCAGCAGCGTTGTTGGCGGGTTTCACCGACTTACGCGAACCGTCATCCATGTAATATTCACCGTTGTACAGGTCGATCAGTTCGTTGCTGTGCTCACCGATATAATAACGAACATCGACACCGGCCGAGAACTCCAGCGACTTGTTGAACTTGTTGGTGTAGGTCGAAAGCAGACCGTACCACATGTGGTTGTTGATTGCCTTCGACATGGCCATCTTCGAACCGTTCTCGCTGTTCTCGTTCAGCTTCTGGATCTTGTCGTAAGCATAAGTACCGTCGGGATTACGGAACTCCCAGTTCAGATTACCCGTCTGGCTCGTTCCGTACCAGCTGGTGTGCGAATAACCGTCACGACCCTGGCCTTTGTAACCACCGCCACGGCCGATCGACATATAAAGTGCGGTCGACAACGACGAGTGGCTGTTGATCTGCCACTGGTGGTTCAACGAAATCTGGGGTTTGTGGTAGGTGTTCGTGTTGTTCGAACGCTCCTGACCATTTTTATCGAAACCGTAGCTCGGGTTGTAGCGATACATACGATCCTCACCGACAAACTCACGGGCTCGTTCCCAAGCCGCGATGTTCATACCGTCCGAACGCTTGTTGTGTTTCTGGGGTGCGCCGAACGCCGTCAGAGAGATCTGGTGGTGCAGATTGATACGCTTCGAAATGTTTACAAACCAATTATATGCCTCAAATTTGGTACCCTGCACATAGCCGTCGCCCCAACGCTTCGATCCGAGCAACGTCATTGCCCAACCGTTCTTGGTAAGACCCGACGAAATGCTGAAGCCCAGGTCATAAAGACCGTCGTTACCGACACCGAACGATACCGTACCGCCCTTCTTGGCCTCGATACCCTTGGTGACGATATTCACCGTACCGCCGACCGAAGGCGACGAAATCTTCGATGCACCCAGACCACGCTGCGTCTGCATGCTGCGCGTCACGTCCGACAGACCTGCCCAGTTCGACCAGTACACGCCGCCCCACTCCATATCATTGACGGGGACACCGTTGATCATCACGGCCACGTTCGCCGACTGGAAACCACGCATGTTGATTTTCGAGTCGCCGTAACCACCGCCCTGCTTGGTCACATATACACCGGGAGTCGATTTCAGAATCTCGGGGAACTCCTGACCGCCGAGTTTGTAGGTGATGTGTTCGGCATCGACCGACGAAACGGCTACAGGCGTCTTACGCTGCACAGCCACCGACTGCGTGATGATGACATCGTCCATCGCAACAGCATCGGGTTCCATGCGGATCACACCGAAATCGGTTTTTCCACCTTTCAGCTCCTTGATTACGGTTGCGTAGCCCATGAAGTTGATCTCGATCGTCTTGCCGGCAGTGATCAGTTTGAACATACCGTTTACATCCGTGGTGACGCCCTGCTTGGTGGAGGGGACGACAACGGAAGCGCCGACCATCGGCTCTCCGTTTTCATCTACGATCTTACCCGTGACAGTTGCCTGCTGTGCGTAAACCGAAGTTACGCCCAAAAGTATCACAACCATCAGAAGGAAATGTTGTAAATGTTTTCTCATACTTTTAATGGTTTAGAAAATGAATTAATTGGTTTATAACAAATCCGAATTTATGAGTTCCATCTTTATTTTTTCGAAGAATCGGGTTCTGCGCCTCTTTTATTCGGGGCTCTTTTTCAAGCCGTTACCCCGTCCATCGCTCGTCACCGGTCTGTCGTCCGAGGGGTAAAAGAAAAAGCAGGCTTTGTCCGAAAACATTTTCACTCTACAAATTTAGGCTAAATTTTCGGGTGTTGCAAGCATCCGGCAGGCTATTTGTCCGAAAAATCCAATTTGCAGATCATTTTCGACAAGAGGCGGGTTTCCCCGAAAAAAATGCGGACGGCAGGTTTGCTGTCGTCCGCACCGGAAACTTTTGGTTTGTTCAAATCTTTAGAGCACGGTCACCTCGTCGATGAAGAACCAACAGGGGTGTCCCACGCCGTAGTGCCACTGGGGACAGGTTTTCGTACCCGTCACACGGATGCGGATGTAGCGCACCTGTGCGGGTTCGCGCAACGTATGCTTCACGCCCTTGAAGAGCACCTGATTGGCACGCTCCTCCTGAAGGTCGTAATGGACGGGACGGGTAAAGTTTTCGCCGTCCTTCGAAAATTCATACGACACGCCGAGCGGTGCCAGGATCCACGCACCGATCTGGTGCAGGAAGTCGGTCTCGACGGAGTGAATCTCCTTCACCTCGCCCAGATCCACCACAAATCCCGCGTCGATGCCTTCCCAGCCGACCCACGAATCCTGATAGGTCTGACCGCCGAACAGGCCGTCGGTCAAGGCCGTTGCGGCGATGTCGCGGTAGCGCTGCTGGGTGGGTTCCTCGAGGAACGTGATGCGTGCACCGAGTGCCAGGCTCTGCTCCTTGCGGGGCATATAGCGTTCGCGGTAGAGGCGGCAGTAGTCCTGCGGGGTATTGCCGCGTTCGTTGAGCGTGGCA
Source organism: Alistipes sp. (assembly GCA_020026395.1). GTDB lineage: Bacteria > Bacteroidota > Bacteroidia > Bacteroidales > Rikenellaceae > Alistipes. The sequence goes on along the minus strand of JAHHQM010000001.1, from coordinate 12,364 downwards.
ACTCCGAAACGGGCGGTCTGCTCCTCGAAGCGGTTGAGTTTGCGGGTCAGATCCTCGAAATCCTTCTCCTGCTCGGTACGGGCGATCTCCAGCTCGGCAAACATCAGGGGAAGACGCGTGCGCTGTACGCGGGCAAGGAGCGTGCTGTCGGCCTCAACCGCCTTCTCGGCCTGATCGAACAGAGCCGAATAGCGTTTCATGAGGCGCGAACGCAACATGCCGTGCTTGTGCGACACGGGCGAATCGTAGATCCACAGGGGTACGTCGCTCGAAAGCAATGCGCCCTCCATCATCTTGATATACTGATAGAGATAGGGAGCGGCCTCACCGTAGTAGCCGTCCAGGAATTCGTGCATCAGATCGTCGGTACTCTGCTCGGGATTCCACATCAGATGCGACACGAGCCACGTACGCAGCTCGGCAAAATCACCGCCGCGCGAGCTTGCAATCTGCGAGAAATGCATCGTCACGTGGTTCTTGTGGAACAGGCGGATGTTGTCACCCAAAATGTGGAAGTTGGGGAAGGGAGCGACCATATTGTCGAAATTGATGCCGTAGTCCCACACGAAAATATTGTTCGTGATGGCACTCCAGCCCTCCAACGCCTCGACAAACTGACGACCCGAAGCGTTTTCGGTCAACGGCACCTCGCGTTTGCAGTCGATGTCGCACAGCATGATGGTCACGTTCTCACGCGGCTTGACGTGCTTGGGCGGTTTCATCGTATAAAGGTATGCCAGCGTGGCAAATCGTTTTTCGGGGAAGCGCTCGGCCAATTTATTCACGAAGCGCACCACCGAACCCGAATAAGCCTCCTCGTATTTATCGACGGCGCTACACTCCGGGCACTGGCACTGCGTGTAGTTTCCGTCGTTCTGGCTCACGGCGATCATATCGCACTCGGGGTGTGCCTTAAAGATCGAATCGACACGTTCGGTGACGATCTCCAGCACCTCGGGATTCGACAAGCACCACTGGCTGGCCTTACCCGGATGGCGTTTCCCGCCGAAATAGGAGTAATATTCGGGATGTTCCTTGCCGTAGCGCGATGCGGGCAGCAATTTATCGAAGGTGTGTACCCAATAGGTGGCGGCAAAAACCTCGAACGGCTCTTCCAAACGCATCCACATCTTATAGACGGGGTCGTTTTTCATGCCGTAGAACTGGCTCTGGCGATAGCGGAAAGCGGGATTTTCCACAAAATCCATCTTGGGGAGCGTGATCTCGTCGCTCGGGGTGAGCGAATATTCGTTTTCGCCCCAATAGCGAACGCCCAGGTAGCGTTCCAGAAGGGTTACCACGCCGTAGATCGAGCCTTTATCACCGCCCGACACGATTCTGAGGAAACCGTCCTCGGTCGAAAGGCGGAAGCCGTCTTCGGTGATTTTATCGGTCACAAATGCCGCGTTCGACAATCCGTTACCGATCAAGATGTCGCCCTTGGAGGGTTTACGAAGGATTTGCTCGGGACGGAGCACGTCAAGCGTTGCGCCCGAGATGAGGTGGAAGAAATCCTGCAAAAGATACGCCGCACGAAGATCCGCGGGATCGGAGGTCGTGACCAAAATATCGGCCTGAGCTTTGGCTCGACGCACCGGAGAGACCTGCGCCGAAAGGGGCATCGCAGCGAGCGTTGCCACGAGGCAGGCCATTGCAAGTTTAAATGTTCTGACAGACATCATGTTTTTAAGTGTTTTGGTGTTTGTGGAACAAAGTCCAAATCGGTGGAAAATTATTTTTTAGTGTGTTTCTTCTGATATTCGTAGAGCTGGTAGGAGTTGATCACATTGTGCCAGATGCTGTAGAAACCGCCCACCACCGAGGTGATCGGGTCGAAGAACGTGTACCCCATCCAAATGGCCAGCACCGTATTTTTCTGACCCAGCGACTGACCCGCCGTAATGCGGTCGTCGTAGCGTTTGCCGATGACCCAGCCCACATAGAACTGACCGACGCAGGCCACAAACGACACGGCCACCAGCCACAGCTGGATCGAGATCGGTTCGTTACTGCGCACGATGTTGTGGGTCGTAACGCCCGTAGCCAGTGCCAGCGCCACCGCCCAAAGGTAGAAGGCCAGTTCGTGGTAGTGCGACAATACGAAATGGAGTTTCGGCAACAGGTAACGCACCAGCATCGCGGCAAACAGGGGCATCAGCAACAGCGGGAAGACCTTACCGAGAATCAGGATCGAGGAGGTCGCCATCGTCATTTCGGGATTGGGGTAAACCAGCGGAACGAGCAGCGGGATAATCAGCGCATTCACCAAGTTGATCAGAATCGTATAGGTCGTGATATGCGCCACATTACCGCCCAACTTTTTGGTAATCACCGCTCCGGCCGTCGCAGTCGGGCAGATCAGGCAAAGCATCGCACCTTCGACCACCACGCGCGAACTGTTGTCGGGCAGAAGGAAAATCACCACACCCGCCAAAAGCGTGAACAATCCCGCCTGCACCAACACGAGCCACAAATGCCAACGGCAAAGGCGCAATTTACGGGGATTGACCTTACAGAACGTAAGGAACAGCATGGCAAAGATCAGCACGGGCTGGATGATGCCGATGGAGGACTTGACAAAGTGGTGGGTCGGATTCAACTCGGAAATCGCGGCGTAGATCAAATAACCGAAGATACCGGAAAGAATGGAGATGATGAGCATCCAATCTTTTAAGAATTTCACAACTTTCATTGCCTTAATACCAAAATTTAAGCCGACAAATATACCCCTTTCGGAGGAAATGACCAAAAGAAAAGACATAAATCCTTCCAAGGGCGCTTCACCCGGCTAAAATACTGAGCAAAAGAGTCTAAAAAGGGTACTTTTCTTGAGGCACGGCGTTTACTCGGGGCGGAATTTTTTCCCGTGTCCTCCTATGTTTTATTGCCGTCGGAAGAACCACTTCTGCACAAATTTTCTATCTTTGCACATCAAAAATCAGAAACACACATGAAATACGCTGACCGCATGGCCGGAGTTGCCAGTGCCATTATCTCCTCGGCAACCTTCGGATTTGCACCTTTCTTCACCAAAAAACTGCTCGATGCAGGACTCGGATCGTTCGAAACGCTGAGTTACCGTTGGGGATTCGCCACCCTGTCGTTGGTTTTGTTCGCCATCCTGTCGGGACGCTCGTTCCGTGTCGGACGACGCGATTTTCTGACCATCCTGTGGCTGAGCGTATTGCGTGCCGCAACCTCCTTCCTTTTGATCATCGCCTACGCCAACATCGCGACAGGTGCCGCCTCGACCATCCACTTCATCTACCCGCTGGCCGTCGCCGCCACCATGATGCTCTTCTTCCACGAGCGTTTCTCGTGGCTGACCATGGCCGCCATCCTCGCCTCGATGGGCGGTGCCGCCCTCCTGTCGCTCGACAGCTCGGCGCAACCCGTCGGCAATACCCTTCTGGGTACCATTGCCGCCTGCATGTCGGTACTGACCTACGGCGGATATATGGTCGGCGTGAAAAATTCGCGTGCCGCCAAAATCGACTCCCAAACCCTCACCTGCTACGTGACGGGGATCGGTGCGTTGTTCTTCATCTGCGGCGGTCTTTTCACAGGCGGAATCCGACTTCTGGACACTACCCCGCTATGGATGAATGCCGTCGGATTGGGTGTTTTGGCCACCGCCGTATCGAACATCACCCTCGTATGGGGTATCAAGCGCATCGGCCCGACGATGACTTCGTTCTTCGGAGCGTTTGAGCCGCTCACCTCGGTCATACTGGGTATCCTTGTCTTCGGCGAGCCGTTCACCCTGCGTACGAGCTTCGGTGTCGTGTTGATCATCGCCGCCGTACTGCTGGCCGCCACCCACAAAAACGATTAATCAACCCCCATTATAAAAAAGGTCGGATGCCACGCATGCCATCCGACCTTTTTTATTGCTCGACGGGCGATTTTCGGTGGGATCGCCGTTTGGGGAAAGGCAGCACCCGTTCCAACCACACCTCGCGGAGCTTGTCTTCCTGCTCCACATCGAGGATATAATGTTCCCGCGCCGTCTCGAAAGGCTTTCCGCGGCGGGTATCGCCCAAAACGGCCTCGGTTTCGGGCAACACCTTGACATACGCCACATTATCGCAAATCAGGATCACGGGGTTCTCGTTGAGATGATCCATAAAATATTTTGTGTATTGGGGACATGGATTTATGGTTACAACAGCAATTATTCCATAGGAGTATATCTACTTACAATTTCTTCTGAATCTTTAAAAGACAATCTTCCTTCTTTTATATCTTTGCTTAATGCAGGGTCAGCATTGAATGCTTTTGCTGCATATTTCGTCCAGAACTTTAGCTTTTTTTCTTCATAAACAAAAATCGAGCTAAACCAGTTTCCTTTCCTTTCTCCTTTTTTATAATACAAAGCCCCTAAACATTTAGTCTCTCCATTAGGAAATAAAGCAAATATGTAATCAATAGGAGAACCTTTTACTTCTGCAACATTGAATATGTCACCTTTTTCATCTATGCCATAGCAATCAGCCATACGCAAAAGAATAGACACATTTTTACCTTCAGCACATGACAAACACCAATTATTATTTCCCAACATCACATTGGTAGGAACATAATATAACTTGTATTTCTTATCTGGATAGTTTTTATGATGATATTCAATGTAAGCAATGTCTTTTGCCCGAAGAGTAACTTTCTGATCCATTTGGATAGATTTGGTTTGATACGTATATGGAAGTTTAATTTCCGCATTGTATGTCGCCCCATCTTTCATCACAATAGTTGCATTGTGCTCAATTTTTAAATCAGGTTCATAATTCTCTAACTTTTTTTGAGCGAAGGTTGTTGCACAAAAAAATAAAAACAATAAAAAAACATTTTTCTTCATGGTAATAAAAATTTAAATGACAATTTTAAAAACAGTTGAGACAGACAACATAATCGCCGAACATCTTACGAAAGCGCACATCGCCCAGTCCGTCCATCCGATTGCACACAAATTCCACAAAATCGAGGTTGCTTGCCATATTTTTGATTCCTTTTGCTCAAAGATACAGGAAAAAACGGATTGTCCGCGTCACACGACACGGACAATCCTTCCTTTATTTTACACTTGCAGGAATTAGTTTCTGCGCGAAGTGAGTTTCGACATCAGATTCATTGCGGGCATAGCATAAGCGCGAGTTGCGGCGGCGAGAGTTACCGTCTCGACACTCTGCGTCGTACGCATACCGGCCTTGTTCTTCACATCGACGATCCACGTATAACGGGTCTGTGCGGGAAGTTCCGCCACATCGAGTGCAAAGTTGTTACCCTCGTTATTCAGCCAGCCGAGGTTGTCGGCATCCATCACCTCGCCCATCTGCTCACAAACCGATTCGTAGGTTTCGCCCTCCGAGAACATCGCCATCAAATCTTTCGAAGCAAGCACGGCAATCGAAGCCGATGTGGCATCCTGCGTCGTGCAGTAGGCCGTACAACGCATCTCATACTCGTCGCACACTCCGTGCAAGTTCAACTCGGGAGCACCCGCACGGTTCAGCTGATGATCAGCACGGCGCACAATACGGTTACCCGAAGCATTTGCCAAATCCACCACCAGCGTATAGCGACCCTTGTCGCAAGCCTTTTCGCCCGTCTTACCGCCGTTGTTCACCGCAACAAGATCCTCGTCCGAAAGAGCAAAGGCCTCCGTGTGGGTCGTCATCAGATCCTCGAGCGTTGCCGAAACAATCGCCGAGTTGATCTGCTCGGTCGGAAGGAGCAACATCGAAGCCTTCTTGGCATCCTTCGTCGGACACAGGATCATATAGTTCACCACGTTGCTGTCGGCCTTCGACGTAAGACTTACGGTCAGTTCGGGCATTACGGGCGCATCGGGATCTATCGGAGCATCACCACGCGTTACGATCTCCTGTTCCTTGGTGTAGATCTTGCCGTCGGCATCGGTCACCATACCCATACATATATAGGAAGTACCCGGCAGGCAACCGCCCCACTCAATCGTGCAACCCGATTCACTGACAGCCAAAGCCACCTCATCGGGCGTGAAATGATAGTTGCAACCCTCCATCATGAGGATATCCTCGATCTTCTTACCCGCAGCGGTCATAGCCACGTAGTCGGTCTTCAGAACGCAACCCACGCGCACATCCTTGGCGCAACCGCTCTTGACGTAGAGCAGGATGTTCTGCCCCGTCTCATCCTGGCAGGCTGCCTGAAAGTCGATAGGCTCGGAGTAATCCGCCGTATTGGTCACCTCGTGCTGTTCGATCGTGACGCCGCCATTGGCATTTCGTGCCATGATGATAAAGATGTGGGTCTCCTCGGGAAGAGTCTGTGCCACCACGGGCGTACCCTCGCCGTTAATCAGCTCGATGATCTCGCGCTCCATGCCCTGGCCGTATTTGTTCACCAGCGAATAGAGCGTATATTCCTGCAAGAGTTTATCGAGTGCCTCTTTCTTATAGACGCTCACCTTGACCGTGACGGCATCCTTCGTCGTACATTTCAGGAAAGCCGTAATACGCATGTGGGTGTAACGGTGATCGGCATCACCTGCCCAATACTCGTTGGCCATCTCGGGGCCTTTGATCGTGGGATCGTAGGTATCCTCGGGGTTAATCAGGTTGGCATCGATCATATCGCGCATGATCTGCTCGCTCATCAGACCGTTGGCACGAGCAGGCTCTCCCTTCATCGGGATGAAAATAAAGGTGGGATAACCCGACACCTCCAGAAGTTTCGTAAGTTCGGGCTCCTTGTCGGTATCAATATAGAAGAAATCGATCTGATCCTTGAACTCGGCAGCCAGTTTCTCCATGATGGGTTTCATCTGCTGGCAGGGACCGCACCACTCGGCACCCACATCCACGATGCAGGGTTTGTCACCCTTGAACACGAACTCCGTGGGGTTGGCCTCGTAGTCCCATACGAAATAACGGAACGCCGCGTCATTGAGTTCGTTGATCTTGCCCGGCTCCTTCTCGAATTCGGGTTTTGCGCCCTTTGCATTTTGTTTTACGGTATAGACGGCATCTTTTGCCCCCGCATATTTTACCGTAATGCGACCTTCACGTTCCTTTTCGGTGTCATTGGCCGACACAGCGAACGAAACCACGCCGTCAAACGACGTACGCGACTCCTTGACGGCAACATCCGTAATCCACTCCACGTCAGCCTCGGCCGTTGCCTTGGCCTCCGTGGGGTTCTCCACCGAGAACGCAAATTCAAATTTGCCCTCCTGAGCACCCGCCACCAGAGTCTCGCTACTCAGTGTCAGTATGGGAGCATCTCCCTCGGGCACCGGAGGGGTGACCACCTCATCGTCATCGGAGCAACCGACGGTCAAAATCGACATCGCCAACAAGGTCAGCAAGCTCCACAAATAAATCTTTCTCATAAATTGGTTAGTTATTAAGTTTTGGTTGTTTTTTCGAAAACCAAACCGAGCGGATACCGACGACCCGAATTTTCCGGATAATTCAAGTCAGAGCCCCTCTACGGGATGTTTTACGCTATAAAAGTAACTGTTTTTTTTCAAAAAAACACCTTTTTCACAAAATAAATCATAAAAAAACAACTGATTTAATATGCCTATTTTTCTACTAACCTCTTCGGATTTTTATGTTTCTTTAGATTTTTCCTCAATTTTTTCGGTCGCAACGCATCGTTTTTACAAAAAAAATATATAAAATAAGACGGGCTGTCCGTGTCGTATGACACGGACAGCCCGTCTATGGAAAAATCCTTCGGGGAAGGACTACTGAGCGGCAGAAGTCGTCAGGTGGGCATACTCTACGGTACGACCCTTCTCGTTACGAACGTCCACCAGGGCGGCGTACTTCGTCTCGGGGGTCAGATTCTCGTAGAATGCGCGGTAACCCTTGTTGTTGATGCTCTCGATGATCGAATTGGAATATTTCTCGAAATTATTCGAATCCTCCATGATCTTCTCATAGGTCAGACCCTGCCCCATCATCTGATCCAGTACGCCGTGCTCAACGAACATGCAGGCGGCATAAACGGCATCGTGCGAGAAGCAACGCGTGGCAACCATTGCCTGTTTGTCGCTGTGCATACCGTAAGCGTCACCTGCCATGGCTGCAACCTTCACGTCGGGTTTGAACTCGTCACCACCGGGCCCCGGAACATTGTTGGGATCGGTCGTGGCATCCTGCCGTACGATGGCGTGACCACCGACCATATTGCGTGCGCTGAGCAAGAGGGCGTACGATACGCCACTTGCCAACTCATCCCAAAATACCGTGGCACCCGATGCGTTCATGTCGGCAAGATCCGACTCAGAGAAGGGTTTACCCATTCCGGCGTTCATCGTGAGCAGCTCCTCGAGCGTCTGGTTCTGAAGAATAGCCTCCAGCCCCTTCACATCCAGGATGAAAGCCTCGGCAAACGAAGCATCCTTCGTCGTGCAGACGATCTTGAAGGTCAGCGCCGAGTTGGGATTCTCGCCCCACGGCGTACCCTTCGATGCGGTCACCGTAAATTCGGGTTTGGTCACCTCGCCCTGTACGGCCTCGGTCTTGGCATCGCAACGCTCTACCACGCGGTTCTTCGTCTTGTCATAAGCATTTACCAGCAGCGTATAGCCCGTGTCGCTCAATACACCGTCGGCCGAAGTCATCGTGATCTTGAAGCCCTCGCCGTTAGCCGCCGAAAGTTCGCTACCGATCAGTCCGGTACCCTCGTTGTTATCGACGATGGTCTCCAGCGTGTGACCCTTGCCCAATACGCGCTCCACGTCGGCCGTGGTCGAAATGAAATATTCGATCGAAGCGGCATCCTGCGTCGTGCAACGGATCTCGAAAGTGATGGCACCCGTCTTGTTCTCGCCCTTCCGGTCTCCTGCGTAACCCTTGAGGTCGAATTTCAGATTATCGGTTGCGGGAAGTGCCTCGGTCGTAAACGATGCGGTCGAAAGCGTCTTTCCGGTCTTCTCGCCGTTCATCTCCAGTGCGAAAGCCACATAAGCGGTCTCCGGCTGAAGCGAAGTGCACTCCAAAGTCTGCGCGCCCTTCTTCAGCTCGAGTTTCAGGTCGGCAACCTTTTGGATCTGCTCCTCCATCGTGAGGTTCTCGAGCTGGGCAGCTTCCGTAAAGTCAAATACATAGGTACGATCGGCATCCGACGGCATGCACTCCACCATAGCACTCGCGGCCGTGATGTTCGAAGCCTTGAGCGTGAAAGTCAGTGCGTCGGGCTCGGGAAGAGCCGTGGTCGTAAACGAAGCGGTCGTAAGTTTTTTACCTGCAACACCCTTCTCTACCTCCAGGGCATAAGCCACATAGTCGGTTTCGGGGGTCAGGTTCGTGCAGGAAATAATCTGTTTTCCGGTTTTCTCCGCAGGGTTCAGCTCCATCACTTTGGAGATCTGCTCCTCCATCGAAAGATCCTTCAAAAGAGCGGCCTCGGCATACTCGAAGATGTAGGTACGCTCCTCGTCCGACGGCGTACACTCCACCGTGGCGCTCTCGGCCGTGATATCCGACGTTTTGAGCGTAAAGGTCAGCGCAGCTTCGGGTTCGGGATCCGGCGTGGGGGGTACGACCTTGTCGTCGTCATCGCTACAGCCGAAAGCCAGCAACGAAAATAAACAAAGGGACAATAAATGTCCGAACGTAGATTTGAGTTTCATAGGTTGTTTTTTAGGTTAATAATTATTGTCGTGTTTTTTATTTTTTCGGTTCCAAATCTTAAAAATAATAATTATTTCTCAAACCTCCGTCTTTTTTGGCACTTTTTTTTGTCGACAATCCTAAAATTACACCACTCTGCCACAGGTTGCCCGATAATTTTTTTCGCCGAAGCAGCATCGCGCCACACCTATATAATAAACGAGGCTGTCCTCCTTGTTTTAGAAAGGGACAGCCTCGTTTTGGGGTTATGCACACGAGCGACTAATCGTCATCATCATCCCAATGATCCCCTTCCGAAACGACAAGTACCAAACGTAAATCCGACCACCGAAATCACCTCCAAGGGGTGCGAAATTTACAAAAGAGGAAGTAAAATGAAATTTCAGCCGGATTCCTCTCTTCCTTTTATAATACATAGGCGCATCGATCCTTCGTGAGATTTACGATAAATAGTACATTTTTCTTAATTTAATTATTAAAGAATTACACCTGATTAATTCAAAAATATTTTATTTTAAGACTTAAAAATTGCATTATTCTATTTAGTTTTCTATCTTTAAGTTCGATAAGAAGAGATATGTTGTTTCGAGCGTCTCTCCTCCGTATGTCCAACCAAACTAAAACCTTATTATCATGAAATCTTTTCTTCGATCTTTGTTTTTGGGAACGGCACTCATGCTTTCAGTAATCGGATGTAGCGATGACGATCCTGTCGTTGCTCCGCCCGTAGACCCCCAACCCCAACCGCCCGTACCGACTGCCGAGTTCAGCTTCGAAACACTGGAACTGACCCAGGGTTCACTCAAAATACGGATCATCCCTCAGGACGAGAACATGACCTACTACTTCGGCATCCTTGAACAATCGGCGTTCGAGAAGTATGAAGATCTGGAAAAATTACAGACAGCGAACAACGAGAACATACGTAATTTCGTCGCCGAAAATGGAATCACGTTGGACGAATTCCTAATGGAAGCCCTACTCAACGGTGTGCAAGAGTGGCGCTACAACACGCTTACACCCAGTACCAACTACGTATTCTACGCCTACGGTCTTTCTTCCGAATTGGAAATATTGAGCAAAGTCAATACGTTCGAGTTCCAAACCCCCGAAGTTACGCCTATCGACATAAACTTCAAGATTACGGCCACCGACGTCACCCCGACCTCGTTTACACTCAACATCGAACCCGACCGCACGGATTGCGCTTATTACTATGATATTCTCCTGCCGGCCGCCTATCAGGATTTCTGCGGTTCGGATCCAGAGAATATTCCCGCCTTCGTGGAGGCTTATCTCAAGGAGTTAAAAAACAACGAGCATTTCGCCGCTTACGACCTGCCGCAGTTCATCGCCGCCGTAACCTCCAACGGTAATGTCTCGAACAAAGACGCCTTCAAGAATCTCTTGCCCGAGGGTACTTACTACGCTTTCGCTGTCAGCGTTGCCAACGACGGTACATGCAACTCGAAAGCAACCGTAGAAGCCATCAAGACCAGCGAGACGCCCAAGAACAACTACACCATCTCGTCGGAGACGATCACCGATGTATCCTACTCGGCCGCGATTTCGGCCGATCAGAGCGAGCCGTTTGCCGTCATGATGGAACTTCAGGAGTATTTCGCCGACGTTAAATCGGACAGCGAAATTATCCAGATGCTCTACGACGCCCATCATCAGGATCTGACAAACTTCCTCAATGCCGATGCTGCAAACGTAAAGTTCAACGGTCTGATTCCCAACGACAACTACTACCTGATGATCTTTGCCTGCAATCCAGACGGCACACCGAAACTCGACAAGAAGATCAATTTGAAGAAGGTCGAAATCAAGACCCAGCCTGCCAAGATGTCGAATGCCAAATACACGTTGCGCGTAGCCAATGTCACCAAGACCACGGCCTCGGCCACCGTCATCGACGAGAACCGTCAGCCCAACGAGACCTTCCTGCTGAACTACATCACTAAGGCCGAATACGATGCCTTCACGGGTGATAAGACCGAAGGTCTGCACGGTCATATGGATACCTTCATCGATTCGAAGGTTGACGCATGGAACCAGACGCACGACACGGGCGTAATGAGCCGCAAGGAGTTCCTGTCGCGTGCCCTGATGAACGGCGAGGAAGACACCTACGTACCCATCGACCTGATAGATCTCGACCCCGGTACCACTTACTACGCATACGTCATCGGTTTAAAGGCCGACGGCACCTACACCACCGAACCCGTTATGACGGAATTCACTACGGTTGCCGATCAAAAGAGCCTCGCCAAACTGGAGTTCAGCGTCATGGCTTACACCTACGAGGATTCGAAGCAGGATATGTACATGATCTGGGTATACCCGTCAAACTCCTACAAACACTTCTTCCAGACGTTTGCCGGTACGGACGAATGGGCAGACAAGACTCCCGCCGAGATCCTTGAGTTGCTCCAATCGGCACCATGGCCGACCTCAAGCTCTTATGATGTTCGCGTTGATTTCGGTCAGACGTGGTATGGTTACGCCGTAGCTTACGACGATGCCGATCTCCCCACCAAGATCTACAAGCTCCAGCATACCAGTCCCACCACGGGTGAAGGTGCAGGAATGAGTGGTCGTGAAGTTAAAGTTGAAATTGTAGAGTTGTAGACCCATGAAATTCAAATTCTTATACATTCTGATGTTCGTTGCAGCCGGCCTTATGGCCGGGTGCAGCGACGATTCGGATGCCGCCCCCACACCCGAACCCCCGACAC